>JAWXAY010000001.1:0-10905 GCA_034439715.1 Pseudomonadota bacterium
AATCAAGCCCAACGGGCGCGAGCTGAATGCGAGCGAATTGACGATTTAACAAGCAGAGTGGGCGTTAGTCCTATCTACTAATAAAAGAAAGAACCCAGTCCCGTTACCGAGGCGAAATGCACCGCCGATCTCTCAAATGGCCCTTAAATTTGATGGGAGTTTCCCCTGGTAGTTGTCATCTGCAATGAGACTCCGATGTCTACCTGGCATACAAAATGCTTAATGATGCTCGACTAACCATAAGGGAGGTATGTCGTGAAATTATTAATTCTATTTTTGAGTTTTTTAACTGCAACCAGTTTTGCTGCTCCGGCAGATAGAGATGGTGACCTAGGTTTGGGCGTAATGGTGGGGGATACAACCAGTCTCACTGGGAAATATTGGACCGAAAGTGACCGTGGTTGGGACCTTTCGGGTGGCGCTTCTGAGGAAAAAGAAGGCTGGCTTCAGGCATCTTATCTAAAACACTATATCGGCGCATTTGGTGCTGGTACGCGGTTTATAGGTGAGTCTACGCCGTATGCTGGTTTGGGTTTGGGAATGGGTTTTAACAGAACTCAGGATGCTATCAAACGGCAAAACGATTATTTTGCCCGTATTCCACTTGGTCTCTCGTGGATGCCTAATCGTACTCCGGTAGATCTTTTTGCCGAAGTTGCTCCGACCTATATTTTTTCTCCTGGGGGAGTAGTGTACCTTAGTGGAAATGTTGGTGGGCGATATTACTTTTAGTTTTTCCCAAAATTAACTTGATTCACCGCGCGACTCGACTGAGTCGCGTCGGAATCAGTGCTTTTCAACTAAGCAGACTATACCGGATCTTCGAGTCAACAATTTAGAAAAGCTTGTGTCGGTAACAATTCTAAATTTAATATAGGCCCTATCCCAAAAATAGGAGTCTATTTGAAGCAGCTTTTGGTTTTTTTTCTAATGACTTTGGGTACTCTCGCTGCCGACAGCGAACCCCCAAAAAAAACAGTATTGATTCTGGGCGACTCTATCACTGAGGGGTATGGAGTTGAAAAAGAAAAATCCTTTCCGGCATTGCTTGAGCGCCTGCTACATAAACAGGGAAAAACCGAAATTCGAGTTTTTATGGCGGGGATCGGCGGGGCCACGACTGCCAGTGGCGTGCAGAGACTTAAATATCATTTTAAAGAAAATCCTGACATTTTAGTTTTAGCTTTAGGTGCCAATGATGGCTTGCGTGGGCTAAAAGTGGCAGAGACAAAAAAGAATTTAAAAGAAACTCTGCGCCTTGCCAAAACCAAGGGACTCAAAATTTTATTGGCCGGAATGAAAGTTCCTCCTAACTATGGCAAAAATTACGCTCAGGAGTTCACCAAAATGTTTGAGATCCTTGCACGTGAAGAAAAAATTGCCCTCATGCCCTTTTTGCTTGAGGGCGTCGGCGGTGAGCAAGAACTTAACCAAGAAGACGGCATTCACCCCAATGAAAAGGGTCATGCACTAATTGCAAAAAATCTGTTACAGCATTTGGAGAAATTATTTTGATATTAAAGATAGAGGGTGTTTCAAAAAATTATGTGCAGGGTGAGCGCCTTATTGAAGTTCTGCGTGGAGTAGATCTTCTGATAGATAAGCCCGAAATTTTATCGATCGTTGGCCCAAGTGGCAGTGGCAAGACGACTTTGCTATCGTTGATTTCAGGCCTTGATCGACCGGATCAGGGGGGAATTTGGGTTTTGGACACACCGTTAAACAGCCTTTCAGAGGATAAGCTCACTCAATTTAGAGGCCGAAATTTAGGAATTGTGTTTCAGCAGTTTCACTTAATTCCACACCTAACTGCAGAAGAAAACATTTCTCTACCACTCGAAATTTTGGGCGAATCGGAAAAATCAGACCGAGTAAGCCAGGCGCTGCAAAGTGTGGGACTCACCGAGCGAAAAGACCATTTTCCGCATCAATTGAGCGGCGGAGAATGCCAGCGCGTGGCCATTGCTCGCGCCATGGTGATGGAGCCCAGATTTATTTTGGCAGACGAGCCCAGCGGAAATTTAGACTTCAAAACCTCTAGTCTAGTAATGCGTGTATTATTTGAGCTTGTCCGAGCCAAGGGAATCACCATGCTTTTGGTTACTCATAACGATGAGTTATCTAAGCTCTGTGATCGAAGGCTTTCAATGCATGAGGGCCGACTTTGTTAATTCTAAGGCTTGCCTGGAAAGAAATTGTCAACCAACCCAGAACATCGCTTGTCATGCTCGGGACGTTGATACTGGGATTGGTTTCATTTGTCGGGCTTGATCTGTTTCGTGGGGCCGTTGAGACCACGCTTCAAAATCACTCTCAAAAAATGTTGTCGGCAGATTTTGTCATTGCCGGAAGGCGAGAACTGACTCGAGAAGAGCAAGCTATCGTGAGGGACAGTTTGCCGGCGAAAAGCTCCTCCCATCTTGTGATCGAAATGTATTCGATGATCAAAAGCAGCCAGCGCTCACGCTTAGTTCAGGTCAAAGCAATTCCCGCTGATTTTCCCTATTACGGTGAATTAGATATTTTGCATTCTGACGATTTAGACGGTGATGTGTGTTGGTTACATCCCGAGCTGTTGGAGCAACTTCAGGTAAAGGTTGGTGACTTCATAAAATTAGGAAACCTGAATCTAGAAGTGGCGGGAGTTGTCAAAAACGACTTTGTAAATAGTTGGCGAGGAATGACTCTAGCCCCCAAAATTTATCTAAGTACTAAAAATATATTTTTGTCGGAGCTTATTCAGAAGGGGAGTACGCTAACCTATAACCACCTTTACAAGACACCACCTCAAACTGACATTGAGTTGCTGACCGAAGTGCTCAATAAAAAAATTCAGGATCCCGCACTCCGAATCCTATCCCACACTCAGGCTGCCAATGAATACGGCCAGGGCTTAGCTATGGTAGCCGATTATTTGGGGCTGGTAACGCTAGTGGCATTATTTTTAACGGGGGTTGGCATCAATTTTATTTTCAGCGCCTTTCTGTGGTCCAAAGTGCGGGAGACTGCCATTCTAGTTAGCCTCGGACTGACTCGGCTAAAGGTAGTCGGCATCTATTTTTTCTATTTGTGTTTTTTGGTTTTGATTGCTTGGGTTCCCACTTGGTTGTTGGGACTATTGATCTTTCCGTACTTTCAAAAGCTTGTTCTAAAAATATTACCTTTAAATGTACCAATGGTCTTAGACCACAAGAGCTTTTTAACTGCCGGATTGGTTGGCTTAGTCACCATACTCGCAAGTTGTGTCTTAACACTTTTGCGGTTGCAGAACGTGAATGCCTCGCGACTTTTTGACGATCGTGACCTCATTCCTCAAAGCGGAAAAAAATTGATTGCCGGTGTGTTGTTGGCGCTGGGGCTAGTTTTTTGGGGGCTTTCCGTAGTCATGTCCCACTCGATTAAGGTTGGCTCGATTTTTGTGGCCTCGCTGTCGGCTTCAGTGGTGGTATTTTGGATTTTTGGTTATCTGGTTTTAAAATCCTTTGGACGCCTAAAAAACATGAGATCTTTTACTCTCAGTTACACATTAAGAAGTATTAGCCGCCTCCTTCGGCCCAACTTGCTCAGTCTTATTTCATTGGGCATTGGCAGTTTTTTGTTAGTACTTGTACCGCAAATTCGTATAAGTCTCGAAAAAGACATCATTCAGCCCGATGGGGTAGTGCTGCCTGATCTTTTTATGTTTGATATTCAGGACGATCAAATCGAAAAGCTTAAAGAAAGTATCAGTAAAATGGGCTACCAGCTAGATGAACCTTCGCCGATGGTTCGCGCTAAACTTGAATCCGTCAATGGAAAATCGTTTGAGAAATGGACGGATGACCAGACATTTTCGACTCGAGAAGAAGAGGCCGAAAAACGTTTTCGAAATCGCGGATTTAATTTAAGTTTTAGGTCTCATTTGTCAGCAGACGAAAAAATCGTAAGTGGAAAAGATTTTACAAATTCCAAAAGCGGTGGGCCGGCACAAATTTCTCTCGAAGTGCGTTTTGCGGAACGCCTCAATTTAGGCGTCGGCGACCTTCTAGATTTTGATGTGCAAGGCGAGTCTGTTTCAGGAAAGATCGTTAATCTGCGGTCCGTCCGTTGGTCTAGTTTTAGACCCAACTTTTTTGTTGTGTTTGAACCTGGTGCGCTAGATGCCATGCCAAAAACTTATTTAGCTTCTTTGGGGTCATTGAGGCCCGAAGACAAGGCCAGTGTGCAAAACAGACTGACCGAAGTTTTTCCCAATATCTCAATCGTCGATGTGCAATCTACCGTAACACGAGTTCGAGATCTCGTGGGACTAATGATTTGGGCCATTAACTTTATGGCTCTGTTGTGTATGGTGCAAAGCTTTGTAATACTATTGGCTATTTCTTATCAAGAGGCCTGGCGCCGACAGGGCGAGTGGCGAATTTTAAAATTGTTGGGAATAAGTAAAGCAAAAGTGATTGCAATTAATGTTTTTCAGAGCGCCACTTTGAGTCTGCTCGCGACCACCGTCGGAATTTTTTTGGGTACCCTAGCCTCGCAACTCATTTGCCGTTTTGCCTTTAATACAGTGGGAAAAGTGAGTCTTTTTACTCCTGCAGTATTGCTTGTTTCAGTAATGAGTGTCTCAATTTCGGTCACTTATTTTATCTCGGTAAGATTTCATTCCCGCCGACTTGAAATTTCGCTATAAGCCCAGTCCCATTTTCATTAAAGCCTCCCGATAAACCTATTGTAGATATGTTTTCTAAATTCCGACCTTCAAAACGATTCGTGCATGCTCTCATAGGCTTTTTGTCAGGAAGTCTCCTTGTTCTACTGGCAATGTGGGTCCGCTCTAAAGAGCTGGGTATTAATATTTCAGAAGTTCAATTTTTGTCCCAAAACTATTTGTTGTGGCTTGTTGATTCAGTGCCGTTCGTGATGGGCCTACTCGCCTATTTCGTGGGAACCCGGCACGAGAATCTAGAGATATTTAATAGCCAGCTTGAAAAACAAGTGAGAGCCAGAACCCTCGAAATTCGTAAATCCAAAGAAGTTGCGGAAAGAGCGCTTAAAACCAAATCTAATTTTTTGGCAAATATGTCTCATGAAATACGTACGCCCATGAATGGAGTGATTGGAATAACCGGCTTGTTGATGGATACAAACCTTTCTTCGGAACAACATGACTATGTCGACACCATTAGAGATTGTGGACAAAACTTACTAACAATCATAAATGACATTCTAGATTTTTCTAAAATGGAGGCCGGAAAGCTCGAGCTCGAAGAACAACCATTTGATATTTTCAAGGCTATAGAAAGCTCGCTGCATTTGTTAGAGGAGTTGGCTGCAAAAAAAGGACTCAAATTAAATTATACGGCGACCTCTCGCGTGCCGACAGGTATCCAGGGTGACGTCACGCGACTGAGGCAGATAGTAGTAAACCTGGTCAGCAACGCCATTAAATTTACCGAAAAAGGAGAGATTTCGGTAATTCTCGATGCCGAAGAATTGATCGGTGATGTCTTTAAAATTCAGGTATCTGTCAAAGATTCAGGAATTGGAATTCCTAAGGACCGTCTTGATCGTCTGTTTCAGTCATTCAGCCAAGTGGATGCTTCCACGACTCGCCTTTACGGCGGGTCAGGCTTGGGGCTCGTCATTAGTCGGCGACTGGCGGAAATGATGGGGGGAACGATGTGGGTGGAAAGCGAAAGTGGTCAGGGCTCAACTTTTCATTTTAACATTGTAGCTGTTAAGCTTGAGTTGAGCTCTGAAAAAGAGACCGCTACAGCTGATGCAAAAATAGATCATGAGCTTGCGGCTAAGTTCCCTCTAAAAATTTTACTAGCAGAAGACAACATTGTTAATCAAAAGGTCGCATTGAAAATTTTAGGAAAAATGGGCTATAGGGCTGACCTAGCGGCTAACGGCTTAGAGGTTTTAAGTGCTCTCAAGCGTCAGAGCTATGATTTGATTTTTATGGATATGCAAATGCCCGAGATGGACGGTCTTGAAGCCACAAGGCAGGTACGCCGTGATTGGCCCACGGCGGAGCAACCAACTATCATAGCCATGACAGCCAGCGCGATGAAAAGTGATGTTGATGCTTGTCTGGGAGCAGGGATGAACTCGTTTATTAGTAAACCCGTAGGTCTTGACGAAATTATTAGTCATCTGAGGAAGGTCAAACGAATAACGAAAGGCCGGATTGGCATTATAAGCCAAGAGATTAATAAGTCAGAGGCAGTTAAAGACATAAAGCTAGGACTCAGGAATACCAGCCTTCGCGATAAACTTTTAAAAAACTTTGAAGGTGACCAAGAAATTCTAAATATTGCCGTTGAAAGTTACTTTTCGTTTTTCCAGCCGTGTCTGTCTGAAATTAGGTCCGCAGTAATAGAGAAAAATGCGCCAGCGCTGTATAAAGCGGCACATTCCCTTAAGGGGGCAGTAAGCAACTTTCTATTAGATGGTGTGACAGAAGCCGTACTGAAACTAGAAACAATGGGTCGAAACAATGATTTCACTGAAATTGCTTGGGCAATGACACAACTCGAAGCAGGAATTGAACAATTAAATGCTGAGCTCGCCAAATTAAGACAAGAAAAAGTAGCTTAAATTAGTTTATTTGTTCTAAAATTTAATTCATGTCAAATTTTCAATTAGGAATTGATCAGTTAATTAAAGACCCTAAGCTCAAAAAACAACTGGCGGGGCAAAGGGTGGCACTTGTGGCACATCCGGCCTCGGTGACTTCAAACCTAGAACATTCTCTTGATGTTTTGTCGCGACAGAAAGGCATTAAGTTCACATCCGCTTTTGGTGCTCAGCACGGCATGCGAGGTGAAAAACAAGATAACATGATTGAGTCTGCTGACTATCAAGATCCCGAATTTAATATTCCCGTTTTTAGCCTATACGGAAAAGTTCGAAAACCAAGTACAGAGATGATGTCCAGTTTTGACCTGGTACTATTTGATCTTCAAGACGTTGGAACCAGAATCTATACGTTTTTAACCACGCTACTTTATATGCTAGAGGCCTGCGCGAAAAATCGAAAGGAAATTTGGGTTTTGGATCGACCTAATCCTGCTGGGCGTACCATTGAAGGAAAAATTTTAGAGACGGGATGGGAAAGCTTTGTCGGAGCCGGGCCTTTACCCATTCGGCATGGCTTAACGTTAGGTGAGGCCGCACTTTGGTTTAAAACTAAATTTAATCTTGACGTCAATTTAAAGGTCATAAAAATGAAGGGATACAATCCCGACAAATCTCCCGGCTTTGGTTGGCCAAATCTTTCTTGGGTTAACCCCAGTCCCAATGCCTCGAATCTTTCAATGGTCAGATGTTTTGCGGGCACAGTTTTGATCGAAGGCACCACTTTGTCAGAGGGGCGTGGCACCACACGGCCTCTAGAGGTTATTGGGGCGCCCGGGTTGCCAACTATTAAGATATTAAAGGAGATGGAGCGCCTGAGATCAAAGTGGCTTGATGGCTGTCGAATTCGACGATGCTTTTTTGAGCCCACCTTTCAAAAACATAAAGGTAACATTTGCGAGGGAATTCAAATCCACGTCGATGACAGATTTTTTGATCATCAAAAATTTAAGCCCTACCGTCTAGTGAGTTTATTTTTAAAGTCCCTAAAAAACCTGCGACCTGATTATGAGATTTGGCGAAAATTTGAATATGAATATGAAACCGAGCATCTAGCCATAGACCTTATTAACGGTGGACCTAGTTTAAGAGAATTCGTTGACGATAAGTCGGCGACGGTAGCAGACTTTGAGAGTCTTCTTGCACAGGATGAAAAGGCTTGGGCCAAAGAGTGCCGCCCTTTCCTGCTCTATTAGCAGCAATATGAATACCCAGATTAAAAGAATTTTTATTGGCCTATCAATTCCACACGAGGTGGGCACTCGACTTTCAGAAATCAGCCGCAAGCTAAAAAAGGGGGCCGACAAAAAGGAGATCGACGTCATGTGGTCTCCCAAAGAAAAATGGCATGTCACGCTGGTTTTTATTGGGGACACGCCAGTTGAAAAAGTCACCTCACTCGAGATCCTGCTAAGAGATTTTTTTCAAAACGAAAGATTTTTTGAAGTAGGAGTTCGTAAGTTGGGCGCCTTTCCAGAAATTCAGGGCGCTCGATTCATTTGGGCAGGTGTGACTAGAACTGATAGCTTTGTCACTCTTCGGCAAAGGTTGACGGCGGCGCTTAAGCCGTGGGGACACTTGCCCACTGAACTCGAGTTCACTCCCCACATTACTCTAGGGCGACTAAGGAATCATAAAAATATCACAGACTTACTGTCGCCCTGGATTCGTGCCGACTTTGGCAAGATCAATGTGAATGAAGCTATTTTGTATGAAAGTCAGCAGATTGGACCACGTACGATGTATGTACCTCTAGTGCGTTATCCGCTAATCAGCGATTGACATAAAAGGTGCCTACCAAAATAATAATGAGTCATATATGCAAACTATTTCTATAATATCTTTAATTATTTTTGGTTTTTTTTCTGTGAATTTTGCTGGCGCACAAGAGACCAAAGTGAATTCTGAAGACTCTCTTTTGTTGAATGAGGCACAGGATGAAGGAGAAGCTACTGAAGGCGATGATCTTGACGACGTCGACGCGGCCGACACCGAGGTCATATATATTGATGAATTTAAGCGCTCGGAATATGGCGATAAAAAATATCGAATAGTTTTAAATGCTGGCTTTAATACTAAATCAACTATTTCAGATGTTCAGCTTAGCCTCGATCAAAATCAGAGTGAATCCCCCTATTACCGTCTAGGTTTTGTTTACTTAGCCAAAGCTTTGTTTCCGGGTTCCGCTTTTGCCCGCATATTTAGTTGGGGCGCTGATGTGGTATACTCTAAATCGGTGTCGAGCCGAGCGGGCGCGTATTCTTCTTTGAGATATGAAGAGAGAAATTTGATTTTAGTTCCTAAACTTTATGCGGAAACGCCGCTGCCAGGTTTAGATCCTTCTCTCTTTGTGCATTTCGCCTTTACATTTAATTTTTATGTTCAACACGAAACCCGCCTTGTGACTTCTTTTTATTCGACAAAGCTGGAGTCGCCAAAATACAAGAATAATCTTTTTTCTGAATTCTTTTTGCCAGGGTTACAAATTGGTTTTCGCTATAAAATAAGCGAATGGAGCCTTCTTCTACAGGGGGATAGCTTTCAAGGTGAAGGTAATAATCCTTGGGGAGCGTTTGCGTTGACTGGAGGCGCTGTCTATGATTTTTAAAAAAATCTTATCGCTCCTATTTTTTATTTTCGCGGCGGTAGTGTCTTTAGCTACCAGTGGCCTAAATTCGAGTTCCTCGTCGGGAAGTTATTTCATTCATTCTGAATGCATTTCTCCCTTAGTCGAAATGTATATCACTGTCGAAAACGAAGTTGTGACCTCACCGGTTATGGCTGACCTATCACAGTTTGGCCTTCCAGGAAGGGAATTAAATAGAGGTGGTATGACCGGAAGCATTGGTGGAGCTATTCGGTCTTGTTCTTATGAGTATAGCAATGAAGAATTAAACGAACATGTCATTTCATGTTTTGAAGACAATGTGTACTTATGTTCCGTTCTTCTTAAAGCGCAATAGCAATCACAAAAATGTCAGAAAAAACGCCGACCGAACCAATAAGTTAGAATCAAGATAGGTAAGGCACTGAGGTCAGAAAAGTCGCGAGTAACTTTAGCATTTATTCCCACTTCAGATAAGCGAGTTATATAGAAAGCCGTTGCAGGCGGATAAACTTTTACCAATACAAAGATAACCCCCGTTAAAAGAATACTAAAAACCAGCCAGCTTTTTGGGAGGTAAAATAATAGGGGTTGCATAAATAAAAATCGGCGAACAATCATAAAAAACGCACAGAGTAAAAGCGGAAAGTAAAAAAGACCGCAAATATCACTTAGTTTGCCGGTAATCACTCCCGCAAAATGGGCCTTCAGCCAGTGATCATTGAAAAACGTAATGAATACACAGAAGATGGGAAGTGGGTGAATTAAAAAATCAATAAAGAGATAGTTCGAGGTCAACTTTCTTTGAAGCATCACGGTTTTTGAAAGGTCTTTTCAATTTCAAGGGGAATTTTGCACTCGCTTAGACTGCCAAACCAGTCATACCTATTGTTAGCCACTAAATCATATACTTTGTCGGCGAGGGACTTTGGAATTATTCGCACTAAAAAAACCCAAAACCATATTCCACCGATTTCAGAAAAAATCCTAAACACGGCTTCCGACTTCTCAAAAACCTTTCCGTCTTTCAAAAATATTAGGGAATTAGGCTGAATGATTCTATCCCTAGGCAAAATCTCTTTAGCGGTTTTACCTTGTAGTGGAGAATAGAAAAAGTGGTGAGAAAAATCTTCTTTAAAAATAAATTGGGTAAAGCGATTACACAAAATACAGAATCCATCAAAAAAAATAATGGGTTTAATTTTGGGATCAGAATTTTCAGCCAGCCAGGATCCATTAAAAAGAAATAGCAAGCCTATGAGCATAACTGTTGTGGAGTCCTGAAATCCAAAACGAATCATCCAAATAAGATTACTGCTAAAGATGATGAGCCAAGCAGTGATGCGAAGGCGAGAAAAAGGAATCATCAAAAAAAATAAACTTAAACTGACTAATTTAAAATTAAGCCAAAAAGTGGGCGGCCGAAAGAGAAGGTCGGGTTTAATGCCAAAGGCTGGCAAATCTAGCAGGATTTTTAAACTAGTAAAGGTGTCAAAAAGTAATAGGGTCAACATGAGAAGCCAACACAATTGAAAGGGGACTTTCCTCACCCCCCAATCAGGTCCAGTGGGAGTCGCCGCCAATATCAACAAGAGATAGCCGACCATAAAAGTACCGGGATTGTACTTAAAGGCCACGGGACTGATTTCGACTATCCAAAACAAAAAAAGGATGAAGGA
>JAWXAY010000002.1:0-34709 GCA_034439715.1 Pseudomonadota bacterium
CGAATCAAAAATTACAAATGAGTGCAGGCCCAGTTTATGCTTTTACTTGTGTGGTTGACGATGCTGGGCAGTGGGTAACTTCTGGCGCTAATATCTATTTTAATACAGGCGACGTAGGAATTGGGACGACAAGTCCAAACACTCTTCTCGACATCAATGGAGCTTTTTCACAACGTGGTATGGCAGTTCCCGCTGTTTCTCCCGCTGGCCAAGGCCGAGTTTATTTTGATTCTACTTCTAGTAAGTTCAGAGCTTCTGAAAATGGTGGTGCTTATGTTGATATAATCTCTGGTGGTTTATCAACGTATCAAGTTCAGGTCGCTACTACTGCCAATATCGCTTTAACAGGCACTCAAACTATTGATGGAGTTGCTGTTGTCAATGGCAGTCGTGTTCTAGTCAAAAATCAAACTTCTACACAGGAAAATGGTGTATACGTTGTGGCGGCAGGAGCTTGGACGCGTGCGACAGATATGGATACTTGGACTGAAACGATTAGCTATACCGTTAAGGTCAGCGAAGGTACATCTTGGGCCGGAATGACATTCTCTTCAAGTACTACCGTGGGTGGAACAATCGACACAAATAGTATTATTTGGAATGCAGCAGGTTCAGGTTCTGTAGCAAGTCTCAATACAGTATTCGGAACAAATGCATTGAATGCAAACACTACCGGAACTGGTAACACGGCAAATGGAGTATCTAGTCTGAATGCAAATACAACAGGAATCGACAATACAGCGTATGGAATATACAGTCTTATTCTTAATACAACAGGAAGCCACAACACGACAAGTGGCCGTTCTACACTTAATTCAAATACAACAGGAAACTACAACTCAGCATATGGTCGAAGCTCGATGTCCGGGAATACAACAGGAAGTAACAACACAGCCTATGGCCGAAGCTCACTTTTTTCTAATTCTGCCAAAAACGAATCTACTGCCGTAGGCTACAACTCAATGACATATGCTGATAGCACAACAACATCCGCTATATCCTACAACACTGCAATAGGTGCCTACTCACTACGGGGAAGTCTTACAGCTTCTAACAATGTCGGTACCAGAAATACCGCCGTAGGACATTCGGCATTAGTTGGCATGACTTCAGGCTCAAGTAATATCGGTTTTGGTTACAGTGCAGGAAGCGCAGTAACTACCGGAAGCAACAACGTCATCATTGGATCAAATACCGGGGCTTCGATTGCCACAAGTTCAGATAATATTTTAGTTTCTGATGGTGATGGTACTGAACGTATGCGCGTGGATTCTGCAGGCAACGTCGGTATCGGGACTACAACTCCCACAATTGGCACTCGACTCGACATCACCGGCACAGGGGCTGCTGAGAGTTCCATAATTATTCCACGCGATACCACTGGCAATCGTCCCACAGTGGGTGTGGACGGCATGATGAGATATAACACCAGTAACGGTAAATTTGAAATATATGAGGCGGGAGCCTGGACAAATATGGTAGGTGGTACCTCCTCTAGCGTAAGTGCTGGTAATGGTACGGTAGGTGCTCCTTCAATGTCATTTTCAGGTGATACCAATACTGGATTTTATAGTAATGGTGCTGACACGGTCGGAATTGCGGCAGGTGGCGCCAATGTTTTCAATATTTCCTCTACTTCTTTATCTTCTCCCACAACCGGCGGTGCACTTATCACTTCAGGCAATGGTACTGCGGCCGCGCCAACTTTTAGTTTCGCCGGTGATCCCGACACTGGCTGGTGGCGACCAGCTGCCGATACTATGGCAGCCAGTACTGCGGGGGCAGAACGTATGCGAATTGATAGCACCGGAAATGTCGGTATAGGAACTACTCCTACCTCTAAGTTACATGTCGTAGGAGACGTAAGGGTAGATGGCGGAAATCTCGTTTTTGGAGGCAGCACTGCTTCAATTTTTAATTCGGGCACGGGAGCAGGTAGTAATCTGTTGCTACAAGGCGGCGGAAGTGCGGATGGTTATCTAATACTTAGATCGACCGGAGCTGTTGGTACAAGTGACTCCATCAGGTTCCAGGTCGGGAATAGTGGCGCCACTGAGGCCATGCGAATAATTTCCTCTGGCAACGTCGGTGTGGGAACTACGGTACCCAATGCAAAATTGGCAATTACGGCTGCCGACTATAATGCCATTTCGCTAGCAAATAGTAATACTAACGCTACCGATAAAGGCGCGGTTATTACTGGATCAAGAAAGACAAATGCGAATTTACCATTTTCGGGGTTCGGAACTTGGGACAATGGAGTGACTCGAGAAGTAGACATAGGCGGTGGTGGCTGGAATAGGCCCGATGCTACGGTGATAAGTTTTTTTACTGCATCTGCTTATAATGAAACAGATGGCAGCTTGGTAAACGAGCGCATGCGAATTAATTCCAGCGGCAACGTCGGTATCGGAGTGACAACATTTGGAACTTATTGGGGAACGACTCCCACATTAGAAGTTAAAAGGGGATCGGGCAGTACTCTAATTAACGTAGACAGTGTAGCGGGAGGAGACAGTGCAATTAGTTTTTCTGGAGCAGGTAGTGCAAAATGGGCTCTGAGTAGTCGAAACAATGCTGATACTCCAAATGACAGACTATCATTATATGATAGTTCTAGTGAGAGATTAACTGTACTTCAAGGAGGCAACGTTGGTATCGGAACTACTGCTCCAACAAGTAGTCTGGACGTCTCAAGTACTGCGGGCGCCGTTCAAACACTTTCGCGCAATGATACGGATGTAGCCGATAACGATACTATAGGTAAAATCCAATTTTGGAATAACGACACTCAATTGACCACCCAACAAATTTACGGAAATATTGAGGTGCGAGCAGCTCAAAACATCACGACGAATGCAGCCGCTTCAGAAATGATTTTTAGAACGACGGGGACTACTGCAGGGGGAGCGCCTGTTGAGAGGATGAGGATTGATGGCGCAGGAAACATAGGTATCGGAGCAAATTCTCCCGCCTATCCCCTCGAAGTAACTGATACCGCAGGCACGGGTGCGGAAATTGGCGTTACAAGCTACGGAATTAATGCAGCCGATGTCGGTAGCTTTGCTGGGAGAGCAGCCAGGGGAACCATGGCCTCGCCGACCGCACTTCAAACCAATGATCGCATCATTAGTTTTCGTGCCCAAGGCTACGATGGAGCATGGGTAGCAGGCGCGTCAGCCGCCATCGAAATGGATGCCGCGGAGGTCTGGACGTCATCTGCACATGGCACTTATATGAAGTTTGAAACGACAAACATCGGCAGCGGCTCCCGTACTGAAAAGGTGAGAATCACAGACGCCGGCAACGTAGGTATCGGAACTACAGCTCCTGGATACCTATTAGATGTCTCGGGCAACAGTGGAAGTGACACTGGGATTCGAGCTATTAATACAAATAATGCTGCCGCGGCGAACACGCTAGTTATGTTGGCTAATGACGTGGGGAACTATGGCGGACTTCATTTACGGAGCTCTACACATGCGACGGATCCCAATGCCCTCACGGTTTTTGCACCGTCAGTAAACACTTCTCTGATCTTTCAGACAAATGGTGCTGAGAAAATGAGAATATTGAGTGGCGGAAACGTTGGTATCGGAACTACAGCACCCACAGCGGCATTGGATGTTACGGGGCACATAGCAAGCTCTGGTACCGCCCCCACTGTCGGGACCTGCGGGACGAGTCCCAGTATTACAGGAACTGATACGCGCGGACAGGTCACATTTGGAACGGGAGCGCCGACGGCTTGTACTATTTCCTTTGCTACCGCATATACAACAACACCCTATTGTATGGCTATGGCTTACGGTAGCGATACTGGCGGCAGTTATTGGATCCAATCGACTAGTACTACAACTCTTGTGATCAATGTCTCAACTGGCCTCAGCAGTCAGAAATTCAATTACTTTTGTATCCAATAAAAGCCCAAAAGAATTTCTAATAGTTAGGATAAGCCAGCCTTTTAGGGCACCGACCACTATCCATTTGAGCAAAATCTACACCCTGATAAAAACTAAGATTTCATTTTATTTGCATCACAGCCAATAGGTATCCTATAGTTTTGGCTTGGTCTAAACAGGCTAACCATAGTAAGCCGACCATCAGATTTAAGAATAATTTTTTTCGCTTTAACACGCATGCTCCCGAAGAGGTAGGTAACGTGACAATTATTCAATTTTCGCAAAGGCTTTGCATAAGTTTTTTGAAATCGGTAGTACTGTGTCAATCATGATTAAAACAAGGCTGATTTTGCTGTCGTTATCCTTGGCACTCCTGTGTAGCGGATTTTCCTTTGTATTCGCTCAAGAGTACGAAATTGGGCGTAGTGATTTTGAAAAATACCGCGAGAATAAAATCGCGGAGATAACGCAAAAGACTGGCGGCTATCGCCTGCCCTCTGCCCCATTTGCCCTTTTACATCCTTCGCGCACCAAATATTCCGCCCTTTTGATTCATGGACTTAATGATTCCCCCTATTATCTTAAAGACATCGCTCAGATACTGTTTGATAGGGGCTTTAACGTCATTACTGTTTTGCTGCCCGCCCACGGCCTTACGCTTTTGGAAATGAAACAAGTAAGTTATTTGGATTGGATTAGAGAAGTACAGTTGGGACTAAGGCTTGCCGCTCAGGTTGGTGAAAATGTTACGGTGGGAGGTTTTTCAGCTGGGGGACTGTTGGCTATCAGTTCGGCTTTAAGCTTTGAATCTGTCAAGGGCCTTTTCTTATTTGCCCCGGCATTAAAAATAAAAAGTGTTTCAGGATTGGGTAATCGCACGGCGGCGTTAACTTGTATTAGCGGCATAAATAGAATTACTTATGATTCTGAAGTTGGTAATAGCCCAGTTAAATATGGTACACGCGCAGTTAATGGTGCTTGCCAGGTGATTCAACTGGTCGATCACGTTTACAATTTGGTTGGCAGCGATATTTATTTAAATGATGCAGATAATGTGTTGGTAAAAATAGGTGCCCGCTTAAACGTTCCTACTTTTTTGACAGTGACGACCTCAGACCTCCATCTGAACTCTAGGTCCATTGTTGAATTCGGGCGTGCTTTAAGGGGCAACAAATCGGTGTTAGTTTATTCTCCTGAAACTTTGGATATTTATCCTTTTCTCGGATTAAAGGTAATTACTGGGTACGACATTGAACATGCTGCTGTGGTACTCGAGTCCAATGCTTACAATCGACAATTCAATCCCGGATTTTATCATATCCGAGAATCAATGAACGAGTTTCTGAGACTCAATTTTCTATAGTTGATGTTTTATGCTGCCAGTTTTCCGACTGTTTTATTTAAGCTAGAAACAAGCTTTGTCATAAAGTCGAGCGAATTCATTAAATGAATCTCTTGATTGGTGATTCCTAAGATATAGCCAAATAGGTGAGTGCCAGCTAAAACTGGGTAAATAGTGATATGGCGAGGGAGTTGGCCAGCATTCCAATGATCAAAAAACAGTTTGTTGCTGGGGTTCATAGAAACTGATCCGTGAAAGGGCCGTTTGGAGTCATGAGCAATTTTGAAAATATTAGGAACGTCAATGGAAATGGGTGTTGTCTTGAACTTAGGGTCAGGAATCCAGTTTTCTGTCCAACGATGAACTTTTAATTTAAAGTCGTCATAGACAAGCACCATGCTTTTTTCAAACGTAGAGCGCATTTCCTTAAAAGCATATGCCGCGAAGTCATCGAGATTTTTTATAAGATCAGTATTGACTGGGGCTGCATGTAAATTTACGCCTTTGCCAGTGTTAAAGTTCATTGTTTTTGGCGGATCCAGTTTTACTCCGTCGCTTGTCGAAGCCTGATCAAAGGGCGGTGGCGGAGGAGGGTGCGGGGCCACTTTTTTCACAGTCGGCGTCGGAGGACTTGGCGGCTTTTGCGGTGCCGACGACGCAACTGTGGTCTTTTTCGAAGATGTAAAGGACGGCTTAATGGAGGTTGTAATTGATCCTGTAATAGAACCTGTAGTGGAACCTGTAATAGAACCTGTGTTGGAACCTGTATTGGAACCCGAAGAAGTGACTGCAGCGTTAGCTTCGTCCATGGCAGTTTTATCAAGACTCAATCCCGCAAAGCTGATATCCGAAAGCACTTGTTTTTCTTCACCTTTTTTTTCGTCCTCTTTTACTTGGGTAACTGTCACTTCCACGCCCATGATACTCAAGTTAAACTTCCACAATTGATTAAGCCCTGAAGCCGGTGCCAATATTAATTTCACCGGTCGTTGAAAATTGGGTAAAGTTTGGGGGGGCTCAACACAACCAATGAAAAGGGTTTCCTCCCAAATCTTTATTGGTAAAAAGTCAGGTGTCCATTGAAAATCCATGCGAGTGGAATTCCAGAGTTCTGCGTCTAGATGACTTGAAAAAAATGAACACTCAACCGAGGCCAACTGATACTGGTTTCGGGCCCAAGATAGGTATTTTTCTTCATCAATTTTTTTTTCAATGAGCAGTTTATATAGTAGCGACTCATTAGGCTTCACGTCCTTTTGCCACTCCTGCAATCGGCTTTCACTAATTTCTAGGGCTTTAGCCCAAGGGTGTAGGGATTCCATCATCTATATTATCGGCTGATTTAAGCTCAGCTTAACATAACGCAATGTTTAATATTGAAGCAGCAAGCAGAGGATGATAGAAATTCCCCTCTATGATCGACCAAAGTACAGAACATCATAATGAACATGTTTATCTAGATTACAATGCGACGACACCAGTCTCTGAAATCGTCAGAAAACATGTTATGGAGTCTCTTGAAAACTGGGGTAATCCCAGTTCGATTCATTGGTATGGTCGTGGTCCCAAGAATCTACTTCGTGACTCTAGGGCGAGGGTCGGACACATGATTGGGGCCGAAAGCCCACTTGAAGTGGTTTTTACAAGCGGTGGAAGTGAATCCAACTCTCTTGCCGTCGTTGGTACGTTTGAAGCAATGACCCGCAACCAAAATCCTCGCAATATCTATATTCGTAGTGCCGTCGAGCACCCGAGTGTCATTAAAGCCTTTAACTCAATTGAAGAAAAGGGCGCCGTGGTTAAAGTTATTCCGGTCAGTCGTACTGGCGAAATTGACTTAGTCCGCTACCGCGAACTGTTAACACCGGAAGTGGCTCTGGTTTCCGTGATGTTTGCCAACAATGAAACGGGAGCAATTTTTCCGATAAAAAAAATGTCCAAACTCGCGCACGATGAGGGAGCCTTGTTTCATACTGACTCCGTTCAGGGCTTAGGAAAAGTTCCCTTGAAAGTAGAGCATCTGGGCGTCGACCTCGCTAGTTTTTCAGCTCACAAATTTTACGCGCTAAAAGGTTGTGGGGTTCTCTATGTAAAAAGGGGAACAATCCTGGAGCCGCAAATTTATGGCGGCGGTCAGGAGCGCGGACGCCGGGGCGGAACCGAAAACTTAATGGGCATAGTCTCTCTGGCGATTACCGACGGGTTGTTAAAACATAGCGATGAATATTGCGGCAAAGTGCTCTCGCTTCGTATTTATCTCGAAGAAAAAGTCCTCAAGGATATTCCTAACGTAGAAGTTATTGCTAAAGATGCCAAACGTCTACCCAACACGAGTTGCTTTATTCTCGATCGAGTTAGTGGCGAAACTTTACTTATGAATTTGGATCTTAAGGGTTTTAGTGTGAGCACCGGTTCAGCTTGTAGTTCGGGAAATCCTGAGCCAAGTGCGGCTTTACTCGCGATGGGCATTAAGCACAGCGAAGCTCAGTCGACACTTCGAGTAAGCTTAGGTTGGTTAACAAGTAAATCCGAAATTGATCGGTTTGTAAAAACACTTGCACAAGTGGTGACTCGCCTTCGCCAAATTGATGATGAAGCAATGGCGGAATATGGAATATAAAGGTCGTGTCCTAGTTGCTATGAGCGGAGGAGTTGACAGTAGTGTTGCGGCTTTGCTTTTGAAAGAGCAGGGCTATGATGTTGTTGGTGTTACAATGCAAGTGTGGGACTATAGCGAGTGCGATATCGAGGAAGGTGCCGGCACGTGCTGCTCAAGCATCGATGTGGATGATGCCAGGGCCGTTGCCGATAAATTAAAGTTTCCTTTTTATGTACTCAATTGCGAAGATAAGTTTCATGCCAAAGTCATTACTCCTTTTCTCAACGACTATATTCATGGCCGCACACCTAGCCCATGTGTTAACTGCAATACCTATTTAAAATTTGATCACCTCATACGTAAAATGCGTGAGCTAGAGTGCGATTACCTAGCGACGGGCCACTATGCGCAAATATTGAAAAACGAAGCCGGCCGTAATGTTATTGTCGCCAGTTTTGATGACTGGAAAGACCAAACCTATTTTTTATTTACAATCGAGCGAAATATTATTGATCGGATTTTGTTTCCGATTGGACACATGAAAAAAGAAGTTGTTAGAGCATTAGCAATTGAGCATGGTCTAATCAATGCCCGAAAAAAAGACTCTACCGGAATATGTTTCGTGGGCAATGGCGATTACGCAAACTTTGTAAAAGCCAATGTAGATGCGGATTTGTTAAAGCCGGGACTTATCCGCAAGTACCCCGATGGGGAAGCACTTGGTCCCCATTCTGGAATCCACGGGTTTACCTACGGTCAACGTAAAGGTTTAGGGCTTAATCATCACGAACCCTTATTCGTCTTAAAGATTGATCCCGTGACTCACACTGTATGGGTGGGAGAAGAAAAGCATCTTTACACTTCAGAATTTGAAACAGCCGAGTGCAATCTGCTAGATCAAATCGTGCCAGGTGAAAACATTAAAGTTAGGATTAGGCATCATCACCCTGGGGCTGGTGCCAAACTTTTTCCGACGGAAAAAGGTTTCAGAGTGCGATTTGACGAGCCACAAAGGGCAATTACACCAGGGCAAGCGGCAGTATTTTATCGCGAGAATCAGCTTTTAGGCGGCGGATGGATCGTCTAAATTCAAGTCGAATAGACAATTATGAAATAAAAAATTTTGGCTGTAAGGTCAATACCTACGATGCGGGTCTTCTCGAGAATCGACTTAAAACGGATTCCTATCTTGAGAACACAAAACATAAGGTTTACGTTTATAACACTTGCGCCGTGACCGCTGAGGCCACGCGACAAACCGTGCGTGAAATTCGAAAGAAAAAAAGAGACGAGCCTGATGCCAAAGTGGTGGTTACGGGATGTGGGGCACAAGTCGATACTTTAATCTATGAGTCCGTGCCTGAAGTTGACCTCATAGTCGCTAACTCTCACAAAGGAAAGCTGGAAGAAATTATTAAAGGTTTTTTTACTGGGGCCGACTTAGAGCGCACCCATAAAAGTAATATTTTTCGTAAAGAAGATTTAGAGGCGGGAGGAGGGATTGAACCCAGCCACACTCGCTCTTTTTTAAAAATTCAAGACGGTTGTAATAGTTTTTGTTCGTTTTGCGTGATTCCCTTTGCGCGTGGAAAAAGCCGCAGTATTGCGATTAACGATATCGTAAAAAGAGTTAATGAGCTTAGTGCCCAAGGGATTCAGGAAGTTGTTTTAACAGGAATACATATCGGTGATTACGAAGACGGAGATTTAAAATTAGAAGACTTGGTAGAGCGGGTGCTGCAACAAACCACGATGGTTAGAATAAGACTTACAAGTTTAGAGCCAAAGGAGCTGACTCCACGATTGCTGAAACTTTATTCTGATGATCGCCTTTGTGCGCATTTTCATATGAGCATTCAAAGTGCAGAAACAAAAGTGCTGAACGAAATGAAAAGAAACTATACGGCCCAAGATGTCGTCGACTCGCTAAAAAATATTAGTGAGTGCGTGCCGAATGCCTTTGTGGGCATGGACGTGATTGTGGGCTTTCCCGGCGAGACTGAAGCCGAATTTTTAGAAACTATTAAGCGCCTCGAAAAATCGCCTTGGACAAAAATCCACGTTTTTCCCTATAGCATAAGACCCGGCACTAAAGCTTCGCGCATAGAGGGTCACCTGCCTCAGTTAGAAATAAAAAAGCGAGCCGAAGCTTTAAGAAATTTGAGCCTTGAGCGTTATTCAATGGAAGCACTAAAACAAGTGGGCCAAATAAAAAAAGTATTACCGCTCAATTATAAAAAATTAGCTATTGGCCTAAGTCGTGATTTTTGGAAGGTGCAGTTAGCAAAACCCGTAGACGACCCGCAAGAGCTTGAGGTTAAGATTATCGGTTATGAGTACTCGCAATTAAAAACTGAAGGGCCTTTGCTGGGTCAAAATTTAACTACTTAAATTTTTCCTCTTTAAAAAAAAGCAGTTCGAGGACTACCTTTTGTACTATCGTTAAAGTCACATCTTGACACTTCAGCTGTCCCTCCTTTTGAATTTGGCATGTTTTGGGTGCTTGCAGTAGTGAGCGGGTAGAAATTTTATCAAATTTTATTTCGTAAACTGAAGCGTCTATGGGAACTTCTGACGCTTGTACTGAATTTGGTTTTTCAGTCTTTAGTTCGCCCATAAGTTTTTCAAGCTTTTGGCACTCAAATGGGTTTAATTTTGCTATTTGTTTTACCAATTTTAACTCACACTCCTGTTTAGATTTTGAGCTGTACTGCATTGTCCAAAGCTTTTCACCAAAGCGTTTCTCAATTATAGTTAAATCTCTAGAGGCTTGGGCAACACTGTCAATTGTAACGGTGACTAGAAATACCAGAAATAAGGTATTATTTAGCGGATTCACTTACATCCCCCTTAGCCTTGGAGCAGAAGGCTTTTTTTGCGCGTGCGGATTTAACAAAACAGTTCAAGTATTTAGGCACTGCATGTTCTTCATCGGTTATACTATGACAGTGCCAATTCCAGTGAGCCAGCTTATCCCACTTTTTTATGAAAACAGTGTTGGCAAAGGCTTCAATAATGAATGAAGGCAGACAGCCAGTTTTTTTTTTGGCCTATCTCATAGTCGAGGTAATTCTCGATGCACCTCTGGGTGGTAGAAGTCTCTAATTCGACAGAATCGCGAGCGGCTATTTGAATTTTTTGGTTGATCTTTTCTGCATCATCGTTCAGCTCGCAAGTGTCGTTATACCGAAGTAGGTTATTTCGGTTAAATTGGCAAGAGTGGCCTAGTTCGTGGTAAAGGGTCAATTCTATATCTTCAAAAGTATAGGCATTAAGTATCATGCCCTCTGAGATGCCAATCGAGTTATCCCCGAGCTGATAATAAGCGGTTTTAGTAATTGCAGGTAGACCACTTAAAATTTGGAGTTTTGTTTCAGCAAAACCCTTGCCGCAAAATCGGATATTTTCGGAGTCAGATATCATTTCCTGAAATTTAAGAAATAACTTTGTAAAATATTGAACGCGCAGCTCTTCCGAGTTAAGGCGTAACCTCGCTTTGTCTATATTCTCTTCCTGGCAAAATTCGCTACCTTTCTTTAGATAGCACTCCCTTTTGGATTTTTTGCAAATTTTTTCAAAACTGGGGGTGGGACCGCATATGATCTCGCGCACTTCTCCCGAATCTTCAAAATAATAAGGATTTGCGGGGTTGGCCAAAGTGGGAATTGGTTCCGCAAGCAGAATTAAAAGCAGAATATTTCTCATTCAAACTTTATTGTATCTTAGAGACTAGCTAGTAAGAACTTTTATATGATGTTGTTCTTTTCGCCAGTACCTATGACCAGATCAAAGAATTACTAGTTCTCGTTAACTACAGGAGTAGTTGATGTCAGACTAATCGAGGCGTCGTCGCCGGTGCCTTGAAAAGTCAGTTTGATGGCGTTGGCTACCGGTGCAAATCCAATAGTACCACTGGCCTGCAGGTGAATGGTAAAATAATATTCTTGGCCGGGCACGAGCTCGAGCGAAAAGCTTAAACCATTTATACCGGTACAATTTTTGAGGGCATCACTAGGACAAATTTCCATGACAGTTAAGATCAAAGACTCACTCGCTTTTTCAAGGCTGAGCGTGCCCGAAGTGACTTGTGTGGTGTTGTTCTTTAATTTAACCAAGGCCTTGCCGGCACCCTGGTGTTGATCAGGCGGAGATCCGAGGACAGGTGTGAGATTCATTCTGCGATCGGGGGTTGTTGTGATGACTGAAAACGCAAGGTCCGGGATATAGGGAATAACTGGGATGTTTTCGAAGTTATCTTGGTCTTTACTAGCCATGCCCTTGTAATCAGACGAGCAGGCGAGCGAGAGCGCCATGATACTAAAAACGAAAAGGCGTATTAAAATGAGACTATAATTTTTTAAAAGGCCACCCATACCAATTAACACTGCGAATTCCATGCCTCGCCACCTGGGATGTGGCTGGCCTCAGCGGTACTTAGTGCCCACACCATTTACATATGTATTGATTTTTAAACAGTAAAAACTATGCAATAACAGTGTCTTACAATGATACTCTAATTGAATACTTGAGCTGGTATTTCTTAAGAAGGTGAGCCGCTTAAGTTGACAGCAGGTAGATAAATCCTTATAACTGGTTTGGATTTTGTTGGGTGGAGACCCTTGATGAGCATTGATACAAATATAACGGCAACGTTAGAGGCACTTCAGTTCTCTAATCCGAAGCTTCTTGAGCAAGCTCTAATTCATAAAAGTTTTTTTATCGAAAATCGTGATCTTTGCGAAGGCGATAATGAAAAGCTAGAATTTTTAGGTGATGCCGTTTTAGATCTTGTCGTCAGCGATTTATTGCTAAAAAAATTCCCGCTTGATGCCGAGGGGGACCTCTCGCAAAAAAGAGCAAGCCTGGTCAATGAAAGCACTCTCGCACTAATTTCTCTGGAACTTGACATTGGTAAACTCATCAAATTGGGGCGAGGAGAGCGCACTGCTGGTGGCGATAAAAAACCCCGAATTCTGGCCTCGACACTTGAGGCGATTGTAGGAGCCCTTTTTTTAGATAGCGGCTACTCCAGTGCCTTAAAATTTTTGGCAGAAATTTTTCACGACAGAATCAATAGTCTTGTGGGCGTGGCTTCAAATCAGGATGACTATAAGACGCGGTATCAAGAATTGGTACAGAGGACAAGCAAATCAACGCCGCTTTATGATTTGATTTCAGAGAGTGGACCTGACCACGACAAGCTCTTTGTAGTGGGAGTCAAAGTTGATGGCGTGCTCATGGCTGAAGGCCTGGGCAGAAGTAAAAAAATGGCAGAACAATTAGCCGCAAAAAAAGCGTTGGAGGAAGTCACATGAGTATACGCGCCGGATTCGTTGGGGTGATTGGATTACCTAATGCAGGCAAAAGTACAATGGTAAATCACCTTATTGGAGAAAAAGTTTCTATCGTTACTCCGCGTGCCCAAACAACAAGACAGAGGGTACTGGGAATTCTCAGCGATAGTGATGGCCAAGTCGTATTTGTGGATGCCCCTGGGTTGACAGAAAGACCGGGACCTATAAACGAATTTTTGCGCCGAGAGTTTTCGAGTGTTGTGAGTGAGTCCGATGGCCTAGTGGTCGTAATCGATATGAAAAATGACCCTAAAGAAGAAATTGATAAGATTATCACCCAAGTTAAGCTCAGCCGTAAACCTCATATTATTGTCCTTAATAAAATGGACTTAGTGGATGAAGCACAAATTGGTTTTTGGACTGATTTTTTAAAACCCCAGGCTTGCAAAATCAAGGTTCTCTCTGCTTTGGATAAGACAGGACATCTCAAGCAATTGTTGTGGCACGATTTACTGGAGCTAATGCCTGAATGCGAAAAACCTCTTTACGACAGTGAATTGTATACCACGCAAAATGTGCGAGAGATGGTCAACGAAATTATTCGTGAAAAGTGTTTTGAGTGCTTGCGACAAGAAATTCCCTACGGCCTTGCCATTCGAACCCTCTCATTTGATGAAGACTCAAATGAGAGTTTAACAAAGATTTTCGCAGAAATATTAGTCGCCAAAGAGAATCACAAACCTATGGTGATCGGAACTAAAGGCGGCATGCTCAAAGATATAGGCTTAAAAAGTCGCGAAGAAATTGAAAAGCTCTTGGGTAAAAAGGTTTACCTAAATCTTCATGTTCAAGCGAGACCTGAGTGGATGAAAAGTAAAACTTTTATGAAGGAGTTGGGTTATGTTAGAAACGAGCGACACTAGATTACAAATAGCTATTCTCGGGCGGCCCAACGTGGGAAAATCAAGCCTCTTTAATATTTTTACTGGTTCTAGAAAGGCCATTGTTAAAGATGAACCCGGCGTGACTAGAGATATCCACTACGAACGAGTCGATGTTTGGGGACGCGAGTTTGATTTGATCGACACTGGGGGTATGACCGACAACGACCTACCTTTTGCTGATGAAGTTCGCGATCAGGTTGAAAGACTATTGCCAATGATGGATATGGCTCTAGTTGTGATGGATGCCCGTGATGGTATCTTGTCAGATGACCGTGAGGTTTTAACTCAGGTGCAGAAATCTAAAAAGCCCTTTGTAGTTTTGGTAAACAAGATCGATAGCGAAAAAGATCAAGACATATTGATGAGCGAATTTTATCAACTCGGCGTTGATATTATTCCCACCTCATTTGAACGTCGCCGCGGCATTGATGTTGTTAGCGAATGGATTGTTGAGCGCGTTCCCAAGCGAGAAGACCTTGATGCAGAAAAAACTCCTCGAATTGCTATCATCGGAAAACCAAATGCGGGCAAGAGTTCTTTGGTGAATTATCTTTTGGGTGCTGACCGAATGGTGGTCTCAAGCATTCCTGGCACAACCGTTGATGCTATCGATTCCCCTATAAAATGGAATGGTAAAACGTATACCTTTGTGGATACCGCGGGCCTAAGGCGAAAGGCCCGACGCGATACGGGTGTTGAAATTTTATCAGCCTTTAAATCTGAAAAGGCTGTCAAAGACGCCAATATTGTAGTGCTCTTACTTGATGGCTTAATAAATCCCTCACTTCAGGATGCGAGACTGGTTGAGTTGGCTCTAGAAATGAACAAAGCGATCGTGGTGGCTGTCAACAAGTCAGATGTAGGACGAAAACAAATTGACGACTATCGCAATGCTTTGAAAGAAAAAGTCGGCGAAGAGTTATATTTTAGTCCCGACATTCCCGTTGTTTTTGTCAGCGCAAAAACAGGACAGGGAATCGATCAGCTGTTCGAAGTTTTAGATCAGCTATGGGAAAGACTTCATATGAGAATTTCAACCTCTCAGGTCAATGATTTCTTAGTCGATTTAACTCGTAAAACTCCGCCGCCAATTTTTGGTAATCGCAACGTCAAATTTTTATATTTTACTCAGACCAAACAAGTGCCACCAAGCTTTGTTTGCTTTGTGAATAACCCTCGAGGTATCAGTGAATCCTACCGCCGCTTTATGGTCAATGAAGCACGCAAACATTGGGGTTTGTTGGGTGTGCCCATTAGGTTTTACATGATTAGAAATCATCGCTAGCGCCCTCGGTGCAGTTCCTACGAAATATAGGTGGCCCTTACCCTCGTTGCCCGATGTCGACCGCTATACGGATGGAAGGTAGATCATTCACGATATAATAAAAGTGGGGGTGTCATTGTTTTTGCAATAATCCATGCATGGCTCGATATCGTCTTTATCATGAAGACCTACATTACGTGCGTAAATGTTTACGCCAGTCGCACGAAACTGCAAAACAGATGCAGGAACTCACGCGAGTTTTGGTTGAACAACTCGAAGACATTGAGCGAAAGCGACTTTACACTAGATTGGGTTTTAAGTCTTTGCGCGGTTATTGCCAATTTGGATTAGGTTTCAATCGTCGACAAAGTCAAAGCCTTGAAACAGCACTGCGCAGCTACCAGATAGCGGTCAACTTCGGGCAATGAGGGGTATGGCTGTGGGTAAAGAGGGAGAAGACCAATCGCCCGTTAAAAATTTACACCCAGAATAAAGTTGAGCAGATAAGGGTCGCCGCCCGGAATGATTCCTGTTTGCTCGCTTTGAATTACGATTTGGGTATTTTCATCTGCAAAGGTCACGAAACTATAAGAGAACTGAAAGCCATAATACATTTTATTTCTCATGGCTGGAATTTCAATACCACCACCTAAAGTGAGTCCATTGGTAGAATCTTTGCCGTAAATTCCACCGGTAGTTGAGGGCAAAGTTGTCGTTCTCTGAATTTGTGACATTCCCACAAGAAAGTAGGGGTTAAGTTTTGCGAGACCCTTGGTAACATTTTGGGTGTTGACGTAATATTTTAAGTTTACAGTAAGGTCCGTCAATCCCAAATTTCCCTGCAAAGTTTGGGTGGGCGTCGGAATAGTCAATGTGTGGTCTCCGGTGCTAAAGCCAAACTGTAAAGCAAATTTCAGATCAAAGAAGTAACTTAGGAACAACCCAAAATTGGTACCTCCGCCATAAAGACTTCCAAACTTACCACTGAAATTGCGGTAGCCGCCAGTTAGCCCTAAGGTCAGCATGCGACCATTTTTAAAAAAATTAATATCAGCCTCTTCTTCACTAGTGGCCTCATAATCGCTGTAGTCAGTAAAGGGATCGTAGGTGTCATCGTTTTCCCACTGAGAATATGCCATGGGAGAAAAACTCAAGCAGAGTGCGAGAACTAGCCCAAGCAAGCGCCCAAGCGAACATAAGAAAATTAATGGTTTATTCACGAGTTCCCCCTGTACTCTTTATTATAACCAAAGGTAACCCCAGAATAAAAGGGGGTATTTCATTTAATTTTGTCCATCAGGGCCGATTTGAGTGTCAATTTGTTTGGCAGGTGTACGAGTTTTGGTCAATTGTTAAGCTGTACCTTTTCTTTTGTGGTAACCAATGCTAAAGATCAACCTATGGCCGTCAATTACAAAGATTCGGGTGTCGATGTCAGCGCAGGTGACGCTTTAGTTGATTGGTTACAGGGCTCGGCAGACAAAAAGGCCCCCCATGCTGATAAAATTCTGTCTGGCATTGGTGGTTTTGGCTCTCTTTTTCGTTTTAATTTTCCTGATATTGAAGATCCATGTCTCGTTAGTTGTACGGATGGAGTCGGCACTAAAGTCAAAATCGCATCTCACTTTGGCGAATATGAAGGTATCGGTCAGGACCTAGCGGCTATGTGTTTAAATGATATGATATGCGAAGGGGCGAGCCCGCTATTTTTTTTAGACTATTATGCCTCGGGGAAATTAAATCTTGAGTCCGCTAAATCCTTTCTCAAAGGACTACGTAAGGCTTGTGAAGTTTGTCATTGTGCTTTAGTCGGCGGAGAAACAGCCGAAATGCCCGGAGTGTATGAAGCAAACGATTTTGATTGTGCCGGGTTTGCTGTTGGCGTTGTGGGACGGAAACAGACTTTGGGGGCCCATAAAGTAAAAGTCGGAGATAAATTAATTGGGGTTTCTAGTAGCGGTTTTCATAGCAATGGCTACTCGCTCTTGCGTCGAGTTTTCGCCAAAGATCTCGAGGAATGGAAAAAGGAATTGCTTGAACCCACAGCCCTCTACGTAAGTTTGTTTGAAAAAATCAAAAGCCAGGTAAATGCTCTCGCCCATATCACAGGGAGCGGCATTGAAAATATTTTAAGGGTAATGCCTCAGGGAACGGAGATAAACCTACGCGATTGGCAGTGGCCCGAATGTTTTTTAGAAGTTCAAAAGCGTACTGGCCTCAAAAAGTCCGAAATGTTAAGAACACTTAACTGTGGCATAGGGCTTGTCTGCTTTGTGGATCCTAAAAACGGCGCTCACGTAGAAGAGAAAATTAAGGGAAGTGGATTTAAAAGTTTTGATTTAGGAATCGTCGAACGGAATTCTTTGGGCGGAGAGGCGCGCATAAAGGGTGAATTTGCGTAAGCGTAAAAACTGGGCTGTTTTTATCTCAGGTCAAGGCTCAAATCTAAGGGCACTACTCAGCTCGCCAGAACTTGTAAAAACCGCATTAGTGGTATCTTCAAAAGAAAATGCTGCGGGTTTATTGATTGCAAAGCGAGCGGGAATTCCCAGCTTGGTTTTACCTAACCCAGTTGACTGGGAAATGCTTGATATAGAACTAAGAAAGGCCCGAATAGACCGCATATTCTTACTGGGTTTTATGCGACTTTTGCCAAAGATCTTTGTCGACAAATGGCGCTACAAAATTTTAAATCTTCATCCAAGCCTTTTGCCAAAATATGAGGGACTTAAGAGTATTGAGCGCGCCTATAATGAGCAGAATGACCTTGGAGTCACAGTACATGAAGTGATTCCAGAAATGGACGCGGGTCCCATTGTCATTCAAAAAAAAGTATTGGCAGGGGATGCGCTACACAGGTTATCATTTGAGGACTGTGAATTTAAGATTCATGTCGAGGAGCAAAACCTTATTCGGAGAGCCATTTTATCATGGAAATGAACTCAGAAGTATTAATCGTGTCGGCCTACGGCCGTGGACATTGGTTGGCGGCTGATTTATCACTTAAGGGATTTAAAGTGGCCTTGGCCGACATTACTGGCAATATGGGACGTTGGACGCCGGCAGATTGGGAGGGCCCATTTGGAATTTTTAGAACTGATAGAATGGAAAGCCTGCAAGTTTCTTGTTTGCTTGAAGATTCGCCCCAAGAAAAAGTGGAATCTGGTTTTTCGCTTTGGTGGGACAAGGGACCGCTTGAATTAAAAGGCCCTCTTTATAAATATCAATTTTTGAAATCTGGTCTTTCAGTTGAAACCGAACGTTACCTGATGCAAAAAGGTGAAAAAAAAGGTGTCGCCGGTCAAGAGTTCCACCAAAAATGGTTGGCGGATCTTTGCCATCAGGCAGCCGCAAATGTCTATCTCCCTAGTCATGAGGGTATGAATTATGGTTCGGCTTTGCCAATATTTGACGATTATTCTCTAAGGCAATCCTCTCTGGAAGGCCTGGAGCGCTCACTCTCTTGGTGCAAGTCACAAGGCGTGCAAGTCATACCAAAAGTAAAAATTGACGATCTTTACTTTGAAGGAAAAGTAATTGGTGGAGTGGAACTCTCTTGTGCCAACTCCGGACTTTATCGCACAAAGTATTTAATTTGGTGTTTGTCGAGCGAGGAGTCGCAAAGAACTCCCGATAGTGTACATGGCCGCCTTTTTCCGCGGGGAGCGATTTCGCCACAATGGAATTGGATGAGGTACCGAGTTGTTCTCGACAGTGACTATTTTAATGACCTTCTTCCTTCTCGATTTATGTTGATTGAAAACATTTATTTGTCATGGACCCACAGCAATCTCTCTTTTGTGCAAAAGACGGTAAAAAAAGGCGACTATGATGTATGGATGAGAGTCCCCTCGTCACAAAGATTTCAAGGCGCCTATCTCAAATCTTTAGGTGATGAACTGACCGGGTTATTTGAGAGAAAGCTACCTGGGTCTAAGACTCAAGTTCAGGATATGCCCCAAGACTATTACTACGATTACTCTGAGCTGGGAGCTTGTCCTTATCCCGTTTTCGAGAATTCTACTTTGGATCGATTAAAAACCGGTCGTTACAACAATGTCTATTTTGATGGACCAGAATATTGGGAAAATATGAATGTCAATGGGCGCTATCGCTATCAGCAACAGATTCGGGATGACATCTTGGCTATTAAAATGAAGGAAACTAAGGAACGACAATGATTGAACGTTATACTCGAGAAGAAATGTCAGAAATCTGGGCGACAGAAAGTCGCTTTGCAAAAATGCTCGAGGTGGAGAAGGCCGTCGCCGAAGTCCAAGCTGAATTGGGAATTATACCAAAGGAGGCTGCCCTCGCCATTAAGCAGAAGTCAAAATTTAGTATCAAAAGAATATTAGAAATTGAAAAAAAGACCAAGCATGATGTGATTGCCTTTATAAATAGTGTGGCTGAAAGTGTGGGGCCCTTTGGCAAGTTCGTACATTTTGGCATGACAAGTTCCGACGTACTTGACACCGCACTCAGTTTGCAGATTCGGGACGCCGAAAAAGTTCTCTTGAGTTCCCTTAATAAATTAAAAAGTGCTCTCCACCAAAAAATTAAGAAACATAAATTTACTTTTTGTGCGGGGCGAACCCACGGTATGCATGCAGAACCGACGACTTTTGGCTTAAAGATGGCAGGCTTTTTAGCAGAACTAAAGCGAAACGAAATTAGGATCAGGAGTGCCATTGCCAATATACTTATTTGTAAATTGAGCGGAGCTGTTGGCACGTATTCCAATCAGCCGATAGAAGTTGAAGAAAAAGTGAGTGAACGTTTAGGATTAAAACCCGAATTTATAGCCACCCAGGTTATCCCTCGCGACCGACACGCCGAGGTTATATTGAGCTTGTCACTCTTGGGTGCAGGACTTGAACGGCTGGCTACCGAGCTGAGACATCTGCAGCGCACGGAAGTGGGTGAGGTGGTTGAGGGGTTTTCGAAAGGGCAAAAAGGTTCGAGTGCAATGCCACACAAGAAGAATCCCATTAGCGCGGAGAATATCACCGGAATTGCACGCTTGCTGCGCTCTTATGCAGGGCCGGCTTTGGAGAACATCGTCTTGTGGCACGAACGAGATATTAGTCACTCAGCTGTAGAACGCGTGGTGTTTCCCGATGCTTTTATTCTGGCGGATTATGCACTTATGAGAATGAGTGACCTTATAGAGGGACTGTTTGTCAATGAGGCGAGAATGAAAGCCAATATGAATAGTTCACAAGGGCAGCTTTTTAGCTCGCAGGTATTAACAGCCTTGATTAAGTCGGGTTTGCCTCGTGATGAGGCCTATGGTCTTATTCAAGAGGTGAGCCACAAACTTAAAGCTAACGAGAAGTTGCAAGACAAACTTTTGGCGCATCGAAAAATTCACCAACTTCTTTCTAAAAAAGCCATTTATGATATTTTTTCAGGTGAGCAGTATAAAAAATCAATTGGTAAAATGTTGGGTCGCTTAACTAAGGATCAAATGTCGTGAAGTTTGAAAAAGAAAGTCTCCATTATGAAGGCAAAGGAAAAAAAGTTTTTACGGTCAAAAATTTTGATGATCTGTTGTGGCTAGAGTTCAAAGACCAGCTGACCGCATTTAATGCCCTAAAGAAAGGGGAGTTTGCCAATAAAGGTGAACTCAACTGCAAAATAGCAAATCTAATATTTAAGATTTTGAAAAAAAATAAAATTCCCACTCACCTTGTTGAAGAATTGACCAGTACCGAAAATATAGTTGAGAAACTAAAAATGATTCCTCTCGAAGTTGTGGTGAGAAATGTTATAGCAGGGTCCCTTGCTAAAAAATTCATGATGGAGGAAGGAAAAAAGCTAGATAAACCTCTCGTTGAGTTTTTTTACAAAAAAGATGAATGGAGTGACCCTTTCATTAACGATGACCACGCGCTTTTACTCGGTGCTGTAAAAAGCGTTGCTGAGTTGGATGAGCTCAGAACTCTCGCCCTCAGAGTCAATGAAGTGCTAATTCAAACGATGAGTGCGATCAATATTGAACTAGTGGATTTTAAATTAGAGTTCGGTAGAAACTCTAAAGAGCAAATAATACTGGGCGATGAAATTACACCAGACAGTTGTAGGCTTTGGGATAAAAAATCCGGTGAGAAGTTGGATAAAGACCGTTTCCGTCGAGATTTGGGTAAAGTTAAAGAAGCCTACGAAGAGGTATGGACTCGTTTAAGTTATTTTTGGGGAGGTAAAGTATGAAAATCGGAGTGAGAATTATGCCGAGAAGTGAACTTCTTGATTCCCAGGGCAGAGCCGTCTTTAAGCTTTTTAAGGATCAAGGTAAAAATATAGAAAGCGTGCGAGTCGGGCGCTATGTGGAATTAGATATTCGGTTGAGTGATAAAGACCAGGCACTAAAACATGCTGAGGAGATGGCAGAATCTGTGTTACATAACCCTTTAATCGAAAATTACAGGATAGAAATACTGTGAAGAAAACATGAAAAAGTGTGGAGTTTTAAGATTTCCAGGCACCAATTGTGATTTTGACACTTGGAAAGCCGTCGAAAAGTCCGGTGGAAAACCCGAGTGGCTTTGGCACGCTGACCATTTTAATGCCAAGGAATTTGAGGCTTTTCTTGTGCCAGGCGGCTTTAGCTACGGGGATTACTTACGCTCGGGAGCATTGGCCGCGCGCAGTCCAGCTATGGATTCCTTGAGGGAGGCCAATCACTTGGGACGACCTATCTTAGGAATTTGTAATGGCTTTCAGATTTTGTGTGAGGCCGGATTATTAGAGGGGGCCTTAATTAAAAATGCGGGACTTCGCTTTGTCGATTCTTGGAGCGAGATCAAACTTGTTAACCCTTCTTCTTTTTGGGCGGCAAACATTAAAAAAGACGAACGAATAAACCTTCCGATTGCACACGGCGACGGACGCTATTACGCCGAAAAAGATACCATTAAAAAAATGCAGGATCGAGAGCAAATTTGGTGGCAGTATGTGGTCAACCCCAACGGCTCGCTCAACGATATTGCGGGAATCAAAAATGAAAAGGGTAATGTTGGTGCGCTTATGCCTCACCCCGAGAGGGCACTATTTGCTTGGATGGGTGCCGATTTTGGAAAAAATTTTTTTACAGCGCTGGGACATTAATAGGAAACTGACGTGATGGATCTTATTAGAAAATTAAAACACTATCGAATTTCTCAAGATGAATATAAAAAAATTCAATCTTTGCTAAAGCGCGAACCTAAGGGTATTGAGTTTGCGTTATTTTCAGCTTTGTGGAGTGAACATTGCTCTTACAAGAGCTCGAGGGTGCATTTAAAAAACCTCTATCGAGAGAACAAAACGGTTTTGCAGTCTTTTGGTGAAAATGCCGGCATCATTGATTTAGGTGAAGGTGAAAAAATCGCCTTTAAAATGGAAAGTCATAATCACCCGAGCTATATAGAGCCTTTTCAGGGGGCGGCGACCGGCGTGGGCGGGATATTAAGAGACATATTTACTATGGGAGCTCGGCCCATAGCCTCGGCGAATTACTTATGTTTCGGTGACATCCAGGCCCCTCGAATGCAAGAGCTTGTTGACGGCGTTGTACGCGGAATTGGTGGCTACGGCAATTGTGTCGGGGTGCCAACAATCACCGGACAAACTGAGTTCCATCGCTCCTATAATAAAAATATTTTAGTAAACGCCATGTCCGTTGGATATTTTGGACCTAAAGATGTGATTTGTATCTCGCGCGCCAAGGGTGTGGGTAATTTAGTAGTTTATGTGGGTGCAAAAACGGGCAAAGACGGCGTACATGGCGCCAGTATGGCCAGTGAATCTTTTAGTGAAGACTCTTCTCATAAAAAACCCAATGTACAAATTGGTGATCCCTTTTTTGAAAAGTTACTTATCGAAAGTTGTATCGAGGTCATGAATAAAGAACTAGTGGTGGCTATTCAGGATATGGGCGCTGCAGGACTTACCAGTTCTAGTTTTGAAATGGCTGCAAAGGGTAAAGTGGGAATGGAAATTCATTTAGATCAGGTCCCGCTTCGAGATTCTACTGTTGGACCTGAAGAGATTTTACTTTCTGAGAGCCAAGAGCGCATGCTATTAATTTGTGAACCTAAAAAATTTGAAGAGCTAAAAGGAGTTTTTACTCATTGGGGCCTTGAAGCAAGCCCCATAGGAAAGGTTATTTCTGAGCAAGTGATGAGGCTCTATTGGCACAATGAAATTCTAACCGAAATTGATCCTGATTTGTTAGTCGATAATTGTCCTGCCTATAAAAGAGAATTCTCAGAGTGGAAAGCTAAAAACCGCCTGTCAGAACTCAAAATTTTAGTGGCAGAGGAGAAAGAAAACGAAAAAACATTTAAGAAAATCGTGGGCAGTATCGAAGGCTGCAGTCGAAGTTGGATTTATGGGCAGTACGATCAGCGAGTGGGTGCTCGCACCGAAAGAGATGCTAATCATTCTGTTTCGGTACTGAGACTAGATCATAGCAACCGAGGTTTAGCGATCGCAGTGGGTTGCAGGCCTTACGTAATGCGGTTTGACGCCTACGTTGGTGGAATTGATGCTGTTGCCTATCCGGCTTTAGAAATGGCGGCGAAAGGTTTTACTACTTTAGCAGTTACGGATTGTCTTAATTTCGGCAACCCTGAAAAGAATGAAATTATGAGTGAGTTTGTGGCTTCGCTAAAAGGTATGAATTCTTTTTGTGAGGCAATTGATGCACCAATAATTAGTGGCAACGTTAGTTTTTATAACGAAACAGAAGGTGAAAACATAACTTCTACTCCCAGCACGGGCCTTGTCGGACTGAGATCTGACAAGCAAAGTCTTCCGCAGGACTCATTTCAAAATAAAGCTGAGAGAGTGTATTTAGTTAGACTACCCCAAATTTATTTTGAGGGTGCAGTAAACAACAATGCTAAAGGTCTTGGTGAATTTAACATCTCTAAGTTAGCCTACTTCATCAAGTCCATTGAAAAAATGGGAGCAGACGGCGACGTGATATCAAGTAGAGTTGTGGGCAAATTTGGTTTGGCCTACGCCTTATTCCGCATGGCCTCTCTCAATATTGGGGTCGAGATAAAATCAGATGTCATGGCACAATTACTCAGTGAACCCCGGGGTCTTTTTTCGGAGGTATTTTATGAAGTTTTATTTTCAGTAAAAGCCGCTTGTGACTTCTTAAATCGCTATCGTGATAATCAATACCACATTGTGGAACTGGGGAGTACGATAGCTGAGAAACTGATTCTCGGCGATAAGTTAGTCGTAAGTACAAGCGAGTTGAATCAAATTTATAATTCAGGATGGGAGGCCAATTTTGAAGGCTTGGCATGATGAGTGTGCCTTATTTGGTATTTGGGATTCTGATGAAGCTAGTCGAATTGCTTACCTTGGACTTTATGCGCAGCAACATCGCGGACAAGAAGCTTCCGGGATGGTCACTCTCAATGAAAATGTACAAATAGAACACAAGGGCTTGGGATTAGTGGCCGATGTATTTCGTGAATCCGATCTAGATAGGCTGAAAGGCCGAGCAGCCATCGGCCACTGCCGGTATTCTACTGCGGGTCAAAATCTTTTGGCAAACGCACAGCCGCTCACTGCATTGATGATGACAGGACCACTTGCGGTTGCTCATAATGGCAACTTTGTAAATGCCGATGAACTTCGAAAACAGTTAAAAGAAACAGGTTCTATTTTTCAGGGTACCAGTGACACTGAGTGCTTACTTCACTTACTAGCAAAAAATCCCAGCCAAGATTTGGTGAAGTGTATAAAAGAAGAAGCGCCAAAAGTTAAGGGCGCTTACAGTTTAACGATACTAACTCATGAGAGCCTTTTGGCAGTGCGTGATCCCCATGGCTTTAGGCCACTTGTTTTAGGAAAGAGAAAGAACGCCGACGGCGAAGAAGCCACCGTAATAGCCTCTGAAACCACAGCCTTTGATTTAATAGGCGCTAAATTTGTACGTGAAATAAAACCTGGCGAAATTTTTTGGGTGGATAAAAGCGGCGAACATAGCGAATTTTTAGCGGAGATACCTAAAAAACTTTCGCAATGTGTTTTCGAGCATGTATATTTTTCACGTCCAGATTCCGTGGTTTTTGGCAAAAGTGTTTATGAATCGCGAAAGCAAATGGGTGTGGAACTCGCCAAAGAGCAACCGGCCAGCGCTGATATGGTGATTGCAGTTCCTGACAGTGGTATTGCGGCGGCGCTGGGTTATTCGCAGGAAAGTAAAATTCCATTTGATATGGGGATTATTCGAAATCACTATATTCGTAGAACGTTTATTGAGCCACAGCAATCCATTCGAAGTCTTGGTGTAAAAATAAAGCTCAATCCTCAGACGGCAATACTAAAGGGTAAACGTATTGTAGTAGTGGATGATTCGCTCGTCCGCGGAACAACGTCTGAAAAAATTATTAATTTAATTCGGTTGGCAGGAGCTAAAGAAGTACATGTGAGAATTGCCTCGCCACCCACAACCGGACCCTGTTACTATGGTGTCGACACTCCCCAAAAAGAGCAACTCATTGCGGCCAATCAAACACTAGAACAAATTCGAAAGTTTATTGGTGCAGATACTCTTGGCTACCTATCTGTTGCAGGCATGATGAAGGGTGTGAACTCTTCAAAACAAAAGTATTGTGCCGCCTGCTTTGATGGGGAATACCCGGTTTAGTCCTACCAAAAGTGGCATAAATTCTGCTTAGTAATACAACTTATGCATAGAACGATCACAGCCATAAATATATACCCTACAATGGAGCGCAGAAGTGCCATATTGACTAGGTTTTTGACAGGTAGTTTTATTTTCGTTTATGCCCTCTCAGCCCATGCGGGGCCAAGCTCAGCAGCTCGCTGTCATGAGCTATTTTTTGAACCTTACACGGTTGAGAAGTTAAAAACAGATCAGCCTCACTTAGTCAAACTAGGCCACCATAGTACTTACATAAAAGACTTTCTAGCGAAAACTTTATCCAGTCTCGATAATCCCTACGACATAGTTAGTGATATTGCTAAAACCAGTCTTGAGAGAAAATATGAGCTACGTGATCTTTATCAAATTTTATTTAAATCTAATAGCGAAGCGGCCCTCTATCGGCATCTCAGTCGTTGGGTCAAGAGCGATAGGCATGCGCTTTTAATGTACGATTTTCTTTATGAGTCCGAAAGTGATCTATTTCACAGTTTTCTCGGTAGTTGGGCTGGTAAACATCCCTTTTTTAGAAAAACGATTTTAGGTACCACAATGTCTTTCGAAAAAGAAGACCCGGCAGAAACTTCTAAGGGATTGTCCGATTGGTATAAGCTAAGTGAAGTGTCAGATAGTGAATGGCAGAAAAAGGATTCCAAAGAAAAATTTCGTCTTCTATATGATGCGAAAGCTGAGGGCGTAGTGGCGACACAGAATAAACCTTATTTTCTTTCGCCTCTTAAGCAGGATATACCCAACTTGGAGGTTACGCATAAAAAATACGAGATTGATCCCGAAGTGATCTTTAAACAACTAAGCGAGGTAACTAGGGCAAATGGTAATACGCGTTCGATTCATTTTCACATTGTATTTAGTCTACCTCAGAACTACCCGAAAGTGCATTATGACGCCTTTATCAATTGGCTGAAATACCAAAATGATCATCTTGTAGTCGCGGGTCTTGAAGAGGGCCTTCATCTAAATCAATTTATAGGCTTTGCCAAAAACCCCTTTCGTTCTCATCCCTCGTTTGATCCAGACCCTAAAGAGTTTCTAGAGACTTTGTCGCCTGGCGAAAATACTAAAATGATAAACTTGGGACTTCGAGCGGCCGCTACCTATACTTCAAGGACACTTCATCGCGGAAAGGTAAATATTGGACTGGAAGTCAGGGAGGGTACTAAAGATCTTGCAAAACTTAAACTTACTGTCGATCGCCTAGCCTCTGATATAAATCATCGAACTTGGGAGGGGTGGACAACCAAAAATGCGATAGATGAAAATGTTTTTGAAATTTATATTCGTAAAGGTAGTGTCGATTTTTTAAGTTGGTTTGACAACCCTGCGTTTTTGCAGGTTTTTAATAACCATTCACCATTAAAATTGCCTTTTCTAAATTTCGAAGAGAAAAGATTTTACGACTATAAAAGTAAAAGACTTATCGAAATTACGGAAGAACAAAAAAACAGAATAATAGTAGCCCGAAAAAACTATAGGTCGGCGATACAGGCAACCTACGGAGAGTTTTTGAAAGTTTACGGCAAGCCAAGGTTTTTTTTGACGGGAGAGGATGCGGTTATCGTAGAGCAAGCCCTAAAATGGTCATTAGCTGATTGGGCTAAAGAAGCCAAAATTTCTGAATTATTTTTTCTTAAATAAAACCTGTGAACCCGCACCACACCCAATCACGGTTTTCATGGCATTTTCGACACTCACTTCAACGGGAGTTACCCGACTTGCAGGTAAGTGCATAATGAGCCCTGAGGTAGGATTGGGAGCGGTTGGAATAAAGACAGTATAGCTGCCATCAGCATGGGTAGCAGTTATAAAGGCTGTTGAAAGCACTTCGTTATCAAATGCGCGCACGAGTGCCACTCGTGAAAACTGACTTTTGCCGCTGGAGCCAATAAACTGACTGACGGTGTCCTTGACCAGTTGATAACCCGGAAAGGCACTCAAAAAATTGACCTCGATCAAGTTGTGAACTATGGCGCCCACTCGCGTTCTAATGCTTAACCCTAACATAAAACATACGACAAATAGTATTCCGAGAGCGAGAATATCAGCGAGGGTCTCCTGCACGTGATTAGTGGCCGTGAGTATTTCCGCAATCGGACTAACGAACCCTGTGGTAGTGCGAAAGACCCAACGGAAAGCTAAAAATAAAATGGCTGCCGGAAGTATGACTAAGAGTCCGCCGAGAAATGAAGTGATGACAAAATGTTTGATTTTTTGCATTTCAGAATATTTTGGCGGAACTAATCAGATCTGTCAAATACAGGAAGATTTGTTACTAATATCCTTCGGCCAAGAGTTCTCCATGTGTGGCCTGCCTATGAGCTTTGGCAACACATCAAGGCTGCATTTTAGCCGCTCGCTTAACCCAGGGATATGAAGTCTTCCCACAATAGCGATTAGGGTCTTTTGCGGATAAACAATAGGCATTAGGCTAGTCAATGTTTTCGCCATATCATCACTTCTACGCTCAATCATATAGCGGTGATAGACGGCTCCGTAACATGTCGAGTAGCCTTTGCAATTAGCGGCAACCTCTTCGCGAATATCCCGACTTCGCTCAAGATTAATGCTGACGGAGGCACCTCTGGCCTGATTGATTGCATCTCTTAATCCTACGGGCTTATTTGATACTAGGTTTTTATTAAAAAATATTTCTGATTGATCGCCATCGGACCATAGATAATAGCCGTTATTTCGCGCTCTAATGATGTTGGAGGTTCCAATTAATCCGATCTTTGCCAGTGTCATAACAAATTCGTAACCAACACCCATCAGGTTTCTGGAGTCGAACTTACCATTGTATCCCTCGACAGCGCGTAATTTAAAGGTGTCTAAAATCTGCTGCCCAGCAAGCTCAGCCCCACTACCCATTACGTGAGTCTCGCCAATAAGTATGAGGTTAGGTCGTCGGTTTTCTGATTTAAAAAAGACGAGATCAAAATACTTTGCTCCCTGACAAAGGGTTTTAACTTCTGAAGGTTTTAGGTTGGAATCGACAAGCTTTGCTTCACAATCAATATCTCTGTACTCGCGTTTGAAAGCGCGATAAAAATCTTCGATTTCTGATTTATCATGAGTTTTTCGCTGGCATATTTTTAGTTGGTTTTCATAGTTTTTGGCAAAGGTGTTTTCGACCGCGGCCTTTTTATTTTCTGAGATCTTTCGTATAATATTTATATCCGCAGATTGTAATGAGATTCCAAGTGTTTCCTCGTCGAGAGAAATCTCTTGGATGGAGGCACTTTCCTTTAGGTCAAAGTAGTCTTTCATAGCGAGGCGGCACTGAAAAAGTGCTTCACGAATTTCGGGCCTTTGGTGTTCAAAACTCAACGCCATCGGATAAAAATTAAGAATAAGCAAAGAGAGCAGCCAACGCACGAGCGGTTTTCTCCTAAGGAATCCCAAGCAAAGACGTATAAAGCAAGGATTGCGCCAGCTCAGGGCAATTAGAGTTGTTGTGACAGAGCAAATTAGACAAATTATGGCATGTGGGCCCGAAATGGCGCCGCCAAAATACTTTAAAACTTCTGTGTGAGAGTATATGCGCAATTGTGGTGGCATATAACCTGCACTAAATTTAACAACACTATTTCAGGAGTAAATATGAAGAAAGTTTTAGGAATTTTAGTCGCTACGTTGTTTTCGGTTATTACCATAGCACAGTTAGACCTACCTGGAATAGACATTGTACCTATTCCCGAGAAAGATATTGCTTATTATTGCGAATCTAAGGGTAACGCATTTTGGTTTGATAAAAAAAATCTGCAGATTTTTGTCGGCGACTCGCTTGAAAGTAATGAAGGATTTAAACTTTCAGACGTCAGTTATGAATCTATGTTTTGTACCGATTGTATTATCGCTACCGGTTCTCTTAAAGGAAATGCTCAAATATTGACTTACCAGTTTATTATTCTAGGCAAACGATATATTGAAACGCGACCTGGAAAAATTGCCGGGGAACTAAGAATGATTGACGGTCAAACTGGCAAGAGATCTGGTGAATCGTTGGATTTTCAGTGTTCAAAGTAAATTAGCTTAAATCAGTGAGCTGGTTGTGGTGAGCTGAAAAGACTAGATTTTAGTCTAGATAAAAAACTAGTTGCTGGTTGCGGGTCTCCCGACTTAAACTTATCTTATGGAAAAAGTTGGGAAAAAATGGGAATCGCTGGGGCCAGGAGATCAGCTTGATATAGTTGCCCCTGGATTTCGCACCGAAAAGAAAAACCTGCAGGCGGCAGTTCAAAGAATCAAATCGTGGCCAATTTATACTAATGTTCCTAAGAATATTTTTGGGCCTGATGTGATCTGCAGCAACAGCGATAAGATTCGGCTAAAACACCTCAAAGCGGCGCTTATAAGTAAAAGCAAAATCATTTGGTCGGTGCGTGCGGGCTACGGCTTTATCCGACTTTTAGACGGCCTCCAAAAGATACCGCCTCCCAAAAAAACAAAACTAATTGTAGGTTACAGCGATGTGACGAGTTTTTTTGGGTTTGTAATTAGAAAATGGAATTGGCCAGTATTACATGCCCCCCTATTTGAAGGTTGGGGCTTAAAAAAAACGACACCTCGGGATGATAAGCTTCTTGAAGAAATTTTTTTCGGCAAAATCAAAGAGGTGGTTTATGGGGGGCTAATCCCCATGAATACTGCTGCCAAAAGAAAAAAGAAAATCCACTCGAAAGTATTAGGCGGCAATTTGACTGTTTTTGTATCCACGTTAAAGTTGCCTTGGCAGGTGAACACCGCGGGCGCTATCTTATTTTTTGAGGATATCGGTGAGCGGGGCTACCGGATCGATCGGTGCCTCAAACTTTTAGAACAACATGGCGTTTTAAAAAAAGTGAAGGCCATTATTTTTGGTGCATTTATTGAGGGAAGTGAGCCCGATGGCAGCGATAAGGTTTGGCCTGTAATTGGACGTTTTGCTAAGGCACAAAAGTTTCCGGTATTTTGTGGATTGAAGGCTGGGCATGGTAAAGATAAACTGCCGATACCCCTAAATACCAAGGCCACTTTGACTTGCGGTGCCCCAGGAAAAAACAGCCAGAAAAGTATGGGAAAAATAAAAATCGACACTGGTATACAGAAATGAAAAGTACGTCTCTGAATAAACTACTTGAAGAGGGAATCCACGGCGTAACCCCCGGGGTGTGTGTACGGGCCTATATTCAAGGACACAAGAAAATCGACGAATTGGCCGGAAAAACATATGAGTTTTACGATCTTGCTAGTCTAACTAAAATTATTTTTGCCACCGCTAAAATTATGGAACTCTATGAAGAACGAAAGATAGATATCGACCAAACTGTAAAACAATATTTACCTTGGTATCCCCATGACAAAGTTTTTATTAAAGAACTCCTCAATCATAGCTCGGGTCAAAAGGCATGGAATCCCTATTATTCGTCGATCATCAAAGACCCCAGTAATCAAGACAAGTCGTACTCTGAAATATTGCGGCCACTTTTACAAGGCGAGCCCTTGGGAGATAACTCCAAGTCTCTTTATTCGGATATTAATTTTATGATATTAGGATGTTTGTTAGAAAAAGTTTGCGAAAAAAACCTTGTTGAAATCTGGCATGAACTTAATCTTCAATATGGCTTAAGAGATATGAATTTTCATTGGAGAAACCGCTCAATAAATTCATCAGAAGCCTATGCGCCTAGCGAAAATTGTAAGTGGCGCAAGAAAAAAATTCAAGGGGAAGTTTTTGATGATAACGCCTGGGCACTCGGGGGAGTTTCTTCAAACGCTGGACTTTTTTCGAATATGAATGATCTCTGCGAGTGGGGGCTAAAAATTCGCGAGACATTGTTTGATGGTATTGGGTTCTGTGATATTTTTAGACAATCTACGCTAAGGCTATTTACGAGTAAATCGACGCATAAAGGGGACTGGGGGTTAGGTTTTATGAAGCCCTCTCGTCCCAAATCCAGCTGCGGGCATTTTTTTTCGGATGAGGCTTTTGGGCATACGGGATTTACTGGTACCTCTATTTGGTTTGATCCTAAGGTTGACTTATTGATCGTAATACTAAGTAATCGGACTTATCCGGATAGAGATAACTTTAGGTTTCGCGATGATTTAAGACCCCAAATACACGATTGGGTGTTTCGTACGTTAGTGAGGTAACAAATGTTGATTGGTGCTTTAAAGAAAAACGCTCACATTCATATGATGGGCATCTGTGGTACAGCTATGGCTAGTCTGGCCGGAATATTACGTGACATGGGTTATAAGGTTTCTGGAAGTGACGAAAATATTTATCCGCCGATGTCCACTCAGTTAAAAGAGCTCGGCATTAATATTAAGCTGGGATATAAGCCAGAGAATCTCGATCCCAAGCCAGATTTAGTGATTGTGGGCAACGTTATTACAAAAAAGAATCCTGAGGCTATTAAACTCGAAGAGATGAAAATACCCTTTAAAAGTCTGCCGGAGATGATAGGAGAGTTAGTCATCAATGATCGAGAAAGTTATGTGGTGGCGGGCACTCACGGTAAAACGACAGCTACAGCTCTTTTAGCCTGGTTGGCCGACAAATGTGGATATAAGCCCGGTTTTTTAATTGGCGGAATACCCAAGAATTTTCCACATTCCTTTAGAAAACCTGAGGGTACTGTTTTTGTTATAGAAGGTGATGAATACGACACTGCCTTTTTTGCCAAGGTGCCTAAGTTTATATATTATAAACCTCGTTTTGTAATATTAACGAGTGTGGAATTTGATCATGCTGACATTTACAATAGCCTTGATGACGTCATGAAAGCATTTCAGCAATTGTTAGATAAGATTCCTAACGAGGGGTTACTTGTCTATCACGCCGATGACCAAAACATTAAAAAACTTTTGAAAACGGGCAGAGCTGTTAAAAGTATTTCTTATGGTCGGACTGAGGGCGATTACCGTTTAGGAAAAGTTGTGCAAACTGATAACTATACGGAGTTCGAGGTCCTTCAACATGGAGTACTTGCAGATCGCATAAAGATCCCGATGTTTGGCGAATACAATCTGCTTAATGCATTGGGATGTTATGCCATGGCTAGAGAAAGAAAATGGAATTTAAAAAAGGCTGTAGAGGCAATGGCTACATTTGAAGGGGTGAAACGCCGACAAGAAGTGCTAGGAAGTCCCAATGACATTACGGTCATTGAGGATTTTGCTCATCACCCTACCGCTGTTAAGGTCACTGTAGAGGCCGTTCAGAAAAAATATCCCACTAAAAAAGTTATTTCGGTTTTTGAACCGCGCTCGGCAACTTCGCGGAGAAAAATGTTTGAAAAAGACTATGTTGATGCTTTTAGTTCAAGCCATGAAGTCGTTTTGTCTGAGCCCTACAACCAGACTAATATTATTGAGACCGACCGCTTATCGTCTGATCGCATTGTCGAAGCCCTTAGCGTTAAGGGTGTTAAGTCAAAAAAGTTTAGTGATGTAGATGCCATCGTGACCCACTTGAAACTGGGTGCTAAGCCCGGAGACGTAATTTTAATTATGAGTAATGGCGCTTTCGGTGGAATTTATCAAAAACTTCTAAACGTGCTTTAGGTTTTTTTCTTGGCCCAAGCTTCATGGAGCTTTTTTTTTCCCGTTTCGATAGCAGCTCGCAATTCTGCTAAGCGGCTGCGGAGTTCTTTTCGTTCCGAAGGAGCTAGTGTCCCATCGGCAGACGATTGAATAACCAGAGAAATAAATTTGCCGTAGAGGGAACATTCATCATTAAAATCAGAACAGGAAATTAAGCGTACTGTTTGGGTCGAAACCGCAGCTTTATGTAATTTTTTGGCATCGGTTTCTTCAACAAATTTATTGCCCACATTCAACATTAAGCTAGTATACTCTTCGTACTTGCTTTCTGGCGGAAGGGTTTTCGGCTGTCCTGTGCAGGCACTAGTGAACAAAATCATCGTTATAAGACAAAAACTTTTCATATCTTGGTCCTCTTCTTACGCCGTTGAGATATATTTTGACATATATTTTCTGGGTGTAAAAGGAATAAACCCCATAGCCTCATTAAAATTCTGGACCACATATTTTTTTACACCTTCAAAGTCTCTCTTCCATGACACTATTCGGGTAAATGGCCTCTGATCCCAGAACTTCAGGGCCTTAGCGCAACCGCGCTCAACTCCGAGAGAGATTCGGGCAATCAAACCGCTGATCGCTCGTAAAAAGCCCTTAAATAGGTCCCTATGGCTTGCGCGGACAAGTAGGTGAATATGATTTCCCACATTGGCGAATTCATAGACTTTGACGTGAAAGCGTTTCGCCTGCATGTCAATAGTCATTCGAATTTTATGAGCCAAATTCTTTTGCAGCATCGAATGCTTTCCTTTTGCAAGACTAGATCTCATCACGATATGCATGGCCTCCTTGGTGGAAATAGGTCTTGCCGTCTTAGCATTTGAGTTTTTTAGCAGTGTTCCACCAAAATATCTTTTAAATTTAAAGGATTGATCCAACAAAAGTTGCTGATTTTTTCTACCGGATGATTTTTTTCGTTTCATTGATTACTTTTTTATAGGTCAAATGTAGCGATGTCAATATTTATTGATGATAATGCGAGTAGCCCGAATTCAAGATATTACTGCAATAGGTTAAAGGAATTAGATAAAGGCCAGGCAACAAAGTCATGTCACACTTTTAGTTACCACACTGAAAGGAACAA
>JAWXAY010000003.1:0-25715 GCA_034439715.1 Pseudomonadota bacterium
AGACTTGCAAGTCGTGGTGAACAAGTGCCAACACCACTCGAACACGCCCGCAAAACTCGAGCCGCATAGTCAATAACCGCCCTTATGACTTGGTTACGGGCATGAAAGAGCGAAAACGTTCCATTTTTACCTCCTAAGCAAAGACAAGTTACTCTCCCTTGCGTAGCACAAATGCGCAGAGCAAAAGTAAAAAACACTTCCTTTTTTGATTGCAATAAGGGAGCCAAGTTACGGAACGATTGAGCGCGCTGCGCATTGGTCTGCTGAAGCTCGATACTGTCGGTTAAACGAGTGACACTGGTAGTGGCAAGTTACCTAAATTTACAATTATAGTACCGTCCCGGAGGCAAACTCCCTCTTATAACTAAAATATCGACTGTCTTTGAAGCGCTATCTTCTCTTAGAGAAATACCATTTCCTTCAAAAATACCATTTGCACTTTGAATTAATGCATAGGTGCCGTAGCTGCCTTCAACGAGGTAACAAGCCGAATCCAAACATTGAATGCCGGAAAGTTGAAAGGCAGTATCTTTTTGCATCATTAAAATTCTATTTCGACCATTCTGACATTCGTAGAGATTCTTCCAATTATCGGCTGATCCAAGTGAAGGAATGAAAAAAACAAAAAAAGAAAATACTAAACTTGAATACTTGCTCATCGAAATGCTCCTTTAAATGAGAATTCTCCTACAACCAGTAGGCGATGTTTACTCTGGGCGCAACGAATTAATGAATATCAGTATCATAACTAAAATTTATGATTAGGTTCTACTTTAGCGAGCGCAAGCATTTTGCTATTTGCCGCTCGAGCGTAGTTTCAATGGACTGTTGGCGTCTCACAAGAAACACACTTTGAAGGCTTTTTCTCTTCGGCATTGGCACCTCAAGCTCCTTAAGTCTAAAATCAGGTTTTGTGCTTTCGTTGTGAAGATCGACTACAAATTCTGGGAGGTAAGCAACGGCGTAACCTCCGCGGCAAAGTTCTAACGCTGATTCCATCATGGTGACTCGAAATTTAACTTGTCTAGGAATTTTATGGTCAGGCCATCCATCTAACCCAATAACTTTTGACGGAGTGCCTTCCGTTGGTAAAAGTGGAATTGCAAATGGCAGCAATTCAAAAGCATGCCCCTTAAAATTGTCGAGTCGTCCAAAAACCCCCATTCGGATCTTTGCGACTTCAACAAACTCAACGCCGGATTTGGGGATTGGAGCATATGTAATTCCGATATGCCATGACTCTGACCTCAATCGCCCTAAATATTTAAATTAAATCCAACACGACATCTTTTCTGACATATAGGGGCCCCTCCACCAACACCCCTTCAAACTTCTCTAGCGGCTGTAATACCGCCAGGTATTGCATACAACACTCTTTCTCTCTTCTAATATAATACCTTGCACTAATATACGATATATTGTATACATATACTTGTATGTAGGGGGACGTTTTGTCGTTAAAAGAAGTTGTTTGGCTGGGTAACAGTAAAGAAACCTTAAGCGAGTTCCCACCTGCCATTAGAGAGGATCTTGGCTTTCAACTTTACAGAGTACAACAAGGCAAGATGCCTTTAAGAAGCCGTCCCATGAAAAGTATTGGCAGCGGGGTATTTGAACTGAAGGAGCAAGACCATCAAGGCTGGTATAGGGTTATTTACACGATTCAAGTGAAGAACAAAATTTATGTCCTTCACTGCTTTAAAAAACAAAGTGCAAAGACTCCAAACGCTGACCTTGAACTTGCCAAAAATAGGTTAAAGAAAATTTAATAGGAGGTACTTATGAAAAAAAATAAATCTGTTTTCCACGATATGGGTTTTAGCGAGCAAGAGAGCTTAACCCTGACTGTTAAGGCAGACATTTACGGTAAAATTCTTGATGTTGTTGAAAAGCAAAAAATTAAACCCCGTGATCTTGAAAAAATACTCGATGTACCACAACCACGAGTTAGCGAACTTTTACGAGGAAAAATGTCTTCTTTGAGTATTGAAAAGTTACTGTCTTACCTTGAAAAGATGGGTGTTCAAACATCCGTTTCATTTAAGACAAAAAGGGCGAGCTGAGTTCTCCCCTTTTTGTTTGACGAGGCCATGAGTCCGCAAGACCAAGCCTCGTCCTCTGACACTTCTTCAAGAGTGGTGCCACAGCTCTAAAGGCCTTAGATTGATCTATTCAGCTTTGTCCGGCCGCTTAGCAGACGAGGAGGCTTCCCAGAGGAAAAGCATTGGGTGTTTGACTTTTAGAATCACTTAAAAGACCATTAAAGGATAATCAGTTCGGGGAGGTTTCATGCGGTTTTCTATTTTACTAATACTCTTTTTGTCGACGTCGTCTTTTGCTGCTACCGAAAGGGAAGACGTCCGATCTGTCGTTAAGGAACATTTGAAAGATGTTAAAATTTGTTATTCAGAAGCATTAGCTAAAAAGCCTGAAATTGAAGGTAAAGTTGTAGTTGACTGGACAGTCAGTGATACTGGAGCTGTTACGAAAGTTTCTATAAACGACGCAAAGACGACGTTAAAAGATTTAGAAGTTCAATCATGCATTACGGAGAAATTTAAATCATGGAAATTTCCCCCGGCCCAGAAGGACCAAGTAATCACTGTATCCTATCCGTTTGTCTTTACCCGAGATTAGAAAAATCTAAGATTAGGAATTAAAAATGGTTCGACGTATTCTAATGACAGCAATTGCGATGGTTTACTTAAGCTTGCTTGGCTGCGCTTCAACCATGAAAGCAGTCACTCTTAAAAGAGCAACCTTTGATTTGGATTGCCCCGAAGACCAGCTTCAAATTCAAGAGCTCACTACAGATACCTGGGGCGTAAAAGGTTGTGGCAGGAGAGCAACATATATAATTGAAGGTGACTGTTGGATTGAGAACTCCTGCAGAGCAATTATGAACAGCGGGGAAACGAAGGATGAAAAAAACCCTGATCTCATTACCAACGCCACCGCAACGTAACTTCCGTTTTCCCTATCCCCCGAATCACCCACCATGCCTTTCTCAGCTGGCCCTGCGCTTGCATTCTTTTTCCCTCTATATAGAGCTTCATTATATTCGAATCCATAGGGGAAATATTGCAAAATATACAAGCTACGTTCGCCCCAGAGACCAAAAATGCAAACGGCTATGTGCTTAAAAGAACTGTTGAAGGTTACCAGTTTGAGCACAGACTCGTAGCAGAGGAAATTTTAGGGTTTCGCCTACCTCCATTTGAACACGTCCACCATATTAATTTTGATAAAATGGATAACAGTCCAGAAAATTTATGTGTAATGAATGATGAAGATCATTTAACTTTTCATAAGATGCTCAGAATCTACAAAAGGGCCTTTAAGAGTTTGCCACACCCAATAACCCAGTTGCGGCTACTGAAAGAGCAATTCAATGGTGTTTTACTCTGCGAAGCAAAACAAACGCAAGTAGGCATGGTGGAATTTGCTCGAGCTAGAATTGTTCAGCTAAAAAAAAACAAAGATCGTTGGACAAAAACGGTTAATTCTCTTCGCTATCGACGAGGCACTTGAGTCCGCAGTCGCTTGGCTGTCCTTTTTTTGACCATGAATAATTTCTTTGATGACCGGTGCCCATTGACAGATGCACTCCTTTGGAAAACAATTACGTATGACACTAAACTTTTATGAGATGGGCACTTTCATATGCCTAGATGGCGCTGCAAAGACCAAAGGATTAAAGCCCTCTCAGATTAAAGTGTGTTTTGTCACCAGAGATCAAAAATTATTGATCGATATTTTAACGAAATTATCTGAACAACCTGACTGCTATTTTGTTAAATATTCGAAAGTACCAAAAGATGAAATGTTCCTTGGTAGATGCTTTTTTACCGCCGCAGAAAAAGCCGGAGGTGTGTGGGCTGAATTTAAGTCACATCCAAAACTAATGGTCCACCTTCAGGACGATACTTTCGCTGCAAACTTTAGATCCAGATAGGCAATCCGACGAGGCCATAAGTCCGCAGTCGCTTGGATGGCCCTTCTTTCAGTGCCAGCCCGGTATGAATCTGGATAATAATCTTTTGGATTTAGAAAATTAAGGATTCAAGCGACTTACTTTTTCGATCCAGTTATCGAGTTCCTTGAGTACATCGTTTAAATTTTTAACGTCCGTTTTATAATAACCTGCTCGAAGTCTATTGCCTGATAACTCTTTCGCGGCGTTGAAGGTTTGGACAGAGTTCTCGACAAGTGCCTTTGTTACCATTACGTTTTGCGCCTTCTCAGCGCTGTACCAACCTTCAAAGCTGAGAGGCTGAATACCTAATTCGCGAACGCAGTCTTCTAGATAATATTTATGAGCGAGTCCAAAAACGATCAGGACAGGCCCTTTAGAAAATTTTTCTTTTTGCCTTTTTATATTCTCGCAAATATGCGCATCCCGTTTTCGGAGCGCCGTAAGTCCGTGACTAGCCATTATGTCATATCTTTTACGAATTATATTTTGGGTGTCAGGACTTTGAGATTCAACGAGAGAGCTAATACTTCTTTTGAAATGATCAAAAAGAGGCTGAATTTCCTTTTTGAAAGTTTTTGCCTTTTCGTAATTCTGATCATTTTCCAAATTGTACTCATCGTTATGCCAGTCTACCGGCACCACCTGCGCACCAGACTCTTTGGCGTAAGCGTAGACAATGCTTTGCTCGACTGCCCCATGTATAACGCCATCGATGGCATCGAAATATTCTGGACGTACTTCGGTTAAAATAAGAGTGGGTTTGTAAATATAAAGAACAGAAATGAAATCGTGAAGAGTATAGTTTGGCTCGTCCAGCATGGCACCATGAATTGATCCCAGTACATAAACTGCGGGCGGTCTATCTTTTACGGTAAGACCGGTGCAACTCAAAAGAAAACTTAAAGCAAAAACAAAGCAAAACGATTTCATGGCACTCAAAACTTATCGGGCAGTAACTCTTTGGTCAATTTCAATCAACTGTTAGTTTTAGCATCCACTTGTTGGAACAAGATTCTACATTTTTATTTCTGGGAAGGGGTCATCCAAAAACAACTGGTTTAACAGCCCTGGTATCCGACAAGCCATAAGGAGCGCCGCGCGCTAAGCTGCCGACGAGGCAGGAAGCGGGAGTGCGGGACGCACGGGAGCTGAACTAGCGCGCAAGCTCCGAAGCTTGTCGACCTATATCGGATTTAAAAGGTCCCGCGTGTTATTCCTCACCGAATTCACCATCGTTGACACCTCCACCGCCACCGCCACCATCTTCCCCGCCGCACATGGCTTTAGCAACTTCTGTAAACTCTCGATGTTCTCATTTTCCGGATCTAACCACTGATCTATATCTTGGTCTTTTAAAATTACCGGTATCCGGTCGTGGATACTCTCCATTAATGAATTAGCACTTGTCGTAATGATAGAAAACGAATCTACCACTTCCCCGTCGTCTTTACTCTCCCAATGCTCCCACACCCCTGCTACACTTAGTATATTTTGATCTTTTAATGATATCGCAAATGGCCTTTTTTTATCTTTTGTCCTCTTCCACTCATAAAATCCACTTAGCGGAATGATACATCGTCTTTTTTTAAAGGGTGTCTTGTACGTACGCTTCTCTGTAATCTCCTCACCCCTCGCGTTTATTAGACTGTACTTTGCCGCACTTTTAATGTCTTTTGCCCACTGGGGAACAAGGCCCCATCTAAAAAGCTCTATTGTCTTTTTATTATCTCGGATAAGAACTATTGGGGACGTCTGAGTCGGCGCCATGTTGTAATTGGGCTTAAGATCTCTTAATAAAGGAAGCCGTACGGTTTTACTTAAGTACCGCATTTCTAACTCTTCATCGGTGTAAGTTTCATAAGCTCTGCCGCACATTTTGAGCCTCATTGTTAGGTGTGTTTGGTAAATTTGATTTTTCAAGCTTAAGACGTTTATCGACATTTATTAATATTTGAAAAATCCTTACGAGAGATTGAGTTTCTTCTGGGTTTAGCGTGAAGTTGTTAATTGAGTCTGTCTCATTCATGGCTTACCCTTCTCAGCATACAACTTTATTTAATAATATCCTTAACCGCCGTTTTTATCTTTTCAGGTAAAATACAAATCTTACCATTCCCAATTTTAGCAATTGCCAAACCGACATCTTTATCGCTAGTTACAATTGCATCAAATTTTGAGCACAAAAACATATTAACGATCATTGCATCTGAGCTGGATAACCCTTGGCTTTCCATAATCTTAATTGCATCTGCCCAGTCTGGAGCCTTGTCTAGATGCTTCGTTGTATCTTCGTTTTGCGTACTAAGTATATTTAAACCCAGCTCATCCTCTGCATCTGTCCAGACCCCCGTTAACTTGTTTCCTACGCGATTTTCACAAAGCTCAGTCCACAAATCTTTTTTTTCAAATTCTATCTGCAACATCTCGATTTTATATTCTTTTAGCTCAGCCTCACCTAAACGAATAGGTGGTTTTAACTCTCTTTTGTTCTTGTTACTTTTCGCTCTCAGGGAGCCAAGTTTATTTGAAAACTCAATGGGCAAGAGATTTTTATCTACTAAAGATTCCAAATCAAGCAGAGATTCCGTAAAGATAATTCTTCTGTGAATCTCAAGGAACTCCATTTTAACATTGGAATTATAATAGAGAGGAATTTTATTTTCAAAAACCATATCTAAGAATTCAATCGTTGGCTCATAAAACGAATCAGAATCATAGGTGGCAGAGATTAAAACATTGGTATCTACAACCAAACCGCTTTTTAGATTCGATCGTTCTTCCAGTAACGTCAGTAAATCACTATACCCCCAAACATTCGACATCAAATATCCAGATCAGATTTTGGTTTAGCCGACTTCTTGTTGGGAACTGATTTGGGACTCTGGTTGGCCTTCTCAATAATATCAAAAATATTTTTAGAGAGCGGTTCCCTTCGCATGGCTGCAATCTTTTGAGCAACGCGTTTTGCTCCGCCCTTTTTGCCTATCTTAGGTTTTTGGTCTGCCATTTTAAAACTCCTTGTTACCTAATCAATATACCATAAAATCCATGACGCCAAACATACTGAATTTACTATGTATTTTTAAGCAAGACGTCCACCGAATAGGACTCTGACCTAGGATATTTTTTTATCACTACACATTGCCCGACTTCAAGAGATTTAATCATGTTTGGGTGAATGTTAAATTCCTCAGTTTCCCTTGATGAATTGTCTCCAGTCGCAACATCCCACCACAGTATCCGCTTTGTTCGTAATGTCTTTTTCCATACGGTCCTTGTCCCTGCAATCCCCGATATTATCTCTGCACTCTCGGGGCGCTTTTGTAAGAATGCATAGAGGGTTGAAGTGTTTCCCATAAGCCTTCCGGCAAATTCAGGACTGATACGAATTAGATCAGACAGCTCCTGATGTGCCACTACTACACCAATTTTAGAACTTCGTGCCCGATCTAAAAAGCCAATAAAATCTTCTTGGGCAAGGTCTGCGAACTCATCGATGATGACAGTAAAGGGTTTGCGTAACTCTTTCGGGATTTCGGAGTCGATCCTTGCGGATGTAGATTTCAGGTCTTGAAGGATAAACTTTCCTATTGCCTTGGAGCTCTCTCCGTACCGCCTTGAGTCTAAAAAAGCGAATACAATTTTACCTTCGGTAGCTGCTCTAAATAAATCAATGGAATCTTCGGAGCCAGCAATCTTATCTCCAAAGTCAGATAATACAAGTGACTCTAATTGTGTGCGAAGCCCCTGAAGAGAGCGAAAGTTTTGTTCATCTTTTATAAACCTTAGGGCTTCATCAAAAATCTTCGAAGTACTTTGATCAGCAATCTCTTTTAGCCATACCTTAAAGAAGTCAGCTGATTTTGTCCCTTCAAGTATTACCTCCAAATCAAAGGGCACATTCTTATTATCTCTAAGCCAACAAAGTCCTATTAGAAGCTTCAACAGAAAACTTGCCGATTGATTCTTGTAGTACTCCTCACTCCAGCAAAGGGACAGCATTAACCTGTCCCGGAGCTGGGTGGCGGTCCCGCCACTTACTAAGTTGTACTTTGAAGATGGCACATCCTGATTTAAGGAAAACACTCTTAAATCTTCCTCGCGATTAGCTTTTTGAACTTCGTCCTTTAGTTCGCGAAGCATTTCACGTTCACCCTTTAAATCAATAAACATTATTCCAAGCCCATTTCGAATGCGATCCCGTAAAATATGCATCAGCAGGACTGTCTTTCCAAAACCACTGGCGCCCACTATGTGCACATGATGATTAAGTTGTGAGTCTGTGAGCCTTTCAAAACCTAAAAGTTTATTCTTTTTTTTCCCAAGTAAGATTCCTTCCTTATTTCCAAAAGAAGTTCCCAGCATTTTACACCTCCGTCTTTTCTAAAAAGAAATCGGGAGCCATTTCAATTTTAAACAAATCTCCATATGGCTGGGCCTCTGATCTAATATTTTTATAAACGATATCTTTGGTGCAGACAAAGTGAACTTGGTTTGCGGTGGGAACGGTACTTTTAGAATACTTAATTAGGTCCACATAGCCTTTTATTTTTCTCGGTACCGAGCTTTCGCCTTTGCCGCAATTTCAAACTCAAACGCTATTTTTTTACCATCCGAAAGTATATAGAGACCGTCAGGACGAAGCTCTTTTGAAAATTGCTCTTGGTACTCATTATTTTCGGATAAGTGCTTTTCTGAAATCCAACAAACACCTAGATTTTGAGATTCAATTACCATGCGTGAAATTAAAACTTGTCTGTCGTGATCAAACGTAAAGAAATCTGTTTCACGAACGGGCCTACAGTAAAATCTAAAGGGTTCAATTGCGGATACCACAGCGAAGCCCGCGTCTGAAACTGCATAATACCGTCGAATTTCAGAAAAGGTGCGAAGGCGTAAAAGAAAACCAGCCTTTTCTAATTGTAACAGGCGCTTTCTAGCCCAAAGAACACTTACTGATTTGCGACCCGAACGAGTGATCTTAAAAAATTTCTGGTGTATTTCATCTACTGAGACAAACTTCATTTCTAAAATAAAACTGAGAACCTCGACGTCACGACTGGTTACTGCAATCTCAGATTTAAAATCACTTTCAAATCCCGCCATCGGAATCTTTTCTTTCATAGCTACATACATATCTATTCCTCCTATTTATAATCCTGTCCTCATGCTTACTTTCCTTACTTCATTCCGGTTGTGGGAAGCTTTAGGCCCCTGACCACCTTCAATCGTAGATTGGGGGTGGTCAGGAGCCGTCCAAAGCAGGCGCAACCGGAACCGCGAGATTTTTTGGCCACTTATGAATGCTTCACTGTGACCAAATAACCTATTTCAAGAGATGACCCAGAATCTGAGTGTGGAGCTGTCTTGGTTAACCCCGTCAGCCAAGCGTCAGCCAAAGTCAGCCAAACTGTAGTGACTTCGAGTGACCTCGTGTGACCTTCAAGGTCACATGAAGAGAGATAACCTATTGAAACTCCTTGTTATGGATTTCAAGTATTTAGGTTTTTTTTAGGATTTTAAGAAGAAGGAAAATGGGGTGATAGTAGCTCGCCCCAGAAAATTCACCAACTTAGGACTTAAGTTGACATCGAGAAAGCTAATCTGCAAGTTTTTTTCCATTTCAGAACCAATATTTCTCACTTTAAAGTCTCCGTTAATAACTAGTCGCGACTTGGAACGTACTTTTTCTGCATTCTAAAGTCCGTAAGGTTTGCGACCTTCACTTCTTGTCGACTGGGAGCAACAAAGCTTAAGCCTTCTGTCGCCCCTCTCACATCAATACCCGCTAATCGAATATACCTTGTCATAACCTTCTCATCCGTCCAACCGCAGATCTTCTTCACAATAGGGCTTGTGACCCCCGCATTTAGTAAATGCGTTGCAAAGCAAGCTCTAAGAGCGTGAAAGTTTACAGAGGTAATACCGATGCCGCTACAAAATCCGCGAAGTACCCTAGCTGCATCACCACGCCTCCACTGATTTATTCGTGGAAGGACGTGCGCATCTTTGGGAGCAATGGCTCTGCGTTCGATTAAATACGCCTCTAATTCTTGGTTAATTGGAATCTTCCTCCAGTAACCTGCCTTAGTGGATTTAATTATATCCATGCGTCCGTTATAGGATTTTGAACAAGTAATCATCTTACCTTCAAAATCTATGTCGTTCCATAAAAGCGCATAGAGCTCACCACTTCGCATTCCCGTGTGCAGAGCCATAAACCAAATTGGGAACCAGGCATGATCCATCTCCCTTGCCGCATCCAATAACTTTTGAATTTCGGTAAGAGACAAAATCAAAGGTGGTTTCTCGTCATTGACTCGGCCCAAAACAATTCCTTCTGCCGGACTATTTCGAACATTTAAAACCGTTCCGTCTTCAATTCCCCACTTAAAAACAGTGTTGATCGCAGACCTTACGGCTTTCAATCTGCTTCGTGAATATCCTTGATTGACCATTTCTTGCAGAAGTTTTCTCACGTCGCCCGGCATAACTTCGTTACAAAGTTTTTTGTCCCATGGTTTGGTAAATCGCCTTAATGTGCCGATTGTCTCCCAAATTGTCGAACGCAAAATATGTTTAGACCTAAAGTCATCGCCTCGATTCACGAGTTCATACTCTTCTAAAAGATCGCCCCAGGGAAGGCCTGACCCCTCTCGCCTGGCGACCTCAGCGGCGCAGTATTGAAGCGCTTCCTTTTCAAAGATTTGGGCTTCACGCATACTAGTAATAAAACTTTGTTTGCGAGAAACCTTTATCTTTCTTTTGATTCGACTTCGTGAACTAACAGTAACTACGAAGTACTTCGTACCATTGATTACAACTTTTTTAATTCCCATCTTTTTCTCCCTCTTGGTTGTGGAACGTTAATTCCAGAGTGAGACTCTACAGGCCCGTGTCCTGTGTGAGATCTTTCGATGAGTTGATCCAGAAGCTCGCGGTCAAAGTAAAGGCGTCCACAAAATTTATGGGCCGCCAATTTACCTCTTTGGTAAAGTTTTTTTACCGCCTCGCGAGTTGAGCCTAAGTACAAAGCCACTTCATCAGTTCTTAGCCATCTCTTAATTTTCAAAGAACTATGTTTCAGCTGAATTTCGCGAAAAGGATCTTCGCCTAATAAAGCTGAAGCATTACTTAATGTATTCATAACAGCCCCCTCCGGTCTGATCAACTGACAACCTGGTTATTAAATTCACTTTCCTTAATTTCACCGCGCAAAAGCTTGCCAACAAATTCATCAAAAGATAACTTACCGTTTCTCTTTGCATAAGACTCAAAAGCAATATTGAGCCTATCCATTTCTGAATATGTTTTTTCCTGAAGCTTTTTAATATGTTCGTCGGTAATTAGGTTTAAACCAAGAGAGATAATCTCTCGGTCCATTACCTTACGCCCGTAACCTTTTTGATTTATCTTGTCGCGAAGCAAATAGAGCTTATTAATAGTGACAGGATCTAATTTTTTAGATGCTGCCTGCTCCTTTTTATCACTCCTTTTTTTATCAATTACTTTACTTATTGCCACTTCCACTTCTTCCTCCTTTATTTAAAATGAATGGGGGATTTTCACCTCCCCCTTATTCATTTCGCCGATTTTAGTTAAACTTTAAGACCCGGTAATAAAAATTTTTTATTTGTTACGAATAAGTAAAAATATGACTAATTAGTAACACTCATACGAATTAGTAAACCTGTTGCGAATATGTAAAAACAATGCGTTAAAGTAAAAAAACGACTAATTCGTAAAGCCATTTAGACAAAGTCTATTAGAATTTTCACAAAAACTACCTCCTTTGCCATTTAATTCGCTCTTGCAACCCTAACGAATAATCAGAATCGATATAATCACTTTTTTCACATTGTTTCTAAATAGGAATACAAACCCTAATTAGGAACACAGAACCTAATTCGATGTGAAAGTTGCTAATTAGGAAAAGAATTTATCGAATAACCGCCTCTAGGACTTGGTTACGTTCAAGAATCGTTAAATTTGTTGAGTGTCACCGAGCTAGAATCGTAACTTGGAACCTGATCCGGTGTGGTTTTCGATAGGAATTTTGGGAATTTTTTGAAAATGGCGGCCACGAAATGGCCACCAAAACCTATTTTTTGGTCTCTAAAGGGATTAAAAAATCTTTCAACTGGCGATCAGAGCGTTTTAAACCGCCAACAATCAAAGTGAGCTTTTGAAGATCGGGTTTGCTCATAATATGTAGCGGTGGCATCAGAGGAGTTGGGTTGTAGTTAAAAACAAGTGACTTGGTTTCACCCGGTCCAATTTCGACAGAATCAGCTAAACTCACTTTCTTAAAATCCTGTCCTTCTTTAACTTGCATAGACTTCAATTCCATAGTTTGGTTTTTCGTGGTGCTTTTGAGTAAGACTTTTTCTGGGGCAATGACTAGCTTTTTGGAAGAGAGATTGTTTATATTGAGCCAAGCAGTCATGTTATAGTTAAACAATGAAACCCGTCCGCTAAGCTCAACCTCTTCACCTTTGTCCTTTTTTATGAACGACGTCTGCTCATTTGCCGCTGGAAAGGCCGGATCTCTGTAAATCGAAAGAGTATCACAGCCCATTAAATTGAATACGAATACAAAAAAAGTAAACCTTCCAATAACTTTTACCATGTGCTACCTAACCAATCTGCCGTTGCTTCCCACCATTGTCCCGCACTTGTAAAACCAAGAGCTCCCAGTCCTATGTAAGCTTCGGCACCTTGTGGTCCCGCTGCACTTAGAGCCATGAACTGCATAGTATGACCCAAAGAGTGACGTAATAAATCTTGGTAACCTCCTCCAAAGTATGCACTAGTTCCGATGGTCAAGTCACCACCTCCAAAACCTAAAATATTTGTTTTAGAGCCCACCATGCCCTGGTACCAGCTATTTGCCCCGACCTCTTGGATACCGCCACCCCAGAAGTGACCTCCTATAGCCGAAAGACCTAGAAATCCCGCTGATACGTTGAATATCGATTCCGCATTTTTCCAAAAGTCTCCCCCTTTGCCCGATATTCCACTGTAAATAGCCGATGCCGCAAGAGCCCCTGCGAATGTTGCTCCTACTGCAGCTAATGCTCCTATGGCACTGCCACTGGTTATAGCTAAAGAACTAAAGGCAAATAGTGCTGCAAATAAGAACCTTCCAGTCGGGTCTGTAAACATAAGCGGATTATTTGAAACATATATGTATTTATTAATCACCGTCGACGGCATACTAAGCTTACCCGGCTCTGGATCTTGTTGTAAAAACCTTCCTAAACTCGAATCATAAAATCTTGCTCTATAATAATAAAGGCCACTCTCTTTATCTAACTCTCTCCCCGTAAATGTATAGCTTGTATTTAGCACCGGATTAGCAACGACACTTACACCAGCTCCGTTGACTATATCTCTGATATCGCCAAACGCAGAATACGCATACCTCTGCACAACATTGCCACCACCGTCTATAATGTCTGTTGTAGTGCCGATACTGTCTTTGAGGAAGAAATAAGTCCCACTGCTTTGAGCTAATTTTTGCGCAACTCCCGCCGAACTTATATTTACCGAAAGCACGTCATCGGTTCTAAGAGTAGAATGTGTGTACCTTGCTAAGAGCGAATTGGTACCATCGAATTCCAGCAATACCTCTTGACCGTCGTACGCATACTTCCTCGTAAACGTTTTGCCTGTGTCCAAAAGAAAATTCTGATCGACAACCTTCTTTTCAATTCTTCTAGCCAATGCATCGTAGGTGTAATCAATAGATTTATGAGCCTGAGAACTAAGCGAAGCTGAATACTCTATTTTTATTAACTGATTTTCTGACGAATAAGAGTACTTAGTTACTTCTCCCGTTCCCTTTGCAATTTTTAAGATAAGATTTCCGTTATTGTCATAGGTGTAATTGTTTTTATAATCCTCACTCAATAATTGCCCCGTCAGATCATAAACGTAATTCCCATTTTGATCAGTTATGCGATTGCCAAGCGAGTCATACGTATAGGTTTCAGCACCACTGATGGGTCTGTTTGCACTACTTAAATAACTATTCAAATCATAGGCAAAACTGTGAGCACCCAAACTCGAACTGATATCTGTCACGTGTCCGAGTTGATTTCTCGAATAGTTAAAAAATGATTTCGTCACTGCATCCGATTTATGGGTAATGCTTTCAATAAAATTCCCACTGCCAAAAGCAAAGTCGTACATTAATGATAACGCCTTTTCTAAAAAATTTCAGTAACTATACTTCTTTCGAATTTCGATCGGACATCTAAAGCCCTTGCCCTCTAAGATCGGGAAGCGCCAAAACGTTGTGGCTGACGAACCTGTTTTGACAACCACGTTTGCTCCGGCCCGCCCTGCTGCAGTTCGTAGAGCCTTACTTGCTACCCCGTCTTTTACTTTTTCGTCCTCAAACTGGAAAACTGAAACCTCAACTTTAACATTGCCGACAAACTCACAGCTACTCAACTCTTCAACAGTCTCGGCAACCTTTACGTGACTTCCGTATTCTGCAAATGACCAATCCATTTCCCATTCCGAAGGGACACCTACGCATGAAATCAGAAAAAAACAACCTAAGAATATTAATTTATCAGCGCTCATTACTTTCTCACTTTTACCAAGATACCGACGTTACACCTTCAATCGCATTTGGGGTGGGAGGCTCTGGATCGGGCCACGGAGTACGCCTAATTATTCCTGCAAATATCTGACTATACAAACTCACCTTTATGTTAAATGGACTTGTATTATTCAATTTTGCTACCCCTGAGAAGATAAGTGCCGAACCAGAAAATACAGTTAAGCTGGAACCCAATGCACCTTCAAATGCAAATACCCCAAAATAAGTAAGTACTGCAATTACAACAAAATCAACCACAAAATTCTCAGCCCAATTTTCAAAAAAGTTTCCCCCCTCAAAGGCCGCTTCAATACCCGAAACAACTGCTGCCACAATAAATATTGCTAACCACGGAAACCGTCCCTGTGGATCTATAAAATTTGCGGGGCTATTTTTGGCATAGCCATATTTGTTAACTACAGTCGTGGGACTAATCATTCTCCCCGGATGTGGATCTTGCTGTAAGAACCTCCCAATATTAGAATCATAATACCTTGCTCGATAATAGTAAAGTCCGGTCTCTTTATCAAACTCGCGTCCTGTAAATGCATAACCAGTCGCCACTAACGGGCTACTGGTTATGTTATTCCCTGTGCCGTCTTTAATCTCAAGAATTGTCCCATACGCGCTGTAAACGTATCGTTGAATCACATTTCCGGCTGCATCAGCTACATCTCTGATTGACCCTAAGTGATCCTTTAAATAAAAGTAGGAACCGGCACTACTTGCTAATTTTTGACCAACTCCACTTGCAGTCACATTTACGGCAAGCACATCGTCCGTCGCAAGCCCACTATGCGTGTACCTAGCAAGCAATTGATTAGTACCATCAAGCTCTAGTAGATTTTCTTGATTGTCATAAACGTATCTTCTAGTAAATGTTTTCTCAATATCGGCGGGACTTGTATTATCAATTACATTTTTCTCAAGACGCCTGCCTAAAGCATCATATGCGTATTTCACTGACTTCGAAGCGCTTGCCGAAAAATTCGGTAAATAGTCAACACCCACAAGTTGATTTTCTGATGAGTAGCTAAACTTCACAGTCTCTGACGAAAATTTTGAAAATTTAAAAGTCATGTTCCCATTATTATCATATTGGTAATTATATTTATAGTCCTCTAGCAATAGCTGACCAGTGCCATCATAAACGTAATTTCCATTTTGGTCGGTAATCCGGTTTCCTAGTGAATCGTAAGTGAATGTTTCAGTTGTGCTCATTGAACTACTAGCTTGGCTGAGAAAATTATTCGAATCATACACGTAAGCGTAATTACCAAGAGTCGTCGTCATAGTTGAAACCTGTCCTAAGCCGTCGCGAGTGTAACCTAATGTAGATTTTATTTGCCCACTCGCCTCATGGCTTATTGACTGCAAGTAATTAGAGGTACCGTAGCTATATGTAGAAAGGCCGCCGGGTCTAGTTGACTGAGTAAGCCTGTTTTGACCGTCATAGCTAAAGCCAAAATTTTCTCCAAAGGAATTCGTCAAGCCGACCATTTCTCCAGTTACCGAATAAGAATAATTTGTCGCCCCACCTAATGAATCCCCCATTGCAATTCTTTGGTTATTCGAGTTGTAGGAATAGTTAATACCTACCTGCGGTAAATCAATTGCACCAACTCCAACAACACTTGTACTTTGCACTCGCCCGGCAGAGTCAACCCCAAAAGAAACTTGTGAGTTTTTATTCGAAGCAAAAATAAGATTTCCCCTGATATCGTAGGCGTATTGATAGAGATCGTCAGGAAGAATCTTTTTAGTAAGTTTATCAATGGCGTCGTACTCGTACGACTTTAAATTACTGTTAGGATCTATCTCTTGCGCTAGGTTTCCAACGGCGTCATAATTAAACTGCCAAACCTTTCCTCTCGTATCTGTTTTTCTAACGAGCCTGCTCATTTCGTCATAACTGAATATAACTATTTGACCCTTGGGGTCTGTGATTTTTTCTAACTCGCCAGTAGTTAAATATGCGTACGACGTCGCCTCTCCTTTTGGAGATATCACCGAAGTCAGTCTATTAAAAATGTCATAGGTGTAAACTGTAACGAGGCTTGTTCCTACGCTGCGAACTTCAGTTTTTTTAATTATATTTCCGGAGGCGTCATACGCGAAGTGCAAATCGAGACTTGACGAGTCTGTAATACGTTTTACTCGTCCCAGAGCATCGTATTCACTGTTACTACTCACAGTCGTGGATGCTCCCGTCTGACTTACAACTGATGTTCTAAGCCCTAGAGCATTATAACTACTCGTGATCTTAAAGCCATTTGGAGCGGTTTGTGAATTCAATTGTCCGGTAGTATCGTCAAACTTTCTAATTATTGAAAGCCCTGTATTGGTAATTTCTTTGGTTAAGTTTCCAAACGAGTCGATCTCATAGGTTCTAGAACTTCCCGACGCTGAGTCAGAATTGGAGATCAAATCGTGGGTTGCTGGATCATAGACAAAGTCGGCATGGGTGCCATCGGGTCTTTCAACTTTTAGAGGTCGCCCTTGAAGGTCTCTTTTAATTAGTGTCGATTGGTTCTTGCCATCAATCACTTCAGTCACGAAACCATCAAAATTAGGAACAAGTTTTGTTTCAACACCTTTTGGATTAATTATGCCGTCATAGGTTTGATTATGTCCGGCTTGAATGGATTTTACAGTGCCAACTACGCCTGAGGTAAAATCGTTGACAACAGATCCACTTGCAAAGTCATTTACCTGAAATGGTAGTCCGTTTGGAGGGATAACTTTTTCTATCCTACTCCATTTGTTATATTCAAATCTGGTAATAAAATTTCTTTGATTTTTTTCTTCAATTAAGAGTCCATTGTTGTATGTGAAATATTTCGAAGAACTATCAGGAAATTGCACGGATCTTAATTCATTTCCCGAATAAGAAAATGACGATGTTTTTCCCGAAGGATCCGTAATTGAACTAAGCAAGTCACCTGCATAATTATATGTGATAGTTTGTCCCACTGGATCGGTAATTGTGGTCAAGTTACCGTCGCCATCGTATGTAAACAAAGTACTGCGATTAACTCTATCTGTAACTGAAGTTTGCTTTCCGCTTGAATTAAAGAATGAAATAGTTCCACTACGAAGTCGTCTTTCCCAAGTACCATCAGAGTTTCTTTTTAGATTTGAAAGATCGCCGTTATCTGAAGAATAAGCCACAACACCTGTGGTAGGGCGATTGAAAATCACTCGTCTGATTTTCTCGTGACCACTATCAACGACCAACAGGTTCTTGCTGTCATCCAAACCTAACCATGTAGGACTACATAGTGAGGCAGCTAATGCTGACCTATCGTCTCCGATATCTCCAGCTACACAATTACCACTTCCCGCGACTGTAGCAGCGGTGCCCGTAACCATATTAATTTGAACTACTCTGTGATGTCCGGTGTCGGCAATATACAAAAAGCTATTTTCCTCATCTATCGCCATCCCCGTAGGAGAAAGCAGAGCTATCTCCTCTTTTGCAACTTTACCTGATAAAACTCCGCCTTCCTCTACATGTTTGTTTCAGCGGGTAACTCATGGTCATTTGGAAGAGTTAATGCTACCGGCTCACTGAACTTCAATCCTGACGGCTCAAGAGAAACAACAGTTGTCGGAGTAGCAAACTCCGGATGAGGTACGGTGGTTTTCTCAGCGGAAACAATTCCTATACTAATTGATCCAGAATCTGTTCCATCAGGAAACTGAACTACGCCAGAAGGAATATTTATAGAAACACCAGGCGCATGTGGACTTGTGACTATCGCACTGGCTCCGGCAGCAATTACTGTTTCAGTCCCATCGATATACTGGGGTGCTAAATAAATAGGTCTTGCTAAAACATTACTTTGCGAAAGACCTATACTGATGGGCACAGTTACTTTGTTATACCTTTTCTGAGTTCCAATTACGGCCACCGGAATAGTCGAAGGATCAATTAATATTGTTTGATCGCCAGTTGAAATGGGGCCTGGAAACACAAACATTCCGCCGGCATCCGTAGTTACCGATTGAGTTAAGCCTATCATACTTACTATTACACCAGGCAACGGATTATCATCAGTGTCTCTCACACTGCCCGATAATTTTGTGTCGACGATGAAAGACAAATTCATTGATGCAGATTCACTTGTTGAGTTATCAGTAACCGTAAGCGTAGCCAGATTAAAAAAATCAGTTTCAATTGAAAAGCTACCCTCTGAGCTCGAGGTTGTAACAAATGATTTAAAAAGTCCCGTTTGAACCTTCACTTCAATGCCAGCGCGCACGGCGCCAGCTCCACCTAATATAGTTAATTTGTTTCCTGAAGAACCTGGACCCACCATTACAAGTTCAGGAATCAGCAGTCTAGGCTGAACATCCACATTTACTGCCAAACTAGTCGTGTTTCCAATTAAGTCTGTTGCAATAACATTAACCGTATTTGGCCCCTCAACAAGTGCCGTCACAAATCCGCTAAAACTAGTTTTTGCAGAATTTAGAGTTAAAGCCACACCATTTGCAGTCACTGAAGAAAGTGGCTCACTACTTGTGCCAGCAATATCTATTTTGAGACTTCTAATAACCTCATCTGGTTGAGGCTTTGTTAAACTAATAATTGGCGCCACAGAATCAAGCGTAATATTGCTTAAATTAATTATTTCGGAATCATTTCCAGCTCTGTCTTCAGACATCACGTGAAAATTGTTTAAACCTTCAATCAATTGAGTATCAAAAACAAATGACGGCGCTGCAGTTTGAAATACCACTGAGCCATTGTGAACAATTTTTGTCAAAATTGGCGATGAGTCGACAACATCTACTCTTATTTGATAACTTGAAATTTTTGTTGTGAAATTACTTTGAGCAATAACAGCAATTGTAGGATCTAATTGATCAACTGTTAAGTTGAAATTAATGTTTTGATTTGCGAGGTTTCCAGCAAGATCCACCCCTTCAAACGCTAAAGGTATTTCGCCAGGCGCTAAAAAGAATACATTTCCAAAGAAACTTTTCTTATCTGGAGAAAGGTTTAAAGCTACACCGTGGGCTTTTGCACTTTGAAGCGCCTCATTAGAAAAGCCAGACACCTCTATCACGTTTGAGTTTTTATAAATTACTTCACCCTCAAAAGGACTAAAACCAGACAAAACTGGTAAAATGGTATCTAAAAAGACTGCCCTTAAAATTTCACTACTATTTTGTGCACTATCTGTACTTTTTATTGAAATAGTGTTGCTTCCCTCTAGTAGCGAAGCACTCGCAACAAAACTACTTCCAGATATTGAGGATTGAATAATTCCATTTACTTTTACTTCACTTGTTACACTCGTTGCATCAGCTATAACTACGTTAAACGAAAAGTTTGTCTGATTGGTTATTTGATTTTCATCAACCTGTGCAGTGATAATGGGCGCAGTTTTATCTATCGTTAAATTTACTGGATCGGCAACGCCCTTATTCTGGAACTGATCCGAAATGCTCGCCTCTATTTTATTTACACCTTCTTGAAAATTTGCAGTAAGCTCAGACGCCTCATCACTTATTGAAAAAAAATGCTTTGATTCAACTCCGTTAATTAGTATCGATAAGCTACTTAACACCAATGTCTGATCATTGTACTCAACTCTAACTGTTTGGCTTGATTGGTTGGTGATTTGCGAGGCTGGGCTCACAATGGCAATTGTGGGATCACCACTGTCCTCCACCATTCCGTCTATTCTGATTACTGGTTTTAATATGTACTTACCATTTCCAGTTTGGTGAATACTTTTGTCGGGGTTAAACCTTAGAGTTAGCGAGATAATTTGGCCTGTCACAACTGTGAAAGTACCGTTAAGCTTAAGACCTGATCTGTGTGATGACGGGATTTTTATCGCTACTGTTTTGCCATCTACAATGCCGGTCACGTCCTCTTTTAGTTTTAATCTTATTTTGTTATAAGTACCGGCAGGCAGTCTTACATTGCCAAGTACCGACACTGCATTTGTGCTTAAATTTATCAAATCTACAGTCTGCTCAGTGGTGGTAACGGTCTGCCACTCGTACTGCTCTGAATAAACCGACACTTCCGTAATAGTCATTGATATCGAAGTAAATGTCCCCGAAGAGCTGTCTTTAGGCTTTTGAAAAGTAGACGTGGATAAAGCCGGAGCCACTTCTCCAGAGGCTACAACTTTTAACCAACCTTTTGGTGCATCAACTATTGGCCCATTTATAGGCTGTGCGGGATTTGTTCCAGTTTCGGGATTTGCGGGCGCAGGCACGACCCCTGCGCTTGAGTTCGAAGTGGACTCTTTACATCCAGCTAAGACAATTAGAGAAAAGACCACATATAATAGACATCTGATCGTAACATTCATTTTTGCTGCCGCCATATACGTACCTCTTCAGCATTTAATAAATTCTATTTAAATATATCGGCGTCTTAATATATGACTTGATAGCAAAAAGTTAGACGGTTTGGTTCTCCATTTGAGATTGGCTTTAAATACCGATGGGTTAGTTATTTGTCTCAATAAATTATTTTTGTTGGCACACCTTTGCTTTTTTGTAATGTCTATTTTTAAGATTTAACTATTTTTTGTTTGGTAGAAACAGTTCATTTGGTTTGAATTTATTTACAATAGGTGAGCCACAAGGGCTAATCCCGCGATGGCAGAAGTCTGCAGTTACTCTTCAATTAAAACTTTATGAGTTTCAAACCAATTGATTAATTCTTCCTTACCAATTTTACTGGCAGCGCAGTTATCGATGATTTCAGCTAGTTCGTTGACGTTTTTCTTTTCATCTAGGGGATAGCGAAGGTCCATGCCGTGCTGATTTAGAAATGAAATTGCTGCCAACGCGCCAGTTCGTTTATTGCCATCTACAAATGCATGACTTTTTACTAGGTAAAAACATAGCGCCGCTGCAACTTTTGCAAGACCGCCGTGAATAAACGGATACGTGCCAGGATAAAATGCGGTACTAATGGCACTTTCAATTTTTCCAACATCATAGCAGTGGTGAGGATTGCCGCCCATTTCACAAACGTACATATTCACAGCCAACACTGCGTCGGCTGTGGGGATAAATATAACTCTCACTTCAACTTATCCATTGCGTTTTTATGTTTTTTAAACGCCTTTTTTGCCGTCGCCAAGAAGTCCTTGGTATCCACTGGTACAAGCCTTATTGTTTGCGGCTCAGTAATGAATTTCTCCACAGCCATATTTACAAGTTGAGCAAACTTTATCCCGTTAACGTCAAGGTACTCTTCAACCTTCTTTTCAAGATCATCATCAAAGCGCACTGTTTTTGGAACTCCCATAGAGCCACCTCCTGTGTATTAAATATACTACATATGAATACATTTGGCAATACAAGGAGTAACATATTGTTATTGTTATTGTATTCAGACACCTACATTAGCATTTTACTCTCACAGAATATGACAACGCTCGTGGGTATTTTTTAATACAAACACACTCACCCACCTCTAAACTTTTTATTCTATTCGGGTGAATATTAAATTCCTCCACTTCCCTGAGCGAGCTCTCTCCGCTACGCACATCAAAGAGCCACCATCTTTCGGCTTTTACTGTTTTTTTCCAAACTGTCCGCGTCCCCGCCATGCCCGAAATCATCTCTGCACTCTCTGGCCCTTTTTGCAAAAATGCATACATCGTAGAAGTATTACCACTGAGCCTTCTGGCAAACTCAGGACTTATTCGCTGCAGATCACTCAGCTCCTGATGAGCTACCACCACCGAAAACCGGCTACTTCGTGCTCGGTCCAAAAATCCGATAAAATCCTCTTGGGCAAGGTCTGCAAACTCATCGATGATTACCGAAAATGATTTTCGTTTTTCAGACGTGATCTCGGCATCGACTCTTGCTGATGTTGCTTTAAGATCCTGAATGATAAATTTACCCACGGCCTTGGCCGATTCGCCATACCTTCTAGTATCAAGAAATATAAAAGTAATTTTTGAGTCATTTACCGACTTAAAGAGATCAATGCCATCGGTATTATCTGAAAGCAGTCCGCCAAAGTCAGAGAATACTAACGACTCAATTTGAGCGCGAAGGCCTTGCAGAGATTTAAAATTTTCTTTGTCTTCTAAGAATACAACCGAGTCCTCAAAAAGGAACTTAATCCGCTCCTCAGCTAATGGCACCTGACTGCCAAGGCCTAAAAGTTTGTCTACCTTTAAACAGCATTCTAAAATCAAGCTCAAAGTTACCGAAAGTTTCTTGTTGTCTCTTAGCCAACATAAACCGATTAATAGCTTTAACAGAAAACTCGCACTTTGGTTTTTATAATATTCTTCTGACCAAATGAGCGACAGCATTAACCTGTCGCGAATTTGATTTGCTGTGCCCGTCCCAACTAGATTGTAAGCTTTAGAAATAGTAGCATCCGCCAAAGAAAAAATCTGAAGATCCTTTTCGCGATCACATTCACGTGCAAATCCAGAAAACTTTTTTAAAGTCTCACTATCGCCCTTTAAGTCTATATAAAGTAATCCTTTACCCTGATGAATGCGTTCGTGAATGATATGCGAAAGTAATACAGTCTTGCCATAACCGCTTGCGCCCACCACATGAACGTGATGATTAAGCTGTCCATCGGTTAAAACCTCCCTTTTAAAAAAATTTCCTTTAATCTTACCAAGAGTTATGCCCTCAGATTTTAGATTTGAATTCCTATTTAAAAAACTTAGCATTTTACACCTCCGTATTCGCCCAAGTAACCATCAGCTAATTCAATTTTAAAAAGATCCGAGTAAATTCCAGAAAAATGCTCAAGATGCCTTTGGGTCGTGGGACTCATAACTACGTAATGAACTCTAGTAAAGGCCGATGGGTCCTGCCGATGCTCGCGAATCCAAGCAACGTATCTTTTAATTTTTTCTTGGTAGCGAGACTTAGCCTTTACAGCGATTTCAAATTCTAAAGCGGTCTTTGAACCGTCGCGATGGGTGATAACTGCATCCGGCGAATAGGCTTCGCCTAAATGTGAAAGGATACCCGTCTGAACCTTGATGGTGCGGTCTGAAAGCCAGTGAACGACTTCGCCTTTTTCTTCAAGGACAAGCCTTAATTTCAGTAAAAGATAATCGTGTACAATAGTTCGGCTATCAATTGAGCCAGAAGGTCGCGCGAATTCGTGACCTGGGTATATTTCCCTTAACGCTGAAAGCGCCCGTCGAGTTGCAAAAAATAACCTTTTAGACTCGCTAAAGGCTTTTGTAGATTTTAGAAAGTCACTTCCGGCTAACTGCACAAGCCTTTTCTTAGCATAATGAAATCCCATTTCTTTTCCCTGAGAATCAATTGTCTTAAAAAATTTTCGGTATACTTCATCGACAGAAGCAAACTTCATTTCTAGAATAAAATTTAGAACATCAAAATCGCGCTGAGATAAAACGATTCTCTTTTGTTCTTTCTCTTTTAACTTTCTCTTAACCTCACTTATCTCCTCAAACGGAAATTCCACTTGCGAAATATTACTAAGCATATTCATATCCATCCTCTTCCCCCTTTTTTGATTAATATAAAAAAAAAATTACCGCCCTCTAGGTTCATAACTCCTGGTTTCTTACTTTTTGTGCTCGCTAGGCTCCTGACCACCCTCAATCGTAGAGTGGGGGTGGTTAGGAGCCGGAAAAAGCGAGCACCGGTCCTAAAAAGTAAGCAAAGCGGACACTTAGAGGGCGGTAAATGTCCCCAAAATGTCCGCTGACTGAGATGACTTTGCTGATGAGTGGTTTCGTATATATGCGTTTTCAGGTTGGGCCACAGTTGGGCCAAGTTGGGCCACGGAAGTCCCGTGGTGTCCCTTTGAGTCCCTGATACGCAAATAGCCTTGAACAACCCATTGATATTGGGTTCTGAGGGAATTCGAAAACTTAGATTTTTAGTGGATTCTCGATGCGCGAAAAATGGGGTGACTGACGCCCTATGCGTAAGTCACCGTAATTACTCAGAATCGTAGTCTGCTTGTCATCATCTGTCATCTTTGTTTTACCGCTTTCCGAAATTTACTGAAATGACGTTCTCCTGATCTGCTTCTTTTGGCGTCGAATAGCCCAAAGCCTCAGTTGCTCCCTTAATATCGACCCCAGCCAGTCTTAAATAAACGTCCGTTGTTTCCATTTTCTTATGACCAACGATGGCCATGACTTTTACTAACGGGACGCCTTGAGCCAGCATATTGGTAATAAATGTTGCCCTTAAATCGTGAAACTTGATCGAAGTTATTCCAGTCGCTAGACAGAAATCCCGAATTACCTTTGCCTGATCGCCATGCGTCCATTCCATTAACCTAGGCAGCACGAATTCACTTGGATCTTTCTTTGCCCTAAGTTCACTTAATAGGTCTTTCAAGTTTCCGCTTATAGGAACAACTCGCCAATCGCCGGTTTTCAATTCGTGATACTCGTCCTTATTGGTCCATTGTTTATTGACCGAAATAATACCTGCATCAGAATCAATGTCCGTCCACTTAAGAGCATACATTTCGCCAGATCTCATTCCAGTCATCAGTGCAAAAGCCCAAACATAATAGAAACGATGGTTCACGCTATTTGCCGACTTCAAAAGTATATCAACCTCGCGGGCTGATAAAACCTTCTGCATTGTTTGAGGAACCTTAATCGAGATTCCTCTAGTCGGGTTTTTCGTAACTAAACCATCATCCATAGCTGCCTGAAACATCCTGCGAAGCATTTTCAAAATATTCTTTTGAGAAATGCTTCCTAACTTTATACTGGATTTCTGCAACAATTCATAAACTTCATCAACAGTAATTTGCTCCATTGATTTATTAAGCCAGTCTTTGGGAATCCATTTTTTAAGATAGCCATCGTAATTAGCAACGGTTGAATTTTTATAATTCAGCCGAATTCGCTTCAAGAACTCTTCGTGCCAATTCTCCCAAGTCCAAGATGGCTTTTGGTCAGCGATACTTCTAAGTTCCGATTTGAATTTAAATTCAACTTCTTTGGCTTCTCGATCAGATGTAATTCCACGTTTACGCTTTGCAATTAATTTCTTATTTTGATCGCGTTCGGCTACATAAACTTCATAGAGCTTTTGTTTTCCATTCATATAAGATTTGATCATCTCTTTTATCCCTTCCGAGAAAAAAGAGCGTTCACATCA
>JAWXAY010000004.1:0-4508 GCA_034439715.1 Pseudomonadota bacterium
CTCAAAATCCAAGACTTTCAGTAAATTCGAGATTGGCCCCAGTGCTCATTACTATTTGCCATTTACTGATTGGGGAGTGATTTATTTAGGACAAACTTTCTCAATGGTAAATCAATCTAAACGCATATTGCTGGCTTCTGGTGAATATTTTGACGAAAATTTAGATGGGTCCATCAGTGAAACCTCATTGGGCTTTATATATATGGTGTCCGACCATTTTGGTATCGACGTTGGCTTAGCTTACTTAAAAGCGTTGAGCGAAGAGCGTTTGGTAGAATCACCCTCTGCCGTACACTTAGTTTTCTCGGTATATTTTTAAAGTCGCTACAGAGTTGTAAAATTCAACACTGGTCAATGGAGGGGTTTGGCAATAATAAGCGCCGCAAAAAAACACCGGTCAGAAAAAAATTGGTGCCTCCAGTCTGAATCGAACAGACACGAGCAAAGCTCACACGATTTTGAATCGTGCGCGTCTACCAGTTCCGCCATGGAGGCACACAAATAATTGCCGTAAGAATTTTCAGGTTTAAACTCTTAGCATTGAAATTGAATGGTTCAAGTAATATTTACACCTTTGACTGAGATATCAGCTGTTTATAGAGTCGTTGGGCCTGAAGTTTTTCTAAAATTTTCAATTCCCAAGGTAACAGTGGAAGTTTTGAGCATAATGATGCAAAACATCAATGTTTCCCATATTAGGGTAAAAAACAGGAGAGAACCATGTTTAAGGGACTATTTATAACTTTGTTGATGTGCTCAATGACTTTTACAGATTCGGTGCGGGCCGACGATTTGGAGCATGAGCTAAACCTACTTTATCAAAAACAGATCGAGGCAGAAAAATTAGTAAATGGACCGAAGAGTCCAGAGGAAAAAACGACAGTTCAAGTAAACGTGATACCTGTTCAGGCAACACAAGCACCACAAGCACCACAAGTTAAAGAAGCTACGGTTTATCAATTTCCTGCTTCTCAAGTAGAAGCTACTCCGCTGAATCCTTCAAGGGCTGATCAGCTTAGAAAAACCAGACAGGAGATTGAAATTCAGACAGAGCAAGCAATCGTTGAGCAGTTAGAAGCCCAGCGCTTGGATTGGGAACGAAAACGTGCCGAGGCACTACTTAAGACAATGCAAGAACAGTCAACTGCCCAAGAACCCAGGGCAGAAGCTCAACCGGTGATTGTTGCACCCGCTCGCGCTGAACATATTGAGGAAGAATCAACGAATCATGAAGCATCTGAGATTAAACAGAATTTAGCAGCTATGAGCACAGAAATTAAAGATGAAAAAGAGACGCCAAAAAGCGATTACTACATGTCTGTGGGCGCGGGCATGCCAGATTATGTGGACAATATAGTTAACCTTAAAACTGATGGGTCATTTGGAGTGGCAATGGGCTTCCGTTCGCCAACTAACATGGTCTTTGAAGCATCCCTATACCAGTCAATTTATCGATTTGAGAACATTGTTGGTGGTGGAGGATTTGGCAACTCATTTGCCTCTGTAGGCGAAGTAGACCAATACAATTTAGCCGTGGCTGCAAAATACGCTTTTTTTAGTGGTCGAATCAGGCCTTTGGTTGGCGTTTTAGCTTCCTTTACTCGGCGCGATTACACGGATCTACAGTGTTTCGGTTTTGGTTGCCAGGGAGATGCTCAAACAAATGCATTTGATGTCGGAACTTTGCTGGGCGGTGAGGTCATGATGTCTGATACCTTTGGTATAGGCATCGAGTATCAATACTTTCGAAACATTTCGAATCGTCAGGATTCAAACTTTCAAAACTCTTTTGCCTACAATTCGGGTACGAATTACTTAGAGGACAAAGAGTACACAATCTTTTCTGTAAGAGGTCGCCTTAGCTTCTAATTGTAAAAAAACTGGCTTCAGGGCATAGTGGGAGAAATGAAAACCATTTCTCCTTTTTTTTTAGTCTTTTTTTTAACTGTCAGTCAGGTAATTGATGCCAAACTCATTTCAAAAGTTGCAGGTGCGGTCGGTAGCAAGTATTTAACTAGTAGAGAGGTGTTGATTTCGTCTCACATGGAGGCCGCACTTTATGGAGAGGCCAAGGCTCTCAATATTAGCGTAGGAAAGCTGAAGTTGGACACGCCCGAATATTACAAAGAAGTTAACAACACACTTTTAGAGTGGATGGTAAGTTTAGAGGCTGAGTTATTTGCTGTTTCTAACGTAACTGATGACTCCTTAACAAAATCGCAAAACACAGTTACAAAAAAATTAGCGAAAGCCAGTGCATGGACAGAGCTAAAACCCACTTATAGCGAGATTCAAGGTCTTTTAAAACGAAAGGTATTAGCCAAACAATTTATTCGCTTTAAGATTGATTCCTCCTACGTTCCGGTTTCAGACACAGAGGCCGAAGATTACTTTAAACAGAATAAGAAAAGCTACACCGACTTTGACTACTCGGCAAAAAAGGATGAAATCAAAACCCTTATGAGTAGAAAAAAAGTCGATGAGAGACTGCAAGATTGGTTTAACGTTTTGCAAAAAAAATATCGAGTGAGAAACCTCTCCCAGGCAAATTGAAATGCCAGAAAACAAGTCAGAAAATAAGCCAGAGAAGTTAAATTTAACTCATGTTAACAGTGTCTTTGAGATTGTTGAGGCTCATGCCCAGAACCCGCAGTTTTCGTCATGGAAGATTGAGCAAGTAAGGTCCGAGCTCCAATCGGGACATGGCCTTGGATTTCTACAAAATGAAAAGCTTATTGCATTCATTCTATACAAGGCGTTTGACAGTCATATCGAAATTAGCCTGCTTGCAACTCACCCTGAAAGGGAACATCAAGGGCTCATGCGAAGTCTTCTGGGGCAAGTTCGAGAATTTAAGCCAGTTCGAGAAATTTGGTTGGAAGTTCACGAAAACAATTTGAGGGCGCGTCAGATCTATGAAAAATCTGGGTTTTTTATTGTAGGGAGAAGGTTTTCTTATTATCCCGACGGTGGCGCCGCAATTTTGTATAATTGCTTATAATTTCTTGCCTTTTTTGAGTTTTTATTGTTACCTACAAATCATTTTGAAGGGCGCGGGAGCGCCCTCTTTTTTTGGGTGGCCATAAAAAAGGACAGTTAAAAAAGGCCTGTTTTAAAAGGATATTAATGAACGATCATATGGTTGAAAAGGTATGGCCCATCGCCAAAGCAGCTGCCGAACAAAATGGTTGCGAGCTTTACGATGTCGAGCTAATAGGTCCAAATTCGGGCCGAGTTTTACGAGTATACATCGACAATGTGCAAGGGGTTTCGATTCAAAACTGCGAACAGGTGTCACGTTCTCTAAACCTCCACTTGGATGCTGAAGACGTTATTGATGGTGGCAATTATAATCTCGAGGTTTCCAGCCCAGGGCTTGATCGGCATCTCAAAAGAAAAAACCACTTTGAAAATGTGATCGGTAAAGAAATTTGGTTAAAAACAAAACTCAAAGAACCTGAGAATACGCGTCAGTTTACTGGCTCATTACTAGCAGTGAGCGATGTGAGCATCGAGTTAAATTTTAACGGTTCTTCCAAAATCATCACTTTCGACAATATTGAAAAAGCAAAATTGATTTATGAATTTGAAAATAAAAAAAAGATTAAGAGGTAAAGAACATGTCCAGTAATTTTACTGAATTGAGTCGGATGATTGAATCTGTAGGTAAAGACAAAGGCATTGATAAACAAATCGTCATTGATGCAGTTATACAGGGTATGCTTTCTGCAGCTAAGAAGAAGTATGGCACTTACAAAGATATTGAAGCTCGATATAATGTAGATACCGGGGAGATTGAGCTTCTCGAGTTTCGTGAAGTGGTCACTGAAGAAGCCTATATCGATGATCAAATTGAAATGCCCATGAACGAGGCGCGAAAGCTTGATCCTAACGTTCAGTTAAATGATTCTATTGGCTTGCCTTTGGATGCTCGGGATTTAGGCCGAATTGCAGCTCAGACTGCTCGGCAAATTATTACGCAAAGAGTGCGTGATGCAGAGAGAGAAATTATTTTTGCTGAATATGAACAGAGAAAAGGTGAAATTGCCTCAGGCATTGCGCGCCGGGTGGAGCGAGGAGCTATTGTTGTTGATCTTGGGCGTACTGAAGCTCATTTACCCCCACGCGAACAGATTCCTGGAGAGGTCTTTAAACCTGGAGATAGAATTCAAGGTTATATTTCAGATGTTCGTCAGACGACTCGCGGTCCTCAGATCATCATGTCGCGGGCTGATAGCCGTTACCTCATTAAACTTTTTGAGATGGAAGTTCCCGAAATCTATGACGGTATTGTAGAAATTCATTGTGCTGCTCGTGAACCCGGCCAGCGAGCTAAAATCGCTGTATCGAGTAAAGATCCTGCAGTGGATCCGGTTGGCGCCTGTGTAGGCATGAAAGGAACGCGAGTTCAAACCAACGTACAGGAACTAAGGGGCGAGAAAATCGACATCACTCCTTTTGATGAAGAGATCACTAGATTTGTTTGTAATGCGCTTGCTCCCGCAGAG
>JAWXAY010000005.1:0-15417 GCA_034439715.1 Pseudomonadota bacterium
AAACACATTAGAAGCACTGGGGTTCATCGAATACAAACAACGGCGCGACTATTACGCACGCTGGAGAATCAGCCTGAAACCTGAGCCGAGTGGTTAATTTAACCATTTAGACTTATTTCAAAATCCACTAAAAACGGAGGGAGACTTCATATGTAAACCCCTCAAGCACCTGTCCAAACTCTGTACACCGCTGTCGTTAGTGCAGAACCGTAGGCGCGCGCGCGAGGCATGCCATTTGCAAAAGTATAGCTATAAGAAAAGGCGGGAGAACAATATGAATCCAATCAGGGTAACTAAAATATCCATTATCCTAGCAGCCGCAATAATGACATTCCAGGGTTGCTCAAAAGTCGCCTTTGAAAGAGTTAACTCAACACTCACTAAAAGTGGCAATAATACCAACAGAGACTATGATATTGCTATCGATGCGAACCGGGATCCGCAGAAATATATCGAACTATGTGAGCGACAGAGATTGTCCTCAAGTGGTGTCAATGTTGCGGCTGGCAGCGATTTAACGAATTTAGTAGGAAACATCATTATAAGAAGCGAAGACTTAGGGAACATTAAAAATATCACTGGCAATCTCATTATTGTTAATTCAGGGGATACTGGCAATATTGATTCCATAGATCTTACTTTTGGCAATACCATTATTTGCGGTTTTGATATCGGATCCATCAACAAGCACACTGGTAACCTGGTTGTCGTTGGTGGTGATATCGGCAGTCTCGCAAATTCCACGGGCAATGTGGTTGTCATCGGGGGAACCATCGGCACTATATCGGGAAATACAGGAAATCTCGTTACTAGGTAAAGAGACTTAGCAAAGTAAAAAATGTAATTTTTAATTTTGTCGACACAATCTTCAAGCGCCCCCTTGGGGATTGACAATCCCCAATGCTTTGTTTCTCTGCACTTGCTTCCAATTAGAACATAGGCTAAGATCCCAAAATGAAATTATTTCTAGGTTTAGTAGTTTCGTTTTTTATGAGCACGTCTTTCGGCAATGTATTAACGTTTAAATTTAAAGGGCTCAAAGAATTAAAAGGTTCTGTAAGACTCGCCATTTACAATAGCAAAGAAACCTTTCTCGACGAAAAACAGTTTTTTCGTTCGGCTTTGTCCCCGGCGACCTCAGAAGTGGTAATGATTCTAGTCGCTGACATTCCCTATGGGATTTATGCGGTAGCCGCGTTTCACGATAGTGATGATAATAATAAAATGACGAAAAACTTTTTAGGTATTCCCAAAGAGCTCTTTGGATTTTCAAATGGGGCCCAACCTTCAATTTTGGGCGCACCTTCTTTTGATGAATCAAAAATTGATTTCAACGCTAGCGCCAAGGTGTTTGAGATTAATTTACGTGAAGCCTTTTAGATCATGAGTCAAGAAAAGTACGACTATATTCTAGTTGGCGCTGGTCTTGCCAATGGTATTTTAGCTTTAAAACTTCATGAACAAAAAAAAAGTTTTTTGCTCATTGATGACAAATCATCTCTTGAGCGTAGCCAAACCTGGTCCTTTCATCAACACGACATTGCTAGAACTGAACATCAATGGCTCACGCCAGTCATAACTAAATCCTGGCCGGCTCATACTGTGCGCTTTCCCAAATATCAAAAACAGCTGAATTCTTCGTACCACTCTATTACTTCAAATAACCTTTTCGCTCATATTCAGCGTCAACTGCCAGCCAAAAATATTTTGTTAAATGAAAAATTAACGAAACTTTCTCGAGACTCGGTTGTGCTTTCTGACGGCCAGACTATCAAAACTAAAAATGTCATTGATGGTCGTGGGATTTTACCTTCTGACATTAAACCTTGTGGCTACCAAAAGTTTTTGGGTTTAGATATCAAATTGAAGAAACCTCACAATCTAAGCTTTCCTATTCTTATGGACGCCACAGTGCCTCAAACTGATGGTTACCGATTCATTTATGTTTTGCCGTGGAATGAAACTACGCTTCTGGTTGAAGACACCTATTACAGCAACACTTCAATACTAAACAGCGCTCACATTGAGTGTGAAATTCAAAACTATATAGAGAAAAATTGGGGCCCCAGCGAAAGTGTTTTGCGGAGAGAACAAGCAGCACTAGCTATTCCACTTACAAAAAATCTGTTTAGTTACTGGGCAAAATCTGAGGGAATTTCTTTGATTGGTTTAAGAGGAGGATTTTTTCATCCAACGACGGGATATTCATTGCCATTGGCTCTGCAAATTGCTGAGATCATAACCAAAGCCCCAAACAAAGAGGGCCCGCAGCTTTTTGATCTCTTAAGGAATGAATCTATGAAATGGCAAAAGAAATGTCAGTTTTATCTTTTTTTGAATCGCATGATGTTTGGCGCAGCCCTACCCCATGAGAGAATTAATATTTTTGAAAGATTTTACCAATTACCAGAACCACTGATTCAGCGTTTTTACGCGAGCCGACTCAACAAATTCGATCAAATGCGGATATTGATGGGGCGTCCTCCGGTGCCTGTGGTTCATGCTATAAAAAGTATATTTAACACCTCCTGGATGGAAGCCCAATAAAGATGTTAACTCCAAAGATTTCCTGGCTGCCAATTTCCTCTCATAAGTTGATGGAGAAATATTTAAAGCCTTCACTTTTAGGGCCTCTTGAAGAATACCTCAATCGACCAAAAAAAGAAATTCGCAGACAGCTGGTGGAATTAGGATTCAAGTGGGCGCAAAAAATAAATAAGGGTTCGTTAAAAATTTCAAAAAAGAATCTGAGCGTACTCTGTCAGATTTTGGAAGCCGTGCATGCCGGTTCTTTAATCGTTGACGATATTCAAGATGGCAGTCCCGTTCGTAGAGGACAGCCCAGCTATCATCGCCTTCATGGACTCCCCTTGGCAATCAATTCGGGAAATTGGCTTTACTTTTGGGCCTTTAAAAAGGCCAAAGACCTCTCGCTCTCCAATCCTAGAAAAAATATGATTATCACCGTTTTACTTGATACTTTATTTGAAGGTCACCTTGGGCAGGCCCTAGATATTGGAACAAAAATAACAGATGTGCCTAGAGATGAAATTGCTAATATTAGCTTTTCTACCATGCGCTTTAAAACAGGAGCTTTGACGGGATTAGCACTCTTTAGTGGAGCCATTATTGGCGGCATGGCGCTGAGTAAAGCTCGTAAAGTACTAGAAACGGGACGCGAGTTTGGCTTGCTCTTGCAGATCATAGACGATCTCAAAAATTTGAAGCTCTCTAAAAATAAAATTTATGACCCAAAACTTTTTGAAGATCTACGTAATTATCGACCAGGTTACCTGTGGGCTTTTGCCGCACAAAGGTGTTCAGATAAACAGCTACGCCAACTTGTTAAAGCTACTCATGATATAGAAAACATTTCAAAAATTCGAGATTGGCTAGTTAACCTTAATTTTTTTACTAAAGCCCTTAGAGATTTTAAAAAGAAAAAAGACACTCTCTTGGCAGCAACTCCAGAAATGAAAACGGAGCTTCAGAGTTTAATTTCTCAGTTGGAGCTTGCCTATGAAAAAAGTTAGAGCCGCGGTCGTTGGCAGTGGCTTTGGCGGGCTAGCTTTAGCTATACGTTTGCAGTCCCTAGGCTATGAAACTTCAATATTTGAAAAACGTGATTTGCCAGGAGGCCGCGCTTACGTTTTTAAAGATAAAGGATTTACATTTGATGCTGGGCCCACGGTTATAACTGCTCCCGAATGTCTTGAAGAACTTTTCGCTCTTTCTGGAAGAAAAATGTCAGACTATGTGGAAATGATTCCCATCTCCCCGTTTTACCGACTCTACTGGGAAAGCGGTTATCATTTTGATTATTCAAACGACGATACGGAGCTTAAGCGGCAAATCCTGGCAAAGCACCCACAAGACTGGGATGGCTACCAGCGTTTTATGAAATACACCAAAGATGTCTTTCGTGAAGGGTATGAAAAATTAGCGCATGTTCCATTTCCTAATTTTTGGAGCATGATAAAAGTAGCTCCGCAGTTGGTTCAACTTTCTGCCTTTCGCTCAGTTTACTCGATGGTCTCAAAGTATATAAAAGATGAAGAACTTCGCCAGGCCTTCAGTTTTCATTCCTTACTCGTCGGTGGGAATCCATTTACCAGTTCCTCCATTTATACACTAATTCATTATTTAGAAAGAAATTGGGGAGTTTTTTTTCCTAGAGGCGGCACTGGCGCTTTAGTGCGGGGGCTCGTAAAACTATTTACTGATCTTGGTGGCAAAATTCACTATAACTCCGAAATTGATGAGATTTTAACTGATGGTCAAAAGGTGATGGGCTTAAGGCTCAAAAATGGTCACTCCGAACACTTTGATTTAGTCGCAAGTAATGCGGATGTGGCGCACACTTACTCCCAGTTACTCCGCAACGAAAAACAAGTTAAAAACACTCGAAAATATATCATGAGTCGCAGTTTTAGCATGTCACTTTTTCTTATCTATTTTGGCACGGATAAAACCTATCCTCATCTCAAACACCACAACGTCATGTTTGGCCCGCGCTATAAAGCTTTGCTGGCGGATATTTTTAAAGCAGGAAACCTATCTGATGACTTTTCTCTATACCTACATGCACCTTGTCGGACTGACGCTTCGTTAGCACCTGAAGGCTGTGATGCTTTTTATGTTCTTTCTCCCGTTCCTCATTTAGGTAAAAACCCTATGGATTGGAAAAAAGAAGGCCCCGTTTATGCTGATAAAATTTTAGACTACTTAAGTGCCAGGTACTTGCCAAATCTTAAAAAGCACATCGTTACTCAGCGAATATTTACTCCCGTTGACTTTGAAACAGAATTGAATTCTCAGTTTGGCTCAGCTTTTTCATTGGAACCTATCTTGACACAGAGTGCCTATTTTAGAACACAAAATCGCGAGAAAAAAATTAAGGGTTTATACTTTGTAGGAGCTGGCACTCACCCGGGAGCCGGTGTGCCCGGAGTCGTGAACTCCGCTAAAGCCACAACAGGTGTCATTTTAGCTGACGGGAATTTGGCTTGAAACAGGGAGCGACACTTGCAGAACAATCTCGCGAAATCATTATGCAAGGCTCAAAAAGTTTTTCTTTAGCGGCGCTGCTACTTGGTCGAGAAACTCGTGACTCGGCTTTTTTGCTATATCACTGGTGCCGGTACTGCGATGATATGATTGATCAAGCCGAGCCAGGTAAAGCCCACGAAAAATTACAAATGTTACGCGAACAAACTATTCAAGCGCTTACTGGCGCCGAAAATTTAGAGCCTGCCTTTCTGGCCTTGTCCCGGGTTGTAAAAAAATATTCTATTCCGCACCACTATCCACTGGAGCTTTTGGCAGGTATGGAAATGGATGTTCTGCAGTGTCAGTATAATAGTTTTGCGAACCTCAAACTCTATTGTTATCGCGTGGCCGGCGTCGTTGGTTTAATGATGGCGCATATCTTAGGTGTGAGTCATGAGAAGGCGCTAAGGAACGCCTGTGATATGGGAATAGCTATGCAGCTAACAAATATTGCGCGCGATATATTAACAGATGCACAGATTAACCGAATTTACCTGCCAGTAGAGTGGCTCAAAGAAGTTGGCATTCCCCCACTGGCGAATGCCATCATGAGCCCAAAGCACCGCGCTCCCCTATTTCTAATAGTCAAAAAACTATTAAACGAAGCTGAAGTCTTTTATCAATCAGGTGATCGAGGTCTGCCGTTTTTGGCTACGCAACCGAGACTCGCCATCATGTCGGCACGCTATATTTATTCTGATATTGGCCAATTGATTTTATATCGAAAGTCATTTGCCTGGGACACCCGAACTTTTGTTCCACTCTATCGAAAGATTTTTTGGATTTCTTTGAGTCTGGTGCGCTTAACCTGGCAAGGCTTATTTAAACCCCGATTTCAAGCTACGCCAATTACCCAAGTATGGAGGTTCCAATGAACCGAGCCACCTCCTTTTGGCAGGATACTGTAACTTACGCTTGTCAAATCAAGCAGTTTTCTAGAACCGACTGGAATGTCTATTTTGCTTGGGTAGGACTAATGCTGGGCCTTTTGTTTTCGGTCTTTGGTTTTATTCTAGTGGGTTATTTTCATGGAGCTGACTTTCCACCTTACGTTTGGAATGTACCGCTGGGCACGATTATCTTTGTGGGCGCTATTGCTTTTGATACTATTGGCCACCGAACAGCGTATAAAGAAGAACTCAAAAAGGGTGAAGAGTTAGTTCATCACATAACTATTTTTGCCGGCATAACCAGTGTTTTGGCACTATGTCTTTGTTATACCTGGCCCAGTTTTTTTAGAATTCCCGCCATCAGTTTAATTGCGCTGAGTATTTTGTATAGCATTATTGACGAAGCTCTACACTGGCATCGTTATCTCAATAAACACTCCGATCGGGTAGAAATGTGGAGTCATTTTTTTATCTTTTTAGGTCACACAATCATGGTCCTCTCTTGGTATTATTGGTTTGATCAGGGGTACCCAGGAGTAGCCACAACAGTCGAGGCCATGAAACAAATGGGAATTTTTTTCTAAGATGAGCATTGAGGCACTTAGCGTCACAAGTGTTGGGCTGTATGTAATAATACTTTTTCGTTATTTTTTAATTGCGGGTTTTTTTTATTGGTTTTTTTGGATGAGGCGCCGACCTCAATGGGAGACTAGAAAACTTCAAGATACCACTCCCTCTAAAAAACTTATTTGGAGCGAAATCCGTTGGTCTGTGATCACTTCATTTTTCTTTGCTATCCCCGGCGCAATTATGATTGAATCCTGGAAGCTCGGTGGCACAAAAATTTATACCGATTATGCGAAGTACGGTTGGATCTATCTCTTTTTAAGTATTTTTATCTATATGTTTTTACATGACACTTATTTTTATTGGACTCATAGACTTATGCACCGGCCAAAAATCTTTCGTATTTTTCACCAAGTTCATCATGAATCACAAAATCCCACTCCTTGGGCGGCCTTTTCATTTCATCCTTATGAAGCCATCATTGAGGCCCTGATATTGCCCCTTTTAACTTTTTTCGTACCAATTCATATTGGTGCGTTAATCTTTGTACTGACCGCTATGACCATATTTGGGGTCACTAATCACACAGGTTATGAGATTTTTTCGGCAAAGTGGATGCAAGGTTTATGGGGAAAACAAATGATTACGGCTACTCATCACAATCAGCACCATAAAAATTATTTCTGCAATTTTGGCTTGTACTTTCGGTTTTGGGATAAATTCATGCAGACAGATAAAATGACTTAGATTTGCTCTTTTCTTAAACAAAACTGTTTTTTCTTTACAATACACTTTATGCCTCGCTAAACTTAACTCTCATTTTCACTTTTAATTCAATTTTAGAGAAGGCAAAAATATGATTAAATTTTTATATGTTTTGTTGGTATGGATGCCATTTAGTCAATTGGCAAATGCGGCGGATGTTCCCCAGAAATTAGTAATCACGGGCTCTAGTACAGTGGCACCGCTAATAAGTGAAATTGCCAAAGCTTTTGAAGCTAGTAACCAAGGAGTAAGAATTGACGTGCAAAGTGGTGGCTCTTCACGAGGAATTTCAGATGCCCGCCAGAGTATGAGCGATATTGGTATGATTTCGCGTGATTTAAAACCTGAAGAAAATGACTTAAAAGGCTTCGCCATCGCCAAAGACGGCATTTGCGTTATCCTTCATAAAAACAATCCCATCACGAAGCTTGAAGACAGTCAAATTGTCGACATCTACACTGGTAAAATTAAAAATTGGCAGGAACTTGGTGGCAAAGATGCACCAATTACGGTTGTCAACAAAGCCGAAGGGCGCTCTACACTCGAGCTGTTTGTTAATTATTTTAAATTGAAGAATTCTGACATAAAACCCCATGTTATTATCGGTGATAACGAGCAAGGCGTTAAAACCGTAGCTGGTAATGCGAACGCTATAGGTTATGTTTCGATCGGAACTGCCGAGTATGATTCCGCACAGGGTGTCGCCATAAAACTTTTACCCATCGGTGGCACCAGTGCTTCTATAGAAAACGTAAAAAATGGCAAGTTCCCACTTTCTCGTAATCTGCTCTTGGTGACCACAACCGAACCAAATGGATTAAAAAAGAAGTTTATTGAATTTGCGCGCTCAAAAGAGGTTATAGGCATTGTTAAGCAACAGTATCTTGTCCCCATTACGAAATGAGTTAGCTCTAGTTTGGCTACTTCGCATCTTGGCACTAATGGCAGGAGCTTTGGTCCTGCTGATTTTTGCTTTTTTACTCAATGAATCTTTGCCCATCTTGGGGCTTGTCGGTTTGTCGGCTTTTTTTTCTGATCCCTCTTGGCATCCTATGGAGGGATTTTTTAATCTCACCTCAATGCTTTTGGGAACTCTTTACGCCACGGCTGGGTCGGTTCTCTTGGCGGCTCCCCTGGGAATATTATCGGCAATTTTTTGCCGCTTTTATGCTCCCACTCATGTTGCTAGGATTTTTCGCAACCTGATGGAGTCACTTTCTGGAGTGCCCTCTGTCGTGTTTGGTTTTTGGGGATTGACGGTACTTGTACCTTTGGTGAACCAGATTCATCCCCCTGGGCCCAGTCTATTTGCTGGAATTTCAATATTAACAATGATGATTTTACCCACTATGGCTATGGCAGCCGATGCTAGTTTTGCAAGCGTTCCACAAAACTATTTACGAGGGGCACAGGCTCTCGGCCTTTCTAAATCAGCAACGCTATTAGGAGTAGTTCTCCCGGCTGCAAAAGCTGGACTACTATCAGGTCTCATTTTACAAAGCGGTCGCGCCATTGGCGAAACTATGGCTCTTCTTATGGTTTGTGGCAACGTGGTTCAAACACCAAAAAATATATTTGATCCAATCAGGACACTTACGACCAACATTGCTCTAGAAATGGCTTACGCCATGGGAAGCCACCGATCGGCACTTTTTGTAAGTGGCCTTATTTTAATGTTGTTTATTGTTGTCCTACTTATAGCAGCCGAAGGCATCAATCGTGTTCCAAAGAGATAGGCTATTCACTTTAATAGTTTGGTCGGCAGCATTGTTAGTTGTGCTTATCTTTGCCTCCTTCATTGGGAATATTATTTATTATGGACTAAAAAATTTTTCGTTTCTTTATCTTTGGAGCAATCCTATAAATACCGGACGAGAAGGCGGCATATTTCCAATTATAATTTCTACACTACTCATTCTTTTGGTTTGCATGACTGTCGCTATCCCCTTGAGTCTGTGTACGGCGATATTTTTAACGGAATTTACCTCTCAAGAAAATATTTTAGCGAGATTTATTCGACGAAGTATTGACGTTTTATCGGGAGTTCCCTCGATAGTGTTCGGGCTTTTCGGCAATGCTTTCTTTTCTGTTAAACTAGGTCTCGGCTTCTCAATTTTGTCGGGAGGACTTACCTTGGCCTGCATGGTTTTACCAATTATGATTCGCTTGACCCAAGAGGGCTTGCGGGCGGTCCCGCCAGAGTATAGTCTCTCGGGTTCAGCTCTTGGTATTTCAAGATCTCAAATTTTATTACATCTTCTTTTACCGGCGGCGGCGCCTAGTGTGATCGTCGGCCTTGTATTGGGGGTTGGCCGGGCATTGGCCGAGACTGCCGCCTTGGTTTTTACCAGCGGTTATGTCGATCGACTGCCCCAGTCTTTGTGGGATTCGGGTCGGGCCTTATCTGTTCATATTTATGATTTATCAATGAACGTTCCCGGCGGAGAGACCAGTGCTTACAAGTCAGCATTTACCTTACTAATTCTTGTTTTCTTTATTAACTCGATTACCACTCAACTCACAAAACTATGGTTACAGAAGAGGATTATTTTACAATGAATAAAGAACTACCCGAGTTTTATCCCTCGTTACCCTTAAAAATAAGACCCGACTGTTGCGAACCCAGTCCTCACTTTCAAATCGAAAATCTGAGTCTGAAATACGGCAGTAAATTTGCTTTTAGAAATATAAAACTCACCCTCAACAGAGGTTGTATTACGGCGTTGGTCGGGCCCTCGGGCTGCGGAAAAACGAGCTTCTTGATGTGTCTTAACCGACTTATTGAGTTGATTCCGGGTGCCTCAGTCACAGGAGAAATATTTTTTGACACCCAAGATCTTATGAAAGCGAAAACTCCTGTCATAGAGCTTCGACGTAAAGTAGGGATGATTTTTCAAAAACCAAACCCGTTTCCTCAGACAATTCGGAAAAATATTGAGTTCCCTTTAAAAGAGCATGGCATTTTAGATCCTATAAAAAGGCGGGAAATTTTAGAAAGAGCCCTCACCGATGTGGGTCTTTGGCAAGAAGTTAAAGACCGTTTGGAAGCCCCAGCTCTGACCCTTTCCGGAGGACAACAGCAGCGCTTATGTATTGCACGTGCAATAGCGTTAGAACCCGAGGTTCTCTTAATGGACGAGCCCTGCAGCTCGCTCGATCCTATTTCGAGCGGCGTTGTCGAAGATCTCATCGCAAGTCTTCGGCAAAGATTTACTGTTTTGATTGTTACCCACAATTTAGCTCAAGCTCGACGGATTGCCGACTATGTGGCTTTTTTCTGGTTAGAAGATGGAGCCGGAAGCTTGATAGAGTCCGGTCCAACAAAACAGATCTTTAACGAGCCTCGACATAAGTTAACTGCGGCTTATATCGGTGGGCTTAGAGGTTAATAAGGCGTTGCTAAAAACGGCCAGGTTGCTGGGCCACCGTAGCTTGTTTGCCCGTTCAACAACTTATGCCCTTGTGAACTATTTCCAGCTGTACCCTGATAACTGACATTGTCTTTAATAGTTCCTCCTGACGGATCTCCTGCTACTAAATAGCTGAGGGTAATATCTATCACGTCATCTTCAATTTTTCTGCCTCCAGTTAACATGGCCGCCTTGGTACCTCTAACGAGAACAAAGTCCCCATTATAAGCGGCAGTGCCTGGTGGAATGGCCTTACTGGTATCGATTCGCATAACGTCTGGCAAAAAGCCCGTAACAACTTCACTATTAAAACCATCACCAAAAGTATTGGTCCCCTCTAGGGAATCCACTAAATCAAGAGCAAAGCTTGCTTCTGTTAAAACTTCAAGTACCGCAGGATTATCAGTGGCAAGATCCAGCGTCGGCGGAATGCTGTTAAAAGCCACTAATTTATTATTACTGACTAATAAGCCTTCATTAACTGCGGGCCTACCTAGCCTTTCAATTTGCACATATGTGGTTTCGGCTACCACAGTTGTATTTAAAGCATTTTGTAATGATGATTCCAGTGGTTTAAATTTACCGCAATTCTGAACTCCATAAAGCGTTCCTGATATGGCGATAACCGCGATTGTTAAATTGGTATAAAACCTTTTATTTTTCATATTTATCTCCTTTTGGACTTATTTTGGTACCGAAATAGTCGACCATACGTCAAATATGGGTTCGCGAGCATTACTTTGCAGAAAATCTATCGGTACTCGAACGACTATAGTGTTGACGTTGTAGAAGCGAGTAAAATCTGACGCCAGAGCAGGAGCAAGAAAACCGATAAAGGCTTTGGTCGCAATAGCTTGAGCGCGCACTTTAAAAAACTGATTGACGTCAAAAAAGAAAGGGTCTTCTCGAAGTCCCGCAAAAACTGTGAGGCGATGATTATCGATAGCAATTTGGTTATTGGTGTTTCTATTGGCCTTCGAATCACCAATTGGAGTCGTTAAAAGTAAAGCCCCATCTGGAGATTTATCAAGTTGCACCATTTGTCCATCTCTGATTGCCGTCAGAGTAAAGCTCTGGCGTCCGCTGGCCAATGGAGCAGAGAATTTAAAACGCAAAATTACGTCGTCTTTACCAACTGGCTTGTCAGTCTTATTGTTAGCGGGGACTCTGGTGATGTGAAAGTCATATAGCGCTTGGCTACTAAAAAAGTACTGCTGGTTTGGTAAAGACCTGGGGTTAGTATTCATGGTCAGAATCAAGTTGCCTTGATCGGCGGGATTACCTGTTTGATTGTCCTCTCTAAATACATAAAGGTCTGTGAGGTTCAAACTCCTGCCCTTGAGATCAATTTCACCGTCATCATGATCGGAAGCTTTAACTTGAAGCGAAAAAATAACGGCGATAGCCGTTAAACAGAAAAGATTTTTAAACATGTTAACTCCTTTAGCTAAGATTTAGTTTAACGAGTACTTAAATAAAGTATATACTCTACATGGTGCGTCTTTTTTGACTATGGAAAATAAGAAACAAGTATTCAAAACTATTATTTTGCCACTGCTGATTGTTTTCGCAAGCGACCGTATTGCTAAAATTCTCTCTTTAGGTCTAGTCAATACCACAGAATTCGGCCCTTTTATTTTTCAGTTACATAAAAACCATGGTCTCATGCTAGGCACGCTCGCTGATAGTCCTGAGGAATTCAGAACCATCGCGCTTTCAACATTTGGTGCCTTTCTATTTAGCGTTTTCGTGGCGCTTCAATATTTCATTCCGGCGACCTTACCCCGCTTGCGACTAGGTTTATCGATATTTATGGGTGGAATTTTAGGTAATATTTTTGACCGTGTGCAATTTGGTTACGTTATTGATTCTGTCGTGGTGCAGTTCGCTCAGTTTCATACGGGAATATTTAATGTCGCTGATGCTTGGCAGTGGCTTGGCGTCGGCCTAATACTTTGGGATCTCGTGACACGCGGACAACTGCTCTGGCCTGAAAATGAAAAACGTGCTGGCAAGTGGATAGATCCCGCCTTCCAGGCACGCTATAGCGCTATTCTTTTGTCCATCGGTTTTACGTTTACTGTCATTATGGGAATTTTCACTTTCACCTATCTAAAATTTGTAGTGCAAAAATTACCTGTGGGCTTAATCTCTCAGGCTATCATAGCTAATTTTGGTCTGATGTTTCTTTCAATTGCGGGAATATTTTTTTTACTTTTGATTTTCATTGGGCGCCTACTCTCTCATCGTATTGCCGGCCCTATTTATGCTTTTGAAATTTTTCTCGAAAATATTCTGATGGGTCAAGTGGGTGATTTTAAACTCCGCGAGCAGGATGAGTTCAAACGTTTTGAAAAACTGGCCAACAAATTTCAAGATTTTTTTCATAAACAATTAAATCTTCCCCTGCCTCCGCTGCGACAGAATATGTTGGCCCCCCAATTTTTGGGACAAACCTTTTTTGGTCAATCACTAAACCTGTCGACCTTAAAAGGTTCAAAAGTCTGGCTGTGTTTTTTTCGCTATGCTACCTGCCCCCTTTGCGTCACTTATATTGACGAAGTATATTCTCAACATAAAAACGAAATCAAAGACGCCGCTCTTAAAGTGATTATGGTGTTCGATTCTCCTTCTGAAAATTTCTTAAAGAATGTGACGGGTAATACAAAAAAACTCTTGGAATCCCTTCCCTTCCCTCTCGTTGCCGATCCCGACAAACAAATTTATAAACTTTATCGTACCCAAAAAACAGTGATAGGTTTTTTTCATCCACTGGCCTTTAAGCAGTTTCTGCTGTCAATTAAAAGAGGTTTTAAGCAGTTTTGGATAGACGGCGAATTAGGCCAAAAACCCGCCCACTTTTTATTGAACAAAGATGGAACCATAAATACTGTATATTATGGATCCCATATTGCCGACCAAATTCCATGGGAACAAGTAAAGTCGTTTTTGGAAGCCTAACCTATGTTACCTTTTATCAAATATATTATTTTTATTGTGTTATTGGCAGCGAAGGGTTTTGCCCACAGCCTCGATATCACCCACGGTAACATAAATATTAAGGAGGGCTTAGTCGTCATAAGTGTTGGCTACAATCTCCATGCACAAATTTTGGAGAAGCCGGCAAGCGAAGTTACCTCCACTGATATTTTAAAACTTCCTATCAAAAAATTAAAAGTTAAAACCTTAGACCTCGAAAATGCCTTTCGCGAGCGATTTAAGCTGATGGCACATGATGGCGTCCCAATCAATTATCAGCTTTTTTTTGATTTCGAGAGGCTTTCGGAGACCACATTTTTAGTTCCTGTTTCGCTCAGTTTCTCCCCTAAGGGGGATTGGACGATAGAAACGAAGAGTATTTTTGGTACACTAATTCTCGTTTATCAAGAACAGCAATTTTTGATACCAGGCGGATCAAGAGGAGAAACGATTTATCAGCAAAAGAAACTTAGCTCTGCTTCTCGCACTGCTCTAAATTATACAAAGCTTGGTTTTTTGCATATATTGCCTCGGGGTTTTGATCACGTGCTTTTTATTTTTACACTATTTTTATTAATTCCGAAATTCAAGCCCTTACTGTGGCAAGTGACCTTCTTTACCGTAGCCCACACCCTATCGCTGGCACTGGCATCAATGGGGTATGTGAGCTTACCTTCGAAATTTATAGAAGCTGTTATCGCACTGTCGATCGTCTACACAGCACTAGAAAACATCTTTGCAAAACACCTTGGCACTAGACGCCTCGTTTTGGTTTTTATTTTTGGACTTCTGCACGGGCTAGGCTTTGCTGGAGTCCTATCAGAAATTGGACTCCCCGAAAATCAATTTTTTATTTCACTGCTGGGATTTAATGTCGGAGTTGAATTAGGTCAAATTTCTGTTTTGGCTGTGGCCTTTATTTGCCTGGGATGGTGTATTGATAGACCCTGGTTTCGTAAACGCGTGGTTATTCCTGCCTCAGTACTGATAGGCCTAACTGGCGTTTATTGGACGGTGGCGAGAATTAATGGGGCTTAGAAAAACCGTGAGGTTTTATAATTAGAGTTTTTAAAGTCCATTAGTAAAGAAATATAGGGATGAACAAATCCCAGATTTACGACTTTTTCAAGCGTATATTTGGCAGCAACAATGTCCTGATTTTCTCTCTGTGCCTTTGCCAAGTACATAAGTGTGATGGGATGCGGCCGACTCATGGCCTCTTCTTCGGCCAAGCGCCTCGCCTCCAAAAGAGAACCTTGCTCCCCATTATCCAGTAAGAGTTTCACAAGCTGCATGCGGTGACCGTATTTTCCGACTAATAAGTCTTCTCGCAGATTTTTTTCGACTTCACTTAAAAGAAGCTTAGATTTTTCGATCTGATTTGAGATTTTATACACGAACGCAAGTTCAATAATGATATCAGGATCGGCATAATAAGATAGCGCTTCGATAAGTTTTTGTGTCGCCTGAGTCAAATTATTCTTAAGCACAAAATACTGAGCACTGAGACGTAACGCCATACTGTCATCAGGACGAATTCGTAGGGCTTCTGCTAAAACATAACGGGCTTCTTCTAAATACCCAAAACGTAAATAGAGACGCGCTAAAACCGAGCGCGTCCAAGAAGCCCCTTCGGCATCGCCTACGTCCTCTATCTTTGTGGTGTTCACGCAATTTCTTCCGCTTTAAATTGGCGCGGTTGATTGCCTCTGGTTATTGTAATTAGCGAGAAGTCCTGCATCGTTTTTAATATTTCT
>JAWXAY010000006.1:0-46446 GCA_034439715.1 Pseudomonadota bacterium
TCTCTCTTTTCTCCACTGCGAAGCCCATACCAGTACTAAAATCCAAGTCAGTACAGCGAGATACTCAAAAATACCCGCCGATGTCCCCAATTTATTTAAGATTTCAGAAGCCTCTCAATGCCCTTTTTTGTAACTAGTGACTAACATTTGTTTTCCTATCTTCCCTCTATTGCGTTTTATTGGCTTATTTGTGTTTGGCATGGCTTGCATTGGAAGGCTGAAGGCTGAGTCTATCAGGAGGTTTATTATGAAGCTTAAATTAATCATGGCTATTTTGATTCCGCTTAACATTTGGTGTGATATCTCTATGGCACAAGGGAAAAGCCTCTTGAAAGAAGTTGCTCAGTCTGAAGAATACACTCCCCAAGAAAAGAAAGTTATAAATGAGATTTTGAGTGCTAGGGATAAAAACGCCTTTGGCGAAAAAGTCATTTATCGACGAGTTTTAGATGTGCCTTCCTCCAATAACGCCGACTGGCCAAAATTACTTGAGGGACTAATTTCACTAATGAAAACCGTAAAAAACTCAGAGGATAGAGAAAATCTTCTGGAAGGCTTAAAGCAAATTGGTGCTACTATAAAGTGGGCGAATGGCCAGATGAATGCGCATGATAGAGCGCAGAACGGCCGTGACAAGAGTGGTTACTTAAGGAATTCGAGTCCAGCAGCTAGGTCACAATTAGAATTTTTATATAAGGCCCATTTTGGAAATCCCGACAGATTTTTACATTTTAATCCAAAATGCTCTGGCAGCTTTTACGCAATTTAATTAATCTAAACTAAACCCGATTCATGCGCACAGCATGGCCATCGGGCCACCCCGACCCTGCTTAAAGCCGGGGAATACCGGCACCCTACGAGAATTGTCACTACTGTCTAACAATTTGAAGCCTAAAGATGCCTCTAAACAGCCTATATTGCAGAACAAATTGGCACAAAATCTGTATTATTAGGCTTGACCCCCTCTGTAGGGGATAGGAGTACATTTATGAAAAAACTATTAGGTCTATCATTATTAGTGGTTTGTTTGGCTGGGGCCCTCGCCTGCTCAAAGAAAAAGAATATAGTTAATAGTGCGGTTGGAAATGGTTTCATTAACAACTGTCCGATAGGTTCTGTGATCACACCCCAAGGTACAATACTACCACAAGGAAATTGTCCCTATGGCCAAGGTCAATCGGGAAATACTTGCGTTGCCGGAACGGCCTGCACAGGTGGATTTCCTATCACGGGTGGAACAAGCACTGCCTACATGAATACCCTATCCGTTACCCACAAAAGTGTTTTCGAAAATCTAATGGCTGAAATTTTTGGTGTATGTCAAAAGTGGGGTCAGTACGGCTCAGGAGATTGTGCTACTCATTCTAATAACGCCGAAATATACTTAGAACAAATTGGTTTTGGACAATCAAATCAGGTTACTCAAAACAACACAGTTTGGGTTACAGTGTATGCAGGTTATTCTCGCATTCCGCTGACATTTCAAACAAGTTATTGGCCAATAAATAATAGCACAGGCTTTGAGTTACGAACAGGCGCTCCATTTAAAGTAACAGTGCCGACGGGACAATTTGGCCAAGACTCTTTTCAGGTGCAAGTATTTTACAACAATGCGCAATTTGCCTCGGGTTGGGTTAGCCGCGTTCGCTAATGTTAATTACCTGTCCAACCTGTAAAAAAGTTCAAGAATATTTACTTGACAATTTATACCGTCCATTTTGCTCAGAGAGATGTCAGATAATTGATCTCGGAAGTTGGGCAGATGAGCGGTTCAAATTACAAAGTCAAGAGGATGACTCAATAAATCTAGAAGAAAATAAAAATAATTCGGACGACACAGAATAGAAAATTTTTTTTTAAATTTTTTCGATTGACGAAGCTATACCAAATGGGTTGAAACTGTGTTCACACAAAAAACCTCCGGAGTATCAATGAACAAAGCCCAACTCATCGAGCGCATCGCAACTTCAGCAAATTTTTCTAAATCCCAAGCAGAAGTTATTTTAAACTGCACATTAGAAAATATTGCGACGGCAGTTAAGCGTGGTGAGGAAGTAAAGTTAGTGGGTTTTGGTACGTTTACTAAATTAAAAAGAAAAGCTCGCACCGGTCGCAATCCGCAAAATGGAAAATCCATAAAGATTCCTGCAGCTTGGTTTCCTAAGTTTAAACCCGGTTCTGACTTTAAAGAACTCATTAACTAGAAAGTTTCATGGAGCACTCGCTCATCCATAACCGAATCGGAATTTTAACTAGCGGGAGTGGCGCGCCCGGGATTAACGCGGCAATATATACTCTTCATAAGCTACTGAAAAAAAAGGGTATTGAAATCCTCGGTTTTAGAAATGGCCTGGCCGGAATTCTTAAAAAAGATTATGAGACATCACTTGCTGGCGTTGATCCGGTCATTGGTGGTTCTCATTTGGGTTTTGGCTACTTAAAAGAAATAGTCCATTCAGACATTCGAAAAAAAATCGCCTCTAATATCGAAGATTTAAACCTAGATAGCCTCATTGTTTTCGGGGGAGATGGTACTCTTAAAATAATGTCTCAGTTGGCCCATGAGAGTGGGGTAAATTCATTGGTCATCCCGGCAACTGTCGAAAATGACGTACCAGGAGTAGATAGGTCATTGGGGTTTGATACTATAGTTTCTAGCGGCGCACTTTTGGTCGATCGGATCATGCGCACCGAGAATCCTGTCAATTCTGTAGTTATCGTAGAAGTTTTAGGCAAGGATTGGGGCATGGGTGCAATTGAAATAGGCCTTGCCTGTGAGGTTGACGACGTTTTTGTACCTGAAGTGCCATTCTCTCTGGATGAAGTAGTAAAAAGCATTCGTAATAGGCAAGAAGGTAAAAACCACCGTCCTTTTGTTTATATTGTTGGAGAAGGTCAAAAGACTGGGCGTGCTCATGACTTGGCAGAACAGTTACGAAAGAAAATTCCACTCAACATCAAGATTTGTAGCGTTAGTGAAGTTCAACGAGCTGGCGAACCAAATGTTAGTGACAGAATTTTAGCCACAAAGTACTCGGTTAAGGTCGTGGAGTTTTTATTTTCTGGAAAAAAGAACCTACTTGTGGCCTATCAAAACAAACGTTTTTCGGCTCTGCCCTACCAAGAGCTGTCAAATACGCAAAAAAGAACCCCCCAAGGTCTATTGAGGTTGCTCAAAGAGTTGAATCGATAAGCCTAGTTGACCCGATCTCCATGATTTTAGTAGAATTTCACTAACATGGTTAAAAAGTTCACAGCTCAAGTAGTTTTTTTATTGGCTTTTTGTTTAGCTTTTGTACTGATACTTACCAGTTGCAAATGCATCCCAGGTTTAGAAAAAAAAATCGTCGAAGTAAATTTAGGCGAGTATTCTTCGCTGTCTGGTAGCCTAGCGAGTTTTGGAATTAATACGCACTTAGGAATTCAATTGGCGTTAAAAGAGTTTAATGCAAAGGCCGATGACACTGGTTATCGTTTTAAATTAATCACCATCGACAATGAGGGCGACGAAAAAAAAGCGGCGCTTGCCGTCGAAAATTTGGTGAAACAAAAAGCCGTGGCTATAATCGGAGAAGTAAGTAGCAATCTTTCAATCGCGGGTGCGCGGGTGGCACAACAATATAAGGTTCCTATGATTTCCCCGGGGTCCACGAGCACCAAAGTGACTAAGATCGGAGAATATATTTTTCGCGCTTGTTTTGATGATACCTTTCAGGGGACAGTGATGGCGCGATTTGCTTATGATGATTTAAAGGCTCGCAAGGTGGCCATATTGAGGGACACAAGCTCAGAGTATAGTATTGGACTTGCCGAATCATTTATTTCTAAATTTAAGGAGCTCGGTGGCGAGATTTTAATTGATGAGAAATACAAGTCGGGCGAGCTTGATTTTAAAATTCAGCTTTTAAAAATCAAAGCTAAAAAATCCGATGCGATTTACGTACCGGGATATTATACCGAAATGGGTTTGATCGCACGCCAGGCTCGTCAGCTAGGTATTATTGACGCAAAGTTTTTGGGTGGTGATGGGTGGGATAGCAGCCAACTTTATAGCATCGGAGGGGAGGCAATCAATGGCGCATTTTTTACTAATCACTTTGCAGTTGAAAGTCCCGAGGAAAGAGCCAAAACTTTTGTTGCAAACTTTCGCAGAGAATATGAATTGATTCCTGACGCCAATGCCGCTTTGGCTTATGACTCTGCCTATCTCATAATAAATGCCGTCTTGAAAAGCCAGTCTACAGACCCCGAAAAAATTAGAATTGAACTAAATAAAACCAAAAATTTTCCTGGCGTGACCGGAGACATTTCTTTTTCAGCGGGCCGCGGCCCTATAAAGGGTGCGGTTATTGTTCAAGTTGACGGAAAAATCAATCGATTCGTCACAACCGTTTCGCCTTAAAAAACATTTCAGTAATTTATAGAGAGGCCCGCCAAGGCCAGATTTTCTCTCTGCGTAGTCCCATGCTCGTGGGTATTTGTTGATAGAGTTAGGCTCGTTCCCATTATCGCAGTCAATTGTCTTTTACCGACAAGAGAAATTATTCCATCTTTATGTTTATAGTAAGTGGCGATCGATGTCGTCTTGGTCAAGTCTTTACTTATAGAATAAATGGCCTCTGTGACAGTGGACGGACCAAAGTGACCAGATTCCATTTCATAGTATGCTTCGACGGGAGCATAAGGGTTTGTAAATCTAATCTTTAGATTGTTGCCGCTGAACGAGTAGTTGATATTTATAATGTATCCTGAGGCGACGCTCACTTGTGCGCGACTGATACGATCTTTGATTTCGTAAAGCGGTCGAATCGCCGGTTCATTTTTAGCCACTCGATCAATATTGTGTTCGAGTAATCGGCGAACCATGTATTCTCCGAACCGTTGGCGTTGAATTTGATCTTCAACCGCATTTCCACGAAACACACCCTGCGGCGTTATTATATCAAAAACAACATAAGGGTTGGGACTACTTTGAATTTGTTCGGCCTCTGTGCGACCAAACTGCCGTTCATATCTTTCGCGAAACTCTTTCGAAAGCGTATCATCATCAAACACTCTTTTTAACCACCCACCATCGGCCAATGGAGGCGCAGGTGGCAGAAAATAAACCTCTGAATAATCTTTATCTTTTTCGTCGTCAATGGAGGCGACGTAACCATCGTGTAGTTCGAGGACCGAATAGGATTTTCGCCCGAAAGCCTTTGTTGCCAGGCTTAAAATCACTAGTAGAATTATTAAGGACCAAGGTCTGTATGTCATTTTATTATCCTGCTTTGACAGATCGGAATTTCAAAGCCAGAACATGAATGCGACTTAAAGGCCACTAATCAGAGTTGAGCCAATGTCGCATTTATGAGATGATGCTCATTGAAAAATCGCGATGGCTTAGGTAAAAGGTAGGGTTTTACGGGGGCTAGTATCAATAATTTCGAATTGAAACTGCGTAGTGATATTCATGTTGAGCGTAAGATTTGGCACGCAACGATGGTGCTATTAATGACACTTGTTTACGTTAAGGTGGATCGCAAAACGGCCCTATTGATAATATCACTAGGCATGCTTTTTTTTACCTCAGCCGACATGTTGAGGTTGCGTTGGCCATGGCTCAATCGGGTATTTTTATTAGTTTTTCATCGAGTCATGCGTAAGCACGAGGCCCACGGACTAGCGGGCACAACCTTTTTACTTACAGGAGTTTTTTTTAGCATTTTTTTGTTTCATAAAGATGTTGTAACTATAACTTTGCTATTTTTAGCTCTGGGTGACCCCATCGCTAGTTATTTTGGGATACGTTATGGCAAAGATCGTATTGTAAAAAACAAGAGCTTGCAGGGTACACTTGCTGCCTTTTTGTGCTGCACAGTGATTGCATTTGCTTATTTTTCTTTCCATAAACTGATGATGGATCGAATTGTTTTAGTCAGCTTAGTATCTGGGCTGATAGGTGCACTTTCTGAAATGCTTCCCGTCGGAAAGTTAGATGATAATTTAACCTTTCCGATAATCTGTAGTACAGGTGTTTGGATGGTGTTTAAGGTGTTCATGTGAGCGAAGAGTTAGACGATAGGACTGATTTACCTATTCGCAAAAGAGTAAGCATGCACATTTATGTGCTGCCCAATCTATTTACGACAGCCAACATGTTTTTTGGTTTTTACAGCATGATCAATTCCATAAAAGGAAATTACATAATTGCAGCCTATGCTGTAGTGGCGGCTGCCATTTTTGATTTGTTAGATGGTCGGCTAGCGAGATTAACTCGGTCGACGAGTAAATTTGGCGCTGAGTACGACTCCCTATCTGATTTAGTAAGCTTTGGTGTGGCCCCCGGTATTCTACTTTACCTATGGTCGCTGCAGCCTTTCGGACGAGTGGGTTGGGTGGCGAGCTTTTTATATGTGGCGTGCGGCGCGCTGAGGCTTGCGCGCTTCAATGTGCAAGGTGATGTAATCGAAAAACAATATTTTCAGGGTTTACCTATTCCGATGGCAGCAGGCATCGTTGCTAGTTCTGTCTTGGCATTTCGTGAGCTTGAAGTTGACGCTTATCACTCGCCTTATCTGCTTGCCATGACTGTTTTACTGGCGATTGTCATGGTAAGTACTTTTCGTTACCGTAGTTTTAAAGATATTGATCTCAAGCGTCGCTTACCATTTCATTACTTAGTAGTGGGTATACTTTTATTTGTGACCGTGGCCTACAATCCCGAAGTCATGCTCTTTGTGCTCTTCATGACTTACGCCACACTTGGTGCGCTCTTTGGCGTTTTGCGACTAGGCAAGCGACCCAAGAAAATTAAAGTTCCACCCAATTTAGAAGAAGAGTCGCAAGGTGACTTACAAGAAGACGACGAGGACACTTTTTTATGAACCTCGGGCCAAGCGTGGGAGTCGTTGGCGCCACGGGACTTGTGGGCCAAGCTTTTTTGAAATTATTAAATCAACGAAAATTTTCGGTTAAAAAATTAAAGCTTTTTGCTTCTGATCGCTCCGTCGGGCCCAATATAGAATCACTAAAAGAAAATTGTTTTTTAGGTTTAGATATCGTATTTTTTGCGACTAGTGATGAGCTCAGTCGTGAGTGGGCGCCCCAGGCAGTGTCCAGTGGTGCAATAGCAATTGATAATTCGGCCGCATTTAGACAAAGTCCTGATCATAAACTGATCGTACCAGAGATTAACGGCGACCTACTTAAAGTTAGAAATCCAGAGATCATTGCCAATCCCAATTGTTCGACCATTCAATTGGTTATGTGTTTGGCGCCGCTCGATAGGGCCTTTGGTGTGAGCGAAGTTCGGACGTCTACCTACCAATCCGTAAGCGGTGCGGGGCGTGCGGCGCAAGAAGAATTAAAATCATCCACCAAGGCTTTTTTAGAAGTAGAAGATTTTGAGACGAAAGAGTTTTTGCATCCCATAGCGTTTAATACCATTCCACAAATAGGCACTATTGATGAAAATGGCTTTTCGAGCGAAGAATCCAAAATCATTTTTGAAACAAAAAAAATTCTGGCGCGGCCTGATTTAAAGGTTTCGGCCTTCACAGTGCGAGTGCCTACTTTTAACGGGCACGCTGAGGCGGTATGGGTTACGCTAAAAAAAGATGTATCCCAAGAAAAAATTGTGAAAACTCTGACGAGTTTTGCTGGTGTGAAAGTGCATCAAGACTATCCCATGGTGAGAACGAACACTGGCGACGAATTTGTACATGTCGGAAGAATTCATAAGGATCGTGACTTTGCCAATACTTGGTTGATGTGGATAGTTTGTGACAATCTTTTAAAAGGTGCGGCACTCAATGGAATTCAAATCGCTGAAAAAGTAAGTCCTTACTTTTCGTAAATGTTTTTTCTTGTCACTTCTTGTCAATGCTGATGGCGAATTTATTAATGCCGTTAGATTTAACGATGTCGATAACGCCAATGACTTTACCATGGGGTACTTCTTTATCAGCTGATATCACTGCTTGAGCTTCGGGGTTTTTTGCTATGAGATCTTTCACGAAAATGGCAATGCCAGACTCATCGGTGTTAGCGCCATTAAGCATAATGTTCCCCAATGGGTCGATTACAATATTTAATAACGATGGAGCGGTCTGCTCACCAGTTGCGGCCTTAGGTAAATTAACATTTATGCTGGGTTTTAAAATGATGGGAGTCGTTACCATAAAAATAATGAGGACCACTAAAATTATGTCCACAAACGGAGTTACATTAATACTAGCTATAGGTTCGTCGTCACCACCAAAAAGCTGACTGGCCATTTATTTTCCTTTTTGGTTGGCGTAAACTACGCAAAGATCACGCACGCTTTCTAAACTTAGCAAAATACTTTTAACTTGCCGCTGAAAATAGTTGTAAGCGATAACCGCAGGTATGGCCACTATCAGACCTACAGCGGTAGCTACAAGTGCTTCGGCGATACCGCGCATGACCGACGTTGCCGCCTCATTTTGACTAATGCTGAGATCATTAAACGCCTTCATGATTCCAAATACCGTTCCCAGAAGTCCAATAAATGGACCATTGGACCCAACGGTCGCCAAAAATGTAAGCGAACGTTCTAATTTGGGCCTTTCACTAAGTATAAAAGAATTAAATACTTCCACTAGTCCTTTGGAGCCGCTCTGTTTGACATGTCTTAGCCCGTAACCCAAAGCGCGCCCTTCGATAGAATCTTTGTTTTTTCCCATTTCCTCAATTTCATCAATATTATTACTTTGTAGAGCTTCGCGGACTCGGCCTTGGATTTTTTGCGTGTTTTTAAGAGCTATACGAAGCGCAAAAAACCTTTCTAAGATTAAAGCGACGCTCAGTACACTTAGGATCACTAGGATCCAGAGAATAAATTCAGCGCCCGATTGTGCGATGGTAAAGAACTTCTGGGTGAGATTGGCACCTTCATTTAACACTTTGCACTCCTTCGGCTTAAGAATTACTTGGAATTGTAAAATTATGGCGATAAAACAAAAAAGAGGTCAAGAAAGTAATGAGAACAGCGAGTCGGTTATTGATAATATTTTTGGCGCTAGGGTGCTCCTCGTGCCAATTTAGCGACGAACAGCCCTCTTCTATTTTAGTTATTGCAATCGATTCTCTCGGATTTCAGGATGTAAACTGCCAAGATGATCCGGTCGAGAGCGAAAACACGGGTTTTCAGACACTTTGCCGTGAATCTGTGCGATTCACCCATGCTTATTCACCTTCGCCAATGGCACAGTCGGCATTGGCCTCGCTGTTAACCGGATTGTATGCTGATACGCATGGCGTTTGGCACAATGGCTCACATTTTGTCTCCGCAAAATTAGAAACTGTTGCGGAGCATGCCCTGAAAAATGGATATAAAACAGGCTTTTTTTCGGGAGGAGCTCCGATTTGGAGTAAATCAGGACTGCGCCAAGGATTCGAAGGATTCGACGACAATATCAATGTTCAGCTCGGACGCCTCTATCGGCCTGTCGAGAAAAATTTTGATTTATTTTTGCATTGGCTTGATGATACTGGCAAAACTCGGCCTTTTTTTGCCGTCACCTATTTGCCCGATTTACAAATGGAGAATGTGTCAACTGTTGCTGACTCGGGAGAAGTTCGTAAGAAGTCTTTTGAGGGGCAATTACTTGAAATCGATGAATCACTTGAGAATTTGATTCGCCAGATGAAAAAGCGAAAAATTTGGAATCAGACAATGGTCATTTTGACCGGTTTGAGCGGTAAAACAGATCCTAATTTTCGTGGGCTATTAAAGCCCTATAATATGTATGCTGAGAACACACAAGTAACTCTACTCATTAAGCCTCAGAGAATTAATCCCGAGCGGGGAACAAGTTGGAAGATAGATCGTAACGTGAGCTTGGCGGATGTGGGGCATACTTTGTATCAGTGGCTGGGCGGCACTGCTCCCAATTTGCCAAAACAAAAAATTCACCCACAAGGGATTAATGATGCAATTTTGACCCCAGAGGTGCATTGGTCCGATGAACAGCTTATTCTCATTGGTTCGGGATGGCCAGCTTGGCGGATGTGGGGTGAGGCGCAGGTCAGTGTTCGTCGGGGCCATCATTTAACCCTTCTTTCAGAACCCCTAGTCACTTATAATACTCTGACTGATCGAATGGAAAACACGCCCCAACCAAATTTTGACTCTACGTTGATCTCTGCTTTAGCGGGAGCCTCAAACCCTCAATCAATATTAAATCCTCGGCCCTGGCAATCGATTCCTCGCGAGATGTTTCAAAAATTAGTTTTAGCTCGAGAAATCTGGTCTCGTGAAGAATTGGGTCCCGAACTTCAATCCCAATTGATGCGACTTGCAGAAAATAAAGACGATCAGGTACTGGGGTGGATGTCCTATTGGGCTGTGCGCATGGGAAACTGGCTTTGGTTAGAACAGATTGCGGTGCTTGCAAACAATAAGATTTGGCATTTTATCGCTAAAAGAGCCTTGGGACAAAATGCTTCACTACCTGACAATGGTTGTTTGGCGCTCTACGGACTCAGTAGGCTTGACATAAAAATCAATGCGCCACGCGTTTGTGATGATAGGGCTTTTGTGGCTCTACTTTTATGGATGAGCCTCACTGACGCTAATTCGGAGAGCGCAAGATACAGAGAAGAGTTTCTGCGCGAGTACGAAACTCGCTTAACTGATGAAAGCATTGCCTTCATTGATTTTGTTAATTTTCATGCCTGGGATGTTCCCGCCAAACTACTTTGGGGACCGTCGAGTTACGACCTTATACTTTATCTACCTGAAAACAAAAGTTATTTAAATATTGTAAAGAGAAGGCTTTCGGCTAAAAACTAAAGATCAAGTACTCCCAACCAGTAGGCAAGCTCAGGATGATTTTGCGCCAAAGATTGACTGACAGACGTCAGATTCCACTCTTTATCTGACAACAAATAAATTCTATCAGACATTGCCGAGCGACTAACGAGAATGAGTTTATCATTTATTTGAGGTCGAAAACTTCCGATAGTCAAATTGCAGCTCATATCTAAACCTATTAGTTGTGAGGGGAGTGGTGGCAAAATTTTGGAGCCAGCAGCAATATCAAGTGCTAAATCAACATGGGAACCGAGCGGAATAACTCCCTTTCCTGTACGTGCTAATAAAACATTGGGATGTCCTACCTGCAGCCAAACGACATCATTTTTTTCAATTGACGCCGCAAAGAGTTCAACGCCTGAAGTATATTCTGTTTTATTTTCTTCGCGAAAAATCTTATCGTTGGCCAGGAGCGTGGCTATTCGCAAATTGTTAGCAATTGGCGAAAGGCAAGACAACTTTTCGAAGGGGCTGGTCGCTTCCATGTCTTGCGCCGCCGCCGAAAAATAATCTAGAATGATTTGAGAAACTTTTTTGGCAGCCGATCGAGGTCCCCAAGGAGTGGCCACGATCAGCAGTCTATTCTCATCTGAGAAATAAATCTCAGGGCGCGGTCGAAATATTTTACCACTATACGAGCGCTCTTGAAACTTCACCTATTCCCCATATTTTCTTAAAATCTTCTTACAGTTATTATAGTAGTCATTTTCGGGAATTGATAGTTCCAATACCTTATTACACTTCTCTTTTGTGACCTGTATATTGCCTAGACTCTCCTCAAGTTTTGCGTCTTGATAAAAAGTCTTCAGTTTTTTATTCATATTTAATGTTAAAGTGTCTTCGGCTTCCTTTATTTCTGGCTCTGTTGGATTCATTTTTAGGGCCTCACGAACACTTTTGAAGGCTCCACGAAAGTCATCTTTGCCGGCCATCTCCTGCGCACCCTTTAATAACTGAGCGATTTTTTGTACTAGGGTTTGTTCAATGTTAGCGATAAACCTTTGTGCCTTGCCTTTGTTACCACTGGGATCGGGCAGTGATGTCGATACGAACTCCTGGCACTTTTTGCGCGCTAGATATAACTGTTGATCCTTTTGCAGTTTTTCGCATTCACGAAACATAACCAGGCCTCGATTTATTTTTTCTTGTTGGTCTCTTTCAGTTGAGAGTTTGAGAGTCCTGTCCTGCTCTTGCTTCTCAGCCAAACTTACCAGCTCTTGGATAGCGGCATTGCCGGGATCGATTTGCAGAGCGGTAACCAAGCAATCATTTACACTTTGTACTGTGGATCTTGGGCCAAAAAGAGATTTGCATCTCGCGAGCTCCACTCCCACCTTTTCTTGGTTATCCTTGGCTATTTTTTGTTGGCGGTCTTGTTCTAATTGGTCTTCGATGCGTTCAAGCGCTCGTTTACAGTCCTGTTCTAATTCTTTTGATTTATCGAGGTAGGGCACTAGCTCATGAATTTTTTTAAGATTATCCGCTGCCAGCTGATACTTTCCCTGCGAATAAAGGCTTTGTGCTAGCAAGTATGTCTCTTTGACAAATTGTTTTTGTCGTGGGTCCAAATTATTCATGGGCTCGTCCGAAACAACGACTCGAGAATCTTTTTTGACCGGCGACTTAACCTCTCCCACAAGACCATAAATTATCAATAAGACGAGTCCAATAATCGTAATTGATTTTGGATTCAGAAGTGATTTGGGTGCCGGCCGTGCCGAATAACCGTCTCCTACAGCTGGCGTCATTGGTTCGCCGTAGGCCAGGGGCAGGTTTAGGTTTTGAGCGACGACAGTCTGGTTAAACAAGAGATCCGGAAGATTTTGAATTTGTTCCTGCAAGTGAGTATTAACAATATCAAATTTTATTTTAAGTGATCCAATTTTTATGATATCCCCGGCAGAAAGAACTATGGAATCCTTAGACTTTACAATTTTTTGATTTACCTTTGTGCCGTTGGCGCTTCCTAGATCCGTCAAGACAAATCCGGTTTGCGACCTCGCGATCTCAAAATGTCGACGGCTAGATTTCCTTTCTGGTATTTTAATATCACAATTTTCATCACGACCCGCTACCCAAAGATTTCCCTCTCTAAGTGCAATACTACCCAGATCTTCTCCTCGACTGTTGATCAAGGTCACTACGGGCTCGCCGACGCTGTGCCCTGGTGAAGTGTCGTCACTGTCTCCGGCAAATTCATTGGCGTCTGCAACGGAATTTGGATTTACTTCATTAGCGACGACAGGCAGATTTTCGTTTTCGATCGCCAAAGTATTATCATTGGAATCATTGTCTTCGATTATTGGCTCAGTGATCGGAGTGTCTATTGATTTTTCTGCTACCAACTGAAAATCAAACGGTGGAAGACTAAAAGCTGAGCTGTCTTCAAGTGCGATAACATGGACCTCGCGCGCTTGATAATTGAGGTGTCCAAATTTGGAAATAACGTCCACTTGCCATTGATTGCCATTAAAGTAAAGTTTGAAATGTTGGCGCGAAACTCCGCTTTTGCCAGAAAGTACAATTTGACAAGACTCATCTCTACCGCCGATATATTCTTGTCCCTCGACGAGTATAAGTTCTTTAACTATCTGGCCATCCTGCCTGACAATTAGTTTAGGCATCAGTATCTTCCCATCTGTAAAACATTACACTCCTTCCAGCGTTGTTCAGCCTCTTGGTGTGTCTTATTTTGGGAGTCGCCAATTGTGTCCATTACTTTTTTGTAAGCAGAACTGCAAAGGGCGTAGTTATGTCTATCCAGATACTTTTTTCCTTCTCGCATATAGTTCTGAATAAATTCTTTGATCTTTTGGTCAGAGGCCAGTCGATAACGCTCGGCCAACTCGTGTTGTGGATAGACTGACAATGTCTGTTCGAAGGAGCGGCGAGCCAGCCCATATTGACCATTTTGATAATCTCTAAAACCACGAATAAATGAGGCCTGGGCATCCAAATACTGTCGACTATTTTTGCCCTTTTGTGCCATCAGGGCCTCGCGCATTTCTTGGCTCTCTTTTGATTTCTGTATGTCGGCCGCGATATCGCTGCTAGTGCGAATTTTCCAAGGATCATCTGATTTCTTCGTTGTCGACGTTAATAGAAAATAAAAGAGAAATCCCACGACTCCCAAGATGACATAAAAGTTAAGGTTAGAACTTTGCGTTCGTCGTTTTAAAGGGCTCGCACTGTTTTGCTGCCTACCATGTTGCTGCATGGGTGCCGAAGGGGCGGCTGGAGCTGTCGTTAAAGGTTGGGCTTTCATAGGCATCTGTGAGCCATTGTTCACTATGGCATTTGTGATATTTCGAAATTTCAACTGGGTGTCACCGACGCGCAGGATATCTCCATTTTTGAGACGACCTTGGCTAGTTCTTACATCATTGATATAGAATGGATTTTTATTTGAGGCATCTTTTATTAAAACTAGATTGTCGTGAACTTCGATTAATGCATGAATACGACTACATTTTGGATCATTAAGAGCAATGTCATTTTCTTCGGACCTGCCAATTGTCGCACGGCCCGCCAGAATTTGAAAAATAGAGCCGCGTTGAGATCCGCTAACAATCTCAAAGAGAATCTGACTTGAAGCGGGAAGAGGTTGACTAGCCATTTATTTTTCTCCCGAAATTAAAGTCACCATATAATAGGCAACTGCTGTTGTGTTAGTGACAGCAATCATTTTAATTTGGCACGTTCCACTAGGAAATTCGAGCTGACTTTCAGCAATGCGATAAGGTTCTCGTTTACAAGCCTCCATCAAGTCGATTATTTGTTGTTTGAGAGATTGGTCATTGATCATATCCAATGGTTGCCGACGAAGCCGATCAATTCTAATATTTGTCAGACGCTCAAAAGCTTCGTTCCCATCCATGACAGTCTCGTTAGAGCCGTTAATGACAAGGGCTGGAGTTGAAACCATGAGTAGCCAGTTTTGTGCTTCTTGGTCCCGATCTACGAGAGGGGCGTTGTCGCCGCCACCTGCACTCATTTGAGAAGTGCGAGCCAGAGCGCTATTAATATTTGATATCAGAAGTTGCATTGGTTCAAACACGAAAGGTACTTTGATGGTGGCTGTTCCCTCTTTTAGTGAGTTGTCCAATTGCCGGTTAATTGTTTTAAATGGAAATTCAAAAAGTTTTAAAAGAAAAATATAAAGGATAACCCCTAGTATTATCGCAATCGTAAGATTGATAACGTACAGACTGATTGTTGAGGCGCTGTTTACGGCCAATGCACCCATATTGTAGATTACAATCGCAAAAGCGATTGGCTTGGCGGTTCCGGTTTCAGGGTTATAGGCTTTGATCGGAACGCTTGCGCCAATGAGAGAATCATTGATTTGTCTGACAAACTGATTATCATCTTTGACGGCCTCTGAGACAAATGGGATGGTCGAATACGCTTGAGCCTTATTAGCGGGAGCCATAACAGTTTGGTCATAAGAAACAAGGAGCGCTTCGTTAACACCTTCTTCTCGAGAGGCAATAGAAACATCAAGTAACGATGTTCGACCCTGAGCAAGATGTTCGCGATTTATTGCTTCAAGATTTTTGGCTATGGTTAGCGCCCGCCGTTGACTTTCGTTTTGCACGCTAGATTTTAGCCTTTGCACCATTGGTAAGACTTGGAGGCTGGTCACTGATAGAATGAAAATTAAAATAAATAATAAAAGAATATTTTTAAAGTCTGTTAACTCAGGCAGTTTGTAGACTCCTGGCATGACCACGTTTTCAAAATAGCTTTTCGCTTTATCTGCAAAGTTATGAGGTACTGGGACTTCATTATCGACAACTCTTAAGTCAGGTGCGCCTTGATCTGAGTGAGGATTGCCACCTCCAAAATTGACGGCCTGGCGTTGATTGAGCTCATGGGCTGAAATTTTTGAAGAGACAATAGCAAATACCACATCGTGAACGGCCAGCTTGTCGCCCTTTCGGACTTGATGGGATTTCACTTTCACACCGTTAGCAAATGTTCCGTTTGAAGAGGCTTTATCACTTAAGACTACCTTATCTTCGAAGGCGTAAATTTCGGCATGTCTTTTAGAAATACCTTGGCTTTGTAATTTTATATCACACTCGGGCCCGCGCCCAATTAAATTACCGCCTGGTTTTAAAACAAATGTTTTTCCCGCTTGAGGACCCGTCAGGATTCTAATTGCCCACATAGAGCAAGTCTCCTTTCCTCAAGTTTTGAACTTCGGAGTTTGGGCTGGCAAATTCAAATACGCTGTTGGCACACCAATAGCTCGTCGCTAGTCTCCAAGGTTTTATGTTGGTTTTGACAGAGCAGACCTTTAACTTTTTATCGACAAAGACAACATCGATTGGAAACTTCATAAAAAAAGTGTGGATGCTGTCACAGCGCTGAATCCACATTGTTTCATTAGATCGAAGGGTGGTACGGCCAAGAAGTCCGCACAAGCGTTGCCAAAATGACTCAGCTACAATTACCTTCTCAGCAATGATGGTATTAGTTTCTTTTTTTATGAGCTTCATTGGCCAGTGCCTCCGTAGACAAACTGGATGACCACGGGCCCAAACACGACAACCATAACGGCAGGAAGAATAAACATCATCAATGGAATTAAAATCATCTGTGAAGCCTTCGCTCCGGCCTTTTCTGCCCGAACAAATCTTTCGAGACGCAGTTGTTCAGACTGATCTCTGAGTACTTTGCCAATTGGTGTGCCCGAGGCATAGGCGTCGACGACCACAGCTACGAAACTTGTAATTTCAGCAGTGTCTAGGCGCTCTGCCATTTCTCTTAAGGCATCGTCTCTTGAGCGACCCAAGCGAATGTCTTTTAGGACGGCGTCGAATTCTTTGGCCAACACACTACGTTCCGCTTTTTCGACAATTCTTTGCATGGCACCCATGAGATCTAGTCCGGCGGCCACAGAAAGAGTTAACAAGTCTAAAAAGAATGGGAGATCAGCGACGACAGATGTGTACCGTCGTTTTTTTTCGGCACCGGCGTAAAAATTGGGAAAGGCAAAACCAAAAAGGCCAAATACAAACATTACGGGTGGTGGCCAGCCAAGATTTAATGCAAAGTTGAGAATAAATAAAATAAGTGGAAAGAGAAGTCCCCATAGAATTTGTAAACCGATGTACTCGTCGACGTTGAGCTCACCTTCCAGTCCCGCAGTTTTAATTCTCATAAGAATTTTTCGGCGATAGCCTTCGTTTTTTATTCGTGCTGCATGCTGAAGGGTGAAATTATGCACAAGGGGTCTTGAAAAATTAATTATGGGAGATTTCGAGCGAATCGGCTCATCGCCAGTGGCCCAGCGTAAAGCATCTTGTTCACTATTGGTTCGAAATAGTGTAAACGTTAAATTATAGGCGGCAAACGCGGCTAAAACCAACGCACCTAACATGAGAATATCTACTCCACCCATAAATTTTATCCTCGCCTCGCAATCACCTCGTCGCAGCAAAATCCTTGGCGACGCGGGCTTCAATTTCGAGGTCCTTACAGTCAAAGTATCGGAAATATTTGATAAAAACCTAAATGTAGACGAGCAAATTATGAAAGTTGCGGAGACCAAAGGACAGGCCGTGGCTCGCAGCATCAAGTACATAAAAAATCAAGAATATCTCGTACTATCGGCAGACACAGTTGTTATATTAGAGGGTAGAATTCTAGGAAAGCCCAAAGATAGGGCCGAGGCTGAAAAATTTCTGCGTCTTTTGTCAGGACGTACGCATTGCGTAAAAACAGGTATTTGTTTTCTAGAACCCCTTAAATTTCAAATATTTAAAGACCTTGGTTCGACTATGGTTGAGTTTCGAGATCTAAGCTCAATTGAAACTGAGAAATACTTGGAATCAGGTGAGTGGGAAGACAAGGCGGGAGCCTATGGTATTCAGGGAAATGCCCGGGCATTTGTTAAAAAAATAGAGGGGTCCCTCACCAATGTAGTGGGCTTGCCAATTGAATTAGTTCAGGATGTGATGAAGAAGCATGGATGGTTTAAGCGTTGCCGAAAAAATTAAGGCAATCAACAACAGGATTGCCAGCGCTTGTGCGAAATCTCGACACCAACAAAAAGGTGTAACTCTTGTTGCTGTTTCAAAATTTCAACCGAGCCAAAAAATTAGACAGGCGATTTTAGCCAAGCAATTTTTGTTCGCTGAAAACTACTCACAAGAAGCCCAGCTAAAACAAGCGGAGCTTAAAGCTGAAGCCATTGAGTGGCACTTCATTGGCAATATTCAACAAAATAAAATAAAAAATATGGTGGGTAACTTCTCGTTAATTCAGTCAGTTGATAAATTTGAACAAATCGAAAAAATCGGAAAAATAGCCGTTGAAAAAAGCATAGGTCAGAAAATTTTATTAGAAGTAAATATTGGATGCGAAGATTCAAAATCAGGAATGCCGTTAAGTCATGCGACGGATGTATATCGTAAGGCTTTGGATGTCCCCAACGTTATTGTTTGCGGCCTGATGTGCATGCCGCCTTTGGACCGAACAGAGCAGATGTTGCGAAAAGACTTTGGCGAAATGAAATCCGTTTTTGAAGAAATTAAGTCATGTATAGCAACAGAGAGTTTTAAGATTTTGTCGATGGGCACCAGTGCTGACTTCGAAGTGGCCATTGAAGAAGGGTCTACCATGGTGCGGATTGGTACAGAAATATTTGGTTCAAGGGAGTCAAAATGACAAACAAAAAAGTGGGATTTATTGGAGTAGGAAGCATGGGAGGAGCAATTTTGAAGGCATTACTTCGTGCCAAAGTTATATTGCCAGAAAATGCTTGGGCGACAAATCGCAGTCCCGGAAAGCTCACCAAAATTTCAGATGAATTTCCGATTCACGTGGCGCGAACTAACGAAGAATTGGTTGAAAACGTCGATGTGGTCTTTGTTTGCGTAAAGCCGCAAGACCTGCTGGATGTATTAGAGCCTCTTTCGACTCTTATTCCAGCGAGCAGCGTGGTTATTAGTATCGCTGCAGGAATTGGCATTAAAGAAATAAAAAAAATTCTTCACAACAGTCCCCAGGTTGTCAGAGTCATGCCAAATACACCTGTTGAGATTGGTAAAGCCGTGGTGGGATATGCCGTTGGTAATGACGCTACAGTAGCAGAGTCGGTGGTAATTGAGCTCTTAAAGCCATTGGGACTTTTGGTGCCAGTTACTGAAGGAGATATGTTAGAAGGGCTCACTGTTTCATGCGCCAGTGGTACCGGTTTTGTGTTTGAGCTTATGCTCTATTGGCAAGAGTGGATTGAGGGCTACGGTTTTGAGCCAGAGACGGCAAAAAAAATGGCGGTGCAAACGTTTTTGGGCGCGGCTTTGCAAGCCGAGAATAGTATTGGCCAATCCCTTGAAAATCTACAAGCTCGAGTGGTTTCAAAAAAAGGCATCACAACGGCCGGATTAGAATCAATGCGTGAATTAGACATAGAACGCGCTTTAAGGGTAAGTTTTGAAAAAGCAATTCTGCGCGATCGCGAATTGGGCAAGAGAATCTAATGGCGACTTTATTTTTATTTCTGTTGCTGTTTTTTTTGAGTTTAGGATTTGCTGAAGAAAAAAAGGGCGAGGCCCTGCAGCAATTTATTTTAGAAAATACAAAGGTCACGACCACCGAAACAATTGTAGAGGTCGGCGGCAAAAAGTTTCGCAAATTAGAAGTTGAGGGCAAGACCTATTCTTTTCAGCTTTACAGTCCTACAGATACTGACGCCAATTTGGAATTTCGCTGTGAAAAAGAGGGTTACCTCGATGAGAAACCGAGAGTTTTAGTGGCGCGCAAGGTTACAAAGAGAACAAAGCTTTTTGTCGAAGGATTAAAAATAACCTGTGATCGCTCAGAAAAACATAATGGTCGCGGAGTGCTCGGAATCGATCCAGCAATCCAAATTGGCTTTATGCTGCCCGAAGATCCCGCTGACTTAATTAAAAACAAAAAAATCTATATTACCCCTTTTGGGGGCGCTGGATTTTACGGCGAGTGGTAGTTTTCTTTTCTTTTGTGAAGTAACAATACTGCCCCAAGCAATTTTACTAAGTTGACGCCGCCACTTATTGATCTTTCGCTTTCTTCGACACTAACAATACTGCCCCGACGTGCTTGGCCAGAAATTTGGAAAACCAATAACTGATTTATATTTACTGTCTGCACCTGAGCTTGAGTGGCTGTAAAGGGGACGCGACAGTGATTTTAGAGTCAGATCTTTATCGCACGTCCGATCGACGGTCTGATGTCCGCCTCTTACGCCAAAGAAATTAGTCTAAAGCTATAATTTTGCATTTCACCCATGTACGGCCTTTGCAGTATCTGCACATAACAATACTGCCCCATAAACAAAAAAATGAATTAGGCAGAAGCAAAGAAGGCAGGAGAGAATATGGCAAAGCAGCTCGAATTTTTTAAGTGTGAGAAACGAAGGCTTCTACACGGCGGTGAAATTGGTGTCGGGAAAAGAAAGGGCCGAAGGCCCTTGGATGTTAGAAAACCACTTCATGTGGTTTTAAGATCTGAAAAAGCAAAGGGAAGACTAAGTTTACGAAATCACCAGACGGCAATAAATAAAATACTAAAGCGTTTTGCAGAAAAGTCTCGAGTTTCAATTTACCAAAAAGCCATTGTCGGTAATCACATTCACCTTTTAATACGTGCTAAAACGCGAAAAGAGATCCAGAACTTCTTTAGAACAATCGCTGCGCTTATTGCCAGGCATGTCACAAATGCGAGGAAGGGTAAACCCTTTGGAAGGTTCTGGTCGTACCTGATTTTTTCAAGACTACTAAGTTCATGGGGAAAGGAATTCGAAAAGGTTAGGGCTTACATTGTAAAAAACACTTTAGAGGCCACCGGCATGATGCCCTATGTACCAAGGGGCCCGAGAAGAGGCGTGACCTAAGTCCAGTTCTTCAATTCGTCTTGCAACCAAATGACACCTCCCATAGTCTTAATCATATAGGGAGGGCTTTATGAAAATAGCTCCAATCGATATTGCTCACAAAACTTTCGGCCGTAAGATTATGGGCCTTGATCCAGATGATGTTAAAAATTTTCTGCAGGAAGTGTCGCAGGAGATGGAACAATTAGTCCGCGAGCGAAATCAGTTTCGAGAGACTCTCCGCGAAAAAGAAATGGTCATTCTCGATTATCGTGACCGCGATGACATGCTAAAGAAAACGATGGAAACCGCCACCTATATGACTGAAAAACTACGCGTCGATGCGGAGCGAGAGGCCAAACTTATTATTAATGATGCCAAACAAAAATCAGACTTGATCATTCGTGACTCCCGCGATTCTTTAAAGAAAGCCTATAATGAAATTTCAAACTTGAAGCGCGCTCGCGTGCAGTTTGAAAATAATTTAAAAGCGTTAGCTCAGGCTCATTTGTCGATGCTCGCTCAAGGGGATAAGTATATGCCTGAGCCGATGCTACCCGAGCACGATATGGCCGCCGAAGCCAAGTAAGCCAGTCAAGTTTAGTGAAAAATTAAAAAGCTAAGTAAGGTATTTGACAATATCTTCGAAGCTTTCGAAATTTTTTTCCGAGTCGGCCCAGCCGTCGAGGCCATATGCCGCGTGAATATAATCAATGCCTGCCATTTTTGCGGCTTGGATGTCAGGAAAACTATCCCCAACATAAAGTGCTAATTTAATACTATTTCGATTTATAATGTCTTTAATATTTTCGGACTTACTAAGTCCGGTGTTACCTAGACACTCCCAATCTTTAAAATAGCTTCGCATATCATCGGTATCTAAAAAGTTTGAAAGCATTTTATTGTCGCAGTTACTCACTATAAAGAGTGGATAGGCATCCTTTAATATTTTTAAGCCCACCGCTAGGCCATCCACAAATGCGGGTCGTGCCGAGGCAAAATATCCCGGTTTTTGCATGGTACCTTCGAGATCAAGTATAATTCCGTCGTAGTTTTTAGAAAGTGTTTCAATAATATTCAAAATTATTTGATTTCCTCAAATAAATTTTGGTCTTCGTCCTCGGTTTGTTCTCGAAACTGCTTCTGTTTGCTTTGAGATTTTGGTTTTACTTTTTTTCCATCCTGCAGGATATCGCGAACCTCCAACGTACTGCCGAAATCCCAGCTCGCAGAAAGCATAAATGAAAGCCCATTGGCCACCCGACGCCCCCTGACCGGTAGGCTAACTTGAGCTCCAGTTTTAAATGTTTCGGAGGTGACGAAATTCGAGCCTAAAGTAAATTCAATCATTTCGGGGTTTACACTATAGAACTTGTAACTTCCTGCATTTGTCCGATCGGTCACAATCCAGCGATTCTGAGGCGTTTCCACGTTTTTATCATCCCTAAACGGAGCTGTATTACAAATATCAGCGTAAACGGAAAAATCAGAAAGTTGGTATTTGAGGCCTAAGCGCAATAAATAAAACCAAGCTCGATCGTCTGACATTATTTTGGTTCCGACATAGGCGTACGGAAAAAATGTTTTTAATTTAATCAGAGACCACAGGCCTAAATTGAGAGAGTGAGCATGTTCCGACATTAAAACTTCGTCGCCATAGGGGTCTACGGCCGAAGTAGCAAGGCTCAACAAGACATCGGGAATCAGTGAAATATATTTTCTCTCGAAAAAATATCTAGTGCCGACAAAGACTTCGGAAAAATTTAAATTTGAACGATCTTCATTACCCCGGGTGCTTTGAGAATAAGCAAAGTCGCCACCGGCCAGCACCTGAAGACTATTGAGCCAACTATAGTAAATCGACGTGCGCGTGGTGAGGTTCGTAAACTTGCTGCCATTGCCAAGAGAAATCTTTTGCCCATCATTGTTTAGATTTTCAGTTGACGAAAAATAATTGGGTTGAATTTTGAGATGATATTCGTAAGCCAAAGGCTCAGGTAATTGAGCATATGAAACCTGAAAAAAGGAAAATAAAAGTGAAAGTAGGGGTTGCATAAGACAAACGATGTTCTCATTTGCAGTACAATGCGTCAACCTATGACTCATGGGCCTGAGTGAGATTAGACTTTTATCATGTTCAAAAAGTATTCTCTTTGTGTTGTCATACTTTTTTTAGGGCTGAAGGCATGGCCCCTTCCTTCACACATACTTTTGTTGCCTGATGTGAAAGCGCTGCGCGATGATACCTGCCGGGCAGAGTTGCAAAATCAGATGTCTCTCTATCACAAAACTAGCGACGTTCCGGGGCAGTTTTTTGAAATGAGTACCGGTATTAGTTGTGGATTTTATAGCCATAATGAAATCAGGCTTGAGGGCGGGGTTGATTGGCGGGAGGGACACGACCACGATGTGGAAACGCCAAGCGATGCTTTGCAGGGTCATGTTCAGGCACAATTTTTTGATATTGACGAAAGAAACTGGGGTCTTTCGGCCGGCATTCATTCTTTGGGAGTTCACTCAGGAATCAATGACTATAATGTTGCATACGTTATGGCCCAACACCAAGGCGGCACTTATCGTTTTGGCTTGGGTGGGTATACGGGTAATACCAAGTTATTGGTTAATGATATTGGCGCGGCTGATTCTCAAGGAATAATGGTCGGCGCCTGGAAAAAAGTAGATGGTGGTGATCTCGCGCTAGAACTCCAAACTGGTCGCAACCGTATTGGGTATTTTTTTATTGGCGGTCGTAAAATAGTGGCACAGCGAACTTTTTTGTCTGCGGGGTACGGCAAAGCCAACAACTCAAATCTTATGCGAGACTGGGCCCTGGTTAATTTAGGATTTGTTTTTTGAGTCCACTTTTAGTTATTTTTATCACTGTATTTTTGGATCTCGTCGGGTTTGGAATTATTATTCCTTTAAGCCCGTTTTTGTCGCGTGAATTCAATGCTGACCCTGTGCAAATTGGTTGGCTAATGTCGATCTATTCTCTGATGCAGTTCATTTTCGCGCCAATTTGGGGGCGCCTCAGTGATCGAATAGGTCGGCGACCTATTATGTTGTTTAGCCTGTTTGGCGGAGCTCTTTCTTATTTGATTTTCGCTTTTGCCACTTCATTCTCCGGACTATTTATTGCACGTCTTTTTGCGGGAATCTGCGCAGCGAATATTTCGACCGCTATGGCATACATCGCAGACATTACCCATGAAAAGGATCGTTCTAAAAATATGGGGCTCATTGGTGCTGCATTTGGATTGGGATTTATTTTTGGACCAGTGATAAGTGGTCTTTCTATGGAAATTGGTTTCAAAATTAATTCTCGTCCCCCATTTGGAATGAATTTTCCTGCTCTTATTGCCTCGGGACTTTGTTTTTTAAATTTCTTATTGGCCTTTAAAATATTAAAAGAAAGCTTGCCTCCTGAAAAAAGAGGCCAGGCTCCAGCTCGCGCCTCGCGTATTAAAAATGCTCTGAAACATTTAAGCCGACCAGTCGTGGGACCATTGATCTTAGTATTTTTCTTGTGTGGCCTTGGGATGGCTCACATGGAAAGCAATCTTTTTCTATACGTGAGTGATATATTTAATTGGAGCAATAAAAAAGCGAGTTTTGGTTTTGCCTACGTCGGAATTATAATGGTAATTACCCAGGGTTATCTGATTCGAAAGCTTTTGCCAAAATGGGGAGAAAGAATACTTTTGCCTATGGGATTATTTATGATGGTCATTGGACTTGCGGGGATAGGGATTTCGAATTCTGTTGGAGTGTTAGCTGTGATTATGACAATATTAGCTCTAGGAAATGGCTTTACAAACCCGTCAGTTTTGGGCGGAATTAGCTTAATGTCTGACAGTCGAGAACAGGGCGAAGTGATGGGTGTGACACATAGCCTCGCCTCGCTCGCTCGAATTCTGGGGCCGCCATTGGGGGGATGGTACTATAAGCATTTCTCACCTTCAGCCCCATTTTTTGTTGCTGGAATCATGGTGTTCGTTGCCTTAATAATTGTTAGCTTACTGATCAGTAAAATTCCTAATTCCGGTCGCCAAAATCATTGATTTTTAATCCAAAGGTGTGAAACTATAGCCTCAATGAACAGCGAAGAGCTCTCCGACCGCTATGCTCCTGAAGAAGTTGAATCCCGTATTTATAAATGGTGGGAGGAGCGGGGATTTTTTAATGCCGACGATGCTTCAATCAAGCCACCCTATTGCATTATTCTTCCTCCTCCAAATGTGACTGGTTCATTGCATTTAGGTCACGCTCTAGATCATAGTATCCAAGATTGTCTCATTCGCTGGAAAAGAATGTCGGGCTTTAATGCTCTTTGGCTCCCTGGCACAGATCATGCGGGTATAGCCACGCAGAATGTGGTCGAAAAAGAATTAAAAAAAGAAAAACTTACGCGGCAAATATTGGGTCGAGAAAAATTCTTAGAGCGCGTTTGGGCTTGGAAAGACCAATACGGCAGCCGTATTATCGAACAAATGAAGCGCTTGGGTGATTCCTGCGATTGGCGACGTCATGTATTTACCATGGACGAAAGTGTTTCTCGGTCTGTGCGTAAAGTTTTTGTTACACTCTATCAAAATAAAAAAATCTATCAAGGTGAGCGCCTGATTAACTGGTGCCCCCGCTGTGAGACCGCACTTTCTGATCTAGAGGTAGAACACAGAGATTCAAAGGGAAGTCTGTGGCACATCGCCTATCCGATTATTGGCACTATGGATACGTTAATCGTAGCCACCACCCGACCAGAAACCATGCTCGGCGATGCTGCTATATGTGTGCACCCTGATGATGTTCGTTACAAAGATCTTATTGGTAAAATAGTGCAGTTACCTCTTACCGATCGCCAAATTCCAATTATAGCTGACAAATATGTGGATCAAGAGTTTGGCAGCGGAGCTTTAAAAATAACTCCTGCCCATGATTTTAACGACTATAAAATTGGCCAGACTCATAAGTTAGCAATCATTAATATTTTAACTCCTCAAGGTACTCTCAATGATTTGGTGCCAGAGAAGTTTCGAAAACTCAGCGTGCCAGAAGCCCGCAAAAAGATTGTTGAGGCTCTAAAAGAACAAGGCTTTTTAAAAAAAGAAGAGGGCCACAATCTTTCTGTAGGTCGCTGCTCTCGTTGTGAATCGGTGGTTGAACCATTTTTATCGAAGCAATGGTTTGTGGCTATACAGGATCTTGCCGCCGGCGCAAAGCGTGTTGTTGAAAACGGTACCACATCTTTTGTACCCGAAAATTGGACTAAAACTTACCTGCATTGGCTTGGAAAAATTGAAGACTGGTGTATCTCACGACAGTTATGGTGGGGGCATCGTATTCCGGCCTGGAGCTGTGCCGAATGTAAACATGTGACCGTGTCAATGGATGATCCCAGTCAATGTGAATCCTGTGGCAATGCTGAAATTACTCAAGACGAAGATGTTCTGGACACTTGGTTTAGTTCGGCGCTTTGGCCATTTAGCACATTGGGTTGGCCCGATGAATCTGAAGCACTTAAAACGTTTTATCCTACGGATGTATTAGTGACTGGCCACGACATCATTTTCTTTTGGGTAGCCCGAATGATCATGATGGGACTGGATTTTAAAAAAGACGTGCCATTTAGAACAGCTTACATTCATGGTCTTATTCGTGATTCTCAGGGCCGAAAGATGTCTAAGTCACTGGGTAATTCTGTTGATCCCGTTGAAGCCATCGAGAAGTACGGTGCCGATGCTTTGCGCTTTACCCTTTTATCGAGCGTTGCCAGCGGGCGAGATCTAAAATTTACCGTCGATAAACTCGAGATCAATCGTAACTTCATGAATAAAATTTGGAATGCAACTCGATTTTCATTAACGGCCTTAAAAGATTTTGTTCCCCCTAAAGAGGAATTGCCGTCAAAATCCTATTTGTCAGTGTCCGATCAATGGATTACCTATCGTTTGGGTGAAGTTGAAAAAGAAATGGACGATAGCCTTTCGAACTTTAAGTTTTCTGAGGCGGCTCAATCAATTTACAGTTTTGTATGGCATGATTTCTGCGATTGGTATTTAGAGTTTATTAAGCCAATCATATACGGTCCTGATAATCAGGATAAAAAATCAACTCAATTAGTTTTAGCCCACACGCTCAATCGAGTCATGCGCTTGCTTCACCCATTTGTGCCGTTTATTACGGAGGCTATTTATCAAAAGCTTCCGATCAGAAACGATGCGCTTATTATCGATAAATACCCCACTCCTGCCAATGATCGAAACTGGTTAGCTTTAGGCTCTGAAAAAGCGGCGTTTGAAATGGAACTAGTGAAAGAAGTAATCACAGCCATCCGAAATATTCGTGGTGAAAACCGCATTAAGCCTGGCGAAAAAATTACTGCCAAGATCAACCCCTCTGATGCCGAAGCCCAGAAAATTCTTGGTAATAATAAATCCTTTATTATGAATCTTGCCCGTCTTAGCGAATGTGAAATCGGTCCCATATCGGATCGGCAAAAATGTGCGGTGACGTTAGTGAGTAGGGGCGAAGCTAAAATTGAAGTCGTAGTTCCCCTTATCGGTCTGGTCGACTTTGATGAAGAAATTAATCGTATTAAAAAGAATATCGAAAAAATTCAGAAAGAGATTCAGTCACTCAACAAAAAACTGGGCAATGAAGAATACGTTAGAAACGCTCCTGGCGATGTTGTTGAAAAGGACCGCGAACTTGTCATGCAAAACAAAAGTCAGCTCAATAGTCTGCAAGAGAGTTTAGCGAGATTGCAGTGAAGCTAGTGTCTTGGAACGTCAATGGCGTGAGATCTGTAACTCGTTACGGGTTTTTCGACTGGCTTGCTAAATTTTCTCCGGATGTTTTGTGCCTCCAAGAAACCAAGGCCCAGAAGGATCAACTCTCTCAAGAAATCATTAGCCCCTTAAAATATGGATCACATTGGCACTCAGCGGTTGCCAAGGGCTATAGCGGTGTCTCAATGTATTTCAAAAAAGAACCGCTAAATATTATAGAAGGAATAGGTAACAAAGAAATCGATAGCGAAGGTCGGGTGTTAACCCTGGAGTATAAAGATTTTTTTCTAGTAAATGCTTACTTTCCCAATAGTGGCCGGGATCACGCAAGGCTTCCTTACAAGCTCAAGTTTTGTAAAGAAATTTTAATTTTCCTCAATAAACTAAAAAAAAAGAATAAACATGTAGTTATTTGCGGTGACTTCAATATTGCTCACAAAGAGATGGACCTGGCTAATCCAAAATCAAACATGAAGAACGCTGGTTTTTTGCCCCAAGAACGGGCGTGGATGGATGAGTTCATCAAGAAGGATTATATTGATGTATATCGACATTTTAGCCAAGATATTGGAAGCTACACTTGGTGGAGTTATCGCCCAGGAGTGCGCGAGCGAAATATAGGATGGCGCCTTGATTACTTCTGTTCAGATATTGATTTTGCCGATCGTATCGAAAGTATGCTACATTTGACACAAATAAAAGGATCTGACCACTGCCCCGTGGTCATAAAGTTGAAATAGAATTATGAGTAAAAAAACACTGCTACAAGGCGTAGTAAAAAGACATCCCGACGGTTTTGGGTTTTTAATACCTGACGATAGTGAACACCCTGACGTTTATATTCCCCGACATGCTATGCAGGGGACTATGAGTAACGATCGCGTTTCTGCCGAAGTCGAGAAGTCAAGAGAGGGCAAGAATCGCTATTCTGGAGAAAATGTTAAGCTCATCGAAAGAAGAACAAAAACTGTTTATGGACCCTACGCCAAAATGTCGGCGCAGTTTGGTTTGCTGGTGGATCACGAGGGCGCTTGGGGGAGTGATATTTATATTCCAGTTAACGATTCAAAAGGGGCTACGGAAGGTCAGATTGTTGCTCTAGAACTTACTGATAAACTCACTCACTCGGGACATCTGATGGGACGAGTGGTTGAATTTTTAGGAGCCATCGAAGATCCACTGACCGATACTAAGCGGGTTATGATAGATCACCAGTTGCCTTTCGAGTTTTCGGCAATCGTAGTTAAAGAGTCAGAACGACTTCCGTTAGAGGTGACTCGAAAGGATTACGAAGGCCGCGAGAACCTGACGGGCGAGTCATTTATTACGATTGACGGTGTTACCGCAAAAGATTTTGATGACGCCATTTTGGTAAAGTCGACGAGCCGTGGTTTTCAGTTGTGGGTGGCTATCGCAGATGTGAGTCATTATGTTAAGCCTGGCACGGCTATCGATGCTGAGGCCTATCAGCGGGGCACCAGTACTTATTTTCCAAAGTTTGTGATTCCGATGCTTCCCGAAAAATTGAGTAACGAGCTTTGCTCATTAAAACCCAATGTCGATCGCTTATCATTTGTTTGTGAAATGTTGATTGGTTTTTCTGGGGATGTGCAATCCTACGAAGTTTATGAAGCTGTTATTAATAGCAAAGCCCGCGTCACCTATGGTGAGGCGCAAGAAGTGGTTGATGGAGCTGTAGGAAATGTCCCTATTCCTGAAAAATTAAAACATGTAAAAGAAAATATTATGCGCGCCGCAGACTTGGCAAAGGTCTTGATGGCGCGAAGGTTTCGTGAGGGCAGTCTGGATTTAGAGCTACCTGAGACAGAAATTATTATTGATGATTTAGGGCAGCCGGTAGATATTATTAAGTCAGATCGAATTTTTGCCCACCGTTTAATTGAAGAACTAATGTTGATCGCCAATGTTTGTGTCGCAAGATTCCTCAACGATAAAGGGTCCGATTGTCTTTACCGAATACATGAATCTCCCGAGCAAGAGGATGTCGATATTCTCGAGCGCTTTGTTTTTAACTTTGGCGGCAAACAAAAAATTGGTGGCGGAAAATTGCAGAAAAAATTAACGCGGGTGTTAGAAGATTTTTCGGGAACTGCCCAGGGCGAAGCCTTAAGTATGTTGATTCTGCGCTCGATGATGCAGGCAAAATACAGTCCTGAAAACGTAGGACATTTTGGCTTGGCTTTTTCACATTATGCCCATTTTACTTCTCCCATTCGTCGCTACCCAGATTTAATTGTACATCGATTACTTAAAAAATTTGTGATCGATTCCAAGGCCTATCCGGGCTATGAGTTTGGCAATTTGGCGTCCTCCGGTACTTGGTTAAGTGCTTGCGAGCAGAGGTCAGTCAAAGCGGAGCGTCAATTTAGATCTATTAAAACTGCGCGCTTCATGTTTGGGTTCATCGGCCAAGAGTTTGAATCTGTGATTAGTTCTGTAACCAAACTGGGCATTTTTGTTTTACTGAGGCAGTATGATGTGACGGGTCTCATCAAGATGGAAGAAATCGGTGTTAGAGGACTTGAACTCGATGAGCAAAATCTACGTCTTATCTCACCAAAAACTGGAATTGAATATAAAGTTGGTGATACACTCAAAGTCACTTTAGCTCACTCAAACATTGTGACGGGTAAGATTGATTTTGTTTTGTCAGGAGATTTAAAACGTGCCCCTCTTAACGACCGGAAAGAAAATAAGCCGCACCATAAAAAGCGCCAGCCGCTTAAGACAAATAGTCGGAGTTTTGGCAAGACACGGTTTTCAAAACCTCGCCGAAAGCGTTAAATTAGGTCGCTTCATTTTAGAAAGACTATCAGATCAAGAACTCGATAAGTACACTGCACCCGAGCGGTTACGTATGGCCTTTGAGCAGTTGGGACCCACTTTTGTAAAACTGGGACAATTGTTTGCCTCTCGCCCTGACTTGATACCTATCGAATTTGTGGAAGAGTTTAAAAAACTTCACAATCAAGTTAAGACTATTCCCTATTCTGATATCGAAGCCGAGCTAAAATCTTATTACAATCGGGACCTCTCGGATATTTTTAGTGAGTTTGATAAAGAGCCACTAGCTGCGGCCAGTATAGCGCAGGTTCACAAAGCGACCCTTTGTGATGGTTCGAAGGTAGTTGTTAAGGTACGTCGACCTGGAATAATTGATGTCATTAATCAAGATTTATCGGTACTTTTTCAGTTAGCAGAACTCATCGAGAAGTATGTTCCAGAGGCAAAACCCTATAATCCCAGGGCGGTTGTTGAAGAGTTTTTTAAATCCATGGAGTTTGAAACAAATTTTGTTGTCGAAGCGAATAATATGCGTCGAATCGCCAAAAATTTTGAAGGCGATAAAACTATTCGTATTCCTAAAGTGCATTGGAACTTTACTGGGGAAAATGTTTTGGTTATGGAGGCACTCGAGGGAATTCCGCTGAGCTATCCCTCGGCTTTAAGGCAAGAGGGTGTAGACCTCAAAGTAGTCATTGATCGGGGTCTTAAGATTTTCATGAAAATGGTTTTTACCGATGGATTTTTTCACGGTGATCTTCATCCCGGTAACTTTTTTATTTTACCCGGTAATGTTGTGGGCCTTGTTGATTTTGGTGTGGTCGGAAGGCTCAACAAGCGTACGCAGGATGCCATTGCCAGTATGTTGGTCGCGCTTGCCACGGAGGACTACGATCGGCTGGCCAGTGAATACATAGATCTTGCGCCATTTAGCGACGGTGTGGATGCTAATCAACTAGCGCGCGAGACGCGCGATGTGATTTCTCCCTATTATGGATTGACGATGAAAGAAGTTAACATGGCAAAGGTTTTGCTAACTTCAACCTCGTTGGCTACTAAGCATCATTTACAGCTGCCTCGAGAGCTTATGTTATTTTTTAAATCATTGGTGGGCATTGAAAGTCTTGGGAGAATGCTTGTCATTGATTTTGATTTTTTAAGTTATTCTTTAGAGATTGCTAAAGAACTTGTAAAAGCTCGCTACGAACCTACGCGCATGGTTTCGAATTTGGCTTCGGTCATGAGGGAATCGCAGGGCATGCTTTTTGAAATGCCACGGCAGCTCCGCAATTTTTTTAGAAAAGTGAATCATCCCGATTTTGCCATAAAATTAAATGTTGAGTACATCGAAGAAACCAAAAGAGCTATAGAGACCTCTTCTAATATTTTGTTTTTGGGTATCGTCATCGGCAGCCTTATTATCAGTGCCTCTATTTTATATGCTTTGAGTGGTCTGGATCACGGTATGCCACTTCTCAGCATCTTGGGCTACAGCCTGGCGGTTTTCTTCGGTATGATGGGATTTTATAATTATATTAAGAAATAAAATCTCGTAAGCCGATTTCTAATTTCACTGAATCACTTTCGAAACTGCATTAAGAAAGGGAATATTGACGCCATCCCAACGGTAACCGTAAGTTATTCCTGCATGATATTTAATATCCGCTGGTCAACATTAAAACAAGGCCAAGAGCCATTACCATCCAGATCGAGTTCGTCCATTCCGTTGAAACTGTTTTCATCGTTCTTCCTCCTGTTAGATTTGGGTCACACCCACAAGATGTGACCCATTAATAAATTACTGTAAAAGCTTCAGCGCAATCTGCTGAATATTATTCGCTTGCTGAAGAACAGACACACCAGACTGAAGTAGTATGTTATGTCTTGTCATTTCCGACGTCTCAGCGGCAATATCAGCATCCCTAATTCGAGAGTTCGCTGCTGACATGTTCTCATCGCTAATTGCTATGTTATTCACCGTTGAAGTTAATCGGTTTTGCATAGCTCCAAAATTCGCACGAATCGCATTTATGCTAATTATGGCACTGTCCACAGCAGAAATACTTACCTGAGCCCCTTCTTTTGTAGCAGTACTTTCAGCCATCATGCCAATAGCCTCAAGAGTTGAGTTCGAGGCCGAGGCATTAAAAGATATCCGATCTTTAAATGGGTCGTTAAAAACACCCACTTGGATATCCATAATTCCGCCGGTACCGTTCAACAAGTCTCTGCCGTTAAACTCAGTCACTTCTGAAACGCGCTGAATCTCTGACTTTAACTGTTGATACTCAACATCAATAAACTTTCGCTCTGTATCGCCGACAGTGTCAGAGGCCGCCTGAATGGCTAGCTCTCTCAACCGAATAAGCATGGCTGAAATTTCATTCAAACCACCCTCTGCGACTTGAACCAACGAGATACCATCATTGCCATTTCGTTGTGCCTGACGTAGGCCACGAATTTTGGCTTTTAAGTTCTCGCTGATTGCGAGTCCGGCGGCATCATCAGACGCCTGATTGATGCGGTAACCAGAGCTCAAACGGTTTAAAGCGTGGCTAAGGCCAGCGTTATTGACCGTTAAATTTCTTTGGGCATTTAGCGAAGTAACATTGGTCGCTATTCTGAGTCCCATATTATCCTCCTTGCATAAAGAATCCTCCGTGATGCTTGCCATCCATTTGGCAAAAGCAGAACTTCCAGCTCTGCATTATTTTGACTTCAGTGAAGTACCCGAAATTCAAAATTGAATTCCATCGCTTCGCTTTATTAATCGGAAAATATTTTTTTACTCTTAAGGCTAGATTTTTTTATAAATATTTTTTTGAATTAAGATCAGAGCCGTAGTTGTGCTACGGCCCTGTTTGCAGGAAACATAATCTATCAGCTTCAGTTCCAGGTCCAACTATCAATCAGCAGCATACCTTCATTGATCCGGCCTAAGGGGGTTCATCCTGACCCCAGGGGCTAGAGATCGTGAACCAAGACTTTCTTAAGTTAGGGGAATAACCCTAAATTAAGAGAAAGTCTTGTTCAAGAGCGAAAGTGCCGTGTTGGCAGACTGGTTAGCTTGCGCCAAGACGGAAGTGCCGGCCTGTAGCAAGATATTATTTTTAGTAAACTCAGCAGTTTCTTCAGCTATGTCAGCATCTCGAATACGACTATTTGCTGCAGCCATATTTTCGACACCTACTGCGATGTTGCTGATGGTACTTTGAAGCCTATTTTGTATGGCACCAAAGTCAGCTCGCATTGCAGAGACACTCACGATAGCTTGGTCGAGCGCACTCAGCGTATTTTGCGCTGAAGCTTTATCGGCCACACTGGTGAGGTTGACTCCTAGAGCAGCCGAATTGGCGTCAGCTTTTGAAGCATCAAAAGACAGACGGTCAATATTGGGATCGTTTCTGGTTCCCACTTGGAAATCCAGCACTGATCCTGTGCCGCTTAAGAGTTGAGTACCGTTAAATTCGGTACCGTCGGCGATACGGTCAATCTCTGAAATGAGCTGATCGTATTCCACGTTTAAGAATTGTCGTTCAACAGGTCCAATAGTATCTGAAGCTGCTTGTACGGACAACTCACGTAACCTAATGAGAATTCCACTTATCTCATTGAGCGAACCCTCTGCCACTTGCACCAGCGAAACACCGTCTTGGGCGTTTCTTTGTGCTTGTTTAAGGCCTCGGATTTGCGCTTTTAAGTTTTCGGAAATTGCCAGCCCGGCAGCGTCGTCACCGGCTCTGTTGATTCGGTAGCCTGAAGATAACTTCTCCAGGTTTCTGTCTAAACCTAACTTCGTACCCGTCAAATTTCTTTGAGCGTTTATTGAAGCTACGTTTGTATTAATTCGTAATCCCATGTTCCTCCTCCTTGAAGATCATCAGCGGCGATCCTTGCTGCTGTGGGTACCTTGCATAGCACCCGGGCGGACCATAATGTCCTAATGAACTGATCGGTGACTCACGTTGAGACTTGATAAAATAAACGACTCATAATGAAAAACTAGACTTTTCTCTTAAGGTGCCCTCTTAAGGTGCCAGCCCCTGCCCTCTTAAGGTGCCAGCCCCTAAAAAAGAATAATTCAGTCTTGTTTTGAGGCGTCGAACTATCAGATAGTCGACCAAAGTTAGACGTTTATAAAGGTTTTGACAGCCTATTTAAAAGCTAAACGATTTGGCCGTGGCATTCACCTTGCTTAATAAAAGGTACTTGATCGGGAGGATTAGATGTCTAAAGTTACTCTATCATTATTGTCTCTATTAGCTGCCATTTTATTTTTTCAAAATTGTAGTAAGGTCGGATTTAGCAGCAACTCTGGGAACCTCACAAAAGTTGCCGGTGATCCAGGCGCGACATCTGCGAATGTGTCTGAAGACGGGGATGATAACTTACTGCCACTCGGTGACGGCGAGGGAGAAGGTGAAGTCGTCGAAGAAGACGGTGACGATGATAGCGACGGTCTCGCCGCCAATTATATTTGTATTCTAAAAGGTCCTGGTAAATCCATTCGAGTTGGTTTTGTCGGTGGTGAACTCGTTGAACATGGAAGGACGCCTAAAGTAGTATGCATGTCTCGATCTGCATGTCTCAATATTATAAGTAAGGCATTCGACGTTAAATATCCAGTCAAACGAGGTTTTTGCCCAAACAAAAATCCTCATGTGATTCCTTTTTCTGATTCTGAGCTACAAGATTTAATTTAATTTTTTTTATACGATTGAGCGGGCCAGCCTAAACCCGCTCATAAACTAAAAAAGAAAACTCCAAAGGTTCCGAACGTTTGACGCGACTTACTTCGCGAAACTTCTTGAGATCAAACTCCGGATAAAACGCATCGCCCGGAAACTCTTTATAAATATGCGTGAGATAAATCTTATCAACCTGCCCAAGACTCTCTTTATAGATTTCACCGCCACCACAAATAAAAACTTCTGCAGGCCAATCGGCCAAATGTTTTTTGGCCTCAGCGACCGCCGCCGCAACAGTGGGGACCACAATACAGCCGCGACTATCATAGGCAGTCTGTCGTGTTACAATAATGGTTAAGCGTTTGTTTAATGGTTTTTCGAGAGTTTCAAAGGTTTTTCGGCCCATAATTATTATATGCCCGCGCGTTTTTTCCATAAAATATTTCATGTCTTCGGGCACGTTCCAGGGCAGAGTGCCCTTGTTGCCGATAACGCGGTTATCTCCCATGGCGACGATGTGAGACAAAATCATATCGAAATTTCAGCCTTAATCATGGGATGAGGGTCATACTCAACTAACTGGAAGTCTTCGTATTTAAACTCAAAAATATTCTTAACCGCAGAATTAATTATCACGCGAGGTTTCGGCCTTATTGTTCGAGATATTTGGAGCCGGGCCTGTTCAATGTGATTTAAATAAATATGAGCATCGCCTAGCGTGTGTATAAATTCGAAGGGAATCAAATCACAAACCTGTGCCACCATCATTGTGAGTAATGCGTAGCTAGCAATATTAAAAGGAACTCCTAAAAACACGTCAGCACTACGTTGATAAAGCTGACACGATAGCCGACCATTACTTACATTAAATTGAAAAAAGGCGTGGCAAGGTGGCAGTGCCATTTTATCAATTTCACCGGGATTATAAGCCACGACACACATTCGACGAGATTTAGGATTTTTTTTTATTTCGTCTATCACATTTGAAATCTGGTCGATCGTGCGGCCATCGGGTGCCTGCCATGACCGCCATTGGGCTCCATAAACACGGCCCAGGTCACCATGCTGATCAGCCCATTCGTCCCAGATAGTTACTTTATTTTCGTGGAGGTATTTAATGTTGGTATCACCCCTTAGAAACCACAAGAGCTCGTGAGTAATTGAGCGCATATGACATTTTTTTGTAGTGACGAGCGGAAAGCCGTCTTGCAAATTAAAGCGCATTTGGTGCCCAAACGTACTTAAAATACCCGTACCAGTTCGGTCATCTTTGGGGGTACCCTTATCGAGAATCTCTTGCATGAGGTCTAAGTACGGCTTCATTAACAACACCTCTATATTTTTTTTGTGGCTTATTTTAGACAGTGACCAGACCTCTGTCCAATGCTAATGATGTTTTCCATGGACATTAGGGATCCCGTTCACGGAAATATTCCAATTAGTAATTCTGAAGCATTTGTAGTCAACAGCGCTGTCTTCCAAAGATTGAGATCTATCAAGCAGTTAGGCTTTGCGGAGTTTAGTTTTCCTGGCGCGACGCACAATAGATTTTTGCATAGCATTGGAGTGACCCATTTAGCAGGAATTGCATTTGATAGTATTTTTAAAACCTATCCCTTTAAGAACCAAGAAAGTCGTTGGCGTTTACGTCAGGCACTTCGCCTAGCTGCACTTCTCCACGATATTGGTCACGGTCCCCTAAGTCACACGAGCGAAGAAGTCATGCCGCCTGTCCATAAACTAAATGTTAAAGCCTACGAGCATCGTAAAAGTGGCAAGGGTTACGATAAATCCACTCGCGCAAATCATGAAGACTACACAATTAAAATGATTACTGATTCTTCGCTAACCGAAATTATATCTAAACACTTTCCTGATTTAACTCCGTTTCATGTCGCTTGTCTGGTTGATAAATCATTGCTTTGTAAAGATGATTTTTTTACCGACGGCGAACTTAATTTTAGACCGATTTTAAGCCAGTTAGTTAGTTCAGAAATGGATGTCGATCGCATGGATTATTTAGGGCGCGACGCCTATTTTTGTGGAATAAACTACGGCAAGGCCGAAGTTGAATGGTTGCTCGCCAACTTAAGAGTTCACATCGAAAATGGCGAAGTTAATTTAGCCCTCAATCGCCGAGCCGTTTATACCTTTGATGATTTTTTGATTTCTCGTCACCACATGCATCTCATGGTTTATTTTCATCATAAGAGCGTCATTTATGAAGAGATGCTACATAGATATTTAACCAGTCCCACTTGCGATTATCACTTGCCGGCTGATGTGAATGAATATTTACGGTGCACCGATTTTTCGATTTATGAACATATGTCGAGATCAAGCAACGACTGGGCGCAAAGAATTTCGCGACGAGAGCCATTTAGGGTACTTTTCGAACATCATTCAACTCAAGAAAATCCCCGTTTAGAAAATATGAAAAAAGTATTAGAGGCGAATGGCATTCATGTAATATTATCAAATTCGAAAGCGCGGCTATCAAAATATCATAGCAGCTATACAGATGACACTTCCGCTAAGATTTTTGTAGTGGACCAATATGATCGCCAACAAAAGCCAGTGCCGATAGTCAATATGACCGAAATATTTCAAAAGTACGAAGAAACCCGCGCCATCGAGCGTGTTTATGTTCCGCCCGAACAATTTTCTGAGGCCGAAGGCATTTTAATCGATAAAAAACTCTAACAACGAACACCGGGAACTTTACACAAACGAATTTTAAATTCCGCTGGACCCTCAAAACCCGTTAAGGTTAACTCTCTATACCAGACACCCTCGTTAGAAATAAAAATCACGCTAGGCAAACCTTTAATGTCATATTTTCTTCTGAGTTCACCTAGCTCAGCAGATTCGACTGTGGCATCGTATTGCAAAAAGACGGCGTCGCGAGTTAGTTTTAATATTTCCGGATCGACATAAGTTTTTTCTTCGAGTTCCTTGCAGGCCGCACACCAATCAGCATAAAAATCGAGGATGATGGGTTTTTTTTCTGCAATCGCTGTAGCAAAGGCCTCAGCGCTGTAAATAGAAATGTTTAAAGCCTGTAAATCTGAGGCCCTTGATTGCACATTTTTTTGAGGTTGCAAAACTGGATAGAGGTAATAAATAGACATCAGCACCATAATGGTGGCAAAAACGTATTTCACGCTCTTCATCCAAAGACCAGATCTGGGGAGGTAGCGGGTGAGCTGCGAAAAAGTGCCTATGGCTAAAAATAAAATGCCCATACCCAGAGAATAAGTAAAAAGTAATGTAAACCCGTAGACAACATCTTTAGTCTGAGCGACATGGGTCAAAATACTAATAATAACAGGTCCCACACATGGGGCAGCCACTAGGCCCGAAACCAGGCCCGCAAAAAGCGCTGTTAGGAATTTTCCATGTGTTTTAAAAGTAACTAATCGTTCTTGCAGTCGGGGAGGAATGTTGATCTCAAAAACGCCAAACATGCTAAGTGCCATTAAAAAAAATACTAGAGATACAAAAATAATAACGGCTGGGTGTGCCAGTAACGAGCCAAAAAGCATTCCCGAAGTTGCCGCAAGCACACCGAGACTTGAAAACATAAGGCCAATACCAGTGACATAGGTAAAGCTCAATAAAAATCCCGAGAGGTGCGAGCGACTTTTGTTATTATTTCCGAGAACGGCGAGAGTAATCGGAATCATCGGGTATACGCAAGGGGTGAGACTCGTGAGAACTCCGGCTATAAACACAAAGAGAAAAGTAAAAAATCTTCCGAATGATAAAGCCCGCTCAAAAGACCAGTCTCCGTTCACAGTTCCTAAAGGCACTGTGGCCACTTGATCGGTTACAATAAATTGTGTCGAAAGACTAACAGTTTTTGGAAACAGGCAATGCTTAGTGGTGCATGCCTGGTAGCCCAAATTAAATTCAACATCAAATGAGCCGACTTTTTGATCTTGCGGCACTCGCACCTCTGCTAAAACCTCACCCTTTCCTTGAAAACCGTTGCGGTAATTCTGCGATAGTGGGTCAAAAAAATTTATAACAGGTTGAATTTCAAAACTGTCGACTTTAACTGAGCTAGGTTCTTTTATCGAAAATTTAAATTTATCTAAGTAAGCTTTATAGTATTTATCGAGTTCGATATTAATTTTTAATTGAGTCTTTTGGCCGGGGCTTACTTTAATTGGAGATTCGCTCAGCTGAGCGCTCAAAGGGTTTTCATTGAGGTAGTCATCGGGCGCCTGCTCGGACTGAGCCAATACGCCGACAAACAAAGTAAAAACCAATATATTTCTGATTAGTTTCGTCATGACATTTTTACCGTAGAAGCAATCAGAGAGATCATTTCATCGAATTGAAGTTTTGCCACATTTCGCCTTCTCGTTGAAATTATATGTCGGAAGAAACCAATTTGAGCCAAATGATCGAGTTCGAGATTTCCCAAAAGCACACCCCATTTTTGACTTTCATAGGGGATAATACCATCAAATCTCTCAACAGAGTCAAACCTTAGACCAGCACCCATTAACAGAAAGCGAAAAACAAGCTCCAATTCCGAGGCCTTGGGTGCCGACAAAATGCTGTAGTAGGCGATAGTGTCTATATCGGGATAGGTTTCATTGAATTTTTTGAGAGCAAGCGGAGTTAATTTTTCAAAAAACTTAACTCTATGTTTTAAATCGTAACCCGCGGCACGCATGACTTTGGAAAGTAATTTCTTTCGCACAGGTAAACTCAAGGCCCGGTCGGCCAGGGGAGTGCCCAAATGTGGTGTAGCAATAGTAATGATTCGTTTAATTGTACTAGAGTGTCCTTTTTGGTGAGCCAATGCTCTGGCGATCAGTCCGCCCGTTGAATGGCCCAGGAGAGTTACCATTTTAGCGGATCCGTGCACTCGTTCGTTATAACAAACTAGACGAACATCGTGCTTTAGTAGGGCAGCGCTAATATGCGAATGCATTTGACCGAATCGAAATGGACCCACATGGATTTGGCCATCGCCATATGTATTAAGTCCAGGGATGTAGAAGATCTCGACCATAAAGTATTAAACATATGAGTCTAAATACCGAGAAAGACAATGAGGAACTTAAATGGGTTTTGCTGGTGCACTAATAGTTATTATTTGCGTGTTTGGCGGTTTTATAGGCGGCGGTGGACACATGCACGTGCTGTGGCAACCCTACGAATTTGTAATTATATTTGGTGCTGCTTTAGGTGGCTTTATTACTGCTAATCCGATGTCTGTGGTAAAGGCAGCATTTTCCAGAGCCATTAAAGGCATGGTTAGAGGTGGGCCGAATAAAAAAGAATACGTTGAGCTGTTGCAATTACTTTTTCGACTTTTTCAAATTTTTCGTAAGGACGGTCCACAAGCTGTAGAGAAACACATCGAGGAGCCGGATAAGAGTGATATCTTTAAAGCTTATCCCAGTTTTTTGCGAAATCATCATGCGGTTCATTTCTTATGTGACACCATGAAAATTACACTGTCGGCCGACCTTACTCAATATGATGTAGATGATCTTTTGGAGATGGACGTGAGAACGGCACATGAAGAAGAACATGCTGCAGCCCATGCCGTCGGTACAGTTGCCGACGGACTTCCGGGGCTAGGGATTGTGGCCGCAGTTTTAGGGGTAGTGCACACTATGGCACTTCTTGACCAGGGCACACAAATCATCGGTAACTCTGTGGGTGCCGCTCTTATCGGAACTTTTATTGGAGTTTTGTTTTGTTACGGATTTTTTGGTCCCATAGCAAAAAAGATGGAAAGCGATATTAATTCTGAAGGCCGATATTTAGCTGTTATTAAAGCCGCTCTAGTGGCTCTACAAAAAGGTGCTCCTCCACTTGTCTGCGTGGAATACGCTCGCCGAAATATCTACCCTAATGATCGACCTAGTTTTGATGAACTTGATAAGGCCACTAAAGATGCTAAGAAAGTAGCTTAAAGAGGGTTAAGTCAAATGGCCGACAAGGGCTCGTTGATCGTCATTAAAAAAGTCTATGTCAATGCCGCCGGAGCTCATGGCGGATCCTGGAAGGTGGCCTTCGCCGACTTTATGACCGCTATGATGTGTTTCTTTTTGGTGATGTGGCTGTTGTCTTCAAATGCCAGCGATCGTGCTAACGTAGCTGAGTATTTTTCTACCCCTAGTGTTATTGAGTATGAGTTCCAACATTACGGAGTGGAGCTTACCTTAGAGAAACTATTTTTAGATTTATTTAGTGAGCCGCTAAAAGTTTTTCAGTCTTTCATTACTCCAATCGATCATACGCCTAATATAATGAGCTTTGGCTTAAAAAAGGTTGTACTACAACACTTAGCCAACGAATTGGGAGAGGTTGCTGAAAAGGTTTCGGTTACATCTGATACGATCGATTTTGATATCCCTGAAAGTGTCTTATTTGAAAAGGGTACAGCTAATCCGTCGGCGCAGTATGCTGTAGTTATGGATAAGGTAAAGAAAATTACGGTTGGGCTTGAAGATAGCACCATAGAAGTAACTTCTCAGCTCTACTATCAAAACGTACCTAACAAAAATCCCAAGACTACAAAAAATGTAGCTGAGGCCAGGGTTGACATTGTTGGCAAAGAGATAGAAACTTCGTTCGAAAGTAAATCGATGGAGTTAAAGCGAAAGGTCGTTACGGGCTCTGCTGATAAATTAGGTCCCGATGGTATGCCAATGGGTGGAAAAATTAAAATATCAATTAAACAAAAACAGGAACTCCCAAGCGGAAAGATTCCGAGAAAATTAGAAAACGTTTTTGGTGAGTCTTCCTCTTCAGATCAGGATGTTTACCAACAATTCGTCGATCGCCTGTCAAAACGAAAAATAAAAAAGTAAGGATCGACTAGCCTCATGATGAATCTTGTTTGGCCCGAGTTGACTCTTATCGCGTTCGACATTGAAACCTCAGGCGCTTACCCTCTCGACAGCGAAATATGCGAAATAGCTGCAGTGAAGTGGGAGGGCGGAGAGATTGTTGCTGAATTTCAAACGCTTGTAAAGCCTACCAAACCTATGTCGGATTTTATTATCGGCATTCATGGCATCACAAATGAAATGGTGACTACGGCGCCAATGATCAAAGAAAAGATTGGAGAGTTTCGCGAATTTATTGAGGGGGGAATATTAGTAGCGCATCATGCACCCTTTGATTTAGGATTTTTATCGGTAGAATTTGAACGATTCCATCAGGCTTTGCCCAGCGAGCCTGTTTTATGTACTTCGCTTATTTCGCGAAAAGTTATTACAGATTCTGAAAACCACAAACTCCAGACGCTAATAAAACACTTGGGGCTCATGCAGGGTCAAGCTCACCGAGCCTTGGACGACACCAAAGCTTGTTTGGAGTTGGCCTTGCACTGTTTAAATAAATTTGGCGAAGAAAAAACCTTAGCACAAATTTTGGAACTTCAAGAAAAGTCTCTCTACTGGAAGAACTACTCTATTCAGTCCCTACTAAGGAATGACATTACGAAAACTCTAGTTAATGCCATCGAAAAGAAAATAAAAGTAGACATTATTTATCAGGGGGGAAGTCTCAAAGGGACCCGCACCATATGGCCAAAGGGTATTGTGCGGAACCCCGATGGAGATTACTTGGCAGCCTTAGATGACGGTGACGTTGGTGGTCTCGTAAAAAGATTTTATTTAGGGAAAATCAAAGAAGCCTGCAGTATCTAGGGGGCCTTATCATTCATTTCGACAAATCGGCTTTGAAGTTTATTGGCTAGCGCCTCGAGATGCATAAATTCGTCGCCCGCGCGAAATTTTAGCTTTCGAGTTTTACCCGCCAATAAATCCTCTAAGAATTTTTCGAAGGCAAAAATAGGTCCCACAGTTCTATGGGATAGTCTTCTGCCAAGTAAGAAAAGCATCAATGAAAAGATGAGACTTACAATCATAAACGTAATAATAAAAGACCAAAGTAAATGATTAACACTTGAAGTGGCGCGTGTGTTCCAATCTGTCAATGCCACTTTCAAGAATGTATACGAAAAGGTGCCACTAATTACAGAAAATCCCAATCCTGCCGCAACAAGAATCAAACAGTAACGAATTTGGTACTTGGGATTAATCCAAAGTGAATTTCTTAAATTATGTTCGGGCCAGAGTATTTCACTTTCTCTTATAAGAGAATAGCAGATCATCGCATAGGCCACCCATTGAACGGCATCGGCCACGTTAAAAACTGCCGTTGAGATTTGGGCATTTCCAATAATCAAAAAGTCGACGACGTAACCCCACAGTATTCGATCAGTCACATTTCCAAGAATTCCACTAAGGAGTATGGAGAGACCCATTCTAAGAGTTAGAGATTTGATCGGTAAAAGGTACTGGATCATAACAAAAGAAAAAAGCAAAAAGGCGCCCCCGGTGGAAAGGCAGACGACCCGAATAATGGCAGGAAGATCAGAAAACATCCCCAGCATGACGCCGGGATTTTTTTTCAAGACAATAATAAGTGGGCCAAATTCATATATCTGGGTAAGGTTGTGAGCCCACATTTTAGTAATTCGATCGATTCCCCAACTTACAAAAAGTGGGGCTAGAACAATGATCCAATCTTTTCTTTTCATTACTAACAAGTGTATCTAGCAAAACTGAAAAAAGGGACTCTTAACAAAAATATGCGACCACAGTCTGATTTCGGCCTCGTCTTTTAGCTTGTTGTAGAGCTGCTTGGGCGGAGGAAATCAGGTCTCCGTATTGTTTACCGTGATCGGGACAATGGGCAATGCCTACGCTTACTGTTACGTAAGCAGGCCTTTTGTAAGGTCCAAAAAAGGGATGCTGCTCGAATCCCTGGCGGAGTCGTTCAGCAATTTCAATATCTTGACGACCCTCAAGTAAGCTTAACATAAAACCGAACTCGTCGCTTCCAAATCTAAAAACCGTAGTGCCCTCGGGAATGAGCTTTTTTATTCTTTCGCCGATGGCAGTAAGAAGTTTGTCGCCTTCGCCATAACCAAAGTTATCGTTAAAATTTTTAAACTGATCAACATCGACAAGAAAGACAGACAAGCGAGAAAGCTTTTTCGTAGACTCATCCAGTTTAAAATCCACCGAACTTTGAAAATAGCGGGAGTTGGCAAGGCCGGTTACTGAATCAGTGATTGCGATTTTTTCTAAACCCGATAGCTGAGATTTGGTATTAAAGAGATGATAGGCGCTGTGGATCACCGCCATCAAGTAGGGATAGTCGAGTGGTTTTTCAACAAAGCCTTGAATCTCATCACTTTTTATTTTTTCTTTAGCCTCAAGCCACTGAATCTGGGATTTCATGATGACGAAGCTTGTGTTGGCCAGGAATTCGCGAGCAAAACTTATAATTGAGGCCTCTTCGGTCTGAAAGAGAGAGTCGTCCAACAAAATAACAGACAAGTCTGGATTTTCACGAATAATTTCTAAGGCTTGTTCTTGCTCGCCTGCGCTTAATAGTGTGAACTCTGGCTCTAAGTGGACCGCTAAATCCCGCAGAGTTTGAAAGTGCGGATCAATTACGAGTATTTTTGGCTTGGCGGCATTCTCATTCATAAAACCTGCAGAGACATAGCAAACTTTGTGGGTTAGCGCAACGCGAAACTATGATGGGTTGAACCAAATTATTATCGAGCTTAAACTCAATTCATGCAATTTTTGTTGGGAATTCTTTTTTTGACCCATTTCACTTTTGCCATTGATTTGTCTCCGATCAAAAATGATCTCAAAAAATCAATAGATAAGGCTCCCGGCAAGAGCAGTGAGTATAGTCTCTGGGTGGGGCAAGACGATGGAACTGCCATTTTTGCAGTTAACGAATCTACCAAAAGGATCCCAGCCTCTCTGACGAAAATATTTACAGCCGGTACTGTTTTAAAGAAAATCCCAGTAACCCGGCGTTTTTTAACCGAAGTTTGGGCCAATAAAGACCTTCCTGAAAACAGCCTTTGTTTGAAAGGGGGGGGGGATCCTACTTTTGTTTCAGAAACTATGTGGGTTTTAGTAAATAATCTAGCTCGGTCGGGAATTAAGAGCGTCAAGCAAGGGATCATTGTCGACGATACTCTGTTTGATAAGCAGTATATCGATCGGTCTCGTGAGAGTGTGAGAGTGGACCGGGCCTATGATGCACCAGTAAGCGCTATGTCTTTTAATTGGAATTCCGTCAATGTGATTGTTCGTCCCGGAGTTACAGCGGGTAGCTTGGCTTCGGTTTTTTTAGATCCCGAAACAAAATATGTGCAATTAAAGTCAGGTGTTAAAACGATAGCCAAGGGAAAGGAACGCCTTTCTGTTGAAAGAAAAAATTTAAAACCCTTTGGCGACTTGATTGAGGCTAGTGGAGAATTTTTGATGGGGGCGTCTGAAAAGATTATATATAAGAATATTAGCGACCCGCCTCTGTGGTCGGGATATGCATTTATTGAATTTTTGGCTCAGCGGGGAATTAAAGTGGGCGGTGATGTAAAGGTCGGGAGCTGTCCCTCAGATTTTGAAATGGTCGCTAAGTCAGAGAGCTGGCCGCTATCGTCGGTAGTTGCCGATATGATGAAGTTTTCAAATAATTATGTTGCCGAAATGCTTACAAAACACTTGTCTAATCCTAGTTCTGCTAACCCGGGGTCGTTAGAGGGGGGCCTAGCAAAAATTCGTGAGGTTATCGAAGAATCGGGAGTCGACAAAAATGACTATGTGTTGATTAATCCTTCAGGTCTAACTCGAAAAAATCAATTTACGGCGAAGGACATGGGTCGATTTCTGCAGTTTATTCAGCGCGATTTTCAGATATTTCCTGAGTTTTTAGCGAGCTTTCCCATTTCAGGCCAGGACGGGACACTTAAAAATCGCATGTCCAACCCTCCGGCTAAAGGTTGGATACGGGCTAAAACGGGTATGTTAAATGGGGCCATTGGTCTAGCTGGGTTTGCTGGCCGTCAATCTGGTGAAATCATTACTTTTGTTTTCATTTATAACGGATCTACCGATACGTTTAGAGTGCGAGATTACTTCGATCAACTGGCTGAAATCTTAGTACGCTAAACAATATGAAATGGTTTCTAACTTTCTTCTTATTTTATTCGTCAGCATTTGCTATTGGCACTGAGCCTAGCGAAATGGAGAGCATCGAAGATGTTTTTGTTGATGACACTCCCGTTGAGCTGCCGGATATGCACACCGAAAAAATACAGCCTGAGGGCGAAGCTTGGACCAAGCCCGACTTTGCTGAGCAAACTGGGGCGTTGGGTTATGAAGAAGGCGTATTCAATGCCCCGCCAGAAATGCAAAAAAGATTTGAGTTTTGGAAAGACATTTACACAAAATACACCAGTGAGCAGGGATTGATTCACGACGCAAAGTATTTGCATTTAATCTATCGAGAGCTGGATTTTCGACCGATTGCCAATGATGCCAACCTCAATGAGGTCCAAAAGTTTTTAGCTAAAAAACGACTGGTGCAAAATGTCAAAAAAGAGGTCGTGCAACTGCTTAACAA
>JAWXAY010000007.1:0-62840 GCA_034439715.1 Pseudomonadota bacterium
ATCTTACTTAAATCAGGCATCGGAATAGGCGCCAAAGAGTTAATGGCATTAGAGGCTGGGAGGGCAACCGCCTGAGACAGGAAGCTATACTCCATTTTAATCAAAGTCTGGAGACTTAATTTATCTTTTTCAAATGGAGCAATGCTGCTAGCAAAATAATCTGATGTTCCGGTAGGAAGCGAGCCCGTAGTTTCTTTAACAGCCATTCCTTTCTGAAGAGTTTTCAGCCAATCAATCTGTTTAGAAAGTTTATCTAAGACAACTTGGTCGCGTAAAATTACAAAATAAAGACCTTCGACAAAATTCATTTCGTTTCCACGTAAAGAAGCAAATGACAGTCTTTCAGCCTGAAACATTTCTTTAGATTCAAGCCACTTAAACCAATTACTAGGAAATAAAAACGGCAAAGCGCTGCCGACTGCGGACATAAAATCACCAGTAAAAACGCCAACCACGGCTCTGACGTTAAGCTTTGGTAAAAGATTTCCACGGGCAACTGCAATACCTTGTCTTGCTTGAAATACTTTTTCGGCATCCTGAGATACTTTATAATTTAAAAACTTTGCTCGTCCCATTAGTTCATCAAGAGTGTATTCTCGGCTTAAAATATCTTTGGCAGGGGGTAAATTATCATCTCGTTTTAATTTTAACGAGATTACCACTGAGCCTTGCTCGGCAATCTCAACTTCAATTTGGTCCCTGTCCCAACATGCTTTTATTTTTTGTAGATTGCTGTCACCAAAAGCGCAGTTTTCATTTCTTTTCAAAATTACTGGTTGAAGCACATAGCCGCTTTGTAATTCAATTTTGGTTTCATCAAAAATACTAATTTTGTAGGAAATCCCTCTGGAGCTCCCTAGCGTAGGATAAACTTTAAAGTTAACTGTTTTAGATTCTCCGACACTCACATAATCTGGAACCTCGGCGATGACTTGGTATTTATTGCCTCGATAGTCTTCAAAGCCTTGATAGCGACCCTTTAATTGGGGCAAGTCGCTTTCTCGGCAGCCGGTTACCGAAAATATTACACTTATGACACTACCTAGATATAAGAATGATTTTAAACAGATATTCTTTTTCACTTTCGCCCCCTCAGACCAGAAACTATATTTCTGTGTTGACCAATATACCCATACCGGGTATTAGTCAACTTGAGAGCTTAATCTTAATTATTTTGAGGTAAAAATGTTACATCGACAAATTGAGGAACCTGGTAGAGCTTCTAACGAAAAAAAAACAATTAAAAGCCGTAAAGCCAAATCTTCTGAGGAAAGCCCTAAGCCTCACGCCACTCATATCGAGACGATTACTCGATTAAATAGAATTAAGGGTCAGATCACTGGCATTGAAAAAATGATTCGAGATGAGCGCTATTGTGTGGATATTTTAGTTCAGTTTCGGGCGGTTTCTTCTGCCATTGTTGCCGCAGAATTAGAAATTTTGAAACGTCACTTAGAGCATTGTGTTCGTGGCGCTCTTAGCTCGAAAAACGCTGCTAATTCCAATAAAAAAATAAATGAGCTGATGCAACTAATCAGTCAAAGATTATAGGTGAATTGATGATGACAAAGGTGTTTTTTCTGTTGATGGTCTTTAATGGCGCATGGGCGAGCACTCCTGACGAAACTGTTTATCGCCAGTTAGCACTCAATGTTCGCAAAGAAGCCAATTTTAAAGTTCCGCTACCGAACGGTCAGAATCTCATGTTTTCGTATGCCATGCAGATAGGTAAAGCCATGTGGTTGGATCCAATTAGTTATACCTTCCCACTCGATTTTGAAAATAAAAAATTCTATCGACACTTTTGGGATAAAATATTTCTTGAGGATGGTTCAGCTATAAAGATTGGTAACGAAAATGTTCCTTTGACATGTTTGTACCTAGAGGGGCAAGACAATCGTAGTAGCAAAGACACTCCACTAACACCTGATTTTGTGTTAAAAATATACCTGGTGGCTAACGACTTTCCGTGTACTGGTCCAGTTAACCCGGGGTGGCCTGCCAACGGCGGTAAAAAAGAAATTTGGGATACGTATATCTACTATGAAATTCGAGATCCGACGATCATGCTACCGATGGAAATAAAAATCCGTCATCGTTGGGTAGAGTTTTCGGCGACATTAGAGTTATCGAGGGAACAATGAAAAATATTTTTGCTATCTTTTCACTTGTTGGGATGTTAGCTCACAGCCAGGCCTTGCACGCAGAAATAGTGTGGTATCCGTTGCCACCTGAGGCTTATAGTTTTGGAAAAAAATATCCTGATGCACAGCGGCTTCTTTTTGCTTTTGACTATGGTCATGCGCTTGTCTACGAACGGCTTCTTGCTGATCGTGGCAATATTAAAGACCCTGCTAAGTTAGAAAAAGAAATCCTATCGCAAATTATGGTCATCCTAAAAAATCCGCCAAATATAAAAGTAGATGAGTCTGATATTGCGCCAAACTACGTCTTTACTTTTCCGTTAACTGTTAGTCTTTTTGATTGGTCACACATGTTGCATCAGTTTGTCTTAGATGTAATGGCGACGACTAAAGATAGAAGGACGGTTCCTAAAAGAATTGAAGAACTTCTTGAAAAATATCATAGCAACACCCGGGTCGCTATTACGGGGGCCTGCAAGACCATGGATTTTATGGATGGTCACTATTTTTCTAAAACATTTAGACAAACATTTCCCAGTTTTAATCTGCTAATCTGGAGTTATCATTGGTTTCAAATCAAGCTCTATGAGGCACTAATGGAGCAGACCGAAGAAGATCGAGATGATGAAGTTAAAAAAGTTGTTGCTCAGTTTTGGAAACTCCTTTCTGATCTTCCTAAATCAGCTCCTTTTGAAATGATGCCGATGACGGCAATGGAAGCGCCAATGTTTGCAATAGCTTTTCCAAATATACCGGGAGCTTTTGATAACAACCACATGCTGCATGATATAGTTTCTGACATTTTGGTTTCTGATAAAGTTGCAAGCGATAAAATTCGAGGCGAAGGATTTCGTATGGCGCGCGTGGCGCAAGATCCAGAGGCCTATAAAAGCGAAATGTGTGGTCGTCACCATTAATTTTTTTTAGATAGGCGGTCAGTGATTAAAATCATAATTATTTCATTGATGGTTTGTAGTGTCAGTTGTGGTCCTGCTTATCACGATGTTGATAATGGTGATTGGATACAGGTAACGCCCAAGTATAAATCAATATCAGGCACCATATTCGCAGCTAAATGCGTACTCTGCCATGGTGGAAAAAAGAAGGAAAAGAATATAGATCTCACTTCTTATGAAAAGATTTTTTCTCGGGACATTTTTCCACCTCTGGTAATTCCTGGAAATCCAGAGAAAAGCAGTCTTTATCAAAGCGTTGCAACTGGGCGTATGCCTAAAGGCGGACCCGGCCTTACGAGAAAAGAGCTAAGGGTTATCTACGAATGGATTAAGGGTGGGGGCAAAAAAGAAGACGAGGATATTCCTCCCACAAACCCAGGTGAACCTGGAGGTACAGAACCAGGCGGTAATGAGCCTGGAGCAGGAGGCGGGACATGCAAAGGGGAGCCAGGATGTGGGAAACCAAGGCAATAGTTGGGGTCGAAATGTTTCTGAAGCTATGGCTTAAAGTTTGCAGTAAAGAGTTAGGATAAGAAATTTAAACAACCTTAAGGGGGTTCTATATGATACGAACACTAAGTTTTCTGGCGATTGTTTTTCCAGTAGTAGCTTTTGGACACGGCAACACTATTGACGCAACAAATGACAGTGTTGTGCAAGCGCTAAAAGTATTTAAAGAAACTGAAAGTGATCAAACTAAAACCAATTTTACAGGGTTAAAGGCATGGCCGAACGGAGACATGATCATGGTAAAAGTTTATGTCACTACTAGTGGAACTGAATCATCTGTCAACTACATGTGTATGATGGATCATCAGGGCGGTAGCGAAAAAATTAATTGTACGAAGCAGTAATAGCTATGAGGAGAAAAACAATGAAATTAAATATAACGATCTTATTTTTAGCGGTATTCGCTCTTGCTGGGTGTGTGACGGGTGGCCCAGATAGAGGACATATAGTCATGAAAACATCAGACGACACTGCTCACGTCGCGCTGGGTTCGGGTGCAGTTAAAGTAGGAGATCACGTCGAACTTTATCACAACGAGTGTGCGGGCGGGGGCGGAATAAAATCAGATGGTGAGCTTCGGCATTGCAAAAAGGTAAGCACGGGACATGGCGATGTCATTGAACTTTATGACGCAGATTATTCGGTAGTGAAATTTCCAAAAGGGACCAAGTTTTCTGAAGGTGATACCATTGAAAAGCACCGTCACTAAATGTAGAAGTTTGGACTTGATCTGACAGTTAGCAGTCACTCTTTTTACGTTCAGCTTCGCCTTATGAGAAAAACAGCCAGGACGGAAACAATGGTCAGAACGACGATCCCAGATAGAATCATAATTCCCGGTCCCATTCCAAATAAGGACATTGCGCTAGATTGCCCCATCATATTGTTACCCATGTTCTGAGCTTGAGAAATATTTGAAAAAAAAGAAACACTTACTCCAATAAGCAATTCATAAAGGAAACTTGCAGTTGACGTTAGCACCAGGTGCCTCATGTCGACGCCACCTGAGTTGGTAAAACAATGGATCTTTTTCATACAGCCTCCGTTTTTTTTGAAATATAAAATGTGACTGGATTGATGAGCACCCCTCAAGGAACATTACCACCCAGAAAACCCACCAAAACTATTTTACTAAAATATCCCCTTCTTCAAAATTAACGTCATCTGCGAATCTCACGATCGAGGATTTTCGGTGAACTGAAATGACTTCCCCTTGACCCAGTTGGTTATCTTTGCACTCAGGGAGAGTTCCCTTTAAGCGAGGTTTTGATTCACACACTCTTTGAACCACTGCTATTCGGTCTCCAACCTGAATTTTGTCCTTACCCAGATTCACGACAGCCTCGTTCTTATTTATTCTCGTTATGATTTCACCAGAAACCTCTGGGATACTAGCATAAGAAATAATACAGGTGCCAAAAACCAAGGTAAACGTTAATACTTTGCTTAATTGTTTCATAACTCCACTCCAATCTTGGAACATTAATTCCAGTAATGGTTATTGCAACGTCTGTGCCACTACTACCTGCAAATAGCTTGGAGATATTGAACTACTGATTTACCTTTTTAACGCTTGAATCACCCTTCTCTGCATTTTTATCGCCTCTAGCGATTAGGTTGTACGCTGCCGCAATCTTAAGTCCCACCTTTGAATTTGAATGAGGCAAAGTGCCCGGGGACTTCTCCTCAGGGGTGTAGATCGTTATTGTTATTTTTTTAGAAACAGGGCTGTGCTTGTAGAGCGTGGCTATCGGGTTCTAGCCCGACACCCTGTTTCTAAAAAAATAACAATAACGATCTACAAACCTTAAGGAGGTATTTATGGGACTCGAAAAACTCATCTCATTAGCAGCGGCTCTTGCCATTTTGGCGGCATCAACTGGTCAGCTTCCAAAGATAATCTATGCCGTTCACATGGCGCAGCTTCATCTTATCAAAGAATCACAGGCATCGAATTGGGGCCAAGCTATGTTGTTACCACCATCGAAATAGATCGAAGCCGAAGTTCTATGCTTCCCCAATTTCCCTGATTACTCCAAATAACAAAGAGGGCTTCAAGTGCAGCAATGCGCTGGGCTTTCCGAGTCTGAGGGTTCTCCCATGTCTTTGAAGGCTTTATAAGCTTTCAAAGCCCACATTTCACCAACACAGCCACCCATTGTCGAAGCAATAGCGAGGAATTCTCCAAGCTCTGCTTCATTTGCACCATACTTAATAGCTTGATGAATATAGTATTTGAAGCAAGGTTCACAGCGTGCAGAGATCGCCCATATCATGGCCGTCAGTACCTTGAATTTTTTGGGCACTGTACCTTCGGAAAAAATCGCCTTTTGTCTCATCTGCTCGATGAGCGCCGGCATTCCGTTTGTGATTTTGCCAAATTCTTTCATGAGCTCTAAGGCTGGATCGATTTTTTTATAGTCCATAATTTACCCCTTATCTTTTATTTTTTTGCACTCTTGAGGAATGGCCTTATAGCCGACGTCATCAATAGCTTTTTTGATTTGAGCTGTATTGGTTTTCTGTGAATCAAATTCAACCACAGCATTTTTTTCTTCAAGGGAGGCTTTTATGTCATTTATACCCTTTAATTTCTTAACTGCGGCCCTGACCGTAATGGGACAGGTGGCGCAAGTCATTCCTTGAACTTCAAAACAAGCCTTCTCGGCCCAAGCCAAGTTGAAATATCCAAAGCCGATGAATATTAGTGACACAAAAATTATTTTCTTCATTCTATCTTTCTCCTTTTATGAAAAAAGCCAAGCAACCCACTGGGGCGACGTAATGCCAAGAAGCGCGATCACAAGTCCTGCCCAATAAAAAATAACCATTTTTTTAAATTTTTTTGGATCAGCACAAATTGATCCTGGCTCGCAACTATTCCTCTTTCGATACAGTGTAAATCCGGCGACACCGAAAAAAATGAATACCAATAGAATCATGGGGCCGCGCACTGTTTCAAATTTGGAAAGCGCCGCCGCGCCCGATACGCCGAGAACGGTTAGAACAAGCGGCCCTACACAACAAAGAGAAGCGATGATAGAAGCAAATATTCCGCCACCAACGAGCCAGCCTGATTTATTCTCGATTTTATTTGCTCCCATGTTCTTACATCCTCTCTTCAAAGCAATCTAGTATGGGGCAACTATCGCTAGTTTTCTTAGATCGACATTGCCGAATCAATTTTGAAAGCACAGTCCGAATGCTTTCCAGTTTTTCAATTTTACTTTCGACACCTTGAAGGTGTTTTGAAGCTTTCACCCGCACATCTTCACATCGTGATTCTTTATTTGCTCTCAGCTTTAAGAGGTCCTTGATTTCTGCAAGAGAAAAACCCAGCTCCTGAGCATGCTTTAGGAATCGGAGGGTTTTAAATGAATCGTTATTGAAAACCCGATAACCCGAAGTCTTACGTCCAACCGGAGTCAGCAGTCCAAGACGTTCGTAATATCGAATCGTTTCGATACCAATCCCTGATTGCCTTGAAAGAACGCCGATCGACATAGTATTTTCAGCCTTTCCCATATTTCCTCCATTATACAGTCTGTAGTGTACTACAGACTCAAGTGTTTTATTAGATTTTTGGCACAAGACCGGCAATGTCATTGAAAAGGCACTTCATCTAATTTGACGGAGGCTCGGCGTATTACTTCGAAAGCATCAAATTGGGGCCGAGCTATGCTGTTGCCACCCTCCAAATAGATCGAGGCCAATGCATTTTTTCTAGCAGCCTTACAATCGAGGGCGAGCAAAGCGAAGCAGATAATATGTGCCTCTCCGAGTTTTCATTTTTGCAAAAAAGTTAATTTTTATGCAAATGAATCTCAGCATACGCTAGATGTAAAATCCTAGTTGCTGCAGTTAAATTAAGAGTACTCATCAATACCGCCACAATTAGGTCCGGTAGATTTGAATTGAAATAAAGAACTCCGAAGCCTGCGGCAATAACTGCGATATTTCCAATGGCGTCGTTTCGTGAACAAAGCCAAACGGACTTAATGTTACTGTCGCCTTTGCGAAAGCGATACAAAAGTAGCGCGACACCGACGTTGACAATTAGAGCTATCAATCCAATTGTTGAAATTGTGGTGGCGTGAGGTGAGGAGCCTACAAAAAAGTTAATTGTCGAATTAACGATAATCCCAACTCCAAAGATCGCCATAGTTAATGCTTTAAAAATGGAAGCTCTGGCCCTGATTTTAAGAGCCGAACCAAGCACAAATAAACTTAGTCCATAGTTAATGCTATCACCTAAAAAATCAACTGCGTCGGCTTTAAGGGATGCGGACTCCGCGTACCAACCATAAGCTAACTCCACAAAAAACATAAGAGCGTTTAAGAACAAGGCAATCCATAAGACTTTTTTTAAGTTTGGATTCGCTATAGGAACTTCACAACACGCCTCAGACAATTTTAGCCCCTGGATTAGGAGCACGCATATTTTTTTCAAACATAATATAAAGAGTCGGGAGCACAATCATAGTTAGCAGCGTCGAAGAAATAACTCCGCCGATGACTACGGCTGCCAATGGTCTTTGTACTTCGGCTCCAACGCCAGTTGACATTACCATAGGTAAAAAACCAAACACGTCTACAAGTGCAGTCATTAATACTGGTCGCAGACGAATTAGTGTTCCCTTTGTTACTAAATCATTCCCACTTAAGCCTTCTTTTCGAAGTTGATTGAAATAATTAACTAATACGATGCCATTTAGGACCGCGATCCCTGACAACGCAATAAACCCGACTCCAGCTGAAATACTAAATGGCATTCGATAAGCCATTAATCCAAGGACACCACCAACAAGTGCCAATGGCACGCATGAAAAGATCAAGACGGTTTGCGCGATACTTCCAAAGGCTGCATAAATCATCATTAGCACTAGTATGAGAGCCGCAGGTGTTAGAACTAAAAGTCTGCTCCGAGCTTCTTGTAAGTTTTTGAAATTTCCACCCCAATGTATATAATAGCCTTCAGGAAGTTTTATCGCCTTCTCGACGGTAGATTTGGCTTCGTTTACAAAACTCTCGGTATCGCGGCCCCGGAGGTTTATGAGAACGGCAGATCGGCGATTTGAGTCTTCACGGTTAATTACACTAAAAGTTTCTGCAAAAGTTAATTCTGCTAGCTCGTGGAGCGCAACTGTAGCATTTCCGCCAACGCCTACTGGTAAATTTTTAATCGCATCCAGATCAGTTCTCTCATCTTCATCAAGTCTAACTAAGATTGGATAGCGTTTGTCACCTTCGTAGAGGTTTCCAACCTCCTCTCCTCCTAAGGCAACTGAGATGGTTTCTAAAACTTCGCTTTTTCTTACTCCATATCGATTTAGTACTTCATCCTTTGCTTCAATCTTTAAAACAGGAGAAGTTCCTGCGATATCGACCTCAACATCCCCAGCTCCCGGAACTTTAGAAATAATTGTCTGTAATTTCTGTCCTAAATCAACGAGCGTTTTTAAATCAGGGCCAAAAATTTTAACGGTCACGTCAGCGCGGGTACCTTCAAGTAACTCGTTAAAGCGCATTTGAATTGGCTGAGAAGCCAAATAGCGCATGCCTGGCAGTTCTTTCTCTAATTTTTCTATGATACTTGAAACCAGTTCCTCGCTGGAGCGTCGATGCCCTTTAATCCTGGGCCATTTCGCGCGGTCTCTAAGCATGATGTAACTATCGGCGACGTTGACGCCCATTGGGTCGGTCGCAACTTCACTGGTGCCGATTCGCGAAAAAGTATGGCTGACTTCCGGAAAAGAAGTCACAATTTTGTCGGCTTTTTTCTGAAATTCGACAGAATTAGTAATACCGACATTCACGGGCCGAATCATGTGAAAGGCGTATGACCCCTCACTAAGCTGCGGTAAAAACTCCCCGCCAAGCATGGCAAATAATATTATTCCTAAAACGACTGAACCGGCTGCGATTCCTGCGGTGAGAGATTTTCTTGCTAAGGCGCCACGTAATATAGGTTTGTATAGCTCTCTAATCCATTGCATGAGCTTCGGTTCTTTATCCTTAATATTTCCGGAAAGTAATAAGCTCGCTAGAGCTGGTGCTACGGTAAATGAAATTATTAGTGCGCCAAAAACTGCGATGGCAAAAGTCGCAGCCATGGGCTTAAACATTTTGCCTTCTATGCCAACAAGGCCAAATATTGGAAGGAATACAATAACGATTATAAGCTGACCAAAGCCAGCCGCTTGCCTAATTTCAACAGTGGCATCTTTGATTAGCTCCTTGGTTTCTGAAGGAGTTAACGACCTTTTTATTTCATGAACCTTCTCTTCAAGACGTCTGACACAATTGTCGATGACGATCACCACACCATCTACGATGATTCCGAAGTCAAGGGCGCCGAGGCTCATGAGATTTCCTGAAATACCTAGAGGCTTCATAATTAAAAAAGTAAATAACAAAGTTAAAGGAATGGTGACAGCGGTGATTAATGCCGCACGCACATTTCCTACCAAAACTAACAGCACAACTAATACGAGGATTGCCCCCATCAATAAGTTGTGTTCAACTGTTCCAAGTGTAGCATTGACAAGGTCCGAGCGATTGTAAACGGTTGATAGTTTGACGCCTTCAGGTAGATTTTTTGAGATCTCTTTAATTTTGTCAGCTACCCTTTGCGCGACCGTCCTACTGTTTTCTCCAAGTAACATCATCACCGTTCCCAACACGGCTTCATTTCCATTATAAGTTGCGGCTCCAGTTCGTAGTTCACGACCCAGGCCAACTTGCGCAATATCGCCAATTGTCACGGTTTTAAATGTTTCAAGTGATTTTACTGGGACTCTTGCAATATCTTCAGTGTTTTGAAAAATTCCAACACCTTGAACTAAAAATTGTTCGGCTGTTTGTTCAACGTATCCACCACCGACATTCTGGTTAGCTTTTTCGAGGGCCTCGATGATGTCACCAAAATGTAGGCCAAACTGCGCCATTTTCTCTGGATCTGGTTTAACATGATACTGTTTTTCGAAGCCACCCGAAGAATTAATTTCTGCAACGCCTTCGACGGTCAAAAGACGCGGCTTAATGAACCAATCCTGGATAGCTCTTAGTTCCATAAGCTGCTTTAGTCTTTCGCCATCGTTCTCGGCTATTTTTTTATAATCGATTACGTATTGAAAAATTTCACCAAGACCAGTTGAAATTGGGCCCAGTTCAGGACTGGCTTTCTTGGGAAGACGTGAGGAAACGCCTTGTAGACGCTCGGCCACCATTTGTCTGGCTCGGTAAATATCAACATCATCTTTAAAGACCACAGTGACCTGAGAAAGGCCAAAGCGAGTGATCGAACGAACTTGAGTTACTCCCGCCATTCCCCGCATAGAGGCTTCAACCGGAAAGGTAATTGTGCGCTCAATTTCTTCGGGAGCTAGGCCTTCGACAGTAGTATTAATCTGAACTTGATTGTTTGTAATGTCAGGCACAGCATCAATTGGCAGGTTTAAAAAAGCATAAAACCCGCAAGCTGCTAAAAAAAAAGTTACTAAGAGTACCGTTCCGCGATTGTATACCGAAAAGTGAATTATTTGATTGATCATTTGCTGCCTCTAATGATGATGACCGGAGTCGCCGCTGGTTAAATCTATTTCTGCAGTTCTAATATAACTTATGCCTGTAACGACAATCTGATCCCCACTTGCGAGTTTATTAGAATTAATCGTAGCTTGAGTTTTACTTTTTTTACTTATTGAAATATCAATTCGTTTCAATGCCCCTTTGTTCAAGCGATAAACACTTTTCTCACTACCAGTTTGTAGTATTGCGCTAATAGGCAAGTCCCATGGCGCTGAGCCAGAAAGTTCAACCGTGGTAATTCCAAATGTTTTTGTGGCTTCAGCTGAGAGCGTAAATCCTTCTTTCTCACTGTAAGACGTAACCCCCTTATTGGGGCCCACACTTTCAGGAGTTTCTTCCTCGCCATGCTCATCACCGGCACTAGCATCGTCTTCACCTTCATGGTGGTCTTGCTCAGCCTCCTCGTGATCATGAGCAGAGGATTTTTTTTCTTCAGCAAAACCATAAATCGAAAAGATTGAGCACGAAATTAACAATAAAAGTCTTATGCCAATAGTGATCATAATGGTGTCTCCAAAAGTCTTCCTTCGAGTGCTTTGACTTTCCAAAAAGTTTCTAAAGCGTCTAGTTCTTGCTCGTTTTGGCTTCGCGTGAAATCCACTAACTGACGGTGAGCTTCGATAACTAAAGAACTCGCGATAATTCCTCGCTGAAATAACGATTCAATATTTTTGTGCTTCTTTTCTAACTCTGAATGCGAAACGGATTCGTTTAACGCTTTGAGAGACCTTTTGTAGCGATCAAATAAGACTTGTTTTTCTTTTTTCAGTTCAATTTTTTTTGCCTCGTGGCTCTTTTCGGCGATACTGATAGATTGGGATGCAAATGTCCTGCCCGCTCCATTCAGATGAAATAGGGGCAGAGTCATCGTTAGACTTAACCCATAAGTTTGAAAGGAAGTAGTTCCCTCGGTTTCAATTTGTACGGTAGGTCCGATTTTTAGGTCGGGCCACGACGTTCCCTTTGCGGCTAACGCTTCAGCCTGCGCAAGTTTCAAGCTAGTTTCGCTTAATTTCCAATCCGACGAAAAAGAAAGATCAGAACTTTCGTCTGAAAGTTTTGGCCAGGTCTGTTTTTTTGGTGGCAGAATTTTTTCTGTAATCTTTAAGGTTTCTCCTATAGCCATCTCCAAATGTCTTTCAAGATCGTTTACTTCTGACTCAATTAAAGCCTTTCGCAATCTATAGTCTCCTTCGGCAAGTTGAAAAATACTGGTTGTGACTTGTTGCTCAGGATTTAACCTAGGTCTTGATTGATACTGCCTGTGAATTTTTGAAAAGGTATACAGAGCTTCATCAAGAATTTTAATTTCAGAATAGAGCTGCCTAACTCGGTATAGAGTGCGCGCCGTAGAAACGTAAACCTCCTCTTTGGATTTCTGAAATTGTGAAGAAATTTGAGTTTTCTCGGCGATGGCACGCTCAATTCGAGCACTTCTTTTTCCTCCAAGTTCAAAATTTTGCATTAAACTAATCTCGGTGCTACCAACTCTGGTGCCAAAGTTATCGCCATAAACGGCCTTTGAATTTAGCTCTGGATTTGGTAATTGTCGAGCAACCGATTCAATAGTATCACCTTGATCATTGAGGCCTTTTCCCCGAACGGCGTCGGGATGCTTTTCTAGCGCACAGTCTAATACAGCTTGGGGACTGTTCAACTCCGCACAGCTATTAGCTTTCGCGTAATTAAATGAATATAAAACCAAGGTAGTCGATATTCCTAAAAAGATGATTTTCAACATATCGCCTTTTCCTTACTTTCCTTCTTCGTTAAAAAGTTCCAAGTCATTATAGTAACCCTCTTGAATGAGTCTATTAATTTTCGAAAGTGAAATTAAATAAGTATGAATTGCAGTTACTCTATTAGCTGAAAATTTTAATAATGACTGAGATGCCTCTACCATTTCTTGTACAAAGTAGTCATCGTCGACTTTTTCATCGCCTGAGTGGAGACGTCTCGCTAATCTTTCCAGTCGTGCCTGCGCGGTTTTAATGCCAGATTCTGAGAGTCCAAAAGAAGCAAGACTAGCATTATACTCCGAGGCGCTAACAAAGACCCTTTGCTCGATCATAGAAAGTGTTTCATCACGTTTTGATGACAGCTCTCTTGTATTTGAATCACCAATTCGCAGGGTGCTTGCGTATCCGAAGCCGATGGAGTCATCTGAGTTCGGATCTAGAAATCCCCATGCGTGGGTCTTTTTATTAAGACGGCTAGCCTCAATTAAGTAGTTGAGGGTTGCAACCTCATAAGATTTCTTCTGCGCGGTCTCAATTAACTTTTTATGGTCAATCGGTGAAATTTTTGAAAGATCAGGATAGACAACCGTCTCTAGTTTCGAGATTCCGCTTGCTGGGGGAACAGCCACGGCGTGTGCAAGAGAGCCTAATTCAAAATTAATTAGAGAGCGTAACTGGGTAAGGTCTTGCTCTACTAGCAGAATATTTGTGTAGTACTTATCGGCACTCTTGGGAGGAAGCAATCCGTGACGTTCTTTTTGCACGATGATTCGGTGTATTTCTCTCTGTTTTGTAAGTTCCTTTTCCATGAGATCAAATATTCCGATATCCCGCCCTACTAAGTAAAAGAAGTTTTCCACAAACTGCATTTCGTTTCCACGTAAAGAGGCGAAAGATTTTCTTTGAGCCTGCTCCAACTCCTCAGCCTCATCCCATTTGTACCAGTTACTCGGAAAAATAAATGGAATAAGATTCCCGATAGCCTCGATGCCTCCCAATGGTCCGCCAGCAAAAGAAAGTAAATCGCGCATGTTAAAATGAGGTAAGAGATTTCCGAGAGCAACTTTAACTCTCTGTCTCGACTGAAATACTTTCTCGGCTTCTTGGGCAACAGGGTAACTGCTAAACTTTGCTCGTCCCACCAATTCGTCAAGGGTGTATAAACCACTACTAGCGTTGGCAGTAGGTGGAATCGGTAAGTCATTATTTCTGACAAGGTTTAAATTAATTAGTAGCGCCCCAGAGGATTTATCTTTTAGACGAAAGTCAATTAGTCCGGGCTCTATACATAGTGTGGCTGTCGTTTGACTATTCTCACCCGTACCACATCTACCACTTTCGACTTTTAGTCGATAGTCCTCGCTCCCCAAAAAAGTGCTTTTTAGAACTAAAATATCATCGTTTAATTGCACGATTATTCTTTGTGGTTTAGCCGATGCGATAGTTTCGTAAAGAGTGAATTCCAAAGTCTCGTATTCGCCGCTGTCTTTTAAATCTGGGATCTCAGTCACAACCTGTTGAACTTTAGAATCTATTTTTAGTATTCCGTGATATCTGCCTTTTATGTCTTCGATACTTTTGCAAGAAACAATGTTTAAGAAAAGTAAGCCTGTGACTAATAGTTTAAGATTAGACATTTTATCTCCTATTTTATTTTTTCTTTACTTTAAGATTTAAAGTAGAAACTGTTTTGACCGACTGCCTTACACCTATGAGCTCAGGAATACTGCCTCGTTGTGCCGTCAAAACTTCTTGCGAAATCTTGCCACTGATGGCATCTATTTCTAGCTCACTAGGCGCCGGCTTAGCAGGATCAGTCTCAAAAACCCGCAAATTAAATAAACTCTGGCAATCAGCTTGGGCAAGGTTGATGACACCTTTAGTAAGGTCGGGCCGAACCTTCTCATACGTGCATCCAAAGACAATTGATTCTGTGTCAACTGGGTCCCACTGAAGAACCTGAACGGTTAAGAATAGGTTATTTATGTCAGCGATGACTTCATCCATCGCACGAACTCTATCGGACTTGTAAGGGGGAAGACTCGGTACAAAGGTTAAACGAACATTAAGTTTAATTGGCCGACCAGATGAATCGACGCCACTTAAATCGCCTTCATAAATACCTGACAACGCCTGATAAAAACTTTGCCTAATAGCTAAATCTTTTTCCATTGCTGCCGCACGCTCGCCTTCGGCGCGCTGCTGCCCTTTGGTTTGGCCTTCGCCCTCGAGATCAGCTTTTTCTTTCAGTTTGTCTGGATTTTGACTACAGCCAACAATAACGGCTGACACTATCAACAAATAAAATAACGATTTCATACACTCTCCTTAAAATTAAACCTTAATTCTTGTGAACGCAGGTTTGACCTGTAAGTTCAAAAAATGATACAGAAATATAGTTTTTAGGAAAAGCGAGGCGGGCGTTTGAGTCCTGAAATCACGGGCGTCGGGGGAATCGACAAGCTACCCATGTCATACTCTAGAAAAAAAGCATTGAAATTTAAGGAAAAAACTGGGGCGGGAGGATAAGCACAATGGCCAAAGTGGCAGTTTCCGACATGGCAAGGGTCACTACAATGTTGTTGTGTTTCATTTTCTTGAGACGATTTTGTTAGAGCGTCTGAAACTGTGTTGCTTTCATGATCTTCTACAAACGTAGTTGTGTGGGAATCCTTAAAAGCGGGTTTTACTATTCCCATGTCGAAAGCAAGATTTAACCCAAACAAAAGCAACAGGAATGTTGTTACTATTTTTGTTAATTTGATTTCTAATACGATCATAAAACAATATCCTTATTTGCTTAAGCCTAACCTAAATCTGTAACCCTTCTTTGGACAACTTTCAATCCCTCAAAATCAACCGGGGAGTTTTTTCAACAAATATCATGTAAGCAAACCAGGCAAAGCTCGCTAAAGCTATGCCTGGTTTGAAAAAGGACCTAAATTCTATCCATCAATCGAATTCCCTCACGTAGCGGAGATTCGTTCGAATTTACATGAGGAACTGCCTCTAACTCCTCCAATACCCTAAAGCTCCTTACCTTAAGATCATTTCCCCAAAATAGAAATCTTGGGGTTTTAACAGCTACAATTTCCACAAGGTAATTTTTTTCAGTATCATGATGTAAGTTAGTAAGACCTTCACTATCTAGATCAAAAGACCTTCCATCATCTTTCTTTGAGAACTTCAGATCATGCTGATGTTGGTTATGCCTTGCGTTTTTGTCATCGATTCTGCCAACCCAGACAACCATTTCATTGTCTTCGGTGGGGCTTTCGGTCACTGCTTTACCTCTAAAGAGTAAAGACTCACGATCAAAATCAATTCTGGCCGCCGCCAAGAGGGGGCTACAAAGTGCAACACTTAAAAATATTAAGCTAAAGTGTTTCATTTAATTCTCCTTCTTAAAGTGTTCCGACTCAAACTTATAGAGATTGAGTCAAAACGTGAATACGTTTCTTGCAAAAATGTATATAGGTATAAGAACTAAATGATTGGTGGCCGAAACAAATCGGCAGAGAATGCAGTCAAGATAAATGTGCATTCAGCGAGGTTGTGTTTTGTAGGAGCAAAAACATTCACCATATCTGATTCTACCGCTAACAGAAAAGCACAATGACCAAAATGGCATTGGTGGGTATGGGATGTGCTGTTTTCAGCCGGCACTTGATGAGATGAGCGCGAATTACAATCAGTATCAATTTGCAACAAAACTTGTTCATGTAAAGTAGTTAAAGGCTCGGTACCATGACTAACAGTACTGACGTTTAGAAACCCTATAAGTACTAACGAAAATAAAACTAAGTTACGCATATATTTCACTTCTCGGAATTAAGCCCCAAATTCTTGAGTTACTGCGCTAACAACCTAAACCAATCCTACCTCAAAGGTGCGATATTAGCAAGTTTAAGACATATTTTTGACGGCAGCCGAGTTTTTCGTCTACGCACAACTTCCGGATATCGCTTAATAATAATGTGAAAAATCCAATGGTTGATGCTAGCGGGTCTAATGTAACGTTCGTTCGGATAAGAACCTGTTTTCCCATCGCATGCGCATCATGTATAGACATGCAGAAAGTGCAAATAAGAGAAAATTCCAGGGATTCAACAACACCATCCCAATTTCGGCAACCATGTACCCTGTATACATTGGGTGTTTCAGATATTTGTAAATTCCTGTTTTACAAACACCCCCACGAACTGCGGGCGCGATGCCAAGACTATTGCCTAAATCGATTGTCGCAATGGTAGAAATTAAAAATCCAAGAATAGCTAAACCACGAGTAATTAGCATTAGCTCTATGCTTGAGTCAGAGCCACCCAAGTAACACAACGGAAGCATAGCCGAACCGTAGGCGACCACTTTGAGCGTTAAGTGTGATACCTCACGAGCTGGCAAACGAACCCAAAAATAAACGGCCGCAAGAACATCTCTGAATACCAATAAGATAAAAAACATTTCTTTGCTTTCTAGCCAGCGCTGGAAAGCAATGGCAGCAAACAACAGCATCATCAGCGATGCTATTCTTCCGCTCCAGTCCTTTGGTACCATTGGCGAAGGCGTGTTATTAAATTCCTGGTTCCGCAGATTCCTTAACACCCATTACTTCCTTTCCTCTCAATAGCTCATTTGAAAACCGCATTTGCTCCCTAGTTTGACGAATGTATTTTGTAAGTGTTTGTGCCAACTGACTTTCATCTTCATCGGTAAAAAGAATCGCCCCGTTTGACTGTCTTGACTGGAGCCTTTGACTTAGAAGGTCAATCAAAATAACTTCGTCCTCCGTCATTGAAGCCTCTAAATATTGACCCCCGCTATCAGTAGCTCTGACAACAGTTTGAAAACTTGCCCCGAGTGCAATTGAAATTGCTATCACCTTTAGTATTGATTTCATGTTTTTTCTCCCTCTCCCTTTAAAAAATTAATAATTTTACTTGTTATTTCATTTGGCTGTTCGAATTGTACAAAGTGTGAAGCGTTTGGAACTTCAAAATACGAAAATCCTCCCAACATCGACTCGTGCTTGGCGATTTTAGGCAAAATTAATTTATCGTCAGCACCATTTATAAAAAGTTTAGGTCTCTTGTCGACTTTTAGTGACGCCAATAAGGGTTCTGCCGCAGTGGCATCTACCTTGGTGTTAAGAAACGCTGCGGCCGATACGTTATCATTTAGAATCAATGTCCGTCCACGAGCATGATTGGCAATGCTAAAGTAGAGATCGCCATACGAGGCCAACCACTTGCGAAAAGTCTCGTTGTCTGGTTGAGCGTCGAACACTTGCGAAGTCTCAGCCAACTCGGGAGTCTGAAATTTAGTATACTGAGTGCTTACACTCTTAAAGGCATCGCTTGAAAATGGCGTGCTTAGACAAATCAACGCAGTGACGCGAAATTTTTCTTTTAAAAAAAGTTCTGCCCCGACAATTCCTCCAAAAGAGTGACCACAAAGAATAATATCGCCTTTTAGACCGTTTAGCATTTGAGTTAAGTCTTCGAGAATACCTTTATAATCATTTAGTCGGGGTTCTTTGCGGCCGCCAGTGCCAGGTGGATCAAAATAGGTAACCTCGAAGTCTTTTTCGAGAATATTTAAGCTTCTCATGGTCTCGCCACTCAAGCCGGGACCGCCTGGGATCAACACTAGGTTTGGTTTCGAATCAATTTGTCGAGTAGTCATAAAATGCCTCTGACTACACTTTGGTTTTCCAACACAATGTCGAAATCTCTAATCCACCTATAGATAGTTCTGTCACTTACGCCTAGCGACTGAGCTACTAATCTGCGATTCCCCGCAAATTCAGCTAACGCCTTTTCAAGTTCTTCTTTTTTGATGGTCTCATTTAATACATGCATGCGAGAAAACACAACTGGTGCCTGAGGTGCACCAAGAGAAGAATTTGCGCCCAAATTAACCGCTGCGATAACGCTTTGACCGTCAATTACTCGTCTGTCTGAAAGTATAACAATTCTTTGGATGACATTTCGTAATTCGCGAATATTTCCGGGCCAACTATGAGAAAGCAGGGCCTTCACGCCATCAGCTGCGAGCGTAAACCGTTCCACCATACAACTAAACTCTTCAAGAAATAAATTAGCATAAAAAACAATATCCTCGGGACGCTCACGAAGTGAAGGCAAGGTAAATACAAATGTATTGAGGCGTTGTAATAAATCAAGCCTGAAGGACCCTTCGGAAACCATTCGGCCCAAATCACAATTTGTGGCTGCGATAAATCGCACCTTTATTTTTCTGGGACGAGTCGAGCCTAGCGGCTGCACTTCTTTTTCTTGCAATACACGTAATAGTTTTGCCTGTAGTGGCAGTGAACACTCGCCAAGCTCATCAAGAAAAAAGATTCCATCGTTGGCCTGCTCAAAAAGTCCTATTTTGTTTGATACAGCTCCCGTAAACGCTCCCTTTTCATGACCGAAAAGCTCCGACTCAGCCGTTTCCTTTGGAATACTTGCCATGTTGGCTGCAACTATTTTCTTTTTAAGCTTCATAGCAATATGTTGAGCCAAAAATTCTTTACCTGTGCCCGTGTCACCAAGAATGAGAATAGAGGCGTCTGATTTACTTTTTAGGATTCGATCAGCTTGCTGTAGTACCAACTTCACTTGTTTAGAATCGGTTAAATATTTGCGAACAGCGTTTTCGTCGTTTGCTGCCTTAATTTGACAAACACGTTTGATCGCAATACTTAACTTCTCGAAAAAGTCTTCTTCTTTAAGAATCAGATCGAAGAGGCGCCGTCTTGTTGCCTCGATAACTCTTCTGACGGATTTATCTCCACTAAGCACTATCAAATATATTTGGGGGAAATTGCAGCTTAGGTAATCTATAAGCGCGATTCCGTCTTTTTCTTGGCCTTCAAAATTCAAATCAATTATTGCCACGTCAGTTCTGAATTGCCCTACTAACGATTGCCCGCGTTTAACCGTGTCAGCAGTAAATACATTGTACTGGTGCTTAAAGCTTAATTCTAAACTTTGAAGCATTTCTGGATCATCATCGCAAATAAGAATTGAAGGCTTTATATTCATATATGGCCTAACCTGATTTCAAAGCAGGCTCCGCCCAAGGCACTTTGGCGATAAATTAATTTCCCACCGTGTGAGCGGACAATGTGATTGGCTGACGCCAACCCGAAGGCCTGTCGGTCTGCCTTGCTTGATTTTCCGCGCCCCTGTAAAAAGAGAGTGACTTCAGAATTTTTTAATCCCTGACCATCGTCAGACACCGTTATTGATGCGGCACCATCTTTCACGTTCAGTGCTAACTCGACTCTCTCATTACAAGCGCGAAGGCCATTTTCTAAAAGATTCTTAACCGCTCTTTCAAGAAAATCAGGATCATGAGCAACAAGAACGGGTAGATCCGGAAGGGTTACTCGAATCCTATCAGTTTCCAGAGGCATCGCGCTCTTAATTTGCTGAACAGAATTTTCTAAGCATATTCGAATATCCATTTCTCTTAAGCTTACGGGATCGTTTTCTAAATTATATTTAGCAGCCGTTACTTGATTCAACATCTGATCGGCAATTCTGGGTACGGCACGAATGGCTTCTTGTCTTGAGGCTTCATCTGTTGATTGATCTGTCACAAGCCTAAGCATTTGGCGAAGGGCCGCGACCGGGTTATGGAGATCATGAATGAGCCGCTTGTAGGACTCAGCGCTTAGTTGTTTTGCCCTTTCGTTGGCCAGATTCTCTTTGGTGTTTTCGAGTTCTGTATGAGTATTCATAATGGTTTTTCGAATTGACTCAAGTTCCTCAATAAGAATCGGGGTCAACCGCAATTCCTTATTCTCTGCGATGGACCTTATCGCATTATCAAGATCTCGAAGAGGCGTCAGCGCTTGCGCCAGCGAGGCCTTCATTCGGTAGGCTGAAAGGCCGGATATGATAAGCCCAATGAAGAACGTGAACAAAGCCACAAAAATCGTTTGCGTCATGATTGGACGAATGGGTGAATACGCAACCACGAATGCTTTGGTCCCCTGGGCGCCTGCTCTTTGAATGGGTGCTTCAAAAATTAAGCTATGTTCGCCAAAAGTAATACCAAAAATGTTTGTTACCACAGGCTCAGGATTATACGGCTGATCCATTTCTGAAATATTTTTGGTGGAGCCAATAACCAAGCCGTCATGAACAACCACTAAATCAATTTCTTTTGTTTCAGTTACGCTCTCAATGACTCTCAAAATCTCTGGCCGATCCTGTGACTCCACCAATGTTGAAAGATAGGGTGAAAGGGCGCCCAAAAGCTGTGCTCCTGATTTCGACTGATAGAAAAGTGCCATTGTGGCAAACCCTACCGACACCAAAATCGTAATCAGAAACGACATGGCCGTGCGATAGTTACTCAATTGGTTGTGAACATGCATCGCAAGACTTACAGTTTTGGCTTTCATTGTTTTGCCTTCGCCAGTTTGCTTGAGCAACCTTCGTCGAACGTAACCATCGAATAATCTATATATGCATCGGTCAGTATGTTTGGCGTAAAATTAGTCACACAATTTGAGATCCAATAATTCGCGCGCGGATGAAACAGATTTATGACTACCGCAGAATCCTCGATGATCTTGAGGCCCCTATGATAAAAGCCTTCTCTAACTTTACGATCTCGGGCGGAGCGCGCCTGTTTAAGAATGGCATCAAGCTCAGGATTCTTTAGCCCACTAAAGTTATCAGGGTTAGACGATTCAAAATTGCGCAATAAAAATTCGGTGTCTGGGTAATCCAAGTTCATTGACACCAAAAAAGCCTGATGTGTTTTGTTAGTATAGCCTGCCATCAGTTCATCCCAGGCCATAGGTACCACCTCAATGTTCCATCCCTTGTCTTGCAAAGCCTTTTCAAAAAAAGTTTTCATCTCTTGATGGCGAGATAATTCAATAGGAATTGCCATTTTTATTTTTTCATTACTCGGACTAGTAGCTGATTTTTGAACTTTCTCGCTCAAAGCAAGGTCATACCCAGGAATCCCAGGTGGTATATAGCCCTTGGCTGGGAACGCGTCCGGATAAAATTGCTTCCGAAAAGTCTCAGTGTTAATTGAATCACGAAACAGTTTGCGAGTAGCTAAAGATTTAAAGGGCCCCTTTGTCGTATTAATTCCAACAATCCAAGTCGCGGCGACAGGACTGGTGATTTTCTTTCCAGATTCAAAGACTTCGTTTTCATTTGTGAGTGGCCAATTGGCTAAATCATCAATGAGGCCAGCTTTTGCCATATTTATCGCTTCAGTTTCTGGCACCTCTTTGAGAATTATCTTGTTAAGCTTCGGTAGGCCTAAATGATGTTTTTCGAATCGCACTAATGACAATTCTTTTTTAGCATCGTCGCGAGCAACAAACCTAAAGGGTCCAGAGCCTATTGGGTTTGCAAAAAAAGTGTCTTTAGAAAGAAGTTTCATCGGCAAAATTTTTGCCGTAGCTCCAGCTAACACTGACAGAAATGGCGGAAAAGGATATTTCAAATGAACTTCAAGCATATGTCGGCTTGAGTCTTTTAAACCAGTGACTGTTTTAGATTTTCCACTAATAAATTGTTCCGCGCCCTCAATGCAGTCATAGTATTTTTCTACACGGCTACCGGTTGCGATCGCTCTAGTTAATGAGCCGACAACATCGTTAGCTGTAACCAAGGTACCGTCATGAAAAACAGCATTTTTACGCAGATAAAAGCGAAGAGTTTTTCCATCAGCGGAAGTTTCCCACTTTTCGGCTAGATCGCCTAAAAGTTTCAAAGTTGGTGAGAACTTAAGTAAGCCAGAGTAAATCATGTTACCGGCAACGATAGAAGCCGTGTCATTCATTTTCACAGGATCAAGTGTTAACGGCAACGAATAGACGGCTTTCACGTAAGCGTGATCATCGCTTCGTAGTGCTCCTAGTACAGAGATATGAAATCCGAGGATTAAGGCAAAAAATAAATAAAATGGCGATACTTCAAACTGCTTCATGTTCTCCTCAGTCCTGCCAAATGCGAGAATCGAGCCCAATGGTGCCTATTTTTAGCGCAACTATTTGCGGACGACAAAGAAATAGTAAATAATCAATGTTTATATAAATTTAGGCTACATATAGAGGTGTATTTATTGCAGAAAAACTCTTAGATCAGTCTCTCATGGGGTCACAAAAGCATTACATTTTTACATGGTAGGTACTGACACGGATGTCAGGTCGATGAAAACCTGAGACGAAATAAAATCCTCTTTCAACAGCAGTTCTCTAAACGTAATTTCATCATTTTTTCTGACCAACCTAAAATATCCCGTTGGTACCTGGTAAAGACTTTCCAATCAATACAGTAGCGAGAACGAGGGCCGTCTGTCGAAACTGAGATATTTAAATTTTCTTGCCGTTTTGATCTAGCAGTGCCGAATTTAGGTCTTATTAGTAAGTATAAAGAACTTACTTTGTTCGGAGTCTGCTCAAAACGGACAGTAAAAACATTTTGGAATTATGATTTAAACACCTTTTTAAACCAGGCCAACATTTTGGCCCTTAATCCCAGGACGATTATTCTTGTACACCTTACTTGTAAATCTTATGGTCGTAGTCGCCTTGTTTTCAGGTGCTGGATCTGCCGAATACATAGTCCCAGTTCTTCGCCAACTTCGTCAAAAATCGCTATTTATCCCCCTTGATTGCTTCCCCCTGTGGAGTACCTCTTTTATGTGGAAAACTAGTGGAAACGTGGGGAAAAATAGCGATTTTCTAATACAATTCTAACACTATAATCGCGATGCATGGCATGGGGACTGTAGCCAGGACACTAACTAGTAAAATTTATTCACAAACGCAAGACCTAACCAAATCAAAACTTTTGTGCGCATTATTTTTACTGTATGCTCCGCTGAGAATAACTAAACAACTTTTAAGGAGCTTGAATATGAAATCTGCACTTATCACTTTGACCGGATTTTTTTTATCAACAATTGCACACGCTGAAATTTCCAACTCAAATTATGCCTCAAGACACCAGGCTTTAATTGAAAAGGCCGTTTTCGATTCCTGTGCTGTTGGGCTTGGCCGAATGACCCAGCTTTCCAGTGTTGAAACTGAACGCAATGTTGATCAAGGAGTGATTGATTTATACTTCACGACTGAACTTGAATTAACGGTTAAAGTGGATCAGGGAGTATTTGATACCTATAGTGTTAAGATTCAATCCGCAAGGTTTTCTGCCTATGACCATGAGGCAAAAGACTGGGGTATTTACGCCATTGAATCTGTAGCTTGTGAGCTGCAGTAACTCGCTATTTTTGTTTTTAACTTATGTGCCTCTGGTTGCTAAATGGCACCTTAAAAAATAGTAAAGACTCGGGCGATGGCCCGCAGTATTTATCTTCCTCGTGCTATCGACAAGGCAATAAAAGTTGAAAGTTATCTAATAAAACAGTCTCGTCATATTGGTCATGAAGTACTACTAATTCCATATCGTAGTCTGGATCGCCTGCGCCGTATCCACGACCCGAAATTTTAACATGATATTCAAATTTTTCGTTACCGAGGTAACGATAAAAATGCTTAGTTACAGACAGAGTTTCGGTGCCATAGAGCACGGGGCATTTTTGACTAACCGTTTTATTAATCTCGCCTTGAACTTGCTTCGGCAAACTAGTCTCATCATAAATAATCGAAGCTGACGCCGCCTGTGATAATAATAGTAACGCTGACAATAAAAATCTCATATATGACCTCACTTAAAATGTTAAGAACCACTGCGCCTAAGTAGTAACTTGGGAAAAGAAAGGTTACAAGTTAGGATCGTATTAGAAATTTTTTTTAAGAAGCGATACGACGCAGCCATTCTAGGCTTGAATTACGGCGGTATTTAGAGACAAGTCTACCACCGTAACGCAAGTAAAGCGTATGTCCGCGCCAATGCACCTTATTGCTGACCAATCCACCAATCCAGATAATTGGTGCTAAAACATCTTTAATAATAAACCATGAAAATGACTTCCAAGCGCCGCTATCTCTTAGTTTAAATTGATGTAGGGCTGCATTCGATGCAATTTGAAAAATTAAACAAGCCTCTGCAACCAAAATGGAGTTTGAAGTCGGATTTAACAAAATTAACAATGGTGGCCAAAAAGTTTCAAATAACAATGGCTCAGACGCATAAGCTAATGGCACATGGCATTTTCTTAGGCGCGCCCAACGCACATGACGCTTCCAGTAGCCGCTAAAACTAGTGATCACTGAAGTTTGTCGAAGCAATTGGGGCGCAATTTTTATTTCATAACCCGCCTCGCGCATACGATCTCCACTAACCAGGTCCTCGGCCAAATAATTTCGAACACTACGCAAGCCGCCCAACTCTTCGAAATGCCCACGAGAAAGAAGCATACATTTACCTAAAACGTTGTGGTAACCAAAAATTTCAAGAAACCCTGTCGCCTTAAGATAAAAAGTGTTGAGATGAATGACGTCTAGATGCCCCCCGAATCCCCTTCCGTCAGCGCCATAAACAGCTTGAGTAACTAGATCGGCGCCCCTAATTCTCTCGGCTAAAAGTAGATCAAGATAGTCAGGTGGCACTCTTACATTGGAGTCCGAAATTAAGGCGAGGTCATAAATGGCCTCGCGCCAGGCAACATGCATATTACTGACTTTGGGATTCTTACCGAAAGGCTTCGCATTTGTAAAAAGGCGTGCGTTTACATTTGAGTGCATCTCAAGGAGTTTATTAATGACCTCTATTGCAGGATCATTTGGGTCCTGAATACAAAGTAACAGTTCAAAGGGAATTTTAGTTTGCAGATTAAAGAAGGAATGTAGATTGGTCTCTAAATCTGGCTCCAAACCGCGAATAGGTTTAATTATACTGACGCCAATCTTGCATCCGCTCTTATTAGGAGTAATTGCCCGCCACTGAAAAAGGCGTAACGTAGCCAAAACGCCGATTGTTGTGGAGAGAATCGTCAACACAACGAGGATCATTCGGACCTCCTTTGTTGGACACCATGTGAAAAATTTCTTGCGAAACCTGTGAACAGTGTCCGTTAATATATACAAAAGATCTGTTTTGCTGTGGATTTTTAATTGATTCTAAAATTGCTTGGGGGTCCTTTTCACATTCAATTTGAGTGCGCCACCCTTCCCACTTAATCTTGTGATGGAAATCACTCGCTGCCGAAAGAGCGTAGGGCGTATTTAACATTTCTGGCCAAAAAGTCCGCCCATTGGCAACTTCCCAGACGTCTATTAGTGGCGCAAACTGAGCCTGATTTTTTAATAAATAATATGTTTGCGTAGAGCAATCGAGAACTTTCATAGGATGCGCGGCCACTGTGACGGCGCCTTGTTGCCGGGCCTCAATTAGCCACTTTTCTTCAGACTGGTTTGGAGAAACAAACTCTTTAAGATCAATTGCCAGCAGATGCGCATTTCGCCCGTGAAAAAATGTATTTCGCGTAAATTCTACTCCTGTATACACGAGCATTTTATATTCTCGCCACGCCCTATTTCGCTCTTTCTCAATGGCGCCGATGTAATCGTTCCAGTTTTTTTCGCTTAGGGTAAGATTAAGATACTTGGCTACCTTACCGGGAAGACCATCTGTGGCGCAGAGATGATCTGTAATAGCAATGGCGTCTAACCCTGACTCTCCACAGAGATCAATGAGTTTGGAAAGTGGTAGGCTTCCGTCGCTATAATTTGTGTGAAGATGTAAATCTACTGTAATCATGCTTACATTATCGGTGATAATTGTTAAAAGTATTTTTTGATCACATCAGATCTGTGTTAGCACAAGGTTAGGGTGCCGTTAGGGTTCGCCGCTCACCGAGCCCTTTAAAATAAAAGGCACTTGGGCGGGGCCGTCGCTCGAGTGTGTTGTAGTCGACCTCAAAAAGACCGAACTTCGGCCCAAAACCATCGATCCACTCGAAATTATCAAAGGGCGCCCAATGAAGATAGCCCATGGGCTTAAGACCATATTCCTTCACGCCCTCTAAAAAGTACTTCATATGAGAAAAGATGAATTGAGAACGCAGCTGATCGCCTGCATCGGCGATGCCGTTTTCGGTTATAAGTAGTGGGTAGCGCTGCAAGCCGTGCCCCTTGATTTTTTTGAGAATTACTTTAATTCCCTCAGGATAAATCTCCCACCCCATATCGGTTTTTGGCGCCGAAGGTGGAGTGGAGGCAAATATTTTTTGCACTGTAAACGGTCTTAGAGAAATATGGTCTCGGCCGTAATAATTAAACCCGAGATAATCCATCGCTCCCAAAGCTGCCGGACACTCTTCATAGAATTTAAGTACAGTCGGCACGTGGATCTGAATTTTACCGGATTGTATGGTTTGATACCATGACCAGTTAAATATCTCATCGGCAATTTTAGTACCAAATAAATCCAACGGATTCATTTTATTTTTTGGAGAAAACACTCTCAAATGATGGGCAAATGAAACTTGAGAATTCGGTTGCAAGGCTTTTATCGTGTGATAGGCCGAGCCATGGGCCTTCATCAAATTTATTAACACGTGCAAAAATTTTTTAAGATCCTTTAATCCCGGCGGCATTAGTCCAGCGCCATAACCTCCCAAAGCGTACACCGCAGGCTCATTCATAGTCAGCCAATTTTCGACGAGATCTCCAAGGTTGTCGACCACCATTTTAGTGAAGTCATCAAACGCCAATATACTTTTTGGGTTCTCAAAGCCACCCATTTTCTCGAGCCATAGAGGTAAGGTAAAGTGAAACAGGCAGACAATGGGTTTAATGTTTCGATCCCTCAGGGACTGAATCATTTTTCGATAATGTTGAATGGATTTTTTGTTCCAACAATTTTGATCTGGTTCTAATCGTGACCACTCGACACTCAACCTGTGGGTGTTCACGTTAAGCCACGAAAGCAACTCATAGTCTTGATCAAAAAGTTCCCAATGATTAATTGCCGATCCAGAGTGATGATTTTCTTTGATTCTGCCAGGCTGGCGCTCCCACTCGGTCCAAGAATTTAGGTTATTACCTTCTGCTTGGTGAGCAGAAAGAGACGTTCCCCAAAGAAAATCGGCTGGAAAAGCCATTTCTATATTACCCATGTGCTCTACCTTAACCGCCTATTAGACTAATGTGAAATCAGTATCTTAGTTCTCGCAAACAGCTAACAAAATCCTAACAAGAACCTAACTTTCTTCTCGCAAAATGGCCGTACAATTAACATAATGAGTATGCCTAACCCGGCCGAAAAAAATATTTTTGTTGTAGAAGATGAAAAGGACGTGAAAAATCTAATCACACTTCATTTGAAGCGCGAGGGATTAAACGTTGATGGCGCAGAGAACGGCGATGCGGCCCTAATAAAATTAAGTACAAACAAATTTGATTTAATTATCCTGGACTGGATGTTGCCCGGAATTTCTGGTCTCGAAATTTGTAAAACAGTTCGCGCGCATAACGCGAATCCCAATCACGAAATCCCGATTCTTATGGTGACCGCAAGGGCTGATACTGCAGACATTGTATTGGGAATTGAAATGGGGGCCGACGACTACATTACTAAGCCATTTGAGATTCCCATTTTCATCGCTCGGGTTCGCGCACTCCTTCGGCGAGTTAGGACTATTAAAACAAAAGCAGGACAGGTCATGGAATTGGGAGCGCTACGATTGGATATTGGCGCCCATGCTGTCACCTGTGGCCAAGATAAAATCGAACTCACACTTTCAGAATTTAAATTATTATCTTCTCTTTTAGAGAATCGCGGACGCGTGTTGTCACGAGAACGACTGATTGCGCTAATACAGGGTTACGGCGTTGCCGTGACTGATCGCACTGTTGATACCCACGTGTTTGGCTTGCGAAAAAAATTAGGTGCCTGCTCCGAAATCATAGAAACAATTCGTGGAATTGGCTATCGCATCGGAACCTAAATGCTAAGCTTCATTTTTCGCTTTCGCCAATTGTTTTTTCCAAAAGAGACTGACGCTTCGATCGAAGATTTAAAGCGCGATATTCAGAATAAATCAGAAAGTCTTCTGAGAGAACGAGAAGACCTTTTTAAACGAGCCGAACAGCTTCGCATTGATTTCGTGGCCAATGTTTCGCACGAACTTCGCACTCCACTGACCTCTATAAAGGGTTACACTGATACGCTTATGGAAGATCTAAGACTCGGTCGCCCCGTAGAAATCGAATACTTGGATGCAATTTCTAGAAATGCCAATCGCCTGATGAGTCTTATTTCTGATCTACTTGATTTGTCTTCGCTCGAATCGACAGAGGTATTGCAAAAAACAATTGTTGCTACGCCAGAAATATCCAGCCGGGCGATAAAAAGCCTGCAGACAAACTTTGATGCCAAAAAACAAACGATCGAAATTAAATTCGGTGTTGACACTATTAGTGCCGATGTCAGACGGCTTGAACAAGTTCTGATAAACCTACTTGATAACGCTAATAAATACACGCCCGTGAATGGCCAAATTGAAGTCATTTGGGATCAAGATGAATCAAACTATTATTTAAAAATAAAAGACAACGGTCCCGGCATCCCGACCGAACACCAGTCCCGGCTGTTTGAGAGGTTCTATCGCGTCGATAAGGCTCGCTCAAGAGAGGTGGGCGGAACAGGCCTAGGTCTAGCTATTGTAAAACACATTATGCAATGCCATGAGGGATCGATAAGCGTAGAAAACAACCCGACCAAGGGTTCGATGTTTATCTGCCAATTTCCAAAGAAGTAACCGCAGACAACCTAAAAGACAAAAACCTTAGTTTAGTTATTTGATGGCTCACAGTCGTTTGTGCAAGAGGTAGAGCCAGAACTAAATTTCCGCAGAGACACTCGCGCCTCTCAGCCAGCACCTTCAATATTGCAATGCGCGCTAGATGGGACAACGTCTTTGCGAAGTCCGCGATTTTTAGATCTCGGGCATGAAATGCATTTATTCTTGGCAACGCCATAAATTCATTATATATCGTAATCACACGATTAAAGACAAGGGTCTTAAATGAATGTATTTTTAATTGCGATTTTTGGCGCTGTCCTCGGTAAAACAATATGGGGCCACCAGTGAACATACTTTTCATGTGTGTGGCGAACTCTGCTCGTAGCCAACTAGCTGAGGGATTAGCACGCCAAATTTACCCCGGTGACGAAATCCAGAGCGCAGGCTCGCATCCTGGAAAACTCAATTCATTTGCTATTCGGGTAATGAAGGAAGTCGGACTCGACATTTCAAAACATTTCTCAAAATCCATTAACGACCTCAGTCCAAGCTTTCTCGCGGGCCTTGATTATGTAATCACGCTTTGTGCTGAAGAAGCGTGTCCAATCCTTATATCCAAAGCTAAAAAAATCCATTGGCCACTTCCCGATCCTGCGACGAACGAACCAACATCAGAAGAGGAATCATTAAAACGTTTTCGTACCGCCAGAGATACAATCCATTCACGATTGAATGAATTTAAAAAGGAAATAGGGCGATGAGTTTGTCTAAAAGAGTTTTTTCTGAATTTTTAGGAACGTGCGGCTTACTCATTGTGATCGTTGGTTCAGGAATTATGGGGGAAACGCTTTCACAAGGAAACTTAGCAATGACACTTTTAGCGAACTCTCTTGCGACGGGAGCAGGACTTTATGCACTCATTCAAATCTTCGGGCCAATTTCAGGGGCTCACTTTAATCCGACAGTAAGTTTCGTTGAATTACTTTGGAAAAAACTCTCCATAAGTGACTTTGTTAGATATTCTCTTGCTCAAATTTCAGGTGCAATTCTTGGAGTCTTGATTACTCATATAATGTTTGGCAAAAAAATTTTCCAATTATCGAGTCATGACAGAGGCGATTTTCGATTTTTACTTTCAGAAGTGATCGCCACTTTTGGACTTATCTCAGTCATTTCGCTTTCAGGAAAAAGAAGTGTTGAGTCGACTCCACTCGCAGTCGCTCTTTATATTACGTCTGCCTATTGGTGTACGTCGTCTACTTCATTTGCTAATCCAGCAGTAACAATCGCAAGAGGCATGACCGATACATTTTCAGGGATTCTATGGACGGGTATACCCGGATTTATCGTGGCTCAGTTTGCTGGAGCGATGCTCGCTTATTTGGTTTGTGGGCTGCTTTCGCAGAAATCCTAATAACTTAATTTTATCTTGTGGCCCCAGTCACTCAACAACCTGACACGCATGTCAGGTTTTGTGTCAGTAGGTACTGACATCTATGTCAGAATGTCAGTGGCAGCGCGCCATACCTAAAAACGTCAGATAAAACAGAAGTTCCAAATAGTTAATGAAAATCATGTCAACGGGCCAGTCGTAAAAAAGCGTTGGCACGCCATTGCTCTTAGATTCTCCCGAGACGTTGACGTCTCAAAAAAGGAGGAACGATGAAAGAACGTAAAATAAAGAAAAAGCTGACACGCTTAGGAGACTACTGGGTTGACAGCGAATTGCTCAAGGAGGGCTACGGTCTTGGAGACATAATTGAGTTCTCAAGACTGGAACTCCCAGAGCTTATAGATCCTAGTAAGCGAATTCATGTCGGCTGGCTGATTTGTCCAGAATGTTGTGAGTACACACAGATCGATCGCCGTAATCCAACTTGTACTCACTGCGGTTGGAATGAAGATGAAGGTTTTTTTCCAGAGCCAGTCAAATGCGCTGCCTAGAATTTTTCAGAAAAATTAAATTTGTAGTTTTTGAATATTGTCGTGTTGAAACATTTTATCAGGTTCGAGAGAGAAACCAAACAAAGTGGATTAGCGCGAGCGATTGGATTTACGAGCAAAAACAAAATCATTATTTTTTTAACCAGGGAGTTTTTCATGAACACAGAACAAAAAGAACCATTATTGCAATCGAAAAAAAATGAGTATTACCGTTTTAAACTAATGCAAGGCCAGACTGCTGAGGACGGCACATTTCAGCGAACCAAAACCGTGGGTATGGCATATCTCGTCGACGGGAAGCACACCTACTCATTGCGGCTATGGACTCTTCTCAAAGATAAGTTCTATCTTGTCCCAAGAAAGAACGATCAAGCCCTATTCTTGTTAGTGACGCGCGACTGGAATAAAAATCCATCCGCAAAAAATAAAACATTTTCGAACATCGTCGGAAATGGAAAAGCTGATGCTGCTCTTGGAGTCGTCAAGATCGAATTCGATCTTCTGGATAAGCCCATCTACATGAGCATCCATCCAGAATCGTTTGCGCAGTCGACACGCCTTCCAGTACCGGAGGTGCTCGATGAAGCCGCCTAACGATTCAAAAATAAAAAACACAAACAAAGGAGAACTTATGAAACGTCATAAAATTATTATTACGCTTGGCCTAGTACTGATGATTGGTCTTCTCACTCCTGATCTTGCACACGCGGGACTCGAATCGAGCCTCTTGGGACTCAAGATGAAACTCACAGGTGTGATTCTTCCGCTCTTGTCGGTGATCGGAATTGCGTTTGCGGCAATTTCGTTTTTCACCGGAAATCCAAATGCAAAACAGCACATCGGCTACGCGGTGTTGGGTTGTATTTTTGGATTCGGGGCGCAGGCCATCGTGGACTTCATTGCTCAAACAGTTCGCTAGGAAAGAGAGGCGAATATGGATGAGCAAGGACTATCTACAACAAAGGTTCCACGGGCTTTAGAAATGAAGACAAAGCTGCTCGGCTTTGAACTGCCCGATTTGCTTTTGATCTTCATGAATTTAGCTCTGACGAATCTTATTTTTGGGACGACGTCCTTTCGCTATCCGCTGGTATGGGGAACAACGCTAGGGCTGGCGTTGTTTCTTTTCTTTGCGAAGCGTGGACGACCCGACAACTACCTTCAACACTTGGGCGAGTTCATTGCGCTACCCGCATACAAGGCGGCGGGTGCTCCTGATCGCAAATATAGAAAATTTAGAAAGGAAAAGAAAAATGCTTGAATCAAAACAAAAAGATGAATCTTTAGCACACGAACTTCCGTATTGGGATTTCGTCGATGCCCCGCAAGCACACGCGATTCTCTTTGATGGCTCCTTAGTAGGCGGCCTTAAAGTATCTCTTATGGACATTGAGTGCTTGAACGATGACGAGGTGAATAGTTTTACAACGGGACTACGATCAGCACTCAATTCGATAGCTGAAGGCACGACTCTTCAGTTTGTTTTAAGTGTTGGGTCGGATTTTTCTGAAATGATTAAAAATCATAAGGCGGGATTTGCAGAAAAAATTCACCCTTTGGTGAAGACAATTGCCGATTATCGTGAGCAAAAAATCAAAGATGCCGTGGATTCCAAAGAACTCTATAAACCAGAACTTTTTATTTATTTGCGCACTCCTATGATCGAGCAAAAGAAATCTGGTTTTCTGAAAAGAAAAGAACAGTTTTCAGAAAACGCGTCCAAGGCATATCAGGATACACTTGAAGTATTAGGCCAAAATATTGACACGTTAGTTTCATCACTTGAGTCGATTGGACTGGAATCTAAATCACTTACAAAACTAGAAATTATTTCGAATATTTATAAATTTCTAAACCCGAAGCGATCAGATGAGGAGCCAACTCCAAAAGTTATCACTTTCAAAGAACACGATCTTGAAAAAGAAGTGGTTGAAGAGATTGAATGGTTGGCGGCGCAGTCTCCACGAGAGCAACTTGTATTTGGTGATCTACTTCTGGGTTTTGGCCAGTTCACCTTGGATTCTTACTATCATCGCGTAGTTACTCTTAAAACATTGCCAGAGATGACCTTTGCGGGTCAGTTTGCAAAATTTCTGAGACTGCCGTTTCACTACGACTTGATTCTATCGCTTGAGGTGCCTCCGCAGGCGAGCGAGATGGCAAAGCTTCAACAGAAACGCAAGATGGCTCACTCTATGGCCTTAACCCAAGGGAATAAAGCCAGCGATCTTGAGAGCGAGTCAAAGCTTACATCTACAGAAGAATTAATACGTGAGCTTCTGAATACTGGGCAGCGAATCTACGCAGCCCAGATGAGTATTGTGCTTCGAGCGCCCGCTACACCTGATGGCACAAAAAGGCTCAACCGTGAAGTGCGAGAAGTTCTTTCGCGCTTTCGATCTTTACAGGGAGCAGAGGGCCTAGAAGAAACCGTTGGCTCCTGGAAGATTATCAAGGGGAATTTCCCAGCCGCTCCAATTAGCTTGGAGCGAGCTAGGAAAATGAAAACCAATAACCTAGCAGATTTTCTTCCTGTGTTTGGACCGCGTGAAGGAGACAAAGACCCTGCCGTTATTTTTAGAAATCGCTTGAACGGTCTTGTTAGCTACAATGGGTTTGACCCAGGGCTTCCGAATTACAATTGCTTGGTTACCGGCTCATCAGGAGCAGGAAAAAGTTTCTTGAACAATTGCATCTTGCTTCAGGAGCTTGCTCGTGGTCTTCGCGTATTCATAATCGACATTGGCGGGTCGTATAAAAAACTCACTGAGAGTTTAGGCGGCCAATATCTTGAAATGAATTTATCGGATAACTATCGAATCAATCCCTTTGATATTCCAAACCCAAAAGAAGCCCCGAGTAACCAAAAATTAAAATCACTCCTAGCAATTATCGAAAGTATGGTCGCAGAAGATGACAAGGCAAAGCTTGCCAAACTTGATCGCGCACTTTTAGAACGCGCAGTGATTGAACTCTACAAATCACGAAGAGCCAAAGGCGAAGTCCCAACGCTCACTGATCTTGCAAAATATCTTTCAGTTTTTGAAGAAGACTCCATGCGAGCCATTTCAAAGATGCTTTATCTTTGGACTGGTGAGCGTCCCTATGGGCGACTTCTTGATGGGCCAGGAGGTTTAAGAACAGACGCCCCGATTTGTACTTTTGATCTTAAAGGTCTTTCAAGTTATCCCGATCTTCAGAGCGTGATGATCCTGATCTTGACGGATTTTATTCTCACCCAAGTCGAGCAGGATAAGACGAATAAAAAAAGAATTATTCTCGATGAAGCATGGGAGTTACTTAAATCCAATGCCGCTGCAAACTTTATGGAGTATTGCGCTCGAACTTTGAGAAAAAGCGGAAGTGGAATCACCTTTATCACCCAAGGTGTGGAAGAAATTGTCGCAAGCCCCATTGGGCCAGCGATTCTTAATAATACCGCAACGAAATTTGTGATGCTTCAACGTGGTGACTCAGAAATTTTGGCAAATGCGCTCAAGCTCAACAGCCGAGAGATAAATCTCATTCATTCGCTTCAGCAGAGAAAAGGCGAATTCTCTGAGGGCTTCATGATCGAAGGCGATCACCGCCAGGTCGTTCGTATTTTCCCAAGCCCATTTGAGTATTGGCTATCCACTTCGGATGCCGGTGACAATAAATACCTTTCAGATTTGAAAGATCAGGGACTCACTCTGGTGCAAGCAATTGAAAAAGCAGCACTGACTTTTCCAAAAGGGATATCTCAAGGACAAAGGGAGGCTCTGTGAAGACTCTTAAGAAGAACATTAAGAATACTCTCATGGCAGGGATCATGAGCATTCTGCTCCTTGTTCCACAGCCGAGCCGTGCTGATATATTCGGTGGTGACATTGCCGTTCTTGTGCAGATTCTAGCCAATGCACTCCAGCAGCTTGCGCAACTAAGGCAAATTCTTGGCACTGGTGCGGATTCGCTCAATCTCATGCGAGACATTAATCGAGGAATCAGAGACGGCCTTGCGGTTATTCAAATCTTAAATCCAAAGTTCAATCCTGGGCTTTACGGAGATTTAGATACCGCTGACCGAGTGCTTTCTGCCATTCAAGACCTCTATGGTCGAATCCCGCAAACCGGAGAGGCTAGGCTTCAGCAAGCACAAGACCGCTCGGTTTCTGAGAGCATTGCCATGAATGGCACGCTCTTTCGTTTTGCGGACGAAGCAGATGGCGAAAGTAAAAGAATTATTGCGCACGCTCAAGTGGTTAGCCCACAGGGGGCGGCAAAACTTACTGCGCAATCACTAGCAGTTTTAATTGGAGTGACAACCCAAGTTCTTCGTACCAATTCCATGATGCTCAAAATGATGGGCGAGAACATGGCTCTACAAAATCGAAAAGAAAAAGTTCAGTCAGCACAGTTTCGCTCCCAATACGACGGATTGACTAGCGCTTTGGGTGGCCTGCCAAAAACAACGAACCTTAAACCTTTAGACGGAGGGAATTAATATGCCGCAATTTGATCTTCTCGGCACTCTCATGCGCGACCTCCATCAGGAGTTTGTGAGGATTTACTACCTCATGCTTCCGGTGTTTTTCGCACTGTCAGTCGCCGTTGCGTGGTTCCGCACCCCACAAGGGGGCGTTGAGTTCATTGATACGTTAAAACGTGCCTTGATCGCAACGATTCTTCTGGTTGCGTTTCCTGATATTAGCCGAGCCATTATTTTTATTGCAGACGGAATTGCAGAAAGAATTGATAGTCTCAACAGTATCGACACGATTATCCGAATGGCTCAGGAGAAATCCCAAGGGTATTCGCTTTCGCTAACAAGTATTTTGCTGCAATTTGATGATCTCATTATCGCGGTACTGTCATTTGCAAGTTATCTTGTTCTCTATATTGCAAGATATCTAACGATAGCCATGTATCACTTCTTTTGGGTGTTCTACATGGTGTCGGCCCCGCTCCTACTGCTCTTCAATCTATTCCCCGGTACTAGCCAAATCACAACGAATCTTTTCAAAGGCATGATCGAAGTTGCTTGTTGGAAAATAGTCTGGGCGATTTTGGGAGCAATGCTTGCCTCCCTCAGTTTTGGAGAGTTGTACCGAAGCGAGGGAAGCTACGTTGCACTCATCGTCATGAATTTCATCATTGCGATAGCAATGCTCGCAACTCCGATGGTTGTGCGGTCACTTGTAAGTTCTGGCTTTCAGTCCATGTCTTCAACAATCGGACCAGCGGCAGTTGCGACAATGGTGGCGGCTCCTACAAGAGCTGCTTTTGTAATGAAAACAGCAAAGGACATCGGGCCACATACGGCGTCCTATGTGCGAAGTAAATTCAGAAACTCAAACTCATTTAATTCAACGAAGGGAAACTAAATTATGAATCAATCAATAAAACTACAGGCAGCGAGACTGCCAAAAATGCTAAGCGATCTTTCGCACTCAAACCAGTTCTTGAAAGTATTTTCCGCGTCAGCTCTTGGTGTCGCGGTACTCACTCTCATTTTGGTGTTTGTTTTAGCAAGCAAAGCTCCAGTGGTATTAACACTTGCGCCAACAGGAGAAAATCTTGAAAAAGTGGAACTCCCAAAACCAGAAGATCAAATCAAGGCAGCAGTAAATCGCTACCTTGAAAAACGCTATAAGTGGGAACCAGAAAGCGTAAAGCAAAAGCTTTTTGATGCGCAAGCCTTTGTACTCCCATCAAGCATGAAAGCATACCTTGGGGCAGCCGCTAATGTTGCCAGGTTCTCTATAGAAAAGCTCGTCTCGCAGCGAGTGTACCCAGACAAAATAGAAGTAAGCCTTGAGAAGAAAACAGTATTTATTACCGGAGACAGGGTGACTTCGATCCAAGGTCTAAACGCTGCTGGAAACTTGCGACTTGAACTCAGTTTTGAAAGTGGCCCACGCACTAGAAATAATCCCTGGGGTCTTTATATCACCAAAGAAAGAGAGGAGCTGTAATGAGATTTGTCATATCAGTGATTCTTTTATTTTCGTGCCCAAGTGACCTTTGGGCAGAAACACGAGTAAGGCGTATTGCTGTGCAAACGGATCAAATCGTAACTGTAAGAACGGCTTTGGGAATTGCAACGATCATCCAAGTACCGGATCGCCCCAACAGCGTTGTTGTGGGCGATCAAGAAGCGTTCAAAGTCGAATACTTAGACCAAGCAATTACGATTAAGCCGCTTCACGGCGGTGCAAATAGTAATCTTTATGTTTACACCGACTATCAGCGCTTCAACGTGGCACTGGCGACGGGGGCACAATCGATTGCTGACTATGTCGTGTACCTCGAAAATCTAAAAGAGAAAGTTAAGGAACCAAAGCCAACACTAGTTTGGATGAGGTTTAAAAATATTTTAAAAAACGAAGCGATCACTCTAGAAGTAAAGCGACTTGGTAGAGCAAAAGACGGCGTTTTGATTGTTGAGTTTTTTCTGCGTGGCTTGAAAAAAGAAAGCATCAAACCAGAATGGATTTGGCTTACCCAAAGTGGTGCGACAAAGCCGATTCAAAATCTATTTCTCTCTGGTCTTGAGGTGCGCCCAGGAGAAAGCGTGCAAGGTCTAATGCAGATTTCAAAATCCGACATTGATGAAGAGGCACCTATTCGCATTGAGATGAGAAGAAAAAAGATGTCCTTTCTCAGTATTCCAAAGGTGGTTTCATGGAAGTAGTAGCAATCAAAGAGCGTCTTTCAAAGATTCTTTTGAAAGAGGCGCTCCCTCTTACAAAAAAGCGCGATGTGAACTGGTCTGCGGTTAAGAAATTTGCAGGAATAGGTATCGGATCTGCGGTGCTTGTCTTGCTGGTAATGCCGACACCAAAAGAAGAGCAGAAAACATTTCATGAGAAAACAGAAGGCGGAACTACAGCGCAATCATTTGCTCAAGAAAATAATCCAACCCAAGACGCCCTTGCGCAGCTTCAGGCCGCGAGAACCAATGTTGGAGCGGTGCCTAACTCCCTTGATTATCTGTATCAAGGGAGTAGCGGATCTGGTGCAGGTAAAAGCCAAGATCGAAATAGCTCGATGATTCTAACCCGTGGAGGACTCGACTCGAAGACGCAGCTTTCTTCAGGTTGCCGAATCAACGTTCGGCTACTTCAGACAGCCATCGTTGCTAATCAAGCGATGCCTGTCATTGGCCTGGTCGCAAATGATGTAATTCAAGAAGACAGCGTTGCCATTCCTCAAGGATCAAAACTCTTAGGTGATGTGTCTTTTGATGAAAGCACAGAGCGTGCACAAATCAGTTGGAAATCTATTCAGTTTCCTGACGGCAAAGAAAGGCAGATTGCTGCAATTGGCGTAAGCCCAGACGGTCAAGTCGGTGTTGAAGGAAAAGTTCACTCCGAAGCACTGAAAAATATCGTAGGCCAAACACTCACTCGTTTCATTGGAGCCTATGCAGAAGGTTCGATGCAAACAGGAGCCTTCGGTGCAAACCAAGGTGGCAGCGAAAATGGAATGAAAAAAGCCGTTGCTGATACAGCTAAGGATCGAGCCGAGGCATGGGGTGAGGACATGAAAAAGGAAAAAAAATGGATCGAACTTAAAGCGGGCTCGGAATTCTATGCCGTGATTACTCAGACGTTTGTATTTCGCGACCCAGGAGCAACCAATGGCCGATAAAAAACAAGACAACCAAGGCAGCGATCACTTCGTTTTCTGTGCAGTCGGAATAGTGCTACTTCTAATTCTCCTCGATAAATTTGAAAAATGGTTTCGAATGTGGATCACAACTGAAAATCACCAAATAGTTCTTGCCGGAACATTTGGCTCTTTCATTGCTGTTTTTTGTTATTGGGTGACAAAAAAACATCAGGCAGTGACAGATCGGCGAAAGCGCGAGCGTGCTGTCATCGGAAAAGAGAAAGACGACGGCTCTGTCTATTGCGGTAAAACAGAGAAAAACGAAGGTGTTTACATCAAGCCTCGTCAGCGTGGAATGCACACACAAGTTGTCGGCACAACGAACGCTGGTAAAACAGAGTCCGTCATACTGCCTTGGGCAATCCAAGATATTGAGCAAGGTCGTGGTCTTCTTTTGATTGATGGAAAGGCAGACAGGAGCCTGCTCGATAAGCTCTGGGCTTATACTGTAAAAGCTGGTCGAAAAAAGGATTTTCGTCTATTTTCGCTTAGTAATACCAATGAATCACTTTCATTTAATCCACTTTTGGGAGGAACGGCAGAAGAAATTACCGAACGTGTTTTCAACGCTTTTGAATTTGAGAATCCGTTTTACAGGAGTGTTCAGTACGAAGTTCTTGCTCAAGTGCTTCGTATTTTTGAAGCTGCAAAAGTAACGCCCACGTTTTTAAAACTCCATCAGGCGATATCTAATCCAGCTAAATTAGATAAGTTGGTTGAAAACTGTAACGATGTCGCTCTCCAGGATTGGGTTTTGTACTTTACCAATCTTGCTGGCAGTGAGCGGGATCAGCGAACTTCTGGCCTTACCTCGCAGTTGAGCCATTTTGCGTTTGGAAAAGCTTCGCTGCTTTTCAATCAGGACAAACCGCACATGACGATTGATGAGGCTCTAAAGAATAACAAGATCGTTTACTTTCAGCTACCGGCACTCTTATCCCCGTTCCTTGGCAAGGCGACAGGAAAGCTTGTATTGCAGTCACTTCAAGCAGCGGTAGCTAATCGGCATCGTTCAAAAGATAAAAATCAAAAATTCTTCTCCGTCTTTTTAGATGATTTTTCAGAATACCTATACCCAGGATTTGTGACTGTTCTTAACAAATCCAGAAGTGCAAATGTGGGCATCGTATTTGCGCATCAGGCTCTTGGCGATATTGAAGCAATGGGCGACTCAGTCGCGAATGCAATCCTAACGAACTCCAACATAAAGGTATTCATGCGCGGTAATGATCCGAACTCAGCTGAGTATTTTTCAAAAGTAATCGGCACAAACGCCACTATGAAATTCACCGAAAAACAAAAAGTTGGAATTTTTAGAAATGAAAAAACTGGTGATGTGTCTGCGCGTGAAGCGGAAGAGTTTATCGTGCATCCGAATCACTTCAAGAGAGAGCTGGGCGTAGGGCAGGCCATCATGGTTGTGCCGCATGATGATGGGGCAAGGACGATTCGATTAAAGTTTGATCGATTTCCAGATTTGGAAGCTAAGGCAATTCCAAAAACTAAACACCCGACGCCAGTTGTTTTAGAGGCCTCTGAGAATTTTAAGAAAGACAAAATGAAAAAGGCAGAGCCCGCAATGTTGGACGTAATTAACCAAAACAAAAAGGAGGTTGCATGAATAATAAGAAATGTAACTTTTATTATTTTGCACTCATTTACTTGATCGCGTTTTCACTCGCTATTGTGGGGTGCGCGACACAGAGCAAAAGCATCGGCTTTGGGGGTGCCATTGGAGCAGGAGGCGGCGCGATGCTTGGAGGCATAGCTGATCCTGGAAAAAACGGCGAATACAGAACTCGTAATGTCATAGTTGGAGCAGCCCTGGGTGGCATGGCGGGTATGGTCGCTGGCTCCGTTATCCATGAAAATACTGAAAAGCAAAAACAGGAAGCCTTTGCGAAAGGCCAGGCTTCGGCTCCTAAAAAAAGCCAAGGCGAAATGCCGAGCCTAAAGAATCCGAAAGTTGAGGCTCGCTGGGTAGATGCCAAGAGTGCTGGAAATCGTTATATCGAGGGACATTGGGAATACATAATTATCGAACCCGCACGCTGGAACGGTGCCGAATGAAATACGAAAGCGGCCAAAACATACCCGATCATGTAGCTGATGCCCTAAGGTTAACTGGAAAAGTTGGCTTTCTAAGCCACGCCTTGTGGCGAGATTGTTTTGCCGAGAAGTACAATCTCCGTTGGCAAAGAAGGCAACTTAGAAATTTAGTAAAAGAGAAAATCCTGCGAGATTACGCAAAAACTTTAAACAACTGCTACTTCGTATTGAGCATTAAGGGACGTCGACTTCTGGAAGACGAAAATAGAAACGTCGTGAAGCCATCACCATTAAGCCAACTTCTACATGACGAAAATGTCGCCCGCTCACTCATCAACTTAGATAAGTCTGGACTGCTTGTGGGCTGGAAAACAGAAAATGAACTCAAGAGCACTCAGGGTAAAGTATTTCAATTAAATCGGGATGCCAGAAACAAGAAATATCCCGACGCTGTTCTTAAGATAAATACGCATGGAATCGAAAGAACGATTGCCATCGAATACGAGAGGACCAGGAAGTCTGCTGGGCGCTACAAGAAAATCCTGTGGCTATATTCTAGGTCGATGGATTTCGGCATGGTGGTTTTTATTTGTGAGAACAAATCCATTGAAACCGCAATTAGAGAAAAGTTGAAATACATGCAGTTGCCAGATTTACTTAAACGAGTGGCGTTTGTTCAAAGTGCCAAGTGGCAGATTGACCCTGCGAACGCGCCACTTGAACTGGGAAACAAGGTTTTTACTCTGAAAGAAATTTGTAGAAATAAAAAAGCCGTATAAAGAAAAGGTGGCCCTCGGGGTGGCCCTAAGCAGGGCTACCTTTGAGTGAAGTATAAGTAAGTCGTAACTACTGAAAGACAAACAGTAAAAACGGCCACCACCACCCTAAGTCCGCCCTGTATCTGCTGCTGACCCCTCCCACCCAACGAGTTGGTTGAAAGGGGTCAGCAGCAGAGGGATAGACAAGGGTGGTGGTGGTAAATAAGGAGATATTATGGATAGTAAAATTTTAAATAAAAAAAAAGAAAACGAAGAAAAGACAGACGAAATTAGGATCAGAAAAAAGCGGGTTCGTAATGAAGATCAGTTCCGGGTGTATGTGAATCAAGAGGCATGTGCGGTTCTAGAAACAATGGCTAAGCGTGCTAATGAGGGATTCGATGGCGGCGAGATCACCCGTCACGACGTTGCTACACATGTTGTAATCGCCAACAGTAAATCATTCTCTGACTCTGATATCAAATCGCTCCGAAATTTGAATTTTAACGAGAGAAAGATGCTACATGCGCTCTTACGCAATTCTGGAGCCAAGGGAGAGCTTCCGGAGGAGATTAAGAAGGCACTTCGTGAACACTATGGCATTACTGAAAAAGAAAAAAAGCGCAGCTCCAAAAATCACATTGAGTTATCCACAGAAAAAATTGGGGATAACTCTACAGCTGCCTAAAAAGTGAATTGATCGATGATATATTTATAAATAGCAGAGACATTTAACTTCCACACAAGCCTTGAATGGCGCAGCTTTTGGGAGTAATATGAGTCCTAGAAATAATGTTCTAGAGCTTAACAACTCTTCGTTCTTTGACAATCGAATAGACCGCGAGTGGCTTTCTACAAGAGAAGCAGCTCAATTTTTTTCAATCACCGAAAATGCTCTCAGAATCATGGTTCATCGTAACCAGATTCATGTGTACAAATTCGGAAGACGACTTCGTTTCAAGTTGAGTGACTGTCAGGCGCTTTTCCTTTTGAAAGGAGCCTGATATGGCAATCAACCCTTATCTCGTAAATGGAAACAAGTACTTCGCAGTGTATGTAAATGGATTCGACTCTCGTGGGCAACGCATCCAGCGTCGCAAACGAGGTATCGACACTCTTAGAAAAGCAGAGACCATAGAGTTTGAACTCAAGCGTGAACTTGCAAAACTCAAAGAAGAAGCAACTTCATACAGGTGGTCTGAATGGTTTGAAGAATGTCTCAAGCGAATGAAACTGACCCAACGGCCCTCTACAGTAGAGGGTTACGACAAGCAGTTAAGAAAGTGGGTCAGTTCAAGATGGGGACATTTCGAACTAAAAAAGATCACCAAGATGCAGGTTCACAAACTTGTGTATGAGGAAATAGATGCAAGTCTATCTCCCAACACAAGGAGAACAATACTCAAGATGGCTCGTCGGGTGTTTCAAATGGCAGTGGAAGAAGGCATTCTTGACCGCAACCCCTGTGTGGGGATTCAAGTCAATGTGCCCGAGGTAGATGCAAAGGTGCTAACCAATGCAGAAGCCGAGACCTTCCTTCGAGAAGCACGACGAACTGGTCACAGATTTTTTCCGATGTGGTTTTTGGCCCTGGCGACAGGGTGCCGCTCGGGAGAGCTGATGGCTCTTCGCTGGAGTGACATCGACTTTGAAACTCGTATTCTCTCTGTTTCTAAACAGTGGACGAACAAAACGGGATTTGCTCCTACCAAGACGCAGAGAAGCCGTGTGGTTCCGATTTCAGAAGACTTGTCTCGGTTTCTAAAAGAACTGAAGCTCAAGCGTGGATCGGAGAGCGAGTTTATCTTGCCGCACCTCCTCGAATGGGAGAACGGCGAGCAGGCACGCATCACAAGGGAGTTCTGTGTGGCTATCGGGATCACCTCCGTTAAGTTCCACGACCTACGTGCAACCTTCATAACCAACCTGTTGTCGCGTGGTGTGTCGCTAGCTCAAGTCATGTCCGTCGTAGGACATAGCCAGCTAAAGACCACTAACAGCTATCTCAGGAAGGCAGGGGTAGAGGTTCGAGGAGTGACAGACAACCTCGGCTACAAACTCCCTGATGAGGTTATAGAAACACAGGTGCTCTCTTTTACAAGAGAGGCCCAATGAGTAAAATGACCAAAAAACGTATTGCTACTTCTTGCTACTCGCAGTATTCGATTAGTAGTTATAACAACTACTTACGGTCGGGGCCGTCACCCCGACCAATTCTATCCTGTCGGATCTATGGACTTTTAGCCGATAGATAACTGTGAAACTTTATTCTTATCTACTAGTCTTAGGTATTGTCTGGGCTGATGCCGCTTTTGCTCAATTGAATCTGGCTCAGAAAATCTATGAAGATATTAAAGAATTCGACTGTGGCGAAAGTTCTTGGGACGAAATCCGCGAGTTATATTCAATAAAAAAATAAAGGCTGTCCACCGCCCCAAATTGACCCACAAAAAAATGCGGATGCTATCTTTGACCAGGCCTTTTTCTCGATGGTGGCCAAACTCGAAAGCTCAAAATTACATTGTCTCGCAAATGAAATTGAACTCCTAATTGAAATGGAACCGCTAAGAAGTCAGCAAGTCGATCAAATGTGTAGCGTCCTACCACAGTTCATTGATTCGCAAAAAAACTTCAAGAGGAATGAAGAGTTACTAAAAGTCTATCGTAACGTCAACGACCACACTCTAAGGCCAATTTCTCAAAGTGAAAGTGAAAAGAACAAGGAAGCGATTAATTATTTAGAGAATAGACAAAACTATTATGGCGCATTGGGATTAACAATTCAGGAAAACACGCAGCTGTTAACAAATCCGGTCATTAAACAGTTTGTTAACAGCTTGATAGCTAAAAATATTTCCGAGAAAGAAATATGTACGAAGTTAAAAAGTGAGACCACCAGCTTGCTGAAAGAATCCCTTGTAGAATTAAAAAAGTCACAAGAAGACTTATTGAAAATGGAAAAGGATGGGCCAACTGATGAGGTGAAATCTCTACTATGGAATTCAGCAAGTAGAGATGATTTCTTAACCCTACTTGCCCAAAAAGACGAAGCCCTCGCGAAAAAAACTTCCTGCCAAATGGAAGCCAGATACGATAGAGGACTTATACTTAAGAATAAACTAGTAACAGTGTTTAGTGTGGGTTCTGGCTTAAGTTTTATTGGGCCTGGGCGAGTGGCTGCTGCGCTTTACGCTAGTCGAGCTAACTTAGTCGCCCGCACTCTAACTGTAGGGGTATTTTCTCTAAATGCTATGCAAACTGCTGGTTATTTTACCGAAGCGATCGAAAACGCCTGCTACAAGGACAAGCCGAAAGCCACAGCTACAAGCTCGTGCGATCAGCTTTCTCAAAACCAAAAGATTTCTTTGATGTATCAGAGGAACGAAGAAAGCAGTTGTGCACTTCAGACTGGATTAGCTTTATTCAATGGGGCAGCCGCAGCAGTAGGATTAAGCGGCATTAATAAAATCTTTTCAGGAAGTTTAGCTCAAGAAATTGGAAGCGCTAATGGATTGACGGCACAATTGATCTCAAAATACGGTTTTAGGGATTTTATCCAGGTAGCTAAAATAGAAAGTACGCCCATTGGAAAACTAATAACTGTTAAGCGCAAGCCAAATGTTTCTGAATGGGCGGATAGCAAGATAAGAGGTCCTGATCCTGTGTTTAATCCAAATATTACGGTCGACAATCTTGGACCTGCAGCAAATAAAATGGGATTTTCGAAGAACTCCGAAGAGGTTACGATGCCCTACACAGATTACTATAACGCTAGGATTAAATCCTATAATTCAAAAGTAAGCAATAAGGATCGCCTATCGACTTCGTATTATGAAACCAACGTAAACCCTACGGATGGCAAATATTATGTAAAAAAATTCGTCAATGAAGGAGCGTTGCCCATTGGACGAATTAGAAAATCATCATTATTGAATACAGACCATTTGGCCTTACATGATATTACAGCTCATGGTACTGCTATCACTATTCCACGTGAATTCACAACTACCGCTCAAAAATCTTATTCAGCAATTCTCAAGTTCGAAGATTTCATTAAAGCTGAGAATCCAACTCTTTGGAGTAAGATAACCAGTGATAGGAGATTTGAAAGAGTCTACAAGTATATTGATAGTGAGATTGATGGTTCCACCGGTAATTGGACTCTTTTAATAGAAGCAATGAGAAATGGTGATAAAGCAAAGGCGGCTCGTTTCATCAATTTTCTTAGAGTGAGCTTTCTTAAAAATAAAACTGCCAGTGAACAATTCGACGAAATACTCACGCAGGGTCGAATTCACCTCGATCCCAATTTATTGAAATTGGCCAAAGAATATAAATTGACCTTCAATTCAACAATGCACAAAAAACCAATGGGTAACGCCGAAGCCAACGACTCTGTCATTGTTGATTACTTATACAAAAGACATCTCGAGACATTAACAAAAATCGAGAAACAAAACTTTTGAACCTTACAAAACAGGTTCAAACGGTAGTCAGAGAGTGCCCCACCAAAATATCGGGGGGATAACTTTGGCAGAAAAAACGTTAATCATTTAGTGGGGTTACTGTAAAGGCTCTCTTCTTAGCTCTTCTATTTCACCAACACGACTACCATTCTCATCATAGCGGACAAGAACAAAAACATACTCGGGGTCTTCTGTGTACCTAAGTTTAACCTCATTCAAGTAACCAAGTACTTTTGTTTTATTCCGAACAATAAATAGTTTGATCGACTCAACATCAAAATACCCGTCACCCATTTCGAAGGCCACATCGACTTCCTCAAGAATACTATTTATGACACGCTTTTGGGTTTCGCCCTTGACGACATAAACTCCTTTGTCGTTCGGGTACTTACTCTCCAAATCATTAGCAAATACCGTGCTAGCAGTAAAAATGACCGATATAAATAATCCTACCGCTTTCATAAAACCCCTTTTTATCTTGCTGAAGAGCTACCACGATTCACTTATAGAGCAAAATCAGATTGCTGCATTGAAAAATGTTTAGCCTTTTTAACTTTCACTTAATTAATTTTTAGTTAAAAATTGCATATTTGTGGTTTTTTCTATAGGTTGGACAGAGTCAAAAGCAAGCAATTTGATACTTGAGGAGGGTTTATAAAATGAAAATACCAAAATTAGTAATGTTACTTTTATTTAGTACAGTAGCGGCATATGCGGAGACATCTATTCAATCTGATGCGAAAGCAAAGGCCAAGGCACTTTCATATGTTATTGAACATAGTTCTGAGTTAACGCCGATTGGCGATGTGCGTGACAATGAAATTGTGAGTGACATAATTACTCACATTCTCCAAAAAGGTGAAAATAAACGTATTTCACAGAGCTGTTCTATAAGTAAAACCCTCAGGCATCAGGTCATGTCCTGTACTCTACTTGCTGAAACCCCGATATCTGAACAGGCTCTGTCTTACGAATTACGCGTTCGTTATGATGACAGTACCCTTAATATTTATGGCTTTAACAAAACCGATGTAGAGATTACTCGCGGCGGCCCTTAACGCAAATGGGATATATAGGTGGAATTTCTCTTATGGTCCTTAACTTCGCAACTGTTGCAAATGCTTACGACCTGAATGTTAAAGTTTCTGGACAGGGTCCTGCGATCGTTTTTCTTCACGGATTAATGGGGTCACATCGCTACTGGGAAAATATAATTTCGTCGATAGGCCCCAATCATATGTCGATCGCTCCTGATCTTCTTGGCTTTGGGAAATCTCCAAAACCCCAAACTGATTACTCAGTTCAAGATCACTTACAGTCCATCGAAAAAACAATAAGTAAATACATTTCTAATGGGCAACAGATCTATTTGGTGGGCCACTCTATGGGAGCAACTCTTGCGTTAAATTACGCTATTGAGCGCCCCACTTCAATACGAGGAATCGTTTTAATTAATCCCCCGGTCTTTAGCGATGAAAATGATTTAAAGGAGCATCTGAAAAAATCTAGCGCTCCGCTATTAATGTCGCTGCTTGTGAACGGATGGATTGGCGAAGTAATTTGCAAAATTCACGAAATGTTTCCTAGTATATTAAAAGTTTTAGCCAAGCCATTTACGCGCAGCCTCCCCTCTGAAATTGGCGCAGACATGTTGAAACACACCTGGAAATCATACTCGGGTAGCATGAAAAATGTTTTACTAAATCAGAATTTGTTGGAGCTCATTAAAAAAGTAGATGCCCCGATTCTCATTATTACTTCAGAAGACGACATGTATACCGATATTGTCCAACTTAAGAAACTTTCACGACGAGGTAAGATTTCGCTTGAAATTATGTCGGGGGACCATCACATGGTTATCCGAAATCCCCAACAGGTATCGTTAGTGATAAAGAATTTCATAAACTAAACACACAGGTCAGAGCCAGCAGATACTAACTCAGATCTATTTTATCACTGGGCAAAAGCGCCCAGAGAAAATTGTACATAATCTCCGATAATATCAAGTCCTTAGTTAGTTTGACCGTTAAGTCTTAACTATGAATGTAAATGACGTAAATATTCAATGCCCCTCTTTGGTTGCTTTAGTGGTAGACGATTTGCCAAGCATAAGATGGATCATTTCGCGCCGGCTTAAGGAAATGGGCTTTTGCAATGTCATTGAAGCACGCGATGGTGATAATGCAATTGAGATACTTAGTGTTGCCGCTGAAAAGGGATTATTTGTAGGCCTAATAGTTTCGGATTTACATATGCCCAATATCGACGGCATTGAATTTTTGAGACTTATTAAATCATTTCCTGAATTTCAAAATATCCCATTTGTACTAATGGGAAATTCCTCTCCCAAGTGGGTCTCAAATGGTCCCAGAGAATTAAATGAGATTTCGTTTGTATTAAAACCAATAAACACGGAATCCTTTAGAGACAAAGTCAATGAGGCCCTGCAAAAGTCGCCCACTGGTTCGCCCTCAGTATGACGGGTAAAAAACCACATTTTCCTCTTCAACCCAAGCGTTGGAGTTGTTCTCCCTAAAAACTAACTTAGAGTACTGCCTGAGGCAGTTATTCGGCAAAAATACCGTTTGAAACTGCAACTTCTGACGGATCCCGTTGTTTTCTACATAAAGGTCATTCTCAGAGCCGGGTCCAAAACCTGGTATACAGTCAGAGCTAAAAGGACTTAACCAGCATTTCCTCCATCCAATGGTCTGAAGATAAATACTATAGGATGGCTGTTCGATCGAAAAAAACACACTACCTGTATTAGGTACAAGGACATAATCACCGCTCGCTAATAAGAATGCGTGACTAGAAATATCATTTTGAGCTGATAACACCCATTCGTTGCAACCGCTTATCATTGTGCAATGACGTGTTCGACTAGATAGACGGTATTCTCCGGCTAATCGCAAGGACGACTGTGGTGGGTTTATTAGCGGCGAGTAGGCTTTGGTGTTCTTAACTTCAGATCTCTTGGAAAAAGAAAAAGGAGGAGAAGGAGAAGGAGAAGGAGAAGGAGAAGGACAGCTATCTGGGCTAAAGGGATCTATGACAGGACAATAGGTAGATGGGAGATTAGCTAACATAACTGCCTCGGATACACGGTCTGGGAAGCCGGCACTATCATCGTACCCTAAGTGATGAATAGTTTCGTGGAGAATCAACGCTGCAGCACTGTCGGTGTTGTAAATACGTCCAATTCTACAGTCCTGAATAGAAAATTCGATAGTGGCATTGGGGATGGGGAGAGTCCATGCGCATTTGACTCGTGGAGACTTTTCAACCCACACATAGGTAGTCTGGTGAAGATCATCAAGTAGCTTTGCCTTGTTATTTATAACCCACTCTTTAATCGTCGGCGACGTACCTACTTGAAATGAACATCGATTGATCCCTCTAATAAGGTTAATGGCTCGAGCCCTAGCAGTCACAAAAATTTGGGTTAATCCGTCGCCGCCATTTCCTACGCCATCTCCACCAAGGTCATTAGCTATGGCAAACAAACTTACAAAAATAAAAAATAAACAAGTAAAAATCGGTCTCATGCATTATCCCATCTTGTTAAAGGAAAAAGTTGCATTTGGAATTGATAAACGCTGTTACACTCCTGATTAGGGGTCTCCGATAAAAGGCGGTCAAAGTCAGCCTTAAATTTTCTTAGTAATTTCTTGGCGTCTCCCACTCGGGAGATTTTAATCGGAAATGTTAAAGACGTGAATTCGCGCAGATTGAGATCGACCTCAGCCAGTGCCAGTTTCGCGTTTTCAAGCATTTCAGTGTGGTGCATCTGTAAATGCAGATTTGGTTGATCGTCGGTTGTATGAATGGATTGTGGCGTTGCAGAAGCTGTTCCATCGTCATTTATTTTTAATAGGCCTAATTGAATTAAGTTTTTGAGCATATCTGAAATTTCCCTCTGTCCAACGGGAAATTGCAGTTTTCCGGAAATCCATTTTGGATTTACTTTGAAGCCTGGAATTTTGCTCAGCTGACGAATAGCTAAACCATACCAATGCGAAATGAGCGCGAATTCCCCTGAAGGAATTGCTTGCCTTGATGTCTGTGGCTCGGATTTACCTAGACTCTCTAAAATGCTTAAGCGCATTGACGACTCTTCTTTAATCTTTTCTAACTGAATCATGCTTCGGAAATACCTGGCATCTCCACTATCAAACTTAAAGTAGGAAATCATTCGCTCAATGAGTTTTGGTCCCGGGTGTCTATGACCCTTTACAATCTTGGTTATCGTCGAAGTGTCCTTGGTGTTTAATTTTCTAGACCATGCCCCGTAACTAAAACGCGGATTTTTACTTTGAGCCTCAAAAAAGTAGGCACTTAAGTACGAACGATAGTCAGTATACTGAGTGACCTGTACATCAGCATTTCCGCCCGAGTCAAAATCATCTGTATTTTGGATTTCCTTCACCAGCGCGCACTATCGCAAATCATCAAGAGAATTCAATATGTTTGTCTAAATTTGAAAAAAATATTGGGTAGATTCAGACTGTAAAAGGTACACCCGTCGCTGAAATCATTTATCTGGTCTGTAAACGCCAGCGAAATATTATTTCGCTGGTAGACACTCCACCAATTAAGGCGCCAATGAGCCAGAGAAGCGCAATACCAGCTGCGATCTCAGCGCCAAATAGCCAAAATCCCAATAGAGAAAGAAAACCGAGCCCCAAAGATTGAATAAGAGCACTCTTCCTTAATACGCGTAGTTCTTCAGGACGCATTAAAAATCCAGAAACAAAGAAACTCATTCCAACGAAAAGTACTCCGCAGAAAACCATACATGTTGAATGTCCAAACTTCATAAAGTACTCAACTAACGAAAAACCTGAATTAAATGGATTCATACCGAACTGACTACAGACCGCAAGAGAGAGCGTGCCTGTAACAAGATGAACGGTAAGGATTTTAATAAATATAATATACCATGCCGGACTGAGAGCTTTATGCACATACTGTAAAATACTCTCTGACACAGCCGGAGGCACCGGCACGCCTTCTGCATTTACAAACTCCTGAAAGTCTTTCAACCATTCTTGTTCTTTAGAATTCACTACTTTCCTCCTTGTTACGAAAGAGGTTTCTTAAAGCCTTAACACCTCGGCTGGCCAATTGCCGGGCATTCTCAGGAGACGTTTTTAGTTTGGTCGCAATATCTTCAAAGGACCACTCTTCCAAATAACGAAGAACGACGGCAGACTTTTGCATTTCAGGCAGGGAACTTGTGGCTGCAACAAGCGTAATACTTGGACCTTCAATAGCAATCGGTGCACTTATGTTTTCAAAGTCTTCGCGGCTCAGAAATCGTTTATTTTCAAGTGAGGTTTTTCTAGCCGAATCGAGCAGCGTGTTTTTAGCAATCGTAAAAAGCCATGGCAAAAAAGGATATTGCGAATTGTATTGATCACGGGAGCGATGAAGTTTAAAAAAGGTATCTTGTAAAAGATCTGAGGTAGAAAGTAAGGGGGCTTTCTTTTGCAAATAACCAAAAACCCTCTGCGAATGCCGAGAATAAAGGGTGTCAAAAGCGTTATTATCCCCCTTACAATAGAGAGTCATAAGCACCTCGTCTGTGAGTTCCTTTTCGAGTTTTTTTATCGGCATTCATACCCTTATATACGAATATTATTCTGAAATTGTGACATTTAACGAAAATTAAGTCAAAATCTCAATGACCTGTCACAAACGGCCCGGAGGTATCGTATCACTAGTATGAAGCCAACTACTCACTTGCTGCTTTTGGTTTATCTTTTATCGCTTACCCACCCGGCTCAATCCCAAGAGCGCCTGACTCTCAGCGAATTTTTAGCTAAGGTACGAGCGCAGAATCTCCACTACAAGATAGAAACTGCCAAATCTCAAGCAGCTCAGTCGCGATCGACTGGCCTAGCTATTCCTGCTCCCATGGTAGGCATCATTCAAATGAGCGACCAGTCCGGCAATAGCGGGCAAGGGTTTGAAGTCAATCAATCGCTTCCATTTCCTGTAAAATTAGCGGCAGAGTCTTCAGCGAGAAAGTATGCGGCACTTTCTCAAAATGAGTCACGCCTGGCTCAAATAAATGAGATTTTATCACAGGCAAAAACGCTTTATTTTTCACTTTGGCAGGACCAAGAAAAATTGGCGCTGCTTTCAGAAAAACAGAATATCATAAAAAACCATATTAAGCTTTCCCGCTCATCGGCACGCTCTGACAGTTTTGCCGGCGTACATTTGTTAAAGGCGGAATACGATTTTGATTTTTTAGAAAGTGAGACTCTCGCTGCAGTTCAGAAAATAAGAGAAGACCAGATTGAGCTGGCTCTATTTGTAAATGCAGATCCCACTCAATTTAAAATAACTGCTCTAGAGCCGCCGCTCTCGGCTATACCTAAGCTTGAATCAATAGGTAACAGCCACCAAATTCAAATGATAAAATACAGTTTGGAGAGTTATCGGGCTAAAGAGCGCGAGGCTAAATCCACTTGGTTCCCCGATTTAAATTTACGTTATAAAGAAATGGCTGAGACGAACATGGCGCCTCGCTCCAACGAAGTCATGGTCAGCATAACTTTACCTTTTGTATTCTTTTGGCAGCCCTATTCAACCTCTCAAGCTGCAGCCTCCGAACGAATGCAGGCAGAATTAGAGTATGAAGAACATAGACGAATTTTTGACGCGAAAAAATTAATACTAATTAGCAAAGTTGAGTCACTGAAGAAACAACTTGATACTTTAAAGCAAAAATTAATTCCCAAGGCCGAAAAACGCATGAAGCTGGCACACAACCTCGCCCCTAGAGATTTGGAGACTCTGCAAGATCATCGCGAGGCCATGGAGGCATTCCCGAACTTAAAATTAAAGGCGCTTGAACTGCGTTTAGAGTATGAGCAAGCAGTTTCAAATTTAGAAAAGTATTTACCCTAGCGAAGAGGCTATTTTATGATTAAAAAATGGATTCTAATTATCCTAATATTGGGAGTGGTGGGACTCGTAACAATACAAACTGTCAATAAAAAGACAAAATCAAAAAAGAAAACTTCTGTAGCGAATGTTGAACAAAAAATTTATTGGACCTGTCCGATGCATCCTCAAATTCATTCAGATACTCCTGGTGAGTGCCCCATTTGTCATATGAAACTTGTCAAAGTTAAGGAGCCAGCGCCAGAGCAGAATGTTAAAGCGGGAGAAAAAAGAAGCGCAGTGCAAGCTGTAACATCACAACTAGAACTAATAGGTATCCAAAAACAAGAGGTCGAAAAAATGGCTCTTGTATCTACAATCCCCGTATCGGGTCGAGTGCTGTCACCTACTTCAATGGCGTTTCAAGCCTATGAAAGTGACGTAAGGTACCTTCGGCCCGGCCTCACCTTTAAAGGAGCGAGCAGTATTTATCCTGAAGAGGAGTTTAGTGGAAAAATTATTTCGGTAGACTCGATTGTCGATCCCAGCAGCCGCACAATTCGCGTGATCGGGTCTATTACGCAAGGGGCACCACACTTGATTCCGGAGACCAGTTTTCGCGGAGAAGTTGAGATTAAACTTACCAATAGAATTGCTATTTCAGAAAGTTCGGTTTTACATACGGGCCAGGGTGACCTTGTCTATGTGGTAACTGAGTTAAATAAGCTTGAGCCGCGATACATAAAAGTAGGCTTAAAAACTAATAGCTTTTATGAAGTTCTATCGGGGTTAAATGTTGGCGAGTTCATTAGTTCTGGTCCTAATTTTTTAATTGATTCCGAAGCCAAAATTCGAGGAGCCCATGATTAAGAGAATCATTGAATTCTCGGCTCACAATCGCTTTTTTGTGTTAATAGGAACACTTGTACTAGTCATACTCGGTATTTTTTCCCTTCAAAAAATACCGCTCGATGCGATTCCAGACCTTTCTGATACACAAGTGATTATATATTCTCGATGGGATCGATCTCCTGATATTTTGGAAAACCAAGTGACCTACCCCATTGTTTCAGCGATGTTGGGTGCACCCAAAGTAAAATCTGTTCGCGGATTTTCTGATTATGGATTTTCTTATGTTTATATTATTTTTGAAGATGGAACTGATTTATATTGGGCCCGAAGCCGGGTCTTAGAAAGTCTTAATCGAATTGTTTCGCAACTTCCCACAGGTGTTAAAACAGAAATAGGTCCTGACGCCACAAGTGTGGGCTGGGTCTATCAATACGCTCTTAAAGATGAGTCAGGTCGTTTCAATTCGGCCGATTTAAGATCTATGCAAGATTGGTTACTACGGTTTCAACTTCAATCAGTACCCGGCGTGGCCGAAGTGGCTGCTGTCGGTGGATTTGTAAAACAGTATCAAGTCAAAGTGGATCCGACTAAATTGCAGCTCTTTCAAGTGACAATGGAGCAGGTGATGGCGGCTGTGAGAAATTCAAATCAAGAAAGCGGTGGCCGCACGATTGAATTCTCAGGCGCTGAAGCCATGGTACGAAGTCGGGCTCTTGTTGAAAAGGTAACAGATATCGAAGAAGCTGTGGTCGATTATAATTCGAGAAGCCGCGCCCCGGTTTTAGTGAAACAAGTCGCAACTGTTTCGGTGGGCCCTGAGATGCGCCGTGGAATTACCGATTTTAATGGTTTTGGCGACACCGTTGGCGGAATTATTGTGATGAGGCAGGGGGAAGACGCGCCTCAAGTCATCAATCGCGTAAAAAATCGTTTAAAAGAAATTCAAAAAACGCTTCCTGAAGGGGTAAAAATAATCTCTGTCTACGATCGCTCAGATTTAATTAAGCGCGCTATTAATACACTGAAAACCACTCTCATAGAAGAGCTTATTATCGTCAGCCTTATAATTTTGCTTTTTCTCTGGCATATTCCGTCTGCGGTGGTTCCTATTATCACAATCCCAATTGCGGTACTTCTTTCTTTTATTCCACTTTACTTAATTGGGCAAAGTTCTAATATTATGTCATTGGCCGGTATTGCGATTTCTATTGGAGTCCTCGTTGACGGTGCCATTGTAGAGGTAGAAAACGCTTACCGCAAAATTCAACAGTGGAATGAGAGCGGTCGGCGTGAAGATTTTTTTAAGGTGCGGTTAGAAGCTCTCCAAGAAGTTGGGCCGTCTGTTTTCTTTTCTCTTCTTGTCATTGCAGTCGCATTTATTCCTATATTTACTCTTGTAGACCAAGAAGGGCGATTGTTTAGGCCTTTAGCGCTTTCTAAAACATTTGCCATGGCCATTGCGGCACTTCTTGCCATTACCCTTGATCCTGCTGTGCGGATGATGTTTGCGAGGCCGGATCCTTTCAAGACTCCCAACAAATGGCTTAATAAACTGGGCAATGCGTTTTTTGTGGGAACTTATTATTCCGAACACAAGCATCCCATCAGTAGAAGACTTTTTGCAATTTATGAGCCAGTGATTCAATGGGTTTTGAAATACAAAAAAACCACTTTGAGCATTGCTTTAATGGGCATGGCTACAGTTATTCCGGGCTTTATGATGTTAGGCTCCGAATTTATGCCAACTCTTCATGAAGGCAGCCTCTTGTATATGCCCACAGCACTGCCTGGAATCTCGGTTTCTGAAGTGCAAAAAATATTAACTATCCAAGATAGGATTTTAAAAACTTTTCCTGAAGTAGATACTGTTTTTGGCAAAGCGGGGCGAGCGGAAACTTCAACTGATACGGCCCCGCTCAGTATGGTTGAGACTACGATCACCCTAAAACCAAAGTCGAAATGGCGGAAAAACGAACGCTGGCACTCGGCCTTTCCAAATTTTCTAAAGGCCCCTTTAAGCCGCGTTTGGCCCGAAACAATTAGTGAAGAAGAACTCATTGAAGAATTAAATGATAAGTTAAACTTTTTAGGAATGCCCAACATCTGGACCATGCCCATAAAAAACCGCATTGACATGCTTTCAACAGGCATCAGAAGTCCTATCGGCGTTAAAATTTTTGGTCCTGACCTTAAAACTATCCAGTCGATAGGTCAGAATATTGAAAAGGAACTCCAAACACTAGATGGAACTCGTACAGTGATCGCCGAGCGCATTGCTAGCGGCTATTTTTTAGATATAGATTTTGACCGCGAAAAACTTAAGTCCTATGGCCTCTCTTTGAAAGACGCCCAAGATCAGGCTATGGTGGCGATAGGTGGAGAAAACGTTTCGCAAATTATTGCGACACGGGAACGCTATCCCATTCAAGTTAGGCAAGCACCAGCCTTTCGACAAGATATTGAAAGTATCAAACGCGTACTTATTACGGGGCCGATAGGAGCTCAGATACCGTTAAGTTCTATAGCAAAAGTGCACTTTAAAGATGGACCCAGCATGATTCGAGATGAAAACGCTTCGCTCGTTGGCTACGTGTATATTGATATTGATTCCAATAAAACCGACATCGGAACTTACGTTGAAAAAGCGAAGACTCTTTTAAATCAAAAAATAGTCATTCCCGAAGGATATCTTATTTCTTGGAGTGGACAATTTGAAAATATGGCGAGAGTAAAGGAGCGCTTAAAAATTGTTATACCTCTGACGCTTTTGTTAATTGTCTTTCTTTTATATTTTAATACGAAGTCAGTGGTAAAGACGGCCATTGTACTATTAGCAGTCCCCTTTTCTTTAATCGGCGCAGTTTGGTTACTGGTCTTTCTCGGTTACAACCTTTCAATTGCTGCGTGGGTGGGGATGATTGCACTTTTGGGTCTTGACGCTGAAACCGGGGTATTCATGCTTATGTATCTTGATTTTGCATATGATGACCGAGTAAAAAAGGGACAAATGAATTCTCTGTCAGATTTGAAAAGCTCGGTCATTGAAGGAGCCGTTCACCGAGTGCGGCCCAAACTTATGACTGTAGCCGCACTTTTTATGGGTTTAATTCCAATCATGTGGTCAGTTGGCGCTGGCGCCGATGTCATGAAGCGTATTGCCGCTCCCATGATTGGAGGTTTAATAACATCTTTCATTCTAGAGCTATTAATCTATCCCGTTGTTTTTTATATGTGGAAATCAAAAGCGTTTAAAAAAGAGACCCTTGCCTAGAACAAGATTTAGTGAGAGTATACCTGCTATGAAAACACATCTACTTATTTTATCGTTATTTTTCTCCTTATTAACTTTTGGCGCCCAGGCACTTGATTCGCATCCCCACGAAGTTCTTTTGGATTGTACGGTAAGCATGCAGAGAATGGGGTTTAACAAGCTCTCCGCAGATAGAGCGTGCTCAATTAGCGCTGGCCCGGAATGCACTCTTTTACAAAGTTTTGTAATCCAACGCTCGTATCCCAATTGCGTTGGAGATCTTATTTATTTAGAAGTCGAACCTATCGAGCAGGCTCTGCAATTTTGTATTTTAGCAGCTCGTCGAAAAACTCAGTGCGTACCACAGCATTATATATTAGATCGTGAAAAGTATGTGGCTTGTGTCTCTGATGGAAATCCATTAATGCTTTGCTTAGATAAAGTCCTTTAAAAAGGACTAGCTTGAAATCCACTTACGACGAGATACTAGCCAATAGGAAAACGGATCTCACCACCAACATTCATGGCCAGTTTTCAAATAGCAGTTTAGAAAACATTTTAGATTTAGCCAAAAATAAATTTGACGTATTAATTAAAACACACAATCCAAGTGATGAAGATGGCTTGCAAAAAATTTGGCACCAAGTTGTTGTCGATTTTCATACTAACAATTACTGGGGATTTAAAAAAAATACCGAAAGCAATCTTGATCAGACAACTCGAAGCGATGTTAAGAAAGATCTGTCCCTTACCAGCTTTATTCCGGCATTTTTAATTCCGATCATTTTTACCAAAACCGCAATTTTGTACTTTGGAATTAACTGGGGCAACTACCCTGGCCAAGGTTATGGCTACGGTTTTTTTGCCGCCATCTTATTTGCGGTATGTAGTTTTACTTTTTTCTTGTGGCGAAATCGAGGATATAGAGAAGACTAGGCTACGAAATCTTACTTTTTCATCTCATTCACTAGAAAATCCCAAACCTGGATCGTAACCTCACCGCTCGAGGCCTCAGCCCCCAAAAGGACCGGGAAAAACAAATAAAATGGCTGGATTCGAACCGACATTGATCCAGTCTGATTTGATCGGTATTTCAAACTGCGCCATAGTAGACTAAAATTAATCTAGAAAAAAACTAGGAATAACAACCAGATGGATTCAGAATTAAGCGAGCAAACAGGCGTAGTGTTATCAGGCGGTGGGGCTCGCGGTTCTTATCAAGCCGGGGCCATCAAAGCGTTGTTTGAAATTGCCTATAAAAATGGAATCCAGAAACCTTACCCCATAATCACTGGCACAAGCGCTGGCGCCATTAACGCGGCCTTTATGGCCTCAATGATTCACGATTTAAAAAATGGCAGTCAGGCTATACCCGAAGTGTGGTCAAAACTAAAAACGAATATGGTCATTCGCACTGACACGCTTTCTTTGGGCCGATTAGGCTTTAGACTTTTAAAGGAATTCACCATGGGCTCCTTGATAAAAAAAAAGAAGGCCATGTCACTACTCGACACGGCACCTTTAAGAGACCTGCTCAATCAAAATATTAACTACACTAACATCCAAAATAACATTCAAAATAAAAATCTGAGAGCTGTCGCGGTGACTGCAACTAACTATGCCAATTCTAATCGAGTTACTTTTATACAGGGGGTTCCACATTTACAGGGATGGCAAAAGGTGCGGCGCTTTTCGGATTTCTGTGAACTCAACACGGAACACATTATGGCCTCGTCGGCTATACCGGTGTTTTTTCCACCAATTCAGGTCGGTAACGGCTACTACGGCGATGGCTGCCTACGTAATTTTACGCCACTTAGTCCCGCCATCAAATTGGGTGCCAGCAAACTCATCGTGATTGGCGTTCAAAAAGAAATAAAACTCGAAGATCCTGGCTCGGTTAAAATGCCGATCATGCCCACGTTAGCGCGAGTTATTTCTGTCATCACCAATGCTCTACTCATGGATAACGTGTTTTTAGATATTGAACGTCTCGAACGTATCAATGAAACTGTCAGTTTGATCAAGGATCAAAATTCGGCCTCTGGAAATTTTAAGCCGTTGGAAATACTTCATATCAGGCCCTCTGAAGACATTGGCAAAATTGCTTTTGACGAAGCTGAAAATCTTCCGAGCACGCTTAAATTCTTGATTGATGGTTTAGGTTCGCGCCAAGAGGCTGCTGAACTCATCAGTTATCTATTATTCGAGACCGGCTTTTGTCGAAAACTAATTGCGATGGGTTACAAAGACACGATGGCCGTCGAGCAAAATGTTTTGAACATTATAAAAGATTAAACTGATACAGATTAATACCGGTAATGATCCGGTTTAAACGGCCCCATTTTACCAAGACCTAAATATTTCGATTGCTTGTCTGAAAGCTTTGTTAACTTCACTCCAATTTTTTCTAAATGAAGAGCAGCCACTTTTTCATCGAGCTCTTTGGGCAAGCGGTAAACTTTTGTCTCTTTGTAAGCCTTGATATTCTGCCAAAGTTCTAACTGAGCCAACACTTGATTCGAAAATGAATTACTCATTACAAAAGAGGGATGTCCCGTAGCACATCCCAAATTAACTAAACGACCTTTAGCCAAGACAATAATTTCACGGCCATCGTCGAAAGTGTGAATATCCACCTGCGGTTTTATTTCGCGCATTTTGGTATTGTCATTAAGCCACGCCATATCGATTTCGATATCAAAGTGACCTATATTACAAACAATCGCTCCTGATTTCATTTTTTTAAAATGTCTTTCAGCAATAATGTCACAACAGCCGGTCGCTGTTACAAAAATATCACCTTGGGTGCAAGCTTCATCCATCGTGACCACTTGAAAGCCTTCCATGGCGGCCTGAAGCGCACAAATGGGATCAATCTCAGTCACGAGCACGCGTGAACCATAGGACATCATCGAGCGGGCACAACCCTTACCCACGTCACCGTAGCCAGCGATGACTACTACTTTTCCAGCGAGCATAACATCAGTCGCGCGTTTAATTCCGTCAGCCAGCGACTCTCGGCAGCCATAGAGATTATCAAATTTTGACTTAGTCACTGAATCGTTAATATTAATTGCGGGAGCTTTTAATTTACCTTCTTTATGAAGTTTCTCAAGATTATGAACTCCGGTGGTAGTTTCTTCAGAAATACCAATAATATTTTTCATCAGTGTGGCATAGCGAGATTCATGCATCATATTAGTGAGATCGCCCCCGTCGTCTAATATGAGATCAAACCCTTTGCCGCCCCAACCATCTATTGTCTGCTCTATACACCACTTAAATTCGTCATCAGTTTCGCCCTTCCAGGCAAATACAGGAATTCCTGCTGCGGCCATAGCCACGGCTGCATGATCTTGTGTTGAAAAAATATTGCAAGAGGACCAGCGAATTTGTGCACCTAAATGAGTGAGAGTTTCAATCAAGACTGCCGTTTGAATTGTCATATGTAAGCAACCGGCAATTTTGGCGCCTTTGAATGGTTGAGACTTACCAAACTCTTTACGGAGCGACATCAAACCCGGCATTTCAGTTTCAGCAATACGAATTTCTTCGCGACCCCAGCGCGCCAGTTCTTTGAAAACTTTGGGATCTTCCATCGCGGCCCGACAGACTCGATAGTCGACACCCTTTTGAGTTTTTAGGTTTTTGGTTTTAGTTGGTGCGATAGTTTGCTTTTGCATGATTTTACCCTTTGTTATTTTCATAATCGAACTTCGAGATTAGTTGATCCCAATCCCGCAGTCAAAAAAAAAAACTGTCAATGCTTTCGGCTAGTCAAGGAGGGTTAAAATTTGATGGCCAGTATCAGTAATTAGTACGGTATGTTCAAATTGGGCCGAAAGACTGCTATCCCCAGTTTTATAATATTTGATGGTTGAGTTGGGAATACCTACTTCTTTGTAGGGTACACCAGTTTCATTTATCATCGGCTCTACCGTAATAGCACACCACGGAACTAAGCGGTCACCACGCCCCTTTTTGCCAAAAGATGGTACAAAGGGATCCCCATGAAAGTTCCGTCCAATACCATGCCCGCCAATCTCTTTAACAGTATGGTAGCCTTTACCAGTAACATATTTATTGATGGCAAAACCGATGTCGCCAGTTGTTCCGCCGGGTTTGACTTCTTCGATTCCCTTATGCATAGCATTGCGGGCACACTCTGTGATCGCCTTAGCCTGACCGCTAACGTCGCCCACAAATACAGTTGCCGAAGTATCCCCGTGAAAGCCAAATTTAAATACCGTCACGTCCACATTGATAATGTCGCCATCCTTGAGAATGGATTCGTCCGGAAGACCGTGACAGATCACGTCGTTAACAGAAGTACAAATCGATTTCGGAAAGCCGTGGTAATTTAATGGCGAGGGAACAGCTTCGTTACTTAAAATATAGTCGTGTACTATTTTATCTAATTCATTTGTTGATAGGCCAGACTTAACAAACTTAAGAGCGTACGACAAAGTCTGGGCCGCAAGTCTGCAGGACTTTTCCATTTCTCTAATTTCACTCATCGACATTGGCGTCATAGGCCTCTGATTATAGGTCACAGTCCTATAAATTTCAAGACTACAAAAACAAAAAGCCCACTGTTTAGGTGGGCTTTCTGAAATAGCATTTCTGCTAAAAAATTCTCGATCAATTAGCTAAGATGTTTAGCTACGATTTTGTTCATTTCGAACATAGAGAAAGTTTTTTTACCGAACACAGCTTGCATTTTCATGTCAGGAACGATGTTTCTTCGGTTCTTTTTATCTTGGAGATCATTCTTTTTAATGTAAGCCCAAAGTTTTTTAACAACTTGTGTTCTTGGAAGTGGTGATGAACCAACTAGTTCTGCAAGAGCAGCCGAGGGTTTTAGGGGTCTCATGAAAGCTGCATTAGGTTTTCTTTTTGCAGTTTTCTTCTTAGTAGTCGTTTTCTTTTTAGTAGCTTTTGCCATTACGATTATCCTCCGTATGGGTGTTGTTAATATAAGGTCTAGCACCTTCAATACGTACATCATATACACAATCGGTCGAAAGTCCAAAAGAATAATTCAAGTATACGAAGTTTTTTTCATTCTCCCGAAGAGTGGGAATGCCCAAAGAAACTAGTTTCGCTGAGATTTTAAGAGCTAAAATGACTGAAAGTAACTGTTTTACAGAGGGAAAAACCAAATCATGGAATCAAAGCACAGGACCATTTCCCTCTGAAAAAGGCACTTATCTTGACCTTGACATCCTGTCGTTCACTCTGAAAAGCGACGTTTTTCGCTCTATAAAACCTCCGATTAGAACAGATTTTATACTATACAAAAGTGAAAAAGCAAAGTACCCCGTCCCTCCC
>JAWXAY010000008.1:0-8807 GCA_034439715.1 Pseudomonadota bacterium
ACACAAAATGTTGGTCTAACCTATAGAGAAATTTACGATGAAAAACCCGCAAAAAAAACTTAAAAAACTGCTATTAAGTGACAACCGGATAGGCAGGTATTTTTCTGTATTAAGAATTAATACGATATAAATTTTTGCCGCAAAGTACGAATTTGTCAAAGACTCTTTTTTGCAATTAATGCTAGTCTTTAGTCGGTCTGGATTTAGCTGATCTTTACAACTAGGAGTATTCTCGATTGCCTGATAGTAGCGACAGAGTTACCATTTTTGCTCAACCATTTTTGAGATTAGGGGATCTATGAGAAACTTAGTAATGTCGCTTATAATGATATTTTTGTTTAACACGAGCGAAAGGGGAAATGCGGCGATCAATTTTAATAACAAGCAATATACAGTTACGGCCAATTACCAATTTAACGGGCAAAATCCAGAGGGAACAAATCCTACTTCCACGATTAGTTTGAGCGCCAGCCCGAGTGTGATTTATGACGACACACATGAATTTGGTGGCAGCCTTTCCTACTCGGTGACAAAATCAGAAGTTACCTTTGCCAACACTAAGAACACGACCTCGACGAGCATATTGAGTGGGTTTTATCGATTCAACATGCCAATTTCAGATTCTGCCGCCAAAATTCCTATTATTGGCTATGCGGGACCACAACTCGGCCGAACTTCTTTTGAAGCCGGCGGAGTGTCGTCTTCTGATATGTCGGCGGGCGGACAAGTCGGTTTCAATTTAATGTTTTCAAAAGCCTTGGCGCTTAATATTCATGCCTTGCAATTTGACATGGTCTTTTCTGATGATACCCAGTTACTGATCACTCAGTCTATTGGCGTAAAATATTTCTTTGAATAAATCGGCGCTGATTTTTGTTTGCCTATTGTTTTTATCATCGACCGAATTGCACGCGACCTCTACCACGTCGCCTTGCTTTGGTTCCGATATGCAAGCCAAAGCTGATCAACGAAACATGATGCGCGATATGCGCAACATGCGGCCTCAGGCAAACGCGCCTATCCAGCGGCGATCGGAACAACAATCCCAGGCTAGTAGGGATCAGTTTCGCTCACAATCCGAAGCCCTGATGGCACCCTATTTGGCGCGAGCCAATCAGATCATGGGCATGGGCCGTGGGTGTGCAGACGTTGAATGCGCTGGAGCGGTCTTAACTGCCGCGTCTTCTTTTCAAGCCGACGTTGTAAACAACCTTGTACCGCAAATGCAACAACTCGCCCAATCCGCTCAAGCTGAAATGATCAACAGTACCAAGATGTCTCTCGATCGAATGGAGCAAGTCTACCAAAAAAATACTGGCCAATCTTTACCGTCGTCGCGCAGCAGTTACTTTCCCCCCCTATGTCGAAGTTTCTCAAATATGGAGCGCTCGACAATGTCCGTCCAGTGGGACAAAATGACAAAAGGTGAATCGAGCAGTTTGCGTTTTGCTAATATCAGAGAGTGGAATCAACAAAATGCTCGTGGACTTGGCGCCTGGGTTTGTGTCGGCAGTCTTGCCATGGGCAGCGTCCGTTGTTTTGAAAAACAAGAAGACCCCAAGGGACAAGGCCGCATCTGTGAAAAAATTGGGAGCCAAGTGGCTGGTTGTTACGATGCCATTTCTGCCTGGACGCCAATGCAGAGCTCAGGTGCCACGCGCGATGACTCCAATTGGTCGTCCTGGTTCGACAAACCTCCCCCACTTCTGCGAGTAATGACCGGTGGGATGGTGATTGAAGAAAAAAACACTGAAGCGGTATTTAAATCCAAGGAAAAAGAAATCAAAGAGATGCAGCTGGTAGCACCGCTACTTCGCGAGCCCGAAGCTAAAACTCCCCGCTCGTCAATGAAAGAACCACCTGCGCCTTTGTGGGCCTCACTTGAAGAAAAATTGCGAAGCCTCAAAGGTCTCAGTCCTGATGATATTGCAAAAATGTCTGAGGCGGATTGGGCCCGTTACCGTGAGACACAAGAAGAAATTCTCAAAGAGGGCGCCAAATCTGGCAGTCGGCGCGTATTAGAAGCCGGCGCAAATGCGGCAACTGGCGCGGCGGTTGAAGCCCTTGCCACAGCAGCGACTTGGACCAAAGATAATGAAGAGCATATCCAAAGCACTGTCGAAATGATGGAGACAATGGCCTTTATCGCAGGCCCTCTGGCCCCAGAAGTTGTCGGCGGCATCGAAGCCGTAGCAAAGGGTGTGACCGTAGTAAGTCGCTTACTTGTCCTAAAGGCTGACGACAGGCCGGCCGCAGAATATGCCAAGGATCTGGTTATTCTTCTCGGTCCAGATCAAATTTCTAAACTACAAGACAAGGTCTTAAAAAAATCAGTTGAGTTCGGCGGATTTTCGTCGGCTCAAGCAGACTCAATCGTCGAAGAGGCCAAAACTTTTTCGACCCTTATCGATAAAGCATCAGGGGGCTGAAGATATGAGACAGCTGTTTTGCCTAATCATATTAATGTTTGGCATTCCCGGGCAGGCTGTCGAAATAAGCGCGACGATAAAGGGTATTGATGGACTAAAAGTCGAAAAAGTAACGAACGCGTATTTAAATGAGCTCGCACTAAAACCCGGGCTGCTAATCATGGATGCTGCCACAGCACTTACCAATGAAGCTTCGCAAATTCAGATTCACGATCTAAAGACTTCCAAGACCGTCGGCAAGCAGGCCTTCAAGGCGCCGTCATCATGTCAACACTTTGCCACAACTCAAGAGCCGGGACGCGCGCTGCGAGGACTCTATTGTTTTACAGGTAAAGGTAAGGGTGATAGCCTCCAACTTTATCAAGGTAAGGGTAAGTTCGCACCTATATTAAAAACCCCAAATCCGATCACGGCTATTGCTGGCGGATACCATCGTCTTTTCTTTTTAAGTGGCGACGCGATTTATGTTTTGCGTGAGGGTGATAAAATCCGGCCGGTGTTCGTTTCGTCTTTTCTGACTGGAGTGCGCTCCATGGCTTTTGACGGCGAATCAGATTTATTGTTTTTAGCGACCGATAAGGAAGTTTATTCGCTTCGTGCGGGAACGCTAGATTTACTGGTTCAGGGCTTAGGTGGCAATCTGGCTTGGATCAAATCAGATTTATTTGTTTCCAACTCCAGCGGCGTTTACCGCCTTCCCGCCGTGCGTGACCTTTTGGTGGTCAAAAAGTAAAGTTTTGTTGCAACGCTACCTTTTGGGCGGTATGTTGCGTGTTCATTCTAAAGCTGGTCGGGAGGGCCTCAATTTATGGACATTAACGATACAGAATCCTCTGAAGAGCTAAGAGTTAAAACCGACAAGAGCCTTGAAGACGAGCGGAACAAAACCGATGAATACCTAGTTCAGAAAAGCAAGATTGTTACAGATGACGCAGAGAATGTGATCCGATTAAATCGGATTGCTGCTGATAAAGCGCGTGAACTCTCGCGCGAGATTGTTGACCTCGATAAAACGGAGAGCAGGCTTAACTTAACGGATAGCCAGTCCACACAGCTGGACGATAAGAGTTTGATAATTGAACGTAAGCGCTCTGACAAAGCACACAATGTCGAACGTGAGAAAGAAGATCAGATCCGCTCGAAGGAACGCTTTCAAAAACGATTGATTGCCGAAGCTCTGCTCGAAAGTGAGCGCAAGGAAACTGATACCAAACTTTTCGATGAACGGGTGCACCTCGATATAGAGTCCGAACAGAATTCTAATCTTCTTTTAGACGAAAAAATTTCCCATGATTTGACAAAGACTGCCTTAGTAACGAGAGATCAATTCATCGCCGTTGTTAGTCACGATTTAAAAAATCCGCTCGGTAGTATATCAATGAGTGCGAACCTAATGAGAATTGGCCTTTCCGATACCAAAATTGATGTAGGTAGTCTACGTTCCTACTTGGAAATAATTGAGCGAAATGCCGCAAATATGGATCGAATGATAAGTGATTTGCTCGACGTAGAACAAATGGCAAATGGCAAGCTCAGTCTCACGATTGAAAGATACAACATTCGTTCACTTTTGCAAGAATGTATGGGGCTGTTTGCTCCTGTCGTTGGGAATAAGTCAATTTCAATGACAATTCAAGCCAGCCCTGAGCCCGTTTTTGCTGACATGGACCACGACAGGGTTCTTCAAGTATTGTCTAACTTGATTGGAAACGCAGTGAAATTCACTCCTCGCGGGGGAGCGGTTGAGCTTTCTGCTCAAAAGACAGCGACCGAAATAGAAATTTCAGTGACCGATAGTGGACCTGGTATTCCCGAAGGAAAAAGATCTCAAATTTTTGAGAAGTTTTCGCAGCTTAGAACTAATGACCGCCGTGGGATTGGCCTGGGCCTTTTTATTTCCAAGTGGATCGTTGAAGCTCATAAAGGGCGAATTTGGGTCAAGTCAGAATTGGGAAAAGGAAGTGCCTTTACTTTCGCGGTTCCATTAAGTGTAACGCATTGAAAGTAAGTTGAAGGTGTCTTTAAAGCGACTCAATTTGAAACGCTAATATGCCGACAAATGGCCTGCTTATTTTTTTACTCCACTATTATTTTTTATAATTTAAATTGAGCTCCAAATTTGATATACTTTGGGTAATATCATCGGGGAGGTTTTCATGTTTGCGGGATTAAAAAAAATTCAGGTTCGCCCATAGAAATGACATCATTTTTAATTTTTCTATTTACTTTCAGTGCTACAGCAGCTTTGGCCTGCGGTGATCTCGACGACAAAATAATATTAAACGACGCTAGTTTCTCTGCGAGCAAAATTAAGATTATCCGCGACCGCAGCCGAAAAAAAGAAAATAAATTCCATCATGATATAAAGATTGATGACGATGCCTTCTTTTATGATCACCAAATAAAATGCTGGAAGCTAGACTCCCAAGCTAAAACAGAAGGCGCTAATCAAGAAATAGATGTTAAAAAATGTCTAAAGGACCTTCTCTTAGGGTCACCCATAAAAATCACTGCACCAGAAAATGACAACGTCGTAACCGGGCATCTCCTTTATGATGACGAGCTCAAAAAATTATATTTGTATTCGATCAATGAAAATAAAGAAAAGGACCCGTATCGACCCTTTTTGATCTTTGAGGAAAAGGAAGTCGATGTCACCAGCGGTTTTACCTTCGAAAAGGGCAAGGGCGGAAATCTTTATGTTCAGGCCTTTGATAAAGAGAAAATTGTTGGCGCCCACATGTCAGAGCAAACACCTTTTACTCCCGCCCTGCGCGGAGGCAGCCCTTTTGCAGGGAAAACTAATCCCATTAACGGCACGACTAGTGTTTCTAATGGCTTTTGTAATCGCGAAGTTAAGGAAGAACCTTACGTAAATAGTACTTTGTCTGCTTCGCCTTCTGCCAGTGGTACGACAAACTAAGGTCGATTCCTCAGCGGACACGACAACTTTTCTGAGACTGAGTAATTTAGGACCAAGACTCTCTAAGCGATAATTAAAATATAAAAATTTCACCATAATTGCAATTGGTTAGGTAGCGTACCTAACTTATGTTAATACGTCACTTGTTCTCGAGAATATCCAAAAAAAAGGAAGAAAAAATGAAAAAAATATTATTTAGTATGATAGTGCTTGCGAGTTCACTCGCAACGGCAGGCAACGTCGACCCGAATTCAGAAGTCGTGGCTAAAATTTTAAACTCAAAAGTCGTAAAAAAAGAACTTAAGGGCCGAACAATTACGGATGTTGATGCAAATCTAACTATGATGGGAAACCTCTTAACTTACGAACTTAAAATCGCCTCGGTAGAGGCCGGCTTGGGACTGGACGGCGCAAGTCAGCATCCTTGTTTTACTACAGTAACGATGCAAGTTGTTCGCAGTCCTAAGGAAGATAAAGCAAGAAGGCCTAAGGTGATTCAAACTGTTTGTGCGATGAATACACCCCGCTAGTAATTAGTCGACCCAATTATCTAGCGGCCACAGACCCACTTAAATTAGACTAGGAAATATTCCTAGTCTAGACGAGAGTCCTAAGACCACAATAACCCTATCAGATTTATAATAATATACGTTAAAATTAATATCAGACCGGGGGAGAACTATATTTATGCGTTCTTTTTCTTTTTTAGTGACGCTTACATTTATTCAGTTTTCGATCGCAAAAGAGGCTCAGCTGAGTCAGTGCCAAAATTTTGTGTCAAATGACCAGGGACTTAGTAATTATCTTGTTCTAACTCCTGACTGCAAAATAAATCCGGCTGGGTTGGCCGCTGTTAAAAAAAATAATCCCAATATGACTTATGAAATAGCCCCTAGCGATGCGGCAATTGGTACTGACAAACTCACCGTGCCCGATGGTTTGGCTGTTAAAAATATTATTTTGCATAGAAAAGCCGGCCAGCTAGTGCAAATTGATGTTTCCAGAAGTGTTGTAGAGTTTAACCAGAGCGGTCTTCGAACATTTAAAATAATGAACACTTATACTTTTGATTGTTCCTCGGGGGATTGTGCTCCAAGAATTGGAATGGAATATATTGGAGCGAAAGTTAACAACTCTCCCCAAGGCTCAATCACTGTTCACCAGCTTTTTGACGTCAGTCTTTGTAAGAAATTAAAGTCATTTTTTAAGGCTAATCCAAAGGCAGCTGCTTGCATGGGTGATTTTGAAAAGAAAAGCGCGGACTTATTAAAAGACTATGAAGGGGATCGAACGAATTATACTGGGTACATCCAGCCATCTGGAAATTTTGGCCCTTCCCCCTTTTATCCCACATTGTATGGGGGTAGTTTTAATATTCCACTGTTTACAGTGCCGAACCCCACTGTAGAGGACCTCAAGAAAAACCCTCCCAGTTCAAGTGTACTATCTAAACCAGCAAATGATTCCAAGCTTGCACTTGCGATGAGCTTGAACAACGACTGCGCTAATGACAGACGTATAGCTGCTGCAATTAATGAAACTTCGAATCGAGTAAAAAAAGCAGCTGAGACCGCCACAAAATAGCCCGACTTTCTCAATCGTTAAATTTTGCCTTGATCAGATAGCGGTCAACATCGGGCACGCGGGTCCACTCATCGACAGCTGACATTCTTAAGCTCCCCACGAACCCATTCATAACGGCCGATATTTTTAGAGTGTCTTTCACATTGCTTTCTGAGTTCATTTTCCGCGAGCCACCGACTGGCGTCTGTCGCCGTTAAGTTTTCGCTCTCTTCGACATAACTAAAACAAGCCATTTCGGTGGCTGACCCTTGGGGTACACTGATGATCTCGGTTGTCGCGGGAATGCGCAAGCATCTTTCCATTCCCTCTAAATAAGTGGCTCTGTTAATTCGGTTAAATGAAAAATGAAAACGCTCGCCAAAAATTCGGCAATTGGCCGCACATGTCACTTCCGCATTTGCAAATGACAGATCAAGAAAAAAACTAAATGCTACTAAAATTAAATTTTTCATCGCTTACTCCCGATTGATTTCTTGGCATTGCTGGTTTGATGCCTTTACGTGTTTAGCCGCAAGCGGATTACCACAATAAAAATAGGATAGATTTTTTTTACACGATTCCATCGCTCTACTTGAAGCTGTCATCGCTCCTCCCCCACTAGCAGATATTTCCGTAATAGCAGCGCCTTCTGCCTGGACTGATCTCTCAGAAATACAGTACGAGACATTCTCGGTTTTCCAGCATCCCATTTGATCAGAACCAAATTCCCCGAGCTGCGCTCGCAGCGCTTTTCCGCCCAGACCAGCACACTTGGATATAAAACTCTCTACACTCTGCAAACTGCCTGTTATCGCCTGATCCAAAATATTTGGCACAATACCTTCACATGCGGTTTTACAGACAAACCCCGCCTGTACTTGAAGACTTCCTAAAATCACTATTGATAATAACGTTTTTCTCATAAACTCTCCTTTTCTTTCTGTGGCCAACCTAAAACTCAAGATTTAGAGTTTCAATTAAAAAAGGGAGATAATCCTAATATGTGATTGCGGCCAGCAAACACTTGACCATTGTGATTGCTATAACTAAGACTGTCTCGTGATCACATATCAAAGCTTACTAAAAAATGAATTACTCCAGCGGCAGCGTAAAAATCCATCTTACTCACTGCGCTCATTTGCACGAGATCTAAAAGTCTCGCAATCTTTTTTGTCGCAAGTATTGAGTTTTAAACGTAAACTCGGTGATGAAAAGGCAATCATTATTGCCGATAAACTTAAATTTAAATCAGTACAGAAAAGACTATTTTTAAGTCTGATACGCCGCGACTTAAGTAAAAGCTCGCAGAGCCAAGAAATTTTGAATTCTGAAATTGTGGATCTTTTGAAAAAAAGTCCGAAGTTTGCAGTTCTTTCTGAAGATACTTTTAACATTGTGGCCGACTGGCATTACTTTGCGATTTTGGAACTCACAGCCATTAAAAATTTTAAGTCCAATGTCGAGTGGGTCGCACGTCGCCTCAATATCCCAGTTTCAGTCGCCCAGACGGCCGTTGAACGCCTCTTGCGTGTTGGCCTTCTTGAATCCCATAATGGCTGCTGGCGTAAGGTAGAAAGAGACTATATTTTTGAAAATGTACCCTCACATGCTATTCGCCGTCATCACCGGCAAACGCTGGATCTGGCGCATTTGGCCTTGCAGCAACAACGCCTTAGTGAACGCGAGTTCTTTACTATCTCAATGCCGATGGATCCGAAATATGTTGCCAAAGCCAAAGAGGCGATTAGCGAGTTTAGTAAAAAATTAATGTCAGAGATGCAGGAGTCTGAACCCAAATCTGTTTATAAATTGGCGATTCAGTTTTTTCGCCTCGACAAGGAGCTCCCATGAAATGGATATTTATTTTCTTCTCACTATCTTCCTCTTTAACC
>JAWXAY010000009.1:0-4343 GCA_034439715.1 Pseudomonadota bacterium
CGCCTTGAAACTCTTCAAAGCCTCCTTCTTGCAGAAGCAAAAGCAAAATTAGACGAAACTCAGAATTATTATTTCTGCCCGAATTCACAGTGTGACGTGGTCTATTTTTCAAACGAACCCAAGATATCTCTTTTTACAAAGGATCTTAGTGTCAAGGTCACCCAAAAAGACCAAGGGTTAGGCGTCAATGTCTGTTACTGTTTTGGCCACACCAGACAAAGCGTGCTGAATGAAATTCGGAATTCAGGCCATTCAACAGTACTTGAGGACATTAAAAAAAAGATGAAAGACCCAGGCTGCTTTTGTGAGCGCAGCAATCCGCAGGGAAGCTGCTGTCTCGGTAATGTTGGAGCATGGATCAAAGTGGCAAAATCTTTGGGAGGAAATAAATGAATAAGATCACTCGAAACAAGGAAAACAAATCTGGCCTATTCATCGGAGGAGGCGTCATTGCCGGTTTGGCGGCCTCTCTGTGCTGTATCGGCCCCCTTATTCTTACTCTACTAGGAATTTCTGGCGCAGCCGCCTTGTCCCGCTCTGAGTTTATTCGGATTCCTGCAATTGTGGGGGTTCTCATTTTGTTTGGAAGAGCTGCTTTCCTTTTGTTTCGGAAACCAGGCATTTGCGCGCCCGGTTCAATCTGCGCAGACCCAAAGAAACTAAAACGGATGAGGATTCTATTTTTCTTTGGAATTATTTTGTCTTTTTTGGCTATAACTTCTCCGTATTGGATCGGATACTTATTTTCTTAGGAGGCTTTGAATGAAACATTTTTTTTTCACTTTGTTGCTATTTGCATCGGTTGCTAACAGTGAAGCATCTCTGAGCAAAAAATCTTGCTATAAAGTCGAAGGGATGACCTGCGCGGCTTGCACAACAACTACTAAGGCAAGCATCAAAAAGCTCGATGGAATACTAGACGTCAAAGTCTCGCTTGATGCCAAGTCAGCTACGGTTATTTTTGATTCATCAAAAACAACCGAAACTAAAATTAAAGAGCGAATTGATTTTATCGGATACAAGGCCGAATCAGTTACCTGTACTGATTAGAATTTAGAGCCTCCCTAAGACAACAATCCAACAACAGCAGCCGTCATGAGCGTGGCCAAATTTCCGCTCAAAAGACTTAAGACCGTCAATGAGGTTAGCTCGCTTTTTCTTTCTGGAATTATGGACGAGAGACCGCCTACAATAATTCCTACGCTTCCAAGATTTGCAAATCCACAAAGCGCGTAACTTAAAACGAGCTTGGAATGTTCTGAGAAACTTGTTCCCAACTTTGAAAATTCAAGGTACGCAACAAATTCATTTAGTATTATTTTTGTTCCCATAAGCTTGCCCGCAGCATGGGATTCTTCCCAGCTAATTCCGGTTAACCACATCAAGGGCCTAAGAATTGTGCCTGCCAAACTTTCTAAAGATAGTGCCGGGTAAATTGCGCCTAAAACCTCATTCGCTAGGTAGATCAAGGCAAAGAAAACTAAAATAGTTCCAATGATTCCAAGAACCATATTCATGCCTTCTGAAATACCCTTTGAAATGGCATCAAATGAACTGGAATATGGGCTTTTAAGATTGTAATTCGAGTCATGAGAGTCTCCCGAGCTCGTTTGAGGGATGAGGACTCGTGCCAGCAACAGAGCTGCCGGTACACTCATAATGGATGCGACTAGAAGATGAGTAAGAGGATTGGGAATTACCCCAGTCAAAACACTCGAATAGAGCACCATGACCGATCCTGATACTGTTGCCATTGAACAGCTGATAAGAGCGAACAAATCAGCGCGACTCATTGTGCGCAAATACGATCTTATGAGTAACGGGGCCTCAATTGTTCCAAAAAAAACTGTTGCGGCACTTCCAAGACTCAAATCGCCACTAAGCTTCAATGTTTTCTGTAGAGTCCGTCCAAGGAGGCCAACGATGATTGGAATAATTCGCCAGTGAAACAAAAGAGCAGAGATTGCGCTGACTACGACAATGAGGGGAAGAACTCTGAAGGCAACTATAAATCCATTCTCAGGAGAAGCCATCGCAAATGGCGCAGCACCGCCGGATAAATATCCAAAGAGAAATTGAGAGGATCTGTCCGTTACACCTTGAATTAAAATTACGCCTTTGTTTAAAAAAGAAAATCCATGGGAAATAAACGGGAATTTCAGTAGCAATGTCGCCACCAAAAACTGCATCGCAATTCCAATGGCCACAAATCGCCAAGAAATATTTTTTCGATCCTTTGAAAAAGCTGTAGCGATTCCAACAAAAACGATGAGACCCAGAATTGATTGGAGCATCTTTTAGATCTCAGCCTTTTCACCTTTGAAGTATCGAGTGACATCAAGGTAATCGATTATAAGGGAGAGCGAATTAACAATTAGAATAACGGAAACCCAAGTCTTCAGGTTTGGCTCGGAAGCGTACAAGCCACTTTGTAGTCTTCGAAAAAGCCAAGCACAAAGCGGAGTCCAGAAAAGCACGTGCCCGAGCCCCAATAGTCGAACAAAGCCATACTTGGAAAAAATTGCGACCATAACCACAAATGAGCCCATAAGAGCCGCCAGGATAAGTTTTCCGTCAGGAAGTGAAAAATACAGAAAGCCTCCCACCATGTTCACCGCGGCCAACACCGCGACCCAAAGGTTCCATGGGAATCTCATTGTGAATATTTTCTTCATCAGTTCGATGGCCGTCTTCATTTGTCACTCCAATTTAATCCAATATCATTTTCCCCAATAACTCCTGGAGCTGTGTAGCTTCTAAAGAGCTTGTCCCAAAAAATAAAGATGGTTGAATAGTTACTATTTTGAGAGCTTAGATCTCTAAGATGATGCATGTGATGAATCCTTGGAGTGACGAAAATGTTGGATAGAAATTTATCGACTTGCCAAGGAAGGCGTAAGTTTGAATGTTGAAAGAGATTCAGCAAGCCATATACGAGAACAAAACCTGAAATCTCGTTTGCGCCAAAACCCAATATCCAAATGACCGCCGTCCGGAGTTGATAGCCAAAAAAAACTTCAATCGGGTGGAATCGGTAGGCGGCCAAAGGGTCCATAACTTCGGTTTGATGGTGAAACTTGTGCCATCTAAACAAAAAAGCCCACGTGTGATTGAGTCGGTGCCAGAAATAGGAAAGTAAATCTAAAGATAAGATGCAAACCAGCATTCTGACCCAAGGCGATTCCAGGCTGCCGACGGTAAAAATATTTCCTGAAACGAATTTATATTTTTCAAGGATCGCGACTTCTCCCAGAACGATGCCCGTAAAGAGAAGATGAAACAAAAAATAACGCGTCCTTTTAGTTCGCTGAAAAGTTCTGAGCGGAAAAATTAAACCACAAACCGTTAGTAGAATCGCCGCAGATACAAGCGTGACTTCGCGAACGCCAATCATAAGTGACTCTCTTTGTTGAGAGATTGAAAGGCGAGCGCTCCTCTTGCTAGCACTGTAACAATTAGTATGGTGATCCAGAAAAGACTGAGTGGCTGGATAAAGCCCGGAAAGACCAGGCAGCAACTATAAAAAATTCCCGTTTCTCCACCTTCGGCGAGGCCTGCGGCTAGCTGAAGTTTTCGATTACTTGCCTTGGCAGTTGGCCCTTGCAAACTACCTAGCGACAGTGCTCCCGAGATACAGAGAACATATAGGGCCATGATGGCAATCCAGAACAATGATAGCTCTGGCCAAACTTTAAAGAAGGCCAAAATCATCGCACTGTAGGCGAGCATGTCGCAGTTGATATCTAAAAATGCTCCAAATTTTGAGGACCTATTAAGGTGTCTAGCGTAAATGCCATCGGTTCCATCTAAAAGTCTTCCAGCCCACCATAATAGTAATCCAAGAATGAAGTGGCCTTCGGAGACGTAAAAAGCTGAAACTAGTCCAAGTAGACATCCCGCAAATGTCACACCATTTGGACTTAACCTGAGTACTCGATACAAGCGCAGAAGAGGCTGCACAAAGCGTGGCAATATTGCGCGGAAGCCATTGTCTATCATCTAGCAAAGACCTCAGCTGAGCCTACGAGTGGTAGAGCTTTGGAGACAAGAAGAGCTAATAAAAATGCACAGCGTAGAGTAAGCATCCATGCGCCAAAAATTTTACTAAGTTCTCCACGCTGAAGCTTTCCTTCGGATTTTCCGGTTCCAGCGATACCGCCAATGAATGTGTGAGTTGTTGAAACGTGAGACCGTGAAAGTTTCAAATTCTTTTCTTGAGGAAGTTTTGAAAAGTCAGGAATCGAGCTTTGCGAGTTAGTTGATGTTGAAACGTTTGTCATAATCCCTCAACCAAAACAGCGCAAAACATGCTGCCAGCATTGGCCACGCAGCAAAGAAAAGTA
>JAWXAY010000010.1:0-118589 GCA_034439715.1 Pseudomonadota bacterium
AGACTTGCAAGTCGTGGTGAACAAGTGCCAACACCACTCGAACACGCCCGCAAAACTCGAGCCGCATAGTCAATAACCGCCCTTATGACTTGGTTACGGTCTTCCAGAAAGAAAAATAACTTTATGGTCTATTCTGATCGGACTCATTCGGTCTCCTGATGGAGGCCAATAAAATCATACGAAAAATAATAATCACAATTTGCGGTGCATGAGCCTGGTGTAACACATATTATCCAACATAATGTCCGACCCGCCCAGGTTTATGAGTTAGCGGCCATTTGCTTCACGGCTACTATTAATGTTTCTAGCGGCTTGCTCCCGAGGCAGCTTCGGTTTTCAACGGAATACCGAATTTAGAATAAATTTTGAGTTTTTAATACCACGGTTCCGTCTTCATTTTGAACGACAGATGTCTTACTGCTCAAATGGATCGACTCCAGTCTTTTTCCGTTCTTCCACCTTTGCGACATACCATGAGCTTAGTCCCGCCGTCGTCAGTACCGCAAAAATAACAAGTAATGAAATCCAACTTGGAATTTTGATGAAATCGACCAAAAGCATCTTTACACCAATAAATCCTAAAATCGCAGCAAGCCCCGGTTTCAAATAACGAAGTTTCGTAACCCAATCTGCAAGAACAAAATAAAGTGCTCTAAGGCCTAAAATTGCCAGGATGTTAGAAGCAAATGCGACGAACGCATCTTGGGTGACTGCGAATACCGCAGGAATCGAGTCCACTGCAAAAACGAGATCCGTCACTTCAATTACGACGAGCGCCAGAAAAATAGGTGTAGCCTTTCGCACTCCGCCTTCCATAACAAAGAAGTGGCTTCCATTAAATTTATCCGTAGTCGGAAGAAGTCGCTTCAACAAACGAATTGACCAGTTTTCTTTGGCATCAATTTTTTCATCCGTCTCACGCAAAAATTTAACTGCTGTTATGACAAGAATGAGTCCAAAAATATAGAGCACCCAATGAAATGAATTTAGTAAATGGGCACCTAACAGAATAAATACAGCCCGCAGTACAATTGCGCCCAACACTCCATAAAAAAGGACACGGTGCTGGTAAGCATCTGGGATTCGAAAAGAACTGAAAATCAGTAAAATAATAAAAAGATTATCTACGCTGAGGCTTTTCTCAACCAAGTAGCCAGTTAAAAACTCTAGACCAAGTTCCGTGCCAAAAGACATCGCAAACCAGGCGTTGAAGCTAAGGGCAATGGCAATCCAGATTCCACTTTCAAGCAAAGCCGCCTTGGTTTGAACTTTGTGATTCCCACGTCCAAATAAACTTAAGTCGATTACCAGCAGGACAAGAATACCAAGAGTAAACGCAATCCAAAGCCATGGAGGTGCAACAGAGATGTCAGTGACGAACTTACTCATTTATCCTCCCTTATGAAGGCTTCAGTTTCGCGGGGCTACTCTCAGATGCATGAAGCACCTTTTCAGTGTAGGCCAGCGCCAGAGTTGAAAATAAAAATACGATGTGAATAATGACCTGCCACTTAATATGATCGGGATCTTTCTTGCTGACGTCGATGAAGGACTTCAGGAGATGAATACCCGAGATACCTACTAAGGCTCCGGCTAACTTTACTTTTAGAGTTCCAGCGTTAATTTTTTCAAGCCAGTCGGGACGGTCCTCATGTTTGTCCAAGTGAATGCGACTTACAAATGTTGCGTATCCACCGATGATAACCATAACGAGGAGGTTCAAAACCATAGTTATATCAACTAGAGTCAAAATCCCGAGCATCAGAATTTCTTCAGTGATTGAATTAACTGTTGCGCAGAGGTGCACAAGCTCCACCAAAAATTTGTAGGTGTAAAGTACAGCTCCTACGATAAGGCCACCATAAATGGGTGCTTGAATCCAACGGCTTGCAAAAATTATTTGCTCAAAAAAATTCTCAATGCGTTTCATAGATGCCCCAACCTAAAATACTTTCCGTAGCATTCCTAAAAATCCCTTCGGCTCCTGGCTTTCAAGGAGAATTTGAAGTTCGCCATTGTCAAAATAAATACCTTGGCATTGAACACATTTATCTACCTTGATTCGCGTGAGTTCAATTTCTTCCATTTGATCACCGCACTTTGGACACTTCATCCAATTCGGATTATTGGATTGATCTGTCATTTCAATTTTCTTGGCGTCCAACTCAATGCGCTTTCGCTCAAGCAAATCCTTGTTGAGTTTATAGAAATAGGCTTCTTCTTGGCTATATTGGTCGCGATCCTGATTCATATCCTGTCTCCTCATTTTTAGTTAAAGATTCTGTGTAGCTATTTTTTTTCGACCGACCATGGGCGCTGTTCGTCACATCGCGAAAACGTTGGTTTTCAAACTGATACCCAGATTTTTTTGCAACCGACCGACGCCTAATCATTCTCCAAACGACCCAACTGATAACTAATACAGGAAGGATCGCCCACAAATATCCACGTGCTCCAATTGCAGTCGCCTGGATCAGGCGTACTATAACAGGAGAAAATCGAACTAACGCGATAACCAGGATAAGCATCAAAATATATCGGAGGAGTCCGTTTCGTTGAGCTTTCACTGTGTCTTGATATTTCCAATTGGCAGTAAGATGTTAGCGCCGCCACTGCTTCCTCCGCCGCCAATTACTAGTGGTGAGACACCATTCCATTTTTCTACTATTTGCAGCTGCACTAAACCTGGGTTGTCCTGTACTGCGCGACCACGAACCCGAATGGCCTCGGCCTCACCTTTAGCGCGAATCACCGCGGTCTGCGCTTCGATTTCTGCTTTAGCTTGCGTAAACTTTGCTTTCGCAGCTTCTTGCTCTTGTACCATTTTCGCTTCGATCGCTGTCTCAAGCTCCTTAGAGAGCGCCACATTCTGAATAACCACATCCTCGATCACCAGTAAATCACCCACTTTTGCCCGCGCCGCCTCGAGAGTCTTGGCTTTCACCTCTTCACGTTTTTTTACAATCTGTTCGGCACTTTGTAGCGCTGTGACTTCCTTGAGTGCCTCACTTATTCGTGGCGCGATTAAGCTGTCGAATGGATCGCCGGAATAATCACGGAACATTTTCACGATCATGCTTTCGGGAATTCGATAAAGTACTCTCAATTCAACATCGATCTGTTGAAGATCAGAAGAATAGCATTCTGTCTTAGCGATGGTGGTTTGTTGGCGTACAGATATTGGGACGACGGTCGTTACCAACGGAAGTTTGAAGCCTAATCCTTCAGGAGCAAAAACTGGAGATACCTTACCCATGGTTACAGGCACGCCGCGATGCCCAGGCGGGATGATAAACGTGCTACCAATGGCCATCACAGCCACAACAAAAATGATAAACCCGATCTTGATGAGTTTCGCATTTTGCTTGAGGTTTCTAAAAAATTCTTCGCCTGGATCCATTCTGTACTCCCCTGGTCTTTTGTTATGAATTTGTCAGTGTATCTAATTTTACAATTTATAAAATTAGATAATTAAGACAATATAGTTTGTTTTAATCGAATGTTAATAGAGCGTGAACGTCTTAGTCAGCTTTGGAGCAATCGTTTTTAAGTTTTCCTTGTGATTGAGATACAGACTAAGAACGGGAATTATCTGATGGGGTAAAAATTTTCGCTTCCACCAAATGGCCACCGCGTACAGTTGCCCCCAATACCAATCCAGCACAAATAAGAACGAGATTTTTTATGATATGGTGGCCCTCCATAGTGAGAGCAAACGGAGCTTGATCAAAGACAACTTCTGGCAAAAAGATAATCGGTGTAGATGTCGCCAGCATTTGCAAAAACAGAAACAGCAGAGTAGCTCGCATGCAAATTTTAAAAAGAAGGCCAAGCCCGATAAGACACTCAATCGTAGCCAGCATGTAGACCGCAATAGGTGCGGGCAAGTTTCCGAAAGTGACAATCTCTGTAGTGCGTTCGATCAATCCGATAGTAGGACTCAGGTTAGGAAAAAACTTAAGGGCTCCAAACCAGATAAAAATTAAACTAAGACTCACGCGCAAGTATGTAACGCTATACTTAGCCATCCAGCCGGTAATCGCTGTATCGATTTTCTCAAAAGGCTTGGATACAATTTCCATTGCCGCATATTTATCTGGAAACATGCCACAAGCCAATAAAATAATCGGGAGTCAGTCAACCGCTAGAAGGGAAGAAGTCGACACGGCTATAATCAGCTTGGCTGAATAATTAAACCAGCATAGGCACATACATGGCCCTGAGGTTCACTTGCGATAATTTTTTGGTAAGGCGCAGGTTCGACTAGCTGGAGTTTTCCAGCGCCCTCTAGAATAGATCAAATTAGGTAGCTTGTTATAATCAAAAATTAATAGAGCGTGAACGTCTTTACCAGTTTTGCAGCAATCAGATTTTCAAGTTTTCTCTGGGCTGATACCAGCCAAATTTCCTCATGCACACCTTTCAGTGTCCCTATGTTCTGGAGTAATCCCTCTTTAATCAAATCCTCACTGGACACTTCTGAAAGCGGGGCAAGCCCGATTCCTTGTTTCGCAAGCAGTATTTGCAAACTGGTGTCCTGAGTTTCTGCTGTGGGAATAATGCGGATATTCTGAAGCTTAAAATAGTGGTTTAAATCATGTCTTAGTTTGCTATGGACCGTCGGAAGCACGAATGGTTGATCATTAAGAGAGTGAGGAAATGTTCGCTTAAGTTTTCGGAAAGCTGGACTGCCAAATATAGACACGGGTAGTTTTGCCACCGATTTTGAAAACGCCTGCCTTATCTCTAAACCCGGAGGCGGATAATTAGACAAAATCAGATCAATTTTATGATTGTAAAGCTCGCGAAATAACTCGTCACCCTTTCCTTCAAGGATAGAAACTGTGCAAGTGGAAGAAATTTTATAAGCTTCCATAACCAAAGAAAGTATTACGCTTTTTGGTACACTATCAAGGGCGCCAACTTGCAGATGAGTCTGGTCGCCACTCGTGCGATCTTGTAGCACCTCAATCATTTCATCGCCAAGCCTAAATATTTCATTTGCATAATCAAGAGCTGCTTTTCCAGCCTCAGTGAGAATCATTTTTCGATTGCGACGTTCAAAAAGAGGTTTCCCAATCATTTCCTCTAGCTGTTTAAGTTGAGTGCTAAGCGTTGGCTGGCCCAAACGTAGCTTTTCGGCAGCCTTTGCAATTCCACCCTGCATAGCGATTGTTCGGAAATAGTAGAGGTGATGATAGTTTAGCCACTGCATAAAACGTCTTTCTTAATAGTTTGTTTTAACATAACTGTTTGATTGCATTTATCGTCTTTAAATAAGAATCCGTCAAGGCTATACTGGATGCAATTGTGGAGGTGTTTTTATGTTCACGGTTGTTTTTAAAAATCTAGATAAATCAGATTTAACAAAAGAAGCTGTAATCACAAGACTGCAAGAAACCATCGATCGCTTTCCCGATCTTGTAGGGCATAAAATTACAGTAACTTTAAGCATGGAGAATTCGCCACAGCAGGCAGGCCCCGACCATTTTACCGTAAAAGTTCATGTACGCGGCAAGAAGTATCGGGATGTGCTGATTGAGAAGTCAGCAATGAACTTATACTTGGCGCTAGCCGACGTGAACGAACATCTTTTAGAAAGACTGAATCGCATGGGAGACCGCACAAGAGTAAAGCTGCGAAGTAAACGGATACGATTATTAGACCATCCAGATGAAGTTGAGGATGGGTTATGACTTGGTTTAAAAGAATTGGTTTATTTTTAGCGGTGAACGTCTTAGTGATGGTCACCATTTCGCTGATCTTGAATGTTTTGGACGTGAAGCCCTACCTAACCCCGTATGGCCTCAATTACCAATCTCTTATGATTTTCTGTTTAGTCTGGGGTATGGGCGGAGCCTTCATCTCACTCGCACTTTCTCGAATTATGGCGAAGTGGATGATGGGAGTTAAAATTATTTCTCCTGATACGAAAGATTCCGATCAACGCGAACTCCTTCAGATGGTCCACGTACTTGCAAGAGCCGCACATTTGCCAGCCATGCCTCAAGTGGGAATTTATGAATCCCCCGAAGTAAATGCATTTGCTACGGGTCCAACTAAATCACGTTCTCTAGTTGCTGTTTCGAGCGGACTGCTTCAACGCATGAAGCACGCTGAAGTTAATGGCGTATTGGCACATGAAGTAGCCCACATTGCCAATGGGGACATGGTAACAATGACACTGATCCAAGGAGTAGTGAACGCTTTTGTGATGTTCCTTGCTCGTGTTATTGCCTTTGCTCTTACAATGGCTGGGCGAAAAGATGATCAGGAAAGCCAAGGAACTCCGTTTACATATTATGCAGTTCAGATGATTTTAGAAATCGTTTTCATGATACTTGGTTCGGTGGTCGTTGCTAAATTCTCTCGATACCGTGAATTTAGAGCCGACGCTGGCGGTGCTCGGCTGGCTGGGCGAGAACATATGATTCAGGCATTGGAATCATTAAAGAAAACATTTGAAAGCGTTAATCCAACGGAACAGCCCGCTATTGCGGCTTTAAAAATTTCAAGCAGGCCTGGCGGAATTATGAAATTATTTTCAACGCATCCACCACTTGAAGAGCGAATCAAAAGATTAAGAGCAGCTGTTTAATAAATGCGACTTTTATACAAATGTCTTAAAGAACAAACATCGGAGGAAAAAAATGAAATGTCCAACCTGTCCAGAAGTTACATTGGTTATGACGGACCGACAAGGAATTGAAATCGACTACTGTCCACAGTGCCGAGGCGTGTGGCTTGATCGTGGCGAACTTGATAAGCTCATCGAAAAATCGGCTTTACCTCAAACTTCATCTGCAAGTAGACAGGCTGTCCGGTTTGAAGACGATAGGGACTCTAAAGATGATTATCGTAAAGATCATTACCATAAAAGAAAAAAGTCCTTTCTTTCGGAGATATTTGATTAATTTAGAAAAAGGAAAAATATGATCTCTTATTCGATCTACAAAATCGTTCATCTCGTAGGCGTCATGATGGTTTTTCTTTCGCTGGGCGGGGTCATCATGCACGCGATCAATGGTGGTGGACGAGAGCATTCTTGGCGTAAGCCTGTCGCCATCACTCATGGCATCGGATTACTTCTCGCGCTTGTGGGAGGCTTCGGCCTTCTCGCTCGTCTCGGTGTCATGCACGGAACACTGCCAGGATGGGTAATAGCGAAGCTAGGAATATGGTTAGTCTTCGCAATTCTGGTTGGTGTCGTTATCAAAAAGAAATCTTGGGCCAAGCCAGTTTGGATTATCGCATTAGTTCTCGGTGGAGCAGCGGCGTATCTTGCTGGAAGTAAGCCGTTCTGAAATTATTCACTGGAGAAAAATGGGGCTTTCTGAGAAATTTCATAACAGAATACAAAGATACATCAAGATCTTACAAAAATATGCTGATCGCATTTGGTATCCGCCCCTTATTGGAATGCTTGCGGCTCTTGATAACTTCGTCATTATCATACCCAATGATGGGATTTTGATTTCAAGTTCCATGCTAACACCCCGACGATGGTTTTCTCTAGCCCTCAGTGTTGCAATTGGATCTACCGTTGGCGCAAGCATACTGGCTTCCTTCGTGGAAACCCAAGGGTTTGAGTGGATTCTTGAAATGTACCCAGGAATAAACGAAACAAAATCCTGGATTTGGACAGCAGATTTTTTCGAAAAATACGGAATGCTTCTGGTTTTTATCGTAGCGATTACACCTGTGATGCAGCAGCCTTCGATTATTGTTGCGAGTTTGGCTGAAACTCCACTTTTTTTATTAGCCGCCATCGTATTTTCAGGAAGATTTATCAAGTTCCTGTTAATGGCCTATGTCGGATCTCACGCGCCGAGATTTCTTAACAAAATGTGGGGACTTAAAGGCGAGTTGAATGATGTGGGAATAAATAGGGACACGCTCTAGCCTAGTACAGCTGCCCCAGAATCAGCCTTGGATCGGGATAAATTCGTAAAGCCATTTGTAAATCTAATGTGGAAACTACGCCTGGCATATCGCAACAATTTGGTTTGATGAGAGAAATTTGTACGTGAACATGCGGTGGCCATCCACCATTTTCTAATTTACTTCCAACATGTGCAATCACATCTCCTTTTTTAAAGGACGCTCCTTTTTTCAGATCTTCAATCGAATGATGGCGTAGGTGTCCATAAAGCACCCAAAATCGTAATTTTTTAATCTGATGAGACGTGATCAGCGTTCCGCCGTAGTCACCCAAAGCAGAGTTTACTGTTTTGCAAAATATTTTTCCGTCTAAGAAGGCATAGACGGGAGTACCTTCCGGTGCACCTAAGTCAATCCCCATATGGACGTCTCGTTTTTGTTGATTGCATCCTTTTTCTAAAAACAGGTCCAAATTGTACATGTTGGGTCTTTGCTCATTATATTTACCAATCCCAAATGGATTCAATGCTGCTCTATCTGAATTATTTCCGTTGGCAAAATCAAAAACTTCATACTGATCTGGTAAGATGATGACAGGGTGAAAATCATAACCGCCAAACAATTTAATTAAATTCAAAGATTTGTTCCCCATGAAAGGCGCCACAAATTTTTGCAGGAAGTTTTTGTCCGATGAAGCAACTGTTTTTTGAAAGACTTGAAATGTCCTTCTCGGTAAAAATAGATGGCTCCGCTAGTAGATCGACTAGAACACCGTGAAATTTTGAGCCGAGTTCAAATTCATCAAGTCCATTTTTTAAATTCAGGAAATTTGCGGGATTTTTTGAAAAAACCTGCACTAGTCTTTGGCTCGTTATTTTGCCATTCTTCCAAGCCTCAATAAGAACTTTTAAAGTGGTTTCTAAACCTAATGTTCCAAAAGCCGCATGCTCAAAAGAGCCTGTCTTTTTTGGAGGTTCGTGAGGCGCATGATCTGTCGCCACAAAATCAATGACCCCTTCTGTAAGCCCATTCCAGAGAGCAACTTGATCATTTTTAGAACGGATCGGTGGATTCATCTTGAAAGACGAATTTTCTCCGTCAATTGTTTCGGTATTGAAAAAAAGATGGTGTGGACTTACTTCAGCGGTAACACGTAGGCCTTCAGCTTTGGCGGTTTTTACGAGCTGGACGGTTTTAGCACACGATACATGTAGAACATGATACCGAGCCCTAGGATACCGTCTTAACAATCGTAAATCGCGCTCGACCATTTGCCACTCGGGCTCCTCAGGGTAAAGCTTCACCCCAAGCTTTTGTTGCGCGGGCCCTGATGCAAGCACGCCACCATGGCCAAGGTACTCGGCGTGCTGCAGGAGAGGGATATTTAGATCTTGAAGTCTTGAAAAAGCTAAAGTCATAACCTCATCTTCTAAGACACCGAGACCGTCATTGGTGAAGGCGACGACACCGGAACGAACCAAGGTTTCAAAATCAGTAAGCTCAGATGAATTTAAATTTTTAGTAATTGCCGCCGACCACAAAACCGAGACGCCATAGTTTTCTTCAAACTCTCGAACCTCATTTTTTCCTTGGTTGAGCACTTCGACGCAGTCAATTGTCGGCTGTGTATTTGGCATTGTTAACACTGCCGAGTAGCCGCCCTTTAGCGCAGCTAGCAAACCCGTTGCGGCAGTTTCCTTTTGCTGCTGGCCAGGAACTCGTAAATGAGCTTGCACATCAACACCCGAAGGAAGAAGTGCCTTGCCGCCAAGGTCGATGACCGTGCCCACATTCGCTATTTCAGACTTCATTTGTAAAATGCGTCCGTCCTTGATCAGAAGATCCATCTTTTTTGGCTCATGATCGGACGACCACACGCTGGCATTTTTTAATACATAGAGGCAACAATTTTTTTTCTTCATCAAACTCTTTCAAATTTTTCAGGGCGTAAAATTGAAATATCAGATGAGTAAGTGATCAGAGAGTAATTTTCGAAAAACTTCTCTGCCAGCGCTTTCATAATTTTTAAGGCAAGTTGCGGCTCTACGACGATTTCGATTTTTGATTTTAAATCAGGAATTTCGCCACTGCTTTTTTCTCCGTTGCCTTGACCCCTGACTTCTGTGACGGTGAAGCCTGTGGCCCCGAGGTCTTGACTGATGGTCAAAATACTTGAGCTTAAAACGGGCTCGCAAATAATGGTGACAAGTTTAAAATTCATGAGTTTCATAATCTCTCCTTATCCAGCAAGCCATTCGGCGAATTTAAAAAACAATGGAATTCCTACGACTAAATTAAATGGAAAAGTGACGGCTAAACTCGCAGTTAGATAGTAAGTGGGATTAGCCTCAGGCAAGGTCATGCGAACCGCAGGTGGTGCTGCGATGTAAGACGCACTCGCTGCCATCGCTCCAAGCACCGTGGCACCTCCGACAGAAAGACCAGACCAGTGCCCCAGAAAAACACCCAATGCACCATGGAGAATGGGTAACAATATCCCGAGGGGTATGAGGGGTAAACCTACTTTTTTAAGATCAGAAAGTCTGGCTCCTGCGACAATTCCCATTTCTAAAAGAAACAATACGAGAGCGCCCTTGAATCCTGTTTCAAAAAATGGCTTTATCGGCTCGTAGGCATTTGCTCCCATGAGAAGACCTATCACCAAACCACCAACCAGCAAAATCATAGAGCGACCTGTTAGAATTTCATGAAAGATGGCAGACTTGGTTTTTTTATCGCCACTTGATACTAATGAATTATTTTTCGCTCGTTTCAGCGCGCCTATAGCTAGTGCGATATGAATGCCCGGACTTTCTAGCAGAGTTAACAGCGCCGGCATAAAACCCTCTGCCGTTTTCCCCATGTGTTCGATAAATTGATTTGCCGCAATGAATGTAACCGCGGAAACTGAACCGTAATGTGCGGCCAGTGCAGCCGCATCGACCTGTCCAAATCGCCCCAATTTTCGCATGATTATATAGGCCGAAATTGGAGTAACGCATCCCAAAACGAGAGTTGCAAAAGCCGGCCAAGCAATAATTTGAAAAGTACTTTCAGACAGCTCAACTCCGCCTTTTAATCCAATCGCTAATAAAAGATAGATGGATAATGAAGAGTAGAGATCTTTTGGCAGACTTAGTTCACTCTTCATTAATTTCGTTACAACTCCAAGCACAAACGCTAGCACTATGGGTGATAATAAGTTTGTTCTTAAGATTTCGAATGCGGTCAAAGTTCAGTCCTTTATTTTCAAGGGTTACAAAATTCACATTCAGACGAGTCGAGTTCACGCTGACCATCAGGCCTTGGCCTCTCTTCTTTTGTTTTACACCGTGGACATGCGAGCAATACGGCTTTAGCAATTCGACTAGGGACTCCACAATCACCGCACGGAAGGCCAGGAATTCCTTCGACAACTGTAAACCCTGGAAACTCGCAAGTCGGACAAAGTGAGTTAAGACTTTCGATTAACTTTACTCCCGCTTTATGAATCGCGTTTCTTCGGGTAGCATTGTGGCAGGCCCGCAGATCGGTCATTAGTACAACCCGCGCGGTTTTTGAGGCGACAAAACAATCAAGCATTGCTTGGCCGACTGCTCGCTCTGTATGAAGCCCCTTAAAGAGCGGTGTTAACAAACCCTCGGGGTGCACGATCACCCCATGTTCGGGGAAATTAATTTCTTTTAAAAATGCTCGAAAATCATCTCGGGGTCCCAGAATTTTTTCTGCGTGAATTGGATCTGTCGCCAAATATTCAGCATAAATTTCGCTCCCAGTTTCGCGGTCCCACAACAGAAGTGACTCAAGGTCTGTTTGCATAAAACCAATCAGTGGATGCGGACCGAAACTGCCTTCGCTGGCAAGAATCAATTGAGCTTCAGAGTGTTGGTCCGCAGCCGCTTTTATTTTCTTTCTTAAAGTTTCCCGAACCGATCCCGTACGTTCGACTTCGCCCGAGAAGGTACCAAACTCATCGGTATCAATAAGCGTCGCAATACAGTTCACACCAAGTTCGGCCAACAATGGTTTAAGAAGCGCTTCTTTGCCATGCTTTGTCGCAAAGTAAAATGTCTTGCCATGAAATGGATGTGGGGCGGCAACTGCCATAGCCTTAAGTATCGCCAAATCTGGTTACACGGTAAAACATATAAAATATTTGAAATTCATCTATTAAACAGATAGGCTGGTGGGCGTGGAATGGCTTAACTATCATCATCTCTATTATTTTTGGACCGTAGCTAAAGAACAAAGCTTCACTAAAGCGGCTTTGAAATTGCGAATTGCACAATCGGCCGTGAGCTTTCAAGTAGCGCAGCTTGAGGATTTTTTAGGAAAAAAGCTGATTCTGCGTTCGACCTCAAAAAAATTAGTCCTCACTGAAGAAGGTCAGATTGTTTTCAATCAGGCCGAAGAGATTTTTCGGCAAGGCAAAGAGCTTGTCGATGGTATCAAAGAAGGCGGAATTCAATCCACACTAAGAGTTGGCGCACTTGGAAGTTTATCAAAGAATCTTCAAATTAGACTACTAAGACCAGTCATCGATCGAGCTGATTTTGAAATCACAGTCGATGTCGGAGACGCTCAAGCCTTGTTGAGTCGTCTTCAAACATTTAAATTAGATGCCATTCTTTGTGATGTTCCTTTTCCACATTCGGAAAATGAACCCTTAATCCAGCGCGAAATAGCGCGCGAGCCCATTTGTCTGATTGCCCGAAAACTTAAGCAGAGTACACCACTGCAAGTACGACTTGCTAAATATGGAATATATCTTCCTGCGCGCAGCAATCCAGTTACTTCCGAAATAGAATCATTTCTCAAAAGTCAAAAAGATCGAATCAAGATTAAAGGTTATATTGATGATATTGCTTTACTTCGCTTGTTAGCAATTGAAACCGATAGTGTTGTAGCTATCCCGCGAGTTGGAGCCGCTCGAGAACTGCAAAATAAAACAATTGTGGTGCAACATCAGTTTAGATCTATGTATCAAAAGTTCTATCTCGTGCTTCGCCAAAATGGATCACGTTCAGAAAAAATACTTAGGTTTTTGGATCAAGTTTAGATCTGTGATAGAGTAGTTTCTTAAGCCGCACATTTAGTCGATTGCACAAATGCCAGATATTACATACGAGTAAAAATTAATTCGTGCGATTGAGGCAAACGTGCTTGCATCTGTCGGTCAATTCTCGACCTCCAGTGGATTGACTGAGGCACTTGTATATCAAGGGAAAAAGAAAATTCTCGGAGCAGTCTTAGACTTGTCCACTGGACGTGTGAATTATCTTGAAATATAAAAACACGCTTCCCGAAACCAAAATCGAGCGTGGCGGCGTCATAATTTATTAGAATTGTGAATGCACGATGCGATGGAGTATTGTTCAACTGAACAGTCATGTCGACGTTAGTCCTGGCCCATATTTGATTGTCTCAGGGGTGGGTATCGTAGATCGAAATTTGAACCGATATTTACCTCATGTTAGATAATCCTAAGTTCAAAATGACATTCGTAAAAGTACTGAGACCAGCCCCAACTGATTCACCGACTAGAGATCCGATCTGGAAGTTTGTTCACGTTACAAAAGTAAGAAAAAAAAACGATACTTATCGGTGCGCTTATTGTCGTGGAAGTTCAAAAGTAGTTTTGCATCTTAATGGTAATGTCGTCCCACATGTGGAACATTCTGCCAAGGCCGATGCTTTGGTCAATAACTGCCGCACTTTGGAAGAAGGCTTCAATGAGCTAGCATTTATTGAAACTCACAAAAGTTTATTAGAATAGAGGAATGACCACTACCATGGAATAGCGGCCATTCTCTGGAACAAAGCAATAGCCTGTCATGCAAATTATACTTCGATTGGTGTCGCGATCATGTTTTCAATGGATGCATAAATATCTGTATCTAATTCTGGCGAAGAGATCGTGACGATTAAGCTGTACCTTGCATCTTTATCAGTGTGGCCTTCGCGGTGTTTCTCCCTCCACCAACCAACGACAGGGAAAACAGCAATGTGCGCCTTTTTAGCGAGATCAGATGCTTTGCCTGTCCAAAAATCAGAATGAAGCGAACCCTTCGTGCGAATCTGAGGGCCGAGATACCATTCATCGGCGTCACCGGTAGAAGTAACGCTATCTCTGCCAGACTCTTCATTCCACCTTGCTCGGTTGATTCGCACTTTGAATTGGTCCTGAGATTCATCAGCTGTTTGCATTTCGAATCTCAATCCGTGTGATTGATACCGAAACTTTCCGGTCCATCCTCGACGCGCGGGATAGGGTTCAATAAAATAAGATAAAGTTACTCTCATAGTAACGACGGTTTCACCAAGTGCTTCTAAAGCATCTATTGGCCAGGGCAGCGCATGTAAATTCATTTCGTTCATAGAGTCGCCGTCAAAAGGCCGAAGGCTATCTTGAGCTATTAATGTTAGATGGTTACTTGCACTGAAGAGCGCTCTTTCAAGGCTCGGAACTCCATAACCGCAGCAACGAAGTAAGGTCTCTTTCTGCATTCTTGTGAAGGTTGGATAACGTGTAAGCATCTGCTGCGTCCAGTATGCAGAATGTGCGATCATTCCGCGCACTGTTTCGGGCCAAAACTGCGGATATTTTTGTGCGATCCTGGCAGCAATATGAGAGGCCTCTGCCGTTGCCGCACTTGTATCGGCCATCCAAGTAAAAAATGATCCTCCGGTGCGGATTCGATCAGTCGAAAGTAACAACATCGAGTCGGGACGAACAACTCGGCCCGAATCCGAATGTATTGCAGCATTACCGCCCTCGAATACGACATCAGGTTTGATTGGCCATTTTCCTCTTTCCCAGGTTAGCGAAGTGGAACTGCTTGGGCAAAGATCTCCAGCGGGAGCAAGCGAACTCCATCCTGCATAAGCGGGATCAGTGATCTCAATTTTTTCAGTAAAGGCTCCGACAGTTAGAGCGTTCCATGATTGGGCAGGATCGTGAATGCTCTCAACTTCATTCACTGCCGGGTAATCGTTGAATGTTGTCTCGTCGGTGTTACCTGCAGAGATAATAAATAAATGTCTCTTATCTTCAATCGTCAGGCCCACGCAAATTTTATCGACGGCAGCAGACCAAGAAGAGGGTTTGCCTCTGTCTCTTCCATCGAGAGCAGTGACTGCCATCGAAAGGATTCGATCATTAAATGGATCGATTGACGTGACGTGCGCGACCGCTTCTTCCGTGAGATTTCCATAGAGCTGAGGATCATTCGCTCCGGGAGGCGGAGGCAACAGCTTTACGGATTCGAGCTGGCAAGGAACAGTTATTCTTGTCGTACTTAATAGTGCGGAGTTTAAATCGCGGTACAATACGATTCCAGCCATTCCAGATCCGTGGCCATCATGATCGTCTACGCCCCACGCAGGCATGAGACTGATCTGTTTATTCGCTGGCAAATAAGATTGAATCAAAGGGTGAGTTCGACTGATGCCAGTATCGAGAATGCAGACTGTAGGTACATCCCCATTTTGAGGATCAGTCAGGCCAACAAGAGCATCAATCCATTCACGCTGTTCTGGTGGATACATTGATAAGAACTCAGATACAGTTTCCTTTGCTCTTCTAAGTTCAGCTATCAAATCAAATGATTCGATAGATATGGCGAGTTGAGCAGGCTCACAGTATGCCAAGATAACTTTTCGGTCTGGAAAATCGATTACTCCCGTACCGGTTAAGATCTGGCGGCGATCAGCAACCTGTTTAAACCGATCAACAACATCTTCGACATCTCCTCGTAACCAAACTTCCCACCAAATTTTTTCCTGATCGGCTGGAAACAGCTCAGGCATATCAGTCCAAAAAGATTGAAGGACCGCTAGTCGAATGCTCTCGATTCCATTAACCAAAGGTAAATTTTTAGGTTTTCCGCTTTTTAAATCTTCGTCTTTGTATTGCTCAACCTTTTTAATAAAAACAGAAAGCTTTTCGTCAGGTACGAAAACTGTAGCGATTACTTGTGGCTTCGAATCGACATCAACTGTTTTTACTGAGACTAGCTCGATGTCTTTTGACGGCAAATCAAGGCTTTCAATGGCCAGATCGTGGCCAGGCTTACCTGAAAACTCCAAAAATATTCCTTTGGATTCCAGCTGCTCCTGCGCCGCCTTTTGCTTGAGCTCGGGAATATCTCGACCAATATTTTTTAGCTCTGATAATAATTTTCTAGCATGGGACTTTCTGGGCCGACTCGGAATCGATAGGCTCGAACCAAAGGAACTTGTTGACGTGTATTTTTCAGATACAGCACTACTATCGATTAAAAAATGTCTAAGATTTTTTCGAACCGGCAATTAAACCCTCACCATTCACTTTGACGAGAGGGTTCGTTCTTTTAGACAATTCAGAACCATTTCTGTAGTGATCTTATTGTTATCCGGACTGAGAATCTGAAGTTTTATCGAGTCTTCGCATGCTCTAGAAATTTCAGCGAAGCTAAGTCCTTTGCTCTCATTTACGATTTTTGTCATATCGAGAGATTTCACTCCAAGATTTGCAAATTTACTTTTAATCGTGAGTACAATCAAATCTTCAGTCGGGAGTCGATATTGGATGCAATCATCGAAACGTCGAAACAGGGCCTTGTCTAAAAGATCAGGATTATTAGTGGCCGCGAGAATTATACTTTCGGAATTACTTTGCTCTAAGAATTGTAGAAATGAATTGAGTACTCGGCGAATTTCTCCAACGTCATTGGAATTTGTTCGATGAGAACCAATGGCATCAAACTCATCAAAGAAATAGACTCCGCGAACTTTATCAATGTTATCAAATATGAGTCGCAACTTTGCAGCTGTCTCACCCATAAATTTTGTAATGAGGCCATCAAGCAAAATTGTATAGAGGGGTAAGTTAAGCTCTCCGGCTAACGCAAATGCAGTTTTTGTCTTTCCAGTTCCGGGTGGACCAAATAGGAGAACTTTTCTTCGAGGAGACAACCCATGATTGGTGATCTTTTCCTTTTGTTTTTGTTCAAGGATAATTCGATACAATCTTGCGTTTGTTTCTTCCGGAAAAATTAAAGAGGACAATCGTTCCTTAGGATAGGAAACCGAAAGTAAACCTGCCAGCTCACCTCTAGGTTGAGAGATATGGGCCACAGCGGGTTGTTTTGTCCTTCCAAAACCCTTTTCTTTTGCTTCTTCTATAAGTTGTCGGATTTCGTCTGCAAGTTTAGAATGTCCTTGCTTAGCGGCTTGCGCTGCGACCTGCATGGCGACAGAATAAAAGCGGCTGTCATCCCCTTCGGAATGGCTTTTGATCAAAGCTTTTAACTGATCGGAATTAGCCATATTTTATCCTTGACTGCCAGTGTTAGAATAGCGGTCGGATTAGATCATTGTCGATATAATTCGGTCAATCCGTGCTGTTCCAAACTTTGGGCGGAAGCACTCCAGTTTTTAAGCACGTTAAACACCGTTTTCACATGCCACTTAGCCCCCTTCTTTCGACAGGGGACATTTAGGCGGTTCATTTCTTCGACTATCTGCCTGTAAGAGAGCCCTTCCTTACGAAAGGCCTTCAGTTGATTGATTGCCCTTAGCTCGGAAGGGTTGGAAGTAAGCTGCCCGGCTATCCGCCGAGTCCCAAATTTTTCCGGTTCCAAGATCAACCGATCTGGGGGTCTTAACGGAATCTGATAGTGCATCAAATACCGCCGAACCGTCTTTCTGGAGGAAAGAGTTTGACCGGCGATTTCATCCATTGACGCCCCTTCTTCGAGGTATTTCTGCCGGAGGAAACTCTCGTTTCTAAATGACTTTACGGTCGTGAACTGCAATACATTGGTCATTGGCAGCGGAGGAAACAATGGTTGCGTCCATCCGTCGAGACTGAGCCAATTTTTCTCGGTCATTATGATGCATTTGAAATAACGAGGGTTTTTGAAATTACCCACCTTTTTCAAAAGTAAACAAAAAGTCAGAAAATCAACCACCACCCACGACGTTTTGAATTCTCACAGGAATTTTTATATGATGGGATTCGCGTGTATAAGTGAGGGGTCGAGTGTCGTCGACCACCATAAAAATGATCGTCCAAAGAGTTATTCATGCGAATAATACCGATCATATTTTTCTTTCTTGGGTGCGCTTCCGTCGAGCGCCAAACGCCTCTTTCGTCTGCAACTATGAATCGAGTTTTATTTCAGTTGCGAGTTGGTAAAGAGTCACTCGCCAGTCGTCAGGCCCAGATTGCGATTACAGTTCCAAACTCAGTCAAAAAATTTCAAGCACCGATATGGTATGGGAATGCTCCCTTATTTCTGAAATATGTTTCGGATATTAAAGCAGTGGACTCTGAGGGAACGACGTTATCTACAAGGATTGAAAATAATGTCGTTGAGGTAAAGCCCAGTAAGGCACCCGTTTACACTCTGAACTACACCTATAACGTACCTCAGAAAATTTCAGGTGCAGTCGATCTATCGATTCCCGTGCTAAATGCACAGTATGGCCGCTTTGACAACAACCTCACTTTTCTGGCGCCAGAAGGTTTGTCGGACATGCCAGCTAAATTGACTGTTTCAGCTCCAAAGAATTGGAAAATTGCAACGGGCTGGGGAATGCAAAACGAAAATCTTGTTCCTAAAGTTTCTCAACTTATTTCCGGTATGATCGCGATGGGAAAATATAATTTTTCAAGCGCTCAGGTTGGAGAAACGAACGTCGACTTTGGTATTATTGGAGATTTTCCCCATGATATTGTAAAAAAGCAGTTTATCAGAGTTTTAGAAAGCCAGCAGAATGCTGTCGGACCACTAGCATCACGTTACATTTTAGTTGTCCTGCAGCCGGCGGTAACAGATTCATGCAAGGGGACATCACTAACGAACGCTTTGGTTGTGAATATTCCGCCAAAAACAAAACTTGAACCATTTAATTTCCAAGCTATCGGCACGATCAGCCATGAACTTTTCCATCAATGGAACGCACATTACATTACGCCGGCACTTGAAGAAGGCGCGTACTTGTTTACAGAGGGCTTCACCAACTATTTTGCGGTTGCGGCCTTAGTGCAAGCTAAGCTAGTGCCAGAAAAAGCATTTGGGCGCTTTTTGTGGAAATATAGAAGCATGCTGGAAAGCAATCCAAGATATCCTGGAGCGGACTATGCAGCAATTCAGGCAGGATTATCAAAGGATGAGAAGCTACTAGATCTGGCCTATACTAAAGGGCCTTTTGTCGCGGTTCTTTTAGACTTGGCACTGCGAGAAGACACCGGCGGGAAAGAGTCTTTGCCCACTTGGTTTCAAGCTTTAGGAAAACAATTTGGCGGAACAAAGGGTTATCTTGTTCAAGATCTTCGTGAATCTGTGGTGAAACTGACTGGGAAGGCTGAAGGCAAAGCCGCTAAGGTTTTTGATCACGCCTTTTTGGGTGGAGAGAAATTGGATCTTGATACTTTGTTTTCTGATCTTGGAATTAAATGCTCAAAGACTGGCGAATGCAGTCTTTCTAAACTTTCCCCTGAAAAGAAAATTTTGCGATCAAAATCATTTTCGGCAAGAAACTGAAAGGTTATTAAACCTATGCCTTCTTGGCGACTCTCGGCACTAAGCTGATCGCAATATCGCAATCAACAATGCTTGCCGCTTTTGAAAGAGTTTGTAGAGATACACCCACGTGGTCATCAAATACACGATTTGTTGTCGTTGGACTGTGGAAAGCTTTGCGAAAAGCGTTTTTCTTCACCTTCTTGCGCCTGATCTGTTTTTCGAGTTGATTAACAAATGTGCGCTTGGCAGCCTTTGCCGCAACTTCAGTTTCAAGATTCTCTTCAGCCAAAAAATCGTCAAAAGACGAGCCCGTTAATTTGTTTTTCATTTCTTTCTCCTTGTCGTCTTCGCGACGGTTTCAGCAGATTTTTGTTCATGAATCCATTCCTTCATTCGCTTCCACGCCAAATCGAGTTCTGACTTTGGAGTCTTCCTCGTGGTCTTACGAAAAAAGTGAACGAGGACCATGAGGTTGTCATAAACAAAAAATAAAGTTCTATACTCCAACGTCTCCACTGTATGCCGAGCCTCGTAAACCGACTTTTCGTATTGACCTGAACTGGATCGCAAGCGGTCAACGTAAGGTCGATCTACTCGCCAATTTAACTCCACAAAACGAATGTCTTCGCCCACAACCGTTTTGGTGGGCCGACCTAAGTCTCTCAAAATCTCCTTCACAGGCTCATGACCAGCTGGAGTTTTGAAAAAGACCGCGTTGATTTTCTTCTTGATATCTATATCGGCCACATTTCCAATGTACTTTATAGAGTACATATTTGCAAGTATCTTTTAGCGTACTGCCTCAGATTGAGACACAGGATGAAACATATGAGTCTACAAGCTGTTTTCTGTACCAGACTGGGAAATTCTCTTTAGAATCTTCATCACAGTTGCTGCCTGCCACCTCGCTCCACGTTTACGGCTGGAACTAACAGTTGGCCTGACACAATAGATCTGACTCAAATAATTTAAAGTGTTCATTTAATACTTCGACGTTATGGGATAATTTGGACCTAAGAATTTTTATGAGATTGTGAAATGATTGCGGCAATTCTATCTGTACCGAATCTCTTTTAGTTTGCCCAATTTTTTCAAACAGTCTCAATGATTGCTCGATTAAATTAATATGAGGCTGAGAAGCGTACCAAACCGGTTGAGCTAAATCATCCATAAGTACACCCACAAAATAGCGCAAAATTAAATCCAAATTCTTTGTAGAATCTCGATTCAAATGAGGATTGAAGAGCTTAGTTTGTATTTCTTCATACAGTTCCTGGTTCTTGGTAAAACCCTCTTTTTGGCCTCCCAAAAGATGGTCTGCCAAATCATGCGTTCCAAAGAAAGCGACCTGATGTTTTCTCAAAAGCTGCACTTGATCGAAAGCATAATTATTTTCTATTTCCCACTTATTGGTTTTTAAATAATTTATAGAATGTTCTTGTGAGCTACAGAGAAAGGAACTCAATGCCCATTTGGAAACAATGACCAACTCCAATCCTCGTTGGGCATAACGACGGGCTACCTGATTTGGAAAAATAACAATCTGATCAAGCAAACCCTCCTCATTTATAGAAAGTGGATGGAGAATTAGGCTAAAATCTGGATGCTGAGGTTTAAATTCTAGGTGGTCTGGAATCCACAATCGAATTCCAATTTCTTGGCCGAGACTAATAATTTCAGATTTCCAAGGATTACCTGGAAAATCCTCCAATTTAATTCCCATGGTAGCACTCAGACGATCCCATTCCCTATTTCCCATTTCAAACTGAAGACCAAGACAAGTTAATAAAGATGCATATAGGGGTTCTTCAAGAAATGAAAAAACCTCCCCCTTCTCTTTTATTTTGGAAATGAGTTTATCTTTGAGATGGGGAGGTGTGGGAAAATTTTGCCAAATACGATTCACAAACTTATTCTTCTAAAATTAAATCTTTCTTGAATGTATCAAGACAAAATTGGGCTTTTTCTTGATGACCAGCTTTATTGACGACCCCTTCCGGTGACATATGACCTTTAATGTAGGCTAAACATTTTTCAGAATCAGTTAAAAGATGACAGTAGGGATTGTATCTTCCCGCTTTTTCAGTTTGTTCAAAGGGCCCAATGGCACAGTTTCCAGCCAATTGATCAATGTCAGGTCCACGTGGAGGAAATTCTTCTGCCATCAAACCACTTGCTGTTAGGAGCGTTGCCACGGAAACTAGTATCTTGTTTTTTGTTCTCATTAATCTTTCTCCTTGGTTGAGGTGTATCTTTCTAGGTACTCTGGAGTAAATTATGCTCGATATTTATTAATTTAAAAAATGAATTGATTTCATATGTTTTGTTGAATATTTTAGAACAATGACTATCGATCAACTCCTCTACTTATCAGTAACTGCTCAAACCCAACATATTGGTAAAGCGTCGAAGATTTTAAATGTGAGTCCTAGCGCCATTAGCCATAGTATACGAAATTTAGAACTCGACTTAGGTATTAAGCTCTTTGAAAAATCAGGTAAAAATATTTACCTTACCGAATCTGGTAAACTCTTTTCCTTACAAGCTCGAAAACTTCTAGATCAAGCTGAAAGTTTGCGTTCGAACTTTCGCTCTCAACATCTTCCGCTCGAGGGTGTCTTTCGTATTGGTGTAACTCATACCCTCTCCCATCTCTATGTCACACCTGCATTAGGGAGGATACAAAGGAAGCATCCTAAATTGGTTCTTGAAGCTTATAGCCTAAGATCTTCTCAAGTTCTTGAAATGGTTTCTCTAGGTAGACTTGATTTAGGAATATGCTTCTCGCCCAATCCTCATCCCACAATCCAAAATATTCATAAATGGAAAATTCAACTCAAAATTGCCGTAAAGAAAAAGCATCCCCTTATTGGAAAATCACGAGATCATATTATTTCGCAACTTTCAATATACCCTCATGCCTCACCAAAAGCGTTTTCGGGAATTGAAATTTGCGAAAATCATCCCGCGCTTTTGAAATTTGGAATAAAACCCAAGGTCTCGCTCATGTTTGATTCTTATGACGTGGCTATTTCTTATGTTAAGAATACAGACGGGTGGTGTCTCCTTCCGGAATTTCTCATCGAGTCGGCAGGCCTAGAAACTTTTCCGAATTTAGATCTCTATGCTCAGTCTAGTATTGACATTCTAACGCCTCGTGGTCGAAGTCTGCCCGCACCTATTCTAGACGAATTATTGTTATTATTTTAAAAAGACGCCAATTACATTTTCTCAGGTGTAGGAATGCCCAAAAGGTCCAAGCCATTTTTTAGCACTCGGCCCGCGGCGTAGGCTAAGGCGAGGCGTGTAGTTTTTAACTCATCGTTGGCCGCAGTCCCGATAGGGCAATCGTGATAAAACTGATTGAACTTTTTAGCTAAGTCATAAAGGTAGTTGCAAACAAGCGCCGGCTTATGATTTTCAGCGGCACTTAAAACTGTGGCATTAAAATGCATGAGGTACACACATAAATTGACTTCAGATTTTTCGGCGAGGAGAGACCAGTCGGGTTTTATTTTGGCGTCAAAGTTCAGTTTGCGACAGAGGCTTTCAATACGAGCGTAGGAGTACTGAATGAAAGGTCCTGAGTCTCCATCAATTTTTAGCCACTCCTTCATATCAAATATAATTTGCTTGTTGTTGTCCATCCGAAGCATTCCGTAAAAAATTGCACCCTTGGCCACTTGAGTGGCTACCTTATTAATTTCAGGCTCGGTCCACTCGTCCTTGTAACGTGAAAGGTATTGGTCATTTACCACGCGCTCCATTTCGTGGATCAAAGAAATGAGAGGCACAATATTACCTTTGCGTGAACTCATAGCACCATCAGGGAGTTCTACAAAATTATACTGCAGATGAAAGCAATCTTTAGCCTGCGGAAATCCGAGAAGTTCTAAAACTCTAAATACTTGTTTAAAATGTAGAGCCTGCCTCATATCGACGACATAAATACTTTTTTGAATTTTGAAGTCTTCAAATTTTCGGCGCGCCAATTCTAAATCTTTAGTAGCGTATAATCCTGTGCCATCAGACTTTAACAACAAACAAAATCCCAGATTCTCTTTGGTCAGATCTAAACCGACTGCACCCTCTGACTTTTGCAATTTACCTTCTGCCAAAAACTTTTTAACAAGTTTTACCGAGTCTGCATCGACTTCAGATTCCCAATACCAAGAGTCAAACGTGACGTCGGCCCAAGCATAAACGCTTTTCATCAGATCAATAGACCATTCGCGAGTTTCTTTCCAAAGTTCGTAATACTCACCTTTTTTTGCCTCTAGCTGTTTTAAAATTAGAGTGAGCTGTTCTTTATTTTTGGGTCCGTTCGGCGTGTTTTCTTCGTCTTCAAGTGCAATATGACCTCTTGAATAGTGCTTTCCCAACCACTCGCCGCGGTTAGTGGTCGGTACGGATTCTTTATTGTGATACTTCATATACCAGAGGCATTTGGCTACGTGAGTTCCCATATCGCCTGGAAATGTCGAGGCAATAATATTATAGCCGGAGTATTTTAAAACTCTCACCAGAGAGTTACCCAAACAGAGGTTTCTCATGTGGCCGACATGTAATTCTTTGTGAGTGTTAGGTTGAGAGTACTCCACCATTGTTTTTGGCGCATTTTCAGTGAGCGCTGTTTTGAAATAGGAACCACTGAGTATGGGTGTAATTATTTTTTGACCTACGCCGGCAGTTTTGAGTTTAAAGTTGAGGTAAGGTCCGGCAGCCACTGCAGAATCGATGATCTCGTCTGGTTTTACTTTTTCTTGGAGAGTCTTAGAAATCTGCGGAGGCCCTTGACGTAACAGTTTTGCCAGTTGAAAACAACCAAACGCCAAATGGCCCATTTCAGGATTTGGCGGTTCAACGAGGTTTTCATACACTTGCTTTATAGTTGCCGAATTTTCGGGAAGTAACGGGTGTATTATTTCTGCAATATGAATTTTAACGGGATTATGCAGAAGCCTCATCGACCCTCAGGTTTACCAGGAGCTCGGGTGATCGGCGTATTTAATCCAGGAGTAGGCGCATCCTCGCTTTCCGATTTTAGCCCAGAATGTTCACCAACAACTCGAATGGCGCTAGAAAGTTTTTCGTCGACAATAGAATTTCGTCTTAAGACTTCGTTCATTTGAATCAAGCGCATAGTGACGGTTCTGGTAATTCCCATAAACCATTTGGGAACCTCTTTAAGCTGTTGATCGATCGCCGACTTTTCAATTTTAATCGTGGTAACCTTTGTCAGAGCAACAGCGTTGGCCGAATGGGGCATGGTAGCAAGCAATGAAAGCTCGCCAATATATTCACCTGAGTTTACGAGAGCTAGTGGTATTTTTCTGTTCTCATTATCCATTTTGAAAATCTCAACTTGACCCTCTTTAATGATGTACAAACAAGTTGCCGCCTGCTTCTCGGTTAATAAATAATCTCCTGGCTTAAATTTTACTATTGTGGATTTTGGGTCTGCCATTTTTCACCTCTAAAAATATAGTTTTAAGCCAGCGAGAGTTCCCGCCGAACTTGTTTTTGTTAGTGTACCTGAAGCCGAGGTTAATTCCAAATCTTCGTTAAACCAAGTGCCTTGAATTCGTAGAATGCCAAAGTCTAGAAAGAGAGTGGCCTCAATATTTTTACCCAAAAGGTCGGTGGCTAGATCAGACCTACTCTTTAAGATCTGTTGGTACAGGCCGATAATTCCCAATTTCTTAGCTAAATAGAGGGTAACAGAAGCACCCGCCATATTATTTTTGAAGGTTTCAATTTCTGCGCCAGAACCATCGCGGCGATTTCGTATTCCATAGAACAGCGTGAGATTGGTGTTTTGAAGATAATTGCCAAAAATTCGGAAGTTAAACGAACCATCCCAGCCAGTTTGGTGGTTGGTGGCATCTATGTACTGCCCTTCAAACCCAAATATAGTGCTATAGGCACCGAGCAAGCCCCTCGTTATCTTGAAGTTAGCATTGGTATCAGTGACGTCCTGAGTGATCGTTTGGTCAAAAGTGGCAGACTCGGCACCGATATAAAACTCGTACTTAATATCTTTTGTGTGAGCCGCTAGCCACATATCTTGAGAACTCATCTTTTTCTTGGTATCGAACCAGTCGGCGATGGTCCAACGCTTCTTTTGTTTCTCTTCTTGTTTTTTTGCTATGTTTATAATGTATTCGCCCTCAATGGCATGTGCAGAAATTGCAAAAAACGAAAGGAGAGAAAAGAGTATTTTTATCACAGTCTTACATTTAACTTTTTATTCAGAATTTTGAAAAGCATTGATTTTAATGCGGCGTGGTCCCAAAAGCCGGTCTAAGGACCGGCAGTCAAAACAAAGCGTAAGTGTCAGTTACATTTTCATGATAACCGAGATCGCGCCGCCAAATGCGCCAAGTTCAGAATTTGGACAATTGGGGTGAAGCTCTTTGCCCTTAGCTGCACCATGACAGCTCAAACAATTAGAGCCATAGTACTCGGGTATGATGTAACGAGCTTGGTTTTTTTCGGCTTGAACTTCAAAGTAGCCTTTGTTTTTCTCCCAGCCTTTTGTGGCAATCATTTCGTTCATGATTTTTCTTTCCCAGTCGTCAGCTTTGTTCTTGGGATTAATAAGACAGTCGTCGGTAACGGTCAAACGTACCTCGTATTTTCCGCTACTTGTTGCTTTAAGTTTTTGACCAATTTCACGAGCAAACCGAAACGGTAAAAGTTTGTTGGGGTAGTGTTTTGACGCCGCCCAAGTTTCTTTAAAACCGTCGGCAAATGCTTTTGTAAATACGGTGTCAATGGAGTCTTTTAGATTTTTTGTAGCCTCATTTGTAATATCAATTTTGATGCCAGTGGCTTCTAAATACTTTCTATCAACGGCCTTTTGTATTCCAGCCATATCAAGTCCGGCATCTTTTGGGTTGGTCTGCATGCTTTTGATATTATCTGCTACCACTGCACGTGCTGAGCGAAAAATTTTTGTGAGCGTTTTGGCGGTTTCTTCGTCAGCTACACCAAAGGCTGGCGAAGCAAAGCCGACCAGTACTAAAGTCATTCCTATTTTGAGAAAGTATGAAGAATTTAATAAAATCATAAAAGAGCTCCCGGGTTACAAACAGAGTAGAAAAAAGAATGAATATGCTATTGATTTTGAAAATCTGATTCCGATACTGCAAGTGTAAAAGGAGAATAATGACTACCTTCGCCGTGTTGCGTTGGGACTAAAGGTGTAAATCGGATATGAAATTTTGGGAGCGCGCTAAGTGAGTGAAGACATAAAACAACTCCAAAGGGATGGAAACGAAAGTTCTGTTAATGACGAAAACATTAATAATAAGTACCTTCTTTTTCGCCTTGGAGAAGAGCTTTATGGCACCCCTTTGTTGGGAGTACGCGAAGTGGTTGAACCTCAGGCCCCAAAGCCAATTCCCAATACGGCAAAACACTTTTCGGGAGTCATCAATATTCGTGGAGAAATTGTGGGAGTATTAGACTTGAGAACCAGGTTTAATCATAATGCAGAGACCGGAGTTAATATGGCGCTCATGGTTTTTAGTACCGACGGCGGCCCGATGGCAGGGTTGGTAGATCGAGTGGAGTCGGTTATAAGTCTTTCAGAAAAAGAAATCGAACGCAATCCCAACATAGGAATCGAAATTCTCCGTGAAGCGCTGATTGGAGTCGGCAAGTACAACAAGCATCTTATTACGTTGATTGATTTACACAAAATATTACAAGCACATAGTTCAGAGAATAACAAAAAATTAACAGGTTGATAGGCATTCAGAGGGAGCGGTAATGAAAAAACGTACTAGGTGGTCACTCAAGGCGAAAGTGATGTTGCTATCACTCGGCATGATGGCTGCAATGGGCTTCATCACATTTGTGATAGTTTTGGTACTAAAAGGCAAACAGCAAGATTTGGCTCAAGCCAATATGGGCTCGCTCGCTCAGGGCTTAGGAGCAGCAGTTGCGATGCAGTTTAAACAGCGCTATGGAGACATCCAAACATTTGCTTCAAACAATACGCTGCTCTTAACGGATCAAGCGGCAATTCAGGCAGTGCTCGACAAGTACGTTGAACTCTACAAAATATATAATGTGATTGCGATGTATGACATCGAAGGCAATTTTGTGGCGGCAAACACTAAAACTGCAGACGGCAAGCCTTTGTTGTACCCCGCAGAATTAAAGAAGATTTTAGGGTCAGAAAGATGGTTTACCGAAACTAAAGCCCAGAGATATTCCGACGATAAAGAGAATAACTTAGCAGGAACTTTCGTTGAAGATTTTCAAATAGATCCCCTGTCAACCGCAGTTTATGGTGAGCCTCGCTACGGCAATAGTTTTAGTAAGGCTATTGTTAATAGTGATGGCCGTGTGATGGGTGTATTAACAGCACGTGCCGACTTTAAGTATATTGAGGCCGAGTTTCAAAACTACTATAAAACAATTAGCAATAGTGGCATTGAAGCCGTCGAGCTAACAATGATTAACAGTAAGGGCCAGGTCTTGATTGACTATGATCCCTTCTATAACAATCAAAATATTGAAGTACTCCACAAGCCCGACGTGATCCTGAGTCTTAATCTTGCCGACAAAGGTGTTGAGGCCGCACAAAGCTTGGTCGCCGGAAAGTCAGGCGCAGGGGCAGCAATGCATGCTCGCAAAAAAGTTCAACAATTTGTTGGATATGCCTCGCTAAAGGATTTTAACGGATTTCTCTCTAATTTTAATTGGGGCATTTTACTTCGTGCCGAAGAAGAAAGCGTACTCGGCGGAATTTACGCCTCTGTGAGACCCTTATATTGGTTTGCCGTACTGTCATTCTTTGTAGCTGCGATCATTGGCTTTTGGTGGGCAAATCAGATGAGTGCTCAATTGGTAGCGGTCTCGGGCAAATTAAGAGCGGGAGCTGATGACACTTTTAAAACTTCAGAAGAAATGCAAATTTGTTCTCGCGAGTTAGCTGTATGTAGTAACGAACAGGCCGCTGCCGTTCAAGAGACAATTGCTGCGATGGAAGAAATGAACAGCATGATTAACCAATCAGGTGAATACATTTCTGAGTCGTTACAATCGGCGAAACGGGTATCTGAAAAAACAGAAGAAGGCGCGCAAAATATGCGTCAGATGGTGGATGCCATGGAAGCCATTCAAGAGGCTAACAGTCAGCTTCAAAATATGGCTAACATTATTAACGAGATTTCTGCAAAAACAAATGTCATTAACAGTATCGTGTTTAAAACGCAGTTGCTTTCATTCAACGCATCAATTGAGGCGGCTCGTGCGGGACAACACGGTAGAGGTTTTGCGGTAGTTGCAGAGGAAGTCGGAAACCTCGCGCAAATGTCAGGAGCTGCGGCGAAAGAGATTAAAAGTTTATTAGATGACTCGCAAAAGCAGGTACTACAAATTGTTGAAATCACAAGAGCTCGGTCTACCGACGGGCAGGGTGTTTCTAAGCGCGCTCAAAAAACATTTGACGAAATTGCACAAGAAATTAAAACGATTACCAGCCAAATTGAGAGTGTTAACGATGCCGCTCGTGAACAAGAAAACGGTGTACAACAGACTACTGTTTCTATGAGTAAACTGGATGATGCCACGACTCGTAGCGCCCGCATGGGTCTGGAGATCTCAGGTGCAGCCGATAATTTGGGGGATCAGAGCCGTCGCTTAAACCAAATCATGAGAGCCACAATGCTTCTTGTGCAAGGTTCGGTTGAAAAAGAAAACCGCAAAAAGGCAGACTATGTTGATCAAATTCTTGACGAAGGGAACCATATTGGGTCGGGTGTCCAAGATGCAGCAACAGATCGAGAGGTCGAAAAAATTCTCACTGAATCTGCTGCTGTTGGCAAAAAGGTCGCTACGACCGGTCTTAAAAAGTTTGTTGAGGGCTCCGGTAAACCCGAGAAAATCATTTCAATAGCTGGCCAGCAGGGTGATGGCGGCCAAGCGGGGTCACAAAAGTCGGATGATGTCGATGCAGATGATACTTCGTTTAAGAAGACCGTCTAGTCAGGTCTTATGGGCGTTTTAGCATTAAAGCCAGAAGAAAAAGAGGAGATCTTTGAAATTATCGAAAAGATCACGGGCACTTATCAGCAGGGTAAGTACCGTCGTAAAATTTTGGCAACTAATGTAGCCCGGCGGATTACAGCTGCGGGCTTTGATAATTTAGAGGAATATCTCAAGTACACTTGGTCTAACAAAAGTGAGATGGCAGAGTTTGTATCGGCACTGACCATTCACACAACAAATTGGTTTCGTGAAAACAAACATTACATCCGACTTGAAGACCACTTGGTTAAAGGGGGATTCAAACTTAGTAACGAAAAATTCAAACTCTTAAGTGCGGCGTCCTCGAGCGGTGAGGAGGCCTACTCATTTGGATTAGTCTTAGAGCACTTTCGAAATATGGTGCCTGGATTTGATTATGAAATCGTCGGTCGTGATATTGACCCGATCAGTGTGGCCGCAGCTAACAGGGGTATTTACAAAATTAACGATGACATTGCCAAAATCAAAAGTGAATTTCAGAGATTTCTTCTTAAAGGCTCTGGTAAAACCAGTGGGTTTTTTACACTCGATAAAGAAATTAGAGACAGAACTCGATTTGAGGTTAGAAGTTTAACCGAACTCCAGCCAGACAACGAAGAACAGTTTGACTGGGTTGTGTGTCGAAATGTCCTTATATATTTCAAACCTGATGACGTTGACGTTATCATCCGCCGCATTCTCGCGAAGGTAAAACCAAAAGGAATGCTAGTCCTAGGTTCTGCAGAGGCCATTGACCCGCAAAAATTTGGGTTATCAGCAGCGGGTACCTCTTGTTATTTCCGCAAACTTTAATAGCTACCCTCCACGACCAAGGTTTGCTCACAAAGAATTCCTGGCCGAACGTCTAGCAGTTGCTCAGATTCTAAGCCCCCCCTGAATTCTTTAAACAATTTGGTTGACATAGCCAGACGTAAATCTCCAAACTTATCAAGAAGGTTAAAATAGTTTTTAAAAGCTTTAGTGTTAAACAAGGTTTAAATACTAAGAAGAAAATTTAATAATAAGGAGAACAACATATGTTACGACAACTAAAAGGTTTAGGGCTAGTAGCCGCTGCCACAGCCGTTTTCGGTCTTGTGTCAATTGCTTCAGCCGAAGTGAATTTTGAGAGTAGTGGTGGAATGAAGTGGCGCGGTGAAGAATACAGCGATACTTTTACAAATGCTGGTTTAGACTCGCGATCAACGGATTTTTCGAGCATGTCCATTAATTGGGATTTAAAATTTATGCCAGATCCAAAAGTAATGGTTTTTTTTCAACCTAAGTTTGTAAAAAATCTTGGGGATGATCCTGCTGGTTCTAAAGGTGCAGCAACAAATGGTGATGGTTACAACGATAGCGGATTAGACGTTCATCAGGGATATTTGACTTATAAAGCTCATGACCGTGCATCAGTTACGGTGGGTCGCTACGAAATGAACTATGGCGATGAATACTTGATCGGTTCAGATAGCTGGACATTTACTGGTCGCGCTTTTGATGGTTGGAAAGTAAACTACAAATGGTCAAAAGGCTGGCTAGATGCTTTCTATAACAAAATAAAAGATAAAGATGCTGGTCATGCCGGTGCGGTTGGGGTTAATGGAGATGATTCTGATTTCTATGGACTTTATCATAGCATGGCTTTAGGAAGTACCGTATCTGCTTTTGACTTATATTATTTAGTTAAATCAGACCGGACGACTCAGACTACGCCTGGGCCAACTGCTCTGGTAAATACAACTGGCCTCCGCGTAAAAGGCGGCAAGGGCGCAGTTGACTTCACTGCTGAGTACAACACTCAAAGCGGTGAGACAAACGCTGGTGCCGTAACGACAGATCTCGAAGATGCTGGCAGCATGCGCGCAAATGTGGGATTCACTTTCAAACAAAACTGGCGCTTAGGATTAGAGTATGCAGCGTCTGATCGTAACTATGATCAGCTCTTCCCAAGTGGTTCCAATTGGCTCGGCGATATTAGTCTATTTAGCCGTCGAAATATTACAGATACTGCTGTTTCTATATCTGGTACCATGATGGAACACATGACAGTTAATGCTACTTACCATATGTTATCCAGAACCGAAGATGGCGCTGACAAAAATGGTGCCTTCACTTCAGTCTATGACTTTGGTGGAGTTGCCTACGGCGCAGCGGCAGCAGGCAATGATTCCGCTGTTGGAAATGAACTAGATTTAAATGTTACTTGCTCAAAAATGAAGGCCTTAGCTTGGACACTTGGCTATTCACAATTTAGTGCAGGCGATTATTTGACTAGTACTACTGCGGGGTTAAGTGCTGCAGATCAAGATGATAAAAAAATGAGTTCAATTTCCTGGGTATACCTACAAGCTGTTGCAAAGTTCTAATCTGATTTAACTGACGATTAGGTAACTTTAACAAAAGCCCGCTCTCAAGCGGGCTTTTTCTTTGCTCAAATTGGGCTCGAGTGTTATCCAAAACCATATGACCGAACAAGCCCTACTTGCCCATCTAAAATCCAATCCCTATGTGTTGGCTCCCATGGCCGGGATCACAGATTGTGCCTTTCGTACTTTTATGAAAGAGATGGGGGCTGGTATTGTAATTACAGAACTAGTGTCTGCAATGGGACTTAAGTACTGCAGCACCAAAACCAAAATGTTGATGGCCTTTGATGAAGTTCAGCGTCCTTTCGGCATTCAACTTTTTGGCGAAACACCTGAAATTTTGGCTGAGGCCGCTAAAGAGTCCCAAGACTTTGGTGCTGATTTTATTGATCTCAATTTTGGCTGTCCGGTTGCTAAGGTCGTGCGAAAGGGGGCGGGTGCTGCTGTTTTGCGTGACTTGATAACCCTCAGAAATATATTGAGAACTGTAAAACAAGCCATCCAAATTCCACTCACAATAAAAGTTCGTACAGGTTGGGATAATGAAACTCGAAATGCCGATGAAGTCGTGCGCCTGGCGCATGACGAGGGCATAACCTGGGTCACCATTCACGGACGAACCCGCGCACAAGGTTATAGTGGTTTATCTGATTGGGATTATATTTCTTGGGTAAAGGCGCAAAGTCGAATACCAGTGCTGGGCAATGGTGACGTGAGTTCGGCGGGGGTTGCAAGAATGCGGCTCGACCAAAGTAAGTGTGACGGCGTAATGATCGGTCGAGGTTGTTTAAAGAACCCTTATATTTTTCATGAAGCACTAAGTGGAACACAGGTAGTTGAAAAAAACTACGCAGCCCTCAGTGAACGCCTCCAAGAGCTTTACTATAGTAATTTTCCAGAGCGATACGCCTTAATACAGTTGCGAAAGTTTGCTATGTGGCAATCGACGGGTCTCCCAGACTCATCCAAGTTTAGAGGTGATATATTTTCAGCCACCACCAAGGAGGCCCTAAATTCAGTGATTGAATCTTATTTCTTGCGGGTGCAAAATTTAATTAAAGAAGATACAAGTCACCAGGCTTTTTTGATGGGTGGTCATGGATAGAAAGATCGAGAAAGTCTTAGTTGAGGCCCGCGGAGTCAATAAGCACTACCCCAATTTTTGTGATTTAAAAAATATCAGTTTTAGTTTTGACGTCGGAAAGAGTTACGGAGTTCTTGGTCCGCGCAATAGCGGCGTTACGGGCCTGCTGCGTTTGATTTATTGTACGGCATTCTCAGATAAAGGTGAGGTCATGGTTTTGGGTTACAATGCCAAAAATCAACCTCGGGAGATTAAATCAATTGTTGGCGTGGTGCCGGATGCTCTCAGTCTCGAGGAAGATCTCACCGTGATAGAACAATTAACAGTTTTTGGTAAATTTTATGATCTTGCTGGCCCAGTGGTTCAAAATCGTGCGCGAGAACTCCTCCAGCAAATGGAACTTGGCGGTCTTGAGGGTTACTCCACCCGACACCTTAGTTTGTTCCAAAGAAAAAAACTATGTTTGGCGCGGGCACTTTTACATCAGCCTCAACTTTTAGTACTTGATGAACCAACAAAGGGCCTGACCAGCAATGACAAAAAGTGGTTTTTACAGATGTTACAATTTGTTCAAAAGGCCAATATTAATTTAGTTATTGGAACATCTAATTACGGGGATGCCTTGGAACTCTGTGACTATATTTTATTTTTGCATAATGGAAGGGTCATAGAGCAGGGCGAAGCCAAATCATTGCTAACAAATATCGTAGGCACTACCGTCATAGATTTTCAAAGTCCACCCGCTGAGGTCGAGTATCAGCTAGCAAAATTTAGTAATAGTTACGAAGTCTTTATTGTTGATAACCGAGTGCGAATCTTTTTCAAGGAAGGCCAAGATATAAAAGAGGCTCTGACAAAGATTTTAAGCGACAACATTATTACCCGTAAACCTAATCTCGACGATATTTTCGTAAAACTTATTGGTCATTCGCTGGAGCAAAAGCCATGGGCGACAACCTAAGGGGGCTTGCTAGAGATTTATGGTTCCTTCCAAAATTGAGGGTTGGCGCCTTCAATGTGTGGAGCCACTACTTTCTCGTTTTTCGACAAGCGCCGCTTATTAATTTTTTTTGGGTCAGCGTTGAACCACTTGTCTATTTGTTTGCTATTGGAAATGGCGTTGGCTCTTTAGTAGCTGAAGTAAATGGAGTTTCTTATTTTGAGTTTTTCTTTCCTGGACTACTTGCCATATCTGTCATGATCACTACCAGTTACGAAACTACTTATGGCACTTACAACCGAGCTTACTTTAGCAAAACATTTGCGAACTTATTTTTAACGCCAATTAGTTCCATGGATTTACTCTTAGGCGAGATTCTATGGGCTGTATTTAAGGGATTGCTCAGTGCTTTAACTGTAGTGCTTGTGCTTTATGTCGACAAATATTTATCGCTGGGACAGCTTTTTTCTTTACTAGGCGCCTCAGTGCTTCTCTGCTGGTTTTTTTCTTCTCTCGGGTTATTTATTACTTCAATCGTAGGATCATCAGAATCATTTATTTATTATCAATCTGGATTTTTAATTCCTATGGCAATGCTTTGTAATACCTATTTTCCAATGACCAATTATCCAGAGACCGTACAGGCATTGATAAAAATATTACCCTTGAGCCAGGGAGTATTTTTATTTCGAGCAATAATGGAAGGTAGATTTGAATTATCATTTTACCTTGCTGTACTCTACTTTTTGATTTTGAGTTTTCTTTTTACAAATTGGTCACTACAAAGAATGTCGAAAAAAATAGAGACGCTAGTCTAAATGAGATGATTATCTTTGCACCAACGGATGCTGTTTTCGATTGCAACATCAGCTGAACGAGCCTTAAATCCAAGTTCCCTTTTCGCTTTTTCATTTGAAAACCAATGGTAAAGTTGCGAGATCCAAGCGGTCTCACTGCTAATGGGAGCCTTTTTACCAATTTTAGCCAGTTGATCGCCAACTAGTCCCAGTAATCTCAATGCGCCATTGGGCAAAAATATTTTTGGGGGATTTACCCCAGAGGCCTTTGCTATTTTCGCAAACAAGTCTTTAATCAATATATTTTCACCAGATAAAATGTAACGCTCTCCATTTCGACCCTTTTGCCAAGCCGACCACATGGCATCTACTACATCTTCAAGCGCCACGACATTGGCTCCTCCAGATGTATAAAATGGGAATTTCCCTTTTGCTACTTTAAGTTGGGTGCCGCGACTTCCTTTTTTTGCATCGCCGGCGCCATAAATAGTTGAGGGATTTACAATTACTGCGGCGAGACGATTTAATCTTGCGGCCCTGCGGACATACATCTCTGCGGCGTGTTTAGTATCAAAATAACCAAGATGTAAATGTCGCAAATTAAATTTGGCAGACTCATCTAAAATTATCTGAGGCGAAAAGCTGGCGCCGATTGCAGAAACACTACTGACGTGTAAAAGACGAGGGACCCTATGCGCTATGCAGGCATCTACTATATTTTTAGTACCATGATAATTTACCTGAACCATCGTCTTACGCTCATTGGGCGTGTAGGCAACTAGACCTGCAAGATGAAAAACCCCTTCCATATTCTTAGTGACAGAAAAAACCGACTCGCGATCTGTGATGTCGCCCAACACTGGTGTGATACCCCATTTTTGTATTTCATCAAGGTTTGATAGACTTCGAACCAGAGCAAACGTTTGGTGGTTTTCCTCGCGAAGGCGCTTGGCCATCCAGTGACCCAAAAAGCCATTTGCTCCTGTGATAAGAATTTTCACCTAGTCTCCATAATGGGTAAGCATAGACACTTTGGCGCCTAGACACAAGGCCCGAAGAAAAAAATCTCGGATACTCAATTGGCCCAAGCCATGACAAAATAAAAATATTAGAGGTGTCAGTTTGAAATGGGATAAGGCAAGTCTCTTTGGCTTAGTATTTGGAATCGGTGGAATTCTTCTTGGGCAAGTATTAGAGGGTGGGCATATCGGCTCTCTTGTTCAAACCACTGCATTTTTTATTGTTTTTGGTGGCACACTCGGAGCTGTTCTTATCAGCTCTACGCAAGAAGATCTTAGAACAGCGGTCGCCCTATTTAAAACTGCTTTTCAAGAAAGTGAGGGTCAACGACCCGAAGAAATTATTGCGCAAATTACTCAGGCTGCCCAGATCGCAAGAAAAGACTCCATCCTCGCTTTAGAGAAAAACATTTCCTATTTTTCTAATAGCTATATGAAGAAAGTTTTTCGTTATGTTGTAGATGGAGTTGAGAGCCACACCATTCGAGAAGTGTTTGAGCACGAGATAGAACTCGAAGAAGAACACATGTTGGGCGGTGCAAAGGTTTGGATGGAGGCCGGTGGATTTGCGCCAACGATAGGAATCATTGGAGCAATTTTGGGCCTTATACATGTTATGCAAAATCTCACAGATACGGGTAATCTCGGAAAGGGCATAGCGGTCGCATTCGTGGCCACTATTTATGGAGTGGGTTCGGCCAATCTAATTTTTATACCTATTGCGAATAAAATTAAGAGAAAAATAAAACAGCAGTCACTTCAGAAGGAGCTTGTTTTAGAAGGAGCGATATCGATTGTCAGTGGCATGAATCCTCACATAATTCACGAAAAACTTAACTCTTATTGGTTTGACAAGATGGAGAGAAAATAAAAAATGGCTCGGCGCCGTCGCCCAGGTCACCGTCCTGAAGAACCCGAAAACCACGAGCGCTGGCTAATTTCATACGCCGACTTTATAACCCTTTTATTTGCATTTTTTGTGGTCATGTATGCAACAGCCCAACGAAACCCAGAAAAAGAAAAACAATTCGAAAAATCTATTCGAAAATATCTTTATGAGGTAGCCAGTTTTGGCGGCGAGGGAGCAGGAGACAGCGGAACGGGAACATTGCAGGTTTCATTGGGCAAAAAGGGTCCCGCTGAGCTTAAAGACCTTATTGCTCGCGAGCTAAAACCAATTTCTGAAGGAGCTGACGGCAATTCGATCGTAGAAGAGATTACCCACGACAGTTTAGGGGTGAGAATTCGCTTAGTGGCGTCGGGACTTTTTCGAGCAGGATCTGCAAAACTTAACGATTCAGCTTTTGAGCCATTAAAACAGATTGGCGAAATACTAGAGAAAATGGACGGCAAAATTATCATTGAGGGGCATACGGATAACACGCCCATTAAGACCCGAGAATTTCCGAGTAATTGGGAGCTCTCCTCAGCTCGGGCTACTCGACTAGTGCGGCACTTGATTGAATGGCAGGGTTTGACTCCCAATAAAATTCTAGCGGTAGCCTATGCTGATCAAAAGCCACTTGTCCCGAATAACAATGAAAAAAATCGGGCCAAAAATCGGCGCATAGAAATATTTATCACAAGTAAGGACGAGCTCTAGATTTGGGTGCAATTTATCGATATTGAATTTGAATCGATTTCATTACCACAGGCGTAAGCGGCTTATCACGGAGATCTCGCTTTGTTTCCGAAATTGATTTTACAATATCCATTCCCTTTGTTACCTGGCCGAAAATTGTAAAGTTTCTGTTAAGATCAGGTTGAGGAGATAAAGTAATAAAAAACTGACTTCCAATTTTTTCGCCCTTGGGCGATGCCATAGCGACAATACCGGCCTCGTCGAACTCGAGATCAGGGTTAATCTCTTGATCAACGCTCACTCCCGGCCCACCTGTTCCGTCACCCGCAGGATCTCCGCCTTGGACCATGAACCCAGGTACAACACGGTGAATGGTCAGCCGATCATAATACCGGCTTTTAACTTTCTTTCTGGTCTCGATATCTACGGTTTCTTTTAGACCTTTAACTAAGCTTATAAAGTGAGTGACGGTCTTAGGTGCATGGGTGTGAAACAATTTAATATCGAAGCTTCCCATGGAAGTTAAAACTACAGCGTAAACAGCTTTTGGTTTTTTGGCGGACTGAGCAGCAAATGAAGCATTTCCAAATCCCGGAAGGCAACCTAGATAAAACACAATTGCGAAAAAAAGTTTATAAATATTATGCGTTCTCATACTCTAAACCTTAGGTTAACTGGGCGGACTAAGTGGGTCAAGACTTTTGAAAGTCAGCTGATTCTCAATAAGCACCTTCATAACAGAGTCTAAGAGTGCCTTTGGATCAGTTTCAAAGAGCCGGGCAATTTTTTCGATGTGTGGTTGGTTTAGATTTAAGTCTGAACCCGGGGCCGAAGAGACAAGTTGTTTGATTTGTTCAAGCTGGCGTAAATAAAGGTAGTTTTTTAATAGACCGGCAGAATGCTCCAGCCAAGCAGAACTATTTTGAGAAAGAGAGTGAATCATTCCCAAAGTAGAAGTATCACGACTAAATATCTGTTGATTAAGTATGGCCCACTGACAATTAAACTCAATATCTAATAAAGCTCCCCGAGAATATTTTAGATCGACACCATGGGTGGGCTCTAACTCGAGCTGCCGCTTTACATTCATTAGTTCGATTCGATCATCTTCGGTTATTTTTTTGGTAATAGCATACTGGGCCGGAAAAAAACTGGGATCGCCCAGGGCCCGAGATTTGAGATAGGCCTGGCGCTCCCAGATTTTAGCAGTTTTGTTTAAAAACTCTTCTAGCTGTTCTCGACTGACAATAATGGGACCTGCCTTTCCAGAAGGGCGCAGTCTAAAGTCTAAACTGTAGAGGTGGCCGCCGCGATTTTTTTGCGTAAGTCGGGTTATCATGCGTTTGGCAACGGCATGATCATCCTTATCGGGACTATTGGGAGTGATAAAAATAAAATCAAGATCAGAATTCAATCCTAATTCATGCCCAGACCACTTACCCATCGCCAAAATACCGATCTGGCTTTTCGGAAAATCTTCTTTGGTTTTGCTTAAGAGGTGCGTTACTATTCTGTCTGCCGAATCAGATAAGGCCTGCGTGAGGCGGCCAATATCCTTATGTAATAAAAACTGACTCGAACAAATTATTTCGGAGAGAAGTTTATTGTCGCCAAGATCTTCTATAAGGGAGTTTATATCTGTTGTATGAATTTCGATGGTCTTCAGAATAAAGCTATCCAGTAACTCTGGGCGCGAAATTAAAATATGGCTTAAATAAGGAGAAAGTGAAAAAAGCCAAACCAATTCCTTGGTAATTTCAGGATTTCGGTTAAGCATGGAGAAAAAACTAGCTTTCGCCCGAACAGATTTCAAAAAATCTGCCAGAAGAAGAATTGGGAGGTCCTTCTCTTGAGTCGTGCGGTTGAGCTCTAATATAAAACTTTGTAAAAAAATAAGACGTTCACGTTCATCTCTCTGAGAGTTTGATGACAATACCTTTGTTTCTATAAGAGTGGGCCAGATCTCAACAATTTTGGGGCTGTGAGCTCCATGTTTTTTTAGCCAGGCGAACTGCTCAGGCAATTCCTTCGGAATTTCAATTTCTGAGCTCGCGCTACCGATAAGCGACGAAACCAAAAGGTCGGTTTTCTGTGAACGAGCACCTATTTCCCTCCATGCCTGCGGGTCAAGAGGTGATGAATCTAGCTTCCAACTGTGGGTTTGTTGATCAAGTTTCGACTGAACTAGGTTTTCAAGGCGACGGTAATACCAATATGTTTCACTAAGAAACTCCGCATCTTCAAAGGATAAAATTTTACAGTCCTGTAAAAGTTGAATCGCTTTAGAAGTTGAACCTGTTTGCAGTTGCGGGTTTTTTCCGCCATGAATCACCTGAAGTGCATGAATATAAAGTTCGATGTCTCTAATGCCGCCAACACCTAGCTTGAGATTAAAAGAGCGCTCGTCCTGATTAAGATAAAAATGCTGAATTTTGCTCCGCAGGGTCTTTAGGTCCTCGAGGAGTGTATAATCGAGATGTTTACGAAAGCAGAATTTTTTCCGAAATGATTCAATAGATGCGATAATATCTTGATTTCCCAGTAGTGGCCGCAGGCGAATGAGGGCTAGGCGCTCCCAGGTCTCTCCATAGTTTCCGTAGTAGTCTTCAAATTGAGAGGGTGTACTTATAATGGGCCCCATGCGACCACCAGGTCGTAAATCTACGTCGACACGAAAGAAAAAACCAAAATCAGATTTTTGTGTCAGCGACATTAAAAAATCAGAGAACGAGCGTCTGTCGATAGGTTGGTTCTCTTTTTGCAAAAACATGAGATCTATGTCAGAGCTCAAATTTAATTCTTCGGCTCCCAGCTTACCGACTGCCAAAATCGTAATGTCATGACGGGATAAATTTGATTGGGCGTATACGCTGCGAATAACTTCGTCTGAGAATCGGCTCCAATATCGACATACGGCTTCAGGGGTAGCGGATTTAAAGTAATTGGCAAGAACACATTCAACAAATTTGTTAACGCGAGTCTTTCGTAATTGCTCTAGAGTAGAAGTCGAATCCCGATCAAGTATTCTTCTATAGTCTGTGAGTATCGGAAATAATTTTTGTGCTTCGGCAATTTGATTTAGAGAATACGAGCTAACTTCGGGCAAAATCATGTTAGTCAAGAAATGGTGACCAAACGGGTTTCTCGTAATTAAAGTTATCAAAAGTGAGCCTTCGTTCCACTGAGCCGTCTAGATTCACTAAAAATATTTGGTAGGAGCCGGTTCGGTTGCTTCGAAAAACTATATTTCGGCCATCGGGAGAAAAAGAAGGATCTTCGTTATTGGCAAGTTTTGAACTTCCTCGTTTAGGCGAACTCGTCAGGCGAATCATATTTGTACCGTCGGCGTTCATTAAAAATATATCAAAATGGTCATTTTCTTGCCCGGCAAATACAATGAGCTTGCCATCAGGAGACCATGCAGGGGTTGAGTTATACCTGCCGGCAAAAGTGAGGCGGTTGACATTTCCACCATTGATATCCATGACGTAGATCATGGGATGGCCGCCACTTCGGTCAGACGAAAAAAGTATTCGACGACCGTCAGGGCTTGCGTAGGGTTCGACGTTCATTGCGCCTAAGGGACCAGCAGTAATTTTAATTAGTTTTTTATTATCAAAGTAATAGCGAAAGATGTCAGGGTGACCTGTCTTTCGAGTATTCGTGAAAAGCAAACTTTTTCCATCAGGATGAAAGTTAACGCCAGAATTGGTGCCAGGATCATCAGAAATCACTGTCGAACTTCCTGAGGCGAGGTCGTGCAGCAGAAGATCGACGTTTCGCATTTTAAGTTTAGGTTTATAAAGCATGGCTGAATAAGCTACTTTTTTGCCGTCGGTTGACCAAGATGGCGATATGGTCACAGATTTATTGTTGGTAATTTGTTTTATGCTCCCTTCAAAAGCATCCCAATCCATTACATATAGCTCTTTAAAATCTTTTCCTCCACGGTCACTTGTGACTGCGAGTTTAGAAACAAAAAAACCTTTTTTGCCGGTCAAGCTGAGCAAAATATCATTAGCGAACCTGTGGGCCATATAGCGAGCGTTTTTTGTTTCGCCTTGATATTTTTTACCGAGAAGAAGTTTTGAGCTAGGGACATGATATAGATATACTTCGAGATCAATGGAGTTCGCTTTGATATTATAACCGGCCCTTATCAAAAAATCAGCGCTGATTTGTTTCCAGTTTTCAAAATTAAATCCATTGGGTTCTACTGTGACGGGCTTCAAGCCGGTTTTATTGGGGTCTTCAAGATAAGCTTTGCTGTCAATAAAAGTAAAATAACCGCTGATCTCTAAGTCATTTTTGAGGACATCGAATAATGTTTTTCCTGTCTCCACATATTTTGTAGATACGCCGGGGTTACCAAAAAACTGAAACTGGGGCATAGCCAAAAGACTTTTTTTAACTAACGTTGCCTGACCCACCTGAAGAATTGGTTTGTTATCCGCTGCACTTTGCGCAAAAGTACTTACAGTAAAAATTAGCTGAGTGATTAAAAACAACATTTTCATTTTCATTCCTCTAGTCAGGGTAGGCTACAACCATGCCGTCAATCATTAAAACTTGCTTAAGGCGATCGGGTGGGGCCGGCAATGGGCTGGCCTCCATAATAGCCTTTAGCACCAACTTATCATAAATTTCATTACCAGAGGATTTTACCAAACTCCGATCAATTACGTAACCCCTCTCGTCTATTTTCACCAGAACATGGGTTCTAAGGCCAGAATCTTTTAACCACTGCGGCAAAATAAAATGAAGTTTTACCTTTGCTCGTGCTAGATCAAAATATTTATCGTATTCCAGTTTTGCGACACCAACAACCTCGCTTCCGGGCGACAATACGTTCCCTTTATATAGTGTGGGCTGGGGAGGTGGTGGCACCTCAGGTTGTGGCGCTGGTTCAGTCTTTTTTTTCATTTGATTTTTAAGCTTGTCGAGTGCTTCTTTTTGTTCGAGTTTAGTTTTGGCCAAATCAAATGTCGGCGTTTTTGGTTTTTCTATTGGTTTTTCGACCGGTTTTTCCAGCGCAACCTTTTCAGGTTCAACTTCGGCCGGCTCATTGATTTTTGGCATTACTTTGTCAGGAAGAGATACTAAGTCTACGCGAACAGCGTTGTTAATTATTATCGCTTCACCTGAAAAAAAAACTGCTTTAATTGTAAAAAGAAAAAACACTGCTATATGGCCAATCAAAGAATTTGTTAAATTCTTTTTGAGATCGGGATCTTCGAGCACTAAGTATTGTAATTTCACTTTATGTTTTTAGGAAGGGTTACCAGGCCAATATTCAAAATGCCCGCGGCTCGAATCTCTGCCATTGCCTCGGCAACGAAGCCATAAGAAACAGTTTTATCTGCCTGGATGTAAATTTGTTTGTTTTTTCGTGTTTTAAAAATAGCCCTAAGTTTTTCACGAAGTTTTTCCATTTCGATTGAAGTCTTACCAACAACAATCTTCTCGCTCTTGTTAATGGATAAAACAAAGGGTTCTTCTTTGGTTTCAACGCCTGATGCCGCCGTCTCAGGGAGTTCGATTTCAATTCCCTGCTGCATCAAGGGAGCTGTCACCATAAAGATAATCAACAAGACAAGCATAACGTCCACAAAGGGAGTAACGTTGATTTCACTCATGACGGATCGTTGCTGCCGACTAGATTGGGTCTGCATTATTTTTCTCTAAAAAAATTGCGTTTGGCGATATTCAAAAAATCAGAAGCAAATGAGGTCAGAGAGAGCTCCTCTTTTCTGAGTTTGGTAATATAGTGATTATAAAAAACCACCGCTGGAATGGCGGTTAGTAAACCGATGGCTGTAGCAATTAAAGCATGAGAAATACCCGGCGCAACAACATCCAGACGCGCTGATTGTGTCAATCCAATTTGGCGAAAGGCAGTCATAATTCCCCAAACAGTTCCAAAGAGACCTATAAATGGTCCCGTGTTTCCGATCGTAGCTAAAAAGCTAAGTTTGTCTTCGAGCGCCGCAATTTCTTGATCAATTGTTTTGTTGAGCGATCTCTGTAAATTGTCGATTCCCGAGAGTAGCGGCTGGGGAGTGGTAGTATCTTGCGTCGCTTTTGCACTTGCTAACTTCTGAAGCTCTAAGTAGCCATTTTTGAAGACCCGAGAAAGGGGACTCTGACTGTTTGTCTGAACTTGTTGGTAAATTGTGTCAAGAGAGGTGGCTTTCCAAAAGCTTTCTAGAAAGGGCTCGTTGGCGGATCGTACCGAACCGAATTGTTTTCGTTTTGCCAAAATAATCGCCCAAGAGAATACGGATAAAGCTACTAGAGATAAAAGTGTCAATTGTACTATAATGCCAGCGTCCCAAAGGGAGCCCCACATACTTGAATGGACTTGCATGTTCATCTTTAAAACCTAATTCGAAACAAAGAGGCACGCAAGATTATTGTTGGTTCTGCCGCGTCTTGAGCCAACTGATCATTTTGGGCGCGTCATCAGTAATAATTCCTGAAAACTTAAGATCTATAAGGCGCTTCCATTGCACTTCGTTGTTGGCTGGACCAAACAATGTGGGTACGTGCCTTTTTTTAAGCTCATTTAGTAAATTCAAAGAAAAATTATTTTCTTCTTTAATAAAATCAGCCCAAAAAATTTGCCCTTCAAGTCTTGGTAGGGCTTCTAGCTTCAATGTGGACATTAAATATAGGCGAGAGGCCTCAGCCCGGCTAACTACGAGGGGGACTGTCGGCAATTCACGATGAATCTCGCGCGCCACATTTTCGTGGGGAGAGTGAAAAAAAACTCGTGATAATGTTTTCGCATTCTTTATTCGTTCGATTAATTTATGTTCTATTCCCTTGGTGTAGGCTGTAATGCTGATAAAGGTGGCGGGTGGGTCATTTAGGTTTTTTAAATGCGTTAGGATTTTATCCAGAAGTTCTTCCCAACTTTGGTCGGGGAGTTGAAAAAAATAGGCCAGCTGGACGTTGGGAAGAGTTGACACCTCGGAGGCGAAATTATTTTGAAAATCAGAGACATTGCTTACCCGCTGAATAACTAAAAACTGAGACCCCAGAGGGTCCACAACTTTTTCGTAAGAGTTAGTAAATCGGCCTCGTCCATAAAGGTAAATATAAGCTAAGAAAAAACCTATTAAAGTAACAGTTGTTACTATTATTAAATCTCTAAAGGCTTTTCTTGTACTCATAATTTACCAGATTATTTAGACATTAGTTAAATAAGGCCATATATTTTGCCGCACCCAAATAGGCTAAAAAACAACCTATATATATTGACTTTATGTGTCGCTGGTTTTAAATCTATTCGAGTCTGGGCAATTTATCCCTATCTGAACCTAAAAGTCAAAAGGTGGTCCATGAAACTAAATAGAAAGATGGAATACTCTTTGATGGCTTTAAAGCACATGAGCCAAAAAAGTCCAGGCGAACTTACGTCAGCCAAAGAAATTTCGGATCTCTATGGTTGCCCAATTGATGCCACGGCAAAGGTCTTACAAGTGATGACCCGCCATGACCTATTGAAGTCCGTTCAAGGTGTTCAGGGTGGGTACTTAATTCAGCGAGATCTTTCACGCCTTACATTTTTTGATTTAATTGGGATGATCCTTGGCCCGATGGGGTTTGTAAAGTGTCTGCCGGGTGGACATGCGCATTGCGAGATTCAGGATCGCTGTAATATCGTGGGTGCCATGGGTGTTCTCAATGATAAAATAATGCAGTTTTATAAAAAGATTGCGATTAAAGACCTGCTTGAGCCGCGAAAAAATTCGACAAGTGCCCATCATTTATTAGAGGAAATTCATTCATGAGTGCGAGTTCACAATCTGAATATAAACATGGCTTCGTCACAGACATTGCGCAAGATTCTTTGCCAAAAGGACTTAATGAAAATATTGTGCGTGCACTTTCAAAAAAGAAAAAAGAGCCTGAATTTTTATTAGAGTATCGCTTAAAGGCTTATCGCTATTGGCAGACGATGAGCGAGCCCCGGTGGGCCCACGTCCACCATGAGCCCATAAATTTTCAGGACATTTCTTACTACTCGGCGCCGCGATCGCAAAAAGATGGACCCAAGAGTCTTAATGAGCTCGATCCTGAGCTTCTTGAAACTTTTGAGAGATTGGGAATCCCTCTTTCCGAACAAAAACGAATTTCAGGAGTGGCGATAGATGTCGTTTTTGATAGCGTATCTTTGGGTACCACTCATCAGGCGGACCTCGAAAAAGTCGGGGTCATTTTTTGCTCGTTTAGCGAAGCAGTGCAAAAGCATCCCGACCTTATCAAAAAATATTTAAGTACGGTCGTTCCGCACACAGACAACTACTATGCCGCCCTTAATTCCGCGGTTTTTTCTGACGGATCTTTTTGTTATATTCCTAAAGGACTGCGTTGCCCATTGGATCTGTCGACCTACTTTAGAATAAACGCCAAAGAAACTGGCCAATTTGAGCGGACGCTTGTTGTGGCCGACGAGGGCAGTTACGTCAACTACCTTGAGGGGTGCACGGCACCTCAACGAGATGAAAACCAGCTGCACGCAGCCGTCGTCGAACTCGTGGCCTTAAAGGATGCCGAGATTCGATATTCAACTGTGCAGAACTGGTATGCAGGCAATAAAGCCGGAAAAGGCGGCGTCTACAACTTTGTCACAAAACGGGGAAAGTGTTTTGAAAATGCTAAAATTTCTTGGACCCAAGTGGAGTCAGGTTCCGCGATTACCTGGAAGTACCCATCTTGTATTTTACAAGGTGACAACTCCGTGGGAGCCTTTTATTCCGTGGCTCTTACACATGATAAAATGCAAGCCGACACTGGTACTAAAATGATTCATATCGGTAAAAACACTCGCAGCACGATTCTTTCTAAGGGAATATCAACGGGCGAATCTGCCAACACCTATCGTGGACAGGTCAAGATTATGCCGTCGGCTGATGGGGCGCGAAATTACTCACAATGTGATTCAATGCTTGTTGGGGATCGCTGCCAAGCCAATACGTTTCCGTATATTGAAAACAAGAACCCCACGTCGACCATTGAGCACGAGGCCACAACATCTAGAATTAGCGAAGACCAGCTTTTCTATTTGGAATCTCGAGGAATTAATAAAGAGGGCACGGTATCTCTTTTGGTAAACGGTTTTTGTCGTGATGTTTTTAAACAGTTACCACTTGAGTTCTCTGTAGAGGCCGTAAAGTTAATAGAAATGAAATTAGAAAACAGCATCGGGTAGGAGAAGAGATGTTAGAAGTAAAAGATCTTTGTGCAGAAGTTGAAGGCAAAAAAGTACTTAATGGCTTTAGCCTTTCAATAAAAGCTGGAGAGGTACATGCGATCATGGGCCCGAACGGTTCTGGCAAGAGTTCATTTGCAAAAGTAATTGCCGGACATCCAGCATATCGGGTGACTCGAGGCGAGGTGAAATACGAAATCAATTTCAAAAAGAAAAACCTATTTGAACTGTCCACAGATGAGAGAGCTAAGGAGGGCGTTTTTTTGGCCTTTCAATACCCCGTAGAAGTTCCCGGCGTACTTAATGATGTTTTTTTACATATGTCCTACAACCAAATTTGTAAACATCAAGGAACCCCCGAGTTATTATTAAACGATTTTCAAAATCTTTTGTCTAAGAAGGCACAATGGGTAGGTTTGGACCGTTCTTTTTTTAGTCGCTCGCTCAACGTAGGATTTTCTGGCGGTGAGAAAAAGAAAAACGAAATTTTACAAATGGCCTTGCTTAATCCGCGGCTCTGTCTGTTAGACGAGACTGATTCCGGCCTTGATATAGATGCACTAAAAATTGTAGCTGGCGGGATAAATAAAGTTCGCTCAAAAAATAATGCAATAATATTGATTACGCATTACCAAAGACTTCTTAATTTTATCGAGCCCGATTATGTTCATGTTCAACATGAAGGTAGAATTATTAAATCGGGAGATAAGTCGTTGGCCTTAAGACTTGAAAACGAGGGATATGACGGAATTCTCAAAGAAGCTGGCTTGGGGACATAAGGCATGGAGGCGGTTGCGGCAGCACATAAAATTTTTATGAACTCACACCGAGCGGACAGGGCGGAGGTAAACGAAATTCGCCTGCGAGGACTCGCGGAATTTATGGCCCTAGGCCCGCCCTCAAGCAAAGATGAGGATTGGAAATATACAAACCTTAAAAAATTATCAGAGCTTGTTTTGCGCTATAGTTACGCCACAAAAGCTGTTGAGAACAATTATTTAGTAATAGAAGAGTTGCTTGAAAAAAATCGTGTTGGAAAAAACAGAGTTGTGTTTTTAAATGGTAAGGTTTTGCCCGAGCTCAGCATGTTGACAGTTAAAGACGAGTACGTTGTCAACGGGGCAATAACTACGCCTGTAGCTCCAGCAAAAAATCTACTGGCAAATCTAAATAATGCTTTTTTAATATCGCCGCTCGAAATTAGTATTAAAAATGATGCCAAAGTTGTTGCGCCGATTTGGATCGTTAACGTTTCCTCAAACAGTGTTGTTTCAAATACAAGTGTAGGTATAAATTTTGGTGTCAACAGCTCGGCGGAGTTGGTAGAAGCTTTTTTTAGTTTGGATGATAAACCATGCTTTGTTAACGCGTTAACTAAAATAAATGTGAACGCGGGGGCCTCAGCAGATCATTTTATTTTTCAAGACCTCGGGAAGCAAGATGGGATTGCACATTCTCTTTTACTTATTTTGGAACAAGATGCTACATTTGGCTCTCTCAACTTGGCTAAGAGCTATGGTTGGTCGCGGAATAGTATCTGGGCCGAACTAAAAAAGCCCGGAGCTCATGTGTCACTGTTTGGGTTAAATCTACTTAGCGACGAGCAATTTATTGATCATTGCCTTAAGGTAATTCATGCGGCGGCTCAAACTAAAAGCAGGCAGTTGTACAAGGGTGTCCTAAGTGGAAAATCTAAGTCTATTTTTAACGGTAAAATCACCATAGACAAAGGTGCAATGGGCGCTTTGGCTGAGCAGTTGAATAAAAATATTATTTGCGATCGAAATTCTGAGGCAATCACTCGTCCTCAGTTAGAAATTAATGCCGATGATGTTAAGGCAACCCACGGTGCCACGATTGGCAAAATAAACCCCGAAGAACTTTTTTATTTGGAGAGCAGGGGTCTTTCTGCTGAACAAGCGCGACGCCTTTTAACAGAGGGTTTCGTGCGTGAGGTTTTGGATCTGGGTTTAAAACCTCAATTGAGAATCTGGGCCCTCGATCAATTAAATATCGGCGAACTGGTAGGTAAAAATGTGGTCTGAAAAAGAAATTAACGAGATACGGGAAATGTTTCCGGCACTGAAGCAAAAAGTGCGTGGTCAGAATTTGGTTTATCTCGACTCCGCCGCAACGGCACTCAAGCCACTAAGTGTGTCTCAGGCCATTTTTGACTTTGATTCGGTTGAAGCTTCTAACGTGCATCGCGGGGCCCATTACTTGAGTGGAAAAGCTACCGAGCGTTTTGAGGGAACCCGAGACTTGGTTAAACAGTTTTTAAACGCAGGGTCCGCGGATGAAATTATATTTACCTCTGGTACCACGGAGGGCATCAATCTTGTGGCGAATTCTTTTGTTTCTACCTTTTGCCAGTCCGAGGATGAAATCGTAGTGACGGAGATGGAGCACCACTCGAATTTTGTGCCCTGGCAAAAAATAGCTAAAGAAAAAAATCTTAAGTTTAAGGTTATTCCGGTCAAGATGTCGGGAGAACTGGACCTCGAAATGGCTAAAAAAATCATTACCGATAAAACAAAAATAGTCGCGCTTTCCTATGTTTCAAATGTTTTGGGAAATATAAACCCCATAAAAAAAATAATTGCACTCGCTAAAGCTAGTGGAGCAAAAACTTTAATCGATGCCGCCCAAGCGGTGCCCGCTTTTGCTATAGATGTTCAAGATCTTGACTGTGATTTTTTAGTTTTCTCGGCGCACAAACTTTATGGCCCATTTGGTGTCGGGGTTTTATACGGGAGAAAAAAAATTTTACAGGAAATGTCTCCTTGGAAGTCGGGTGGCGGCATGATAGATAGTGTCACCTCTCAAGGAAGTACCTATGCAGATGTTCCTAATCGATTTGAGGCGGGTACGCCAAATATTTCAGGTGTGATAGGGCTCGGTGTCGCTCTAAATTTTGTAAGAATCCTTGGCTATGCTAATATTTCGGAATATGAAGGTCAGTTGCACTCATATCTTCTTGATAGAATTAGTGACCTTAAAAGTATTAATGTTTACGGAGAGACCGAAAATAAAGTTGGCATCATTGGCTTTAATATGATTTCTGCACATGCTTCTGACGTCGGATCTATTCTCGATCAACTGGGCATAGCAGTTCGCTCGGGACATCATTGTGCACAACCGCTCATGACTCGATTTGCAGTACCGGCAATGGTTCGATGTTCGCTCGGCGTTTACAATACGACAGACGAGATAGATCGCTTCGTCCAGGGACTCAACAAGGCACAGGAGATGCTATTATGAATCCTCAAGAATTTTTAATTAGAGTTCAGCCTACGCCTAACCCCCAGGCCTTAAAATTTATTATGAATGAAGTGGTGAAGACAGAGGGTAAGGCTACATTTACTTCAGCGGTTGAGGCGAATGGAATCCAAATGGCGCGTGACATCTTTGAATTGAACACAGTAAATCAGTTACATTTCTTCGATAACTTTATAACGGTTACGTTTAATGACGGCATTTATCCCTCTGAACAAGAGGAACTCGTCATAGCGATTGTTCGCAGAGATATTTTAGTTCACGATGCTAATTTTAAGGTAGAGGCTGACCTAAAGCCCAGCCGAATTCACCTTTCCCCCGAAATACAGAAAGTCGAATCCATTCTGGACAGAACTATTCGGCCTGGCCTTCAAGGTGATGGTGGTGACATAGAAGTTATTTCTTATAAAGACCATCATCTAGAAGTAAGGTATGAGGGGGCTTGTGGAACGTGTCCAAGTTCGACGACCGGGACTTTAATGGCCATTGAATCGATTTTGCGTGATGAGTTTGATCCGCAAATTTCGGTCACGACTGTTCTCTAATTGGCATTTTTAGAATGGTCTCTGGTCTAGGATTTATTAAGACAAATTCTATCTACGAATTCTATCGACGAATTCGATCGTGAGCGTTAAGCTTATAGATGAGCTTAGGAATATATGAAAGATTCAACTGCATTAAAATGGACCGTTGAAAAGCGGCCGATATATGAATTTCTAAGAAAGAGTCCCTATTTTGTGGGCGTTTCTGACGAGATGATCACCAAGCTGGCTAACGTCTGTGATCTCCAACATTTTTTTCCTAATTCAAAAATAATGACCGAAGGCGAAATAAATAACAAAGTTTATTTTGTGCTAGTTGGTCGAGTAAAAGTGGCCGTCAGTGGAGAAACTATCGCCAACATGGGGCGCGAAGGCGATATCTTCGGTGAGATGAGTGTTATCAGCCATGAGCCAGTATCTGCGACGATTATTGCTGAAACTCCCGTAGAACTTTTTTCTCTTGATTTTAAGACGCTCAAAGAAAAACTAGGGGCGGATTCAGTTTTCATAGAAAATGGACTATTTCGAATTTTTTCACAACTATTAACCCGTAAGTTGGCACTCACCAATGAAAAGGCGGAGAGTTTCGAAAAAGTAAATCGTGATTTAACGAGTACGCACACAAAACTTCAAAAAGTGACTGATATTCTTGAAAGCTCGCTGGATGAAAGAAGTAAAATATTAAATGAACAGTCTGAGGAACTTGTAAAGCGAAATGCCGAACTAGAGCGTAGCCAAAGAAAGAGTGAAGAGCTTATGCAGTCAAAGGATCTTTCGTTTGCCAAGCTCAAATCTTTCTACGAACAGCACCTTCCGACTCTGCAGTCGCAGCTTGGAAAGCTTGAAAAAATAGGCGATGAACAACTTAAATCATCAATTGAACGGGTCGTTGTAGAAATTGAAGATCTTATGGAGATGATGGCTCCTGTATCAGAGTGGGGCGAGGTCAGTGATGCACTAAAATTAAAACAGGTTTTGTTTGTGCACCCAGATCGCAAACAGCAAGTCTATGCGCGCTTGGCCTGGGCAGCAGCAGTTGGGGGCTTAGAATATGCCACTGACGAAGCGTCACTCCGCGAAAAATTAGCAGCCCAAATGTATGACATTATTTGTGTTGATCTCAGCTTTATTAGTCAAATTGAAGGAATTCATCAGCTCTATCCGCGCGCCGAAATTGTGTTACTAATTTCAAGTGAAATTAAAGATAACCTAGGAAAAATTTTAGACCTGCCCTACGTTACTAAACTTTTATCAATAACATTTGAAGATAGAAACCTTACGATCAAGAATTTTCATACAACTCTGAGCAAAATCGCCAACAAAGATTATTTTGGTATTAAAAAATACCTACATTCTCAAGTGGAAATTAAACGTCAAAAGGTAAATGCCAGTGATGAGCGTTCGAGACTCATTGAAAATATGTCTAGTTACTTTAGAGATTTAGGTGTTAGAGCCTCGATCGTTGATCGTGCACGCACGGCTGCTGAAGAACTCCTGATGAACATTATATACGATGCGCCGGTTGATTCTGGCGGTAAGCCTCTTTATAATCAGCTTCCGAGAACGACTGCTGTACAACTTCGGGCTCACGAGTGTGGTGAATTTCTTTATGCCTGCGATGGAGTAATGCTCGCCGTATCATCTCTTGACCCATTTGGGAGCTTGAGTCGTGACACGGTTTTAAAGTATCTTGAAAGCTGTTATTCGAATAAGGCGGGAACGCTCAACGTTGCAAAAGGTGGGGCCGGTCGCGGCTTATTTATGTTAGTGCAAAATGCAGATATAGTGATTTTTAATGTTAAAAAGGGCATCCAGACAGAAGTCATCTGTTTGTTCAGTGTGGATATGGCGTCTGCCAACAAAACGAATTCTCCCTCTATTCACCTCTTTTTCTAATTTTGAGACATTTAAATAAAATCAATGATTTGCCGAAAAGTCGAGTGTGATGATTAAGAAGACCGAGTCTGCTCGTTATTCGGAAGACGAGAAAGAAATTATTTTTTCCTATGCTGAAAGATTGACGGGCTCGTGCCAACGGGGCCGGTACAGAAAAGAAATTCTTCTTAATAACGTTGAAAAAAGAATGCACGCCCGCGGTCTTACAAATCTAAGTCACTACTTGAAGTTTGCGACGACCGATGCCGAAGAAAAAAAATATTTGCTTTCAGCGTTGACCATTCATACAACGGCTTGGTTTAGAGAGCCAAGCCACTATAGTAAAATTGAAAAGCTTGTTATCGAAAATATGTCAGAATTTGAGGAGAGGCCCTTAACAATGATGTGTGCAGCCTGCTCAACCGGTGAGGAAGTCTATTCGTTTGGGCTTGTATTTGAATCTATTCGCGCTTCATTTCCAAAGTTCAATTACAAAATCGTGGGCTTTGACATTGATCCCATCAGTGTCGAAAAGGGCCAAAAAGCAGTCTATCCCGCAGAGGACATTCTAAAATCGATATCTGAAAAATTCACTAAGTTTCTGTTGGTGGGCAGCGGTAAGACCGAAGGCCGCTTTACTCTTGACAAAGAAATTCGTAGCCGCTGTGAGTTCACGGCCTTTAGCTTGAAAGACGAGTGGCCCAGCACCGACCTGTTTGATATAGTTACCTGTCGAAATGCACTTATATATTTCGAGCCCAACGTTATGGCAACGATCGTAAATAATTTAACTAAGCTCATGAAGCCCAACGGTCTTTTTGTTGTTGGCACCAGTGATTTTATTGATGCGCCAAAAAATAAACTTCATGACTTGGGCAAATCCATTTATGTCTTTGAGGGCGAGGCGCCACTTTCAAAATTTGCGAACGGCCCCAAAATACTAGTTGTGGATGACTCATCAACTATTAGGAGTATGTTAACAAAACTTTTGATTAAGTCGGGTTTTCGAGTTGATGCTGTGGAGTCAGCTGCAGAGGCTTCTGAGTTTTTACGTAAGAATAATGTGAACCTAATAACTCTGGATCTCCATATGCCCGGCATGGATGGTCAGACATGGTTAAGTCAGCAAAGGGCCAGTGGACTAAAAACGCCCGTGGTAATCATTAGCGGCGCCAATCCAACTGAAGCAAAAAGCGTGTTACATGCACTAGGCAGTGGAGCGCAAGATTACTTCGAAAAAGAAAAACTCATGGAGGCGCCTAAAACAATTGTGCAGTCGCTTTTTGCGATAATTGAAAGTTATGATAAGAGAAAAAATAGAAAGGTAAACATCGAAGCTAGCAAAGACGAGAGCGTAGCCTTAAAACTTACTAAAAAACCACCTCGTAGGCGCCCGGACTTAATTTTACTGGGGGCAAGCACGGGAGGGACCGAGGCACTTAAAATAATATTAGATAAAATGCCAATCAATTCGCCACCCATTATCGTGGTACAACATATTAGTAGTGGATTCGCAAAAGCCTTTCACGAAAAACTGGCGTCAAGCTCGGGGTTAGTAATGGCCGAAGCTGCGCCCGGTGTTCAACTAAAACCCGGGCATCTTTACATGGCTCACGGTGATTATCATATCGAACTTACTAAAAAGTATGACGAACTTTTCGTTAAAAATTCGTATTTGGCTCCCATAAATGGCATCAGGCCAAGCATTGATCATTTATTTAGATCGGCCGCAGTAACAGACTCTCATTTAATGGCTGGAATTCTTACCGGCATGGGGCGAGATGGCGCACAAGGGTTGTTAGAGATAAAGAAAAAGGGTGGGATTACATTAGCCCAGGACGAAGACTCATGTGTAGTTTTTGGCATGCCCAAAGTAGCGATTGGCATTAACGCCGCAAGTATAGTGGCAAATCTCGTAGAAATTCGCGCTGAAATAAAGGCGGCAATTGCCGGCGAGTAAACCATGCTTTTTGGCACCATGAATAAATGACTCGGTAAGGATTTCAAATCAGCGCTCCGTACTATTTAAGCGACTTAATAATCATAAGTATTTTCAATACATCAGAAACTAGAGTCGATTGTTTCATATACTTATTTGCTGGCATGGACTTTGAAGTGGGAACTGATGACGATTTATTTCAATATGTTTTCTTGAAGGAGATTTCCCATGAAAGTTGGTCTGGAAGCAATAGCTTTTGATATTCCAAAATTTTATGTCGACATGACAGAGTTAGCGCATTACCGAAGCATTGATCCCGCTAAGTTCACTAAAGGTCTTGGCCAACTAGAAATGTCTGTGGCCTCGCCCTGTGAGGACACAGTAACTTTGGCGGCGGGTGCAGCCATTAAACTGATGCACGGCTTTAATATTGATAAAGAATCAATCGGACTTTGTGTCGTGGGCACTGAGACTCCTATAGATCAAAGTAAGCCCATAGCTTCTCACATCCACGAGATTTTAGGACTCCCTAAAAATTGTCGCGTTTTTGAAACAAAACACGCTTGTTACGGGGCGACGGCAGCCCTTGCCATGGCTACAGATTGGATTCTATCGGGACGGGCGCAGGGCAAAAAAGCAATAATAATAGCAAGTGATATTGCTCGCTACGGGTTGAAAACTGCAGGCGAACCCACGCAAGGTGCTGGTGCCGTGGCGATGCTGATTTCAGACAACCCAAAATTGCTAGAGTTAGAAACCAATTATGTTGGTAACTACTCAGAACAGGTTATGGATTTTTGGCGACCAACATACTCTAAAGAAGCTTTTGCTGATGGTCATTTTTCAATTCAATGTTACTTAACGGCCTTAGCAGGTTCCTACGACGCCTACAGAGAAAGTTTTACGAAACAGCATGCCGATGCTCCTGAAATGCTAGCCAGTCGTTTTGCCGCTTGTTTGTATCACGTGCCGTTTGTCAAAATGGCGAATAAAGCTCACCACAAATTAATCGAACACGAAACGAAAACTAAAATAGAAAAAGATGACCCACGCATGAATGACGTCATCAAGGACTTTAATGAGCGGGTGGCTGGTAATTTAAATCTCAACGCCAGGATTGGAAATGTATATACTGGCTCTCTGTATCTTTCGCTTTTTAACTTCCTGGAACAGAATAGCGCCAAAAACGTGGGCCGCGCGATTAGTCTATTTAGTTATGGCAGCGGCTGCACCTCAGAATTTTTTAGCGGAATTGTACAGCCCGGCGCAGAATTAGCTTTACAAAAAGTTTCGTCGCAGTCGGCATTGAATTCCCGCATTCGCATTCCCGTTGATCATTATGAAAAAATGTTGAATGCATCGGCCGAATCCGACCAAAATAATGTCGAGGTTTCTGATCCTAAAACTTGGCATATTACAGGTCCGGTACTTTATTTAGGAAATAAAGACCACAAACGACAGTATGCCGTTAATCAGTGAACCGACCTAATACCGGCGATAAGAGCAATAATATTACCGGTATTGAGGCAAATAAAACCACAATAAACGCACCTGCGGGCAGATCCCAGATGTGACTTAGGGTCATACCAATAAAGCTTAAAGCAAATCCTAGAGCCCATCCAAAAAAAAGGCGAGCACGAATACTATTAAAAAACAAGGTTCCCACGACAGCGGGTACAATTAAATAAGCGAATACCTGCAGTACTCCGGCGACGCTCACAGAGGACGTAATGACTACGCCGAATAATACATAAAATAGAAAGTCCCAATACCCCGTCTTTTCTGTTTTTTTGCCAAATGAGGCCGCAATGAGTTGTCTTCTAAAAACAAAATGAATACCAGCAACGATGCTATAAATGATTCCAGTTTTTATGACGTCAAACCAAGTTACCCACAATACCTGACCTACTAGTAGATCTTTAATGTGCTCTGCTCCATGCGCAATGCGGTCAACGACAAGAACTACAGCAGCAGAAGCTAACGCATAGACGATGCCGATGATTGCTTCTTGTGAAAATAATTTTTCGTGACGTCTTGCCAATGCAAAAAGGCCGGCGACGGCGAATGTGCTAAATAGAGAAATAAAATAGGTCCCAGCCGAATTGTGTTCAAAGCCAAATAATATCGCGATCGTGGCTCCAAAAGCAGCTACTTGCGCTAGACTGAGATCCACAAAAATCACCCCACGTGCCAGCACATGTAATCCCAAATAACAATGAATTCCGGCCAAGATTAGACACATCACAAACGGTGCAGCTAGAAATGTTAGGGCGTTCACCAGCTCCATTATTTATTCCTCTATTCATTTCTCTAGTTATTATTTTGATCCACAATGCCTTTTACTAAGTTTTCGTACAAGTCGTCTATTGTAGCAATTCCCTCGGCGCCATCCACAGCGACAGGAACGGTTGCCGATCGAATCGAGGGAATTGTTTGTTTAATTTTTTCTGTCACCGTTGGGGCAAAATAATTTTCTACGAGTATCAATGAAATTTGGTCTTTCTTGATGGTATCTATTACTTTAAGAATATGTGCGCTGGTTGGAGGAATTCCCGGCTTTGGTTCTAGGATTACGGGATTTTCAATTTGAAATCGGTCTAAAAAATAAGTGAGCGTTCTGTGATAGGTGACAGCTTTTTTTATACCAGCCGCTTGAATTCTCTGTTGCCACTCTTTGGTTTTCTTTTGCATTCTCAATTGCAGAGCGAGCGCATTTTTTTGATACTCAGCAGTATTCGCGCTGTCAAGCTCACCTAGTCGCTCAGCAATTTTCAAGGCGATTTCACCAGTTCTGATAGGATCTAAAGTGACATGTGGATTACCAAATGGGTGTACATCACCATCGGCTCTGCTGATTCGACCGATGGGTATTTCTAACGGTTTTACAAAGGTTCCCACCTCGAGGTAGCCTTTTTGGCCCTGATTTATTTTTGGGTTCCTCGCTCCGCGGATAAGGCTGGGTAGCCAACCCACTTCTAAATCCAGTCCAATTGCAATCAGCAGATCAGCTTTGCTTACTTTAGTCATATAAGAAGGCTTGGCTTCTATAAAGTGAGGGTCCTGCGTGCCCTTAGCAATTGAGTTTACGTTAATGAATTTTTGTCCAACTTCATTTGTGATTGCGCGTAAGTCAGTAGTGGTTGTGACTACGTTAAGTTCAGCCAGAGCGCTAACTGCTGATAAATTGAAAGTACTCAATATAACGGGAATTAAAATAGAGTTTAATAAACGCATTTTGAACTCCCCATTAATAGGTATGCGCTGGGTGCACACCGATACTAATGTTATACTGAAGAGCCACCACATGATCCACATTGTTTTTGCCTTGTGTGTTGATGCGATTATACTGCATCCTGAATCCCGAAAATTCAGAGGGTAAGAATCCCAAGAGAATACTTTGCTTATTCTGAAATGGGATAACATCCGGATGAGGTAATCCCACATACTCATATCGTAGTTGCAGCCACCAACGCTCTGCAAATTGGTATTGTATCCAAGTAGCGACCCCGCCCAATTTTTCTGTAGTCTCTGCGGTAGTGGGTTCTGTAAATCCCCTTCGATTTGCCTGTAAATATTCGGTCGACCATATTAGGGCGTGATACTTACCACCTTTTTCAGGTCTCCATTTAGAAGTCAGATCGATGCCAAAGATAGAACTGTTTCTGTCGAGCTGGTTACGTCCTTCTGCCGCCGATAGACCAAGCTCAAGGGTTAAGTCTGAACTCAAATCCCAAAGATTTTTAATGTGTACCAACCCACCCGAATGGCGAGATTTAGGACTATTAAAGATGGTTTCATTGCTGAGACTAAACGCCTGCAACACTATCTCCGAATACCATTTAGCAGGTATCAAAATAGCTGCTGAAACACCTGATTCATTGATGCCCTCGTCACCCAATAACGTCTGGTGAATTAATGGGGCGTCGACAAAAGGAAAAGCATGTGCGTGCAACTCATTGTGCCTTCCCAGTGCCAATTTAAATTTGCCGGCCTTTAAGATCATATGTGGTAGTGAAATCGTCTCAATAAAAACGTCTTCGGGTTCGATGACAAACCCGGGATCACCGGCTTCTTGGCCGACCGCCAATAGTACTTTAGCTTTCGTATAAGGATCGACGTCAGCCGTAAATTGTATTTCAGCTTCTTGCAGAGAAAATCCATTGTGGGGAACATCTAAGCGATCATTTGAAATGTCAGTGCCTGACAAAAATAATCCTAAAAAATTTGCGCTGATGTCAGGATTAAAGGCTTTTGTGTTTTGTGCAAGTGCGCCGAGTGGAAATGCGCAAAAAATTAAAATAGGTAACAGTTTAGTCATAGGGGCTCCAAATAAATTTTGGTAATTAAAAAAATAGGAACTAAAAAACATTAGGAGACGTGTGGAGGTGCCCGGGCAGGTGAGTTAAGGACTATTAAGGGCGACAATATTATACGCTCCAACTTAGGAAGCAAATAGGTCTCAATTTGAATAGCTATTAAGAAAATAATTGGATCACAAGTGATTGTTATTGTGTTTGATTGAACTTCGCAAATTGGACAGTGATGCTTTTCATTGTTAGACCCTTGAGGTTCATGGCTAAAGTCGTGGAACTGTAAGGCCAGAAGTGCAACAATTATGATTAAAGGCAACAATTTACGCATCAGAGGAGAGTATAGTGACTTTCAAAAAAAAGTCACTAGAAGAAAATACTCTTCGTTTAATAGGCGTGCTTATGAGCAATGCTGTTCCTATTCTAGGTATCTCTGCATTTGATTATACCCTAATCTCGCTATAGCGGCCCTTTGATTGCAGTGTCGACAGAGTAGTCTTAGGTTTTTGATGTCTGAAGACCCACCCAAGCTTAGCGGGTTTAGATGATCAATCTCCAAGGCATATTCGGAACTACAATTTTGGCATTTTCCTGCAGCTTTACGCCAAACATCTTTTTTTAATTTTATAGAAATATATTGTCTCGTGGGTTTTGTCGTTGTGATCACCGCTACTTTCGGCGCCGGCGGTATGTTTTTGGGCAAATCGATTTTCTGTTTCTTTCCTATTTTAAGTTCTCGGCGCAAAGGATCCAGTTCATTTAATGCCATTTCACAAAGTTCATTGATAAGGTCTGAGGTATTTAGGCCCGGCTTTCGATGGGCAATCAGGCCCTTAATTCGATTCATCTTAGAAAGTAAATTCTGATCAGCCGAAAATCTCACCTCAGTAACTTCTGGCGTAACTTGTCTGAATTTTTCTACGACGGGTTTGGGCGGAACAGAAGATCTCGATATTAAAATTTTCTCCCCTTCACGACTGGATTTGTTCGAAAGTTCCTCTAAAACTTTAAACTTTTCATGAGGACTCATGGCAGACAGTTTTTCTTCTTGGTTAAAAAACGTTTTAGCTTGAACAACATTACTTAAACTCAATTCGCCTCTTGAAATTTTTTCTTCAATTGTTGGAATCTCTGTAATCATACGCATGGCCACAATTCTTCGCTGGGCCTGGCTTTCTGAATACTTAAGAGCCTGCATGCAGTACGAAAACAAACTGGGAAATCCCAGAGCAGAATAGAGTCTTCGTCTTTGGATTTCCTGCAAGTGACGCAGGATCTCGGTTAAGACTTCGCGCTCGGATGTCACCAGTGATTTTGTTTTTTCAAGTAACTCTTTGTCAGATAAACTATTTAAGTTCATAAAGCCCCCCATTTAAACCAAACATAACACGGTATTTTTCGCACGAATTTTTCCTCCTTAAACCGACGCAAGCTGGTTTCTAAAAATAGAGAGTTCGCAGGCCTGCATAGTTATGGCAGCACTCAGCTAAAGGCCCGCAAGTGACTTTAACAAGGGTGCAGTGCTGGCGATGCAATGACGTATAAATTTTTTCGAAAATTTATTAAACTGATGTCAAGGAAAGTTTAAAAAAATAATACCAAAATATTAAAAATGGAATTAACTTGTATGAAAATCAGTGAATGATTTTTAGGCCCTTAAGACTGTAAGGCACTTGGGATTTCATGGCCTTTGTTGACTGAGCGCCAACTTTATCTGATTCAGGAGGCGTCAAAATTTGGGTTGTCCCATACTTTACCCCATCCTGAAGTTCGTAAACAGAAAAAACCACTTTCCACTGACTTGATTTAAATCGCACCACGATTTCAGAGTGTACCGTGGTGCCGGCCTTCACGTCGTTATGGTTGACAGTTGTGGTGCCCTGCACCAGTTCCACTTCGGGGGGTAAAATCCAGTCCATGGTAAGCTCGTTATAATCTTGTGCCACGGTAGCCTTGCCGGTTAATGTGATGTCGAGGTTTGGATCATCGTATTTTGTTTGAGACGGAATTATTTCAAGTGCCAGCGGGCCCTTACTTTTAGAAATTGCACCATTTGAAAAAAGCAATAGTCCTACTAAAAAAAAATTTGAAATTAAGGACATACTTGTGCTCCTCCCGCGGTCAAGGTGTAGTTAATGCTCCCCGCGCCAGTATAATATTGCACGACCACTAAATAATGTCCAATTGCTAAGGAGGGCGTTAACGATACACTTCCATTATCAGTAGTGCTGTCGTTAAAAAGGACCATGTCTGAAACATCAAGTTCAATGGGGCTATAGTTATTAAAGAGATTGTGGTCGCGTCTCATAATAAATAAATCCATATCTTCGCTGCCTGGAGAGGAATAATTGAGGGTAAAATTTATAGTACCATTTGATGTTTTGATATAATCCCAATAATCAAAAGAGATATAGGCGCCACTTCCATTAGTGGCGGTAGTAGTACTTTTAGGAATTGCAGTAGTACACGCGCCCCCTTGAACCTTTGTGGCGTAGCCTGTGCGATTAGCGACCTGATTCTCACTACCTAAAAGTGCAGTGTAGCTGGTGCTGCCAGAAAATGCCGCGTGAACTTCTTGAAAAAGTCCGAAAGACCTAAAGTTTACGCTTAATGTTTTTAATGCTGTAAATGCGGCCCACAGTTGATCAAAAGTGCCGGCGCCATTTACAGTATCAAAGCTATCGTCCCCAGCATTTGTGGCGTCTACGGCGTCATAGAGTGATCTCGTAATGCCAAACTCTCTAAAGTTTCCTTCTCCCGCCTCGTTACCTTTATCAAAACAACCAGAACCGGGTATGTTTTGAGTTTGGCAGATATATTCTGTGCTCACATTAAAGTATATCTGCGGAGACCCGCTTATGTTTCCGACAGTGTCGCGGTAAAAAGAAACTCCAGTAACTGCCGCTTGTAAAAAATTTGCCCAACCTTCGCTCCACGCTAGCCGTGCATCAATCGCCGTTGTGCCCGAATGGCCACCGCCGGGAGAGTCAGACGTCGAATAGTGAGCTTCGATAAAATGGCCATACTCGTGAATAATAATTGAAGAATCAAAATGATCGGTATCCGCACTGTCGGTATCGCCGCTAATGCCACCCAAGATATATAAATAATCTTGGCTAGGCACATAAAAACTTAAGCCACTGCCATTATCACCAAGATAAGAGTTGGGATTAAAACCCTTTGTCCAATATACGTTTACCTTAAAGGTAGGTGTATAAGGTGTGCAGGTTAGACTTTGGCTCTCAAAAGATCCGGTCATGCTGGCACACGAAGCTGTTTTAGTGACCAAGTATTGGTTGGTGTCTAAGATTTTATCTAAAATGTTAAAAGCACCGCCCTCAAGAGTTCCGGTAGCAGGGGCAGTAATTGTACCAACGCTTTTTGAGGAATCAGGCGTAAATGTTGTTGAAATAGTATAGTGGGTATTGCTTGTCGGATTATTAAGTATGCTAGCTTTATACTGTGAATTATTGGCACGTGAGCTTATTTTCACGGTCCATGTCTCGCCAGTCGTGTTTGCCTGAAAAGAAAAATTCCCGCTGCCGTCAGTTTCTGCACATTGAGCAATAGCACCGGCTTCGTTATAAACGACGACTTCGGCAAAGCGAATGGGTTTTGGTGTTGGATCAACTCCACCCAGGCCGCTCGAAGAGGATGTGCGAAATTGGTACTTGGCTGTACCAGTAATAGTTGCCGGCGAAGAATAGGTGATAGAATTTGAACAATAATTCGCCTCAGCTCTCACCGAAACTGAAGTATCAGGCCGGTTTTTGCCACACCCTGAGTAAATCAAAACTATCGCGAGCGGGAGTAATGGAATGAGTAAAAATTGGCGGCCAATCATCATGATCTTATCGGCAAAAGAACCACAAAAATTAAGTCTCATATTGAAACACTCTCGTCTCTATTGTATAAGAATAAATATGGAAAAGGGCTGCAATTCTGACATCACGGCTTTAGGCAAATCGTACCATGTCCAGACTGAGGACTGGGGCCTTAAAAACCCATTTATTGTTAGCCAAATATTTCGCAATGGTGCAATTGTGAAAAGTGTAAAGAATCCCTACGAAAAAATACTTCCGCGTGGGCTAAGGTCTGATAGTCCCTCCATTCGTCTGGCTCTACGCAAGCAGCATCAAGAAATTCTAGACCTTCTCAATTCTGGTCAATTCGTTCTATAACCGTTAACATATAAGAATGATTTCACTATCTCATATTTATAAGACCTATCCCGGGCCCATTCATGCACTCAGTAATTTTGATTTAAATATAGAAAAAGGGGAGTCGGTATTCATAACTGGTCCCAGTGGCTCAGGAAAAACAACTTTGTTTCGTTTGGTGTCTGGCTTTGATCGACCCAGTTCGGGAGCGATTTCTGTCGCTGGATTCAATATCAATGAACTTACTGAAAAAGAAGTTCCCTATTTTCGTAGAAATATTGGTGTCGTGTTTCAAGATTTCAGATTACTAAAAGATCGTACCGTTTTTGAAAACGTTGCATTACCTCTTGAAATCAAAGGTCAAAAATTTGTCGGTATAAAACAAAAAGTAAATGAGATGCTCGATATTGTTGGTCTCACGTTTAAGCGCGAACAACATCCGGAGCAGCTGTCGGGCGGAGAGCAGCAGCGGGTCGCTATTGCGCGCGCCCTCATTCATCAACCAGGCGTATTAATAGCGGACGAGCCGACAGGTAACTTGGACGAAGAGCTAAGTTTGGGAATAATGGAGCTGCTAGATAAGGTCAATGCTCAAGGCACCACGGTACTAATTGCCACTCACGATATGGACCTCGTCAAAAAAAAGCGGCGCCGAGTGATTCAGATTAAATCAGGTAACATTGTAAAGGACTCAAAAAATGAACCAAATGCTTTGGGCTAATTTAAAGAGAACCTGGACCCATCACTTTGGAACTCAGATGACTACTCTCATAGTATTGGCGGCATCATATGCGATTATTTGTTCATTTTTGACCTTAGGTCAAAATTTGAGAAACATTTTATCGCTTTGGGGTGACTCAATTCAAATGACGGTTTTTTTAAAGGAAGAAACAAAAGAAGATAGTGGCAACGAAAAACTGACTCAACTAAAAACGAGGCTACAAGCTATAAACGGCGTAGATGATGTAAAATATGTTTCGAAGCAAGAGGCCGCCGAAAAATTTAAAATGGAAATGTCGGGCTTTATGCCAGAAGTCTTTCAGGACGAAGAATTTATCGCACCATTTCCATCGAGTTTTATTATAAGTTTCAAAGACCAACTAAAGCAAAAAATCGACACCCTAAGGCTTGCAGAAATTGCTAAACAAATATCAGGTTTTGAGGGAGCCGAGGACATTGCTTATGGTCAAGACTGGCTCAACAACTATGCCAGCTTTATTAAGGGAATAAATAGTATGGGGCTGGCATTGGTTTTAGTTCTCCTTTCAGGAAGTGTCTTCGTAGTCGGCACCTCTATAAAGACTTCTATTTCTGCGAGACGCGATGAAATCGAAATTATGGAACTCGTCGGGGCTACAAGTCAGATGATCAGGTGGCCCCTTGTCGTCGAAGGACTTTTTTTAGGACTTTTGGCTTCAACTGTGGCTGGTTTCTAACTTTTTTTGCTTTTACCTTTGTTAGAGAGTCCATGGCCACCCAGGCTTTTTTTCTAGCAGTTCAAAGCCAGTTCCAATTCTTAAGTGGGCTATATGTTTTCCTGTTCATTAGTACGGGAACAATTTGTGGAGGGCTAAGTGCCTTCTTCTTTGCAAGAAAGCTAAATCACGGATGGTTGGCATCTCAGAGATCCGAAGTTTGAAGAAGGAAATAATTAGCTCCATAAGCGGAGCTCTTGCCATGGTCCTATTCCTTCAGCCAGTAATTGCAATTGGTGAAAATTCAAACATGTCTTTAGAAGAAGGAGCCAAACAGAATATAATTGATGCCTATAAAAGCGGAAAAATAAATTTAGAGGAGCTCGAAACTCAGCGAAGAGAAACACTGGGTGTCTTGTATAGAATCAATAGAATGATCCAAAGAATAAACACTGAGAAGGCCCGGTTGACAGACAATTTATTGAGCCAAGAAAGTAAAATCAACCGCCTAACGAATGTTATTGGGAGCCTTCAGTCAAAAATCTTGGTGGAGAAAAAGAAAATGCGAGCACAGCTAAGGACCATCTATCAACTTTCAGGGCAGGGCGCGCTCCGCTTAGTTTTTTCAAATAAAACGTCACATGACCTGGATCGAGATTTAAAATTTCTTAATCTTCTTGTCGGAAAGAATTATACGGGACTCAGAGAATATCACAAATTAATCGCCTACAATAATCAACAGAGAATAGCCCTAACCGACACCCTCAAGAATTACGAAGAACTTAAAAACAAAATTAAGGCAAAAGAAGAAGTACTGCTGGTAAAACAGCGAGAAAAAAAGGCTTTAGTTTCAAGAGTCGAACAAAAGCGCAGGGTTCAGATTTCTACTATTGGCGATTTACGGGACAAAACAAAAAATCTATTAAATTCGTCGGGCTCGGGTGACTCAGATTTAAAAAGTGTGTTACTAAAAAGTTTTTTCGAGCAGAAGAGCCGTCTTGAGAATCCTGTTAAAGGAAAGGTCAATCAGGAGTATGGGCTACTAAAGGGCGGACGGTTCAATTTGGCGATCAGCTCAAAAGGCCGTCAGTATGGCACTGTACTCCATGAGAGCGTACGTACCGTATATTCGGGTGTGGTAGCATTTGTGGGGCGATTAAAAACATTTGGGAAGACCTTAATAATTGATCACGGAGATCATTACTACACCGTTTATGCAAATCTGGCAGGAATCGATGTGAGCGTCGGCGACAAGGTAGGTACCCTTCAATCGATTGCCACGACAGGCGCATCTCATAAATTCGGAACAGGATTATATTTTGAAATTAGACATTTTTCAGAACCTGAGGATCCCTCTCGATGGATCAAGATGGTTTCAGATGGAGCAATACCATGAGTCGAAGAAAGACGAAAATCATTCTGGGGACATTTATTTCGATTGTTACAATTATCTGTGCTGCTCTGTTGTTTGGTGGACTTAACGGAAAGGTTTCGGCGGCTGACAGGTATTCTGACCTTCAGATTTTCACTAAGGTTTTAAATCTTATCGGAAAGTATTACGTTGAAGAGGTTGATACCAAAAAACTTATTTACGGAAGCATCAAAGGGATGCTGAGAGAGCTAGATCCGCATACAAACTTTTTATCGCCAGAGGTATACGAAGAATTCGAGTCAGAAACATCGGGAAAGTTTGGCGGACTGGGTATTGAAATAACAATTCAGAAGGGGCAACTGACAATTATTGCTCCCATCGAAGATTCGCCCGCTTGGAAAGCGGGAATTAAGGCCGGGGACAAAATAATAGAAATCGACGGCGTTGTCACAAAGGGCTTAACGCTCGTAGAGGCAGCTCAAAAAATGCGAGGTGAAAAAGGTGCAAAAATAAAACTGACTATTTTTCGAGAGGGATTTACTGATCCGAAAGACTTTACAGTCACACGCGAAGTTATAAAGCTCCATTCAGTTAAATACACAGACATGGAGGATGGCTATGTTTATATAAAGATCACTAACTTCATAGAAAACACCGAGAGTGACCTGCAAAAACATCTTGAGGCACATATCAAGAAATATAAAAATACAAAAGGCATTGTCTTAGATATGCGCGGCAACCCTGGTGGGATTTTGGATCAGGCCATTAAGGTCAGCGATATGTTTATCGAAGACGGAATAATCGTGTCCACTATTCCACGAGATGAGTCCGTCAAAGAGGTGGCTATGGCAAAAAAATCTAAAGACTACGTGGGATTTCCAATTATCGTATTGATCAACGAATCCTCGGCCAGTGCTAGCGAAATTGTGGCGGGAGCTCTTCAAGATAACCAGCGGGCGCTTATCATGGGCCAGAGAAGTTTTGGCAAGGGTACCGTACAAACGGTGGTAAAACTGGGTGATGGCTCGGCACTAAAAATGACTACGGCTCGCTATTTTACCCCCAGTGGCAAATCCATTCAGGCCGAAGGCATTCATCCGGATATTATATTAGAACAAATTGAACCCGAGACCTTGGAGAAATCTGGCGGACAGGGCGCGGTAACACGTGAAGCCGATATCGACGGGCATCTTGGAAAAAAGAAGAAGTCGAAAGCAACTGCGCCGGGAACGATAAGCGAAGGTGACACTTTTGCCTTTTGGTGGAGTCAGACCAAGAACAAAGACACCAAAGATCTAAGCCCTAAACAAATGTTGTTGGGTCGTGATTTTCAAGCGCTGCAAGCCTATAATTATTTAAAGGCCTGGAGTGTGATGAAATCTTTTGCCGTTCAACGCGCTAACAAGAGCGAAAAGTAAGGCGCGCTGAGTGCCTTAGGTTTGTGGGGGCGGCAGCTTATCTTTTTCGATTTCTTTTATTTTTGCTGTGGCTTCTAATAACTTAATCACATTATTTTCAGTGACTTGATAACTCAGGCGAGAACGTAGATCGGGGTTGCTGTAGTATTTTCGCAATTCCGCGATATCAATACCTGTTGTTGTCGAATACTGAATGAGTTCTTTTTCAAGGTCGCCTTCCTTTGGCTTAAGATTGTTATCTCGAGCCAATTTATCGACCAAAAAATAGGAATGGACTAAGAAGTTCGCGGTTTTGTCAAAATCAACATCCCAATCAGTTTTATATTTTTCGTACTCATCGGCGCTCATGCCCTGTGACAACATGCGCTGCCTAAAATCTTCAACGAGTTTAGTTTTCTGTTCGTCTCTTAGGGACTTGGGAATTTCTACGGGATTGGCTTGAGTTAAAGCCTGCATTAAACGTTTTTTGAAATCCTCACGAATGCGCCCTTCTTCTTGTGTGGTGACATTTTTTTGAAGCTCTTCTTTAAATTCGGCCAAGGTACTTTTGCCAAATTTTTTGGCGAACTCATCATCAAGTACAGGAACATGTTTTTCACGAATTTCGATAACTTTAACTTTAAACGTAACGGTTTTGCCGGCAATCTCTTTGAAATGGTAGTCGCCGGGCATGGCTTGTTCAAAACTTTTTTCGTCGCCGGGTTGTAATCCCATCAAGTGCTCTTCAAACCCAGGCACAAACTGACCACCGCCAATTTCGACCGGCATTTTTTCGCCTTTTACTTCTTTGATGGCGACACCATTCTCAAAACCTTCAAAATCAACTACTACCGAATCACCTGTATGCGCGGGTCGAGTTTCCTTAACGGTTTCAAGCCGAGTTTGTCTCTGTTGAAGTTGTGCCACATGCTCTTCAATCATGGCGTCTGTGACGTTTAGTTTTTCTTTCAAAACATCCAGATTTTCAAAATTTATTTTTGAGATTTCAGGTTTAATTTCGAAAGAGGCCGTAAACTTTAAATCGAGATCTTCGCCAACAGTTTCTATATCTACCGAAGGGGCATTTACGGGAATAAGGGCATGCTCACCAAGTGCTTTGCTATAGTGGGTTTGAATAAGATCTTGTACGACATCCGGAAAAAGTCGGTCTTTATACATACCCCGAATCATATCTAAAGGAGCCTTGCCTTTGCGGAAGCCCTTGATTTCAGCGTGTTTTTGCGCATTTTTATAGGCGCGATCAAATGCTTCTTTAACAAGTGCTACTGGTACTTCGATGTTGAGCTTTCGCTCAAGGGCTGATACTTTTTGTAAGTCAGATTTCATAATTTTCTCCGTAAAACCAGGGGAATATAGAGTACACAAATGCACATGGCAAGGATCATATAATTTGAAGACGCAAAAAATAGCATTTGTAACAGGCAAGGGTGGGACTGGGAAGTCAATGGTCGCTTTATCTATGGCATACCACCAGGCTGTTTTAGGCAAAAAAACATTGTTAGTAGAACTGGCGGAGAGTAGTTTTTTTCAATTTTTGACCGATAAAATCCAATTGGATTTTGCCCCCCAAGAAGTAAAATCGAATCTTTATGTCTCTAGATGGGATGGCGCTACCTGTCTTCGTGATTATTTTTTGCACTTAGTACGCTCCGAAACGCTCTTAAAAATAATTTTCGATAATCCATTTATGAAAACCCTAGTAGATGTTGGCCCATCGCTTTCAGAACTAGCAATTGTTGGAAAAATTACAAGCGGCGCAAGAGAGATCGGGCCTCAAATGGATTTTGACTTAATTGTGATCGACGCCTATGCGACGGGGCATATGTTGGCCTTGATTCGCGCCCCTTTTGGGATCGCGGAAGCCGTGAAAATCGGACCCATGGCTACACAATGCCGAGACATTATTAAGACTCTTCGAGATAAAGAGGTTACGAGTTATTACATTGTAACTATCCCGGAGGAATTGGCAATAACAGAGTCCATAGAGCTGTGGAATGCGCTGAATCTAGAAATAGGAGTAATCCCCAAGTTTATTTGCAACAAGCTCGTAATGCCGCCAATTACTAAGACCGAGCTCATCGAGTTAAGCCGAGAACCTATTGGTGAAGGTGCTAGCGGTTTTATAAAATTTATTTTGGATAAGGTAGAGTTTCAGGCAGTTCAATTAGAAAAAATAAAAGACCTTGCCGGGCCGGTAGTTGAAATTCCTCATTTTTTAACTGCTAAATCTACCGATTTAGTTGATAAAATGTCTTGGTACTTGAAAATTTAATATGGATGAAATTCTAAAAAAATATAAAGTTATCATTTGCGCTGGCAGCGGTGGCGTAGGCAAAACCACAATTGCTGCTGCCCTGGCTGTAAGGGCGGCAGAGTCCGGCATGAATGTGCTTGTACTTACTATTGATCCTTCAAGGCGGCTCGCAACTTCTCTGGGAATATCTAAGGATATTGATCAAGATGTTTTTGTTCCTCAGCAGAAATTTAAGGGTAAACTTTATGCGGCCGTATTAAATTCGAAAAAAACATTCGATGATTTTGTTATGAGGTGTGCGACCAATCCAGAAGTGGCAAAAAAGTTTATGAAAAACCGCCTTTATATTCAAATGTCTACCAAGCTCAGTGGCTCCCAGGAGTTTACAGCCATGGAGCGGCTTTACTCGAGTTTTGAATCAGCAAAGTATGACCTAATAATTTTAGATACTCCGCCTACTAAGCACGCCGTAGATTTTTTGCGAGCGCCGCAAAAATTAAATGCCATGTTCACTCAATCGATGTCGCAATGGCTTATCGGCGCCCAAGAAAAATCCAAATCGTTTTTTTCGAGGTTTTTAGGACCTTCTCAGGTCTTTCGTATCCTCGCTAAGGTCACTGGGGCCCAATTTGTCGATGAGCTGGTCGACTTTTTTCAAAACATTCAGGCTTGGCAAGAAAAAGTGGGACAAAGGACCATTGACGTCCACCGGCTACTCACCAGTGAGAAAACAGGTTTTGTTTTGATTTCTTCTTTTGATAGCAATAAAATAGAAGAGGCTAAGTATTTTTACAAAGAGATACAGAGAGATGGGCACCATTTAGCAGGGGTTATTATTAACCGCTCTCTGCCAGTATGGGGTAGGACAGAAAAAGAGGGGCCTTCTAAGCTGGCCAACTATTACGAGGAGTTTGTGAAATATTACTCTGAAAGAGAAAATTCATTTGTTGAGTTTCAAAGGAGCGTGGCGCCAGGAACAAGCTTTGTGAGGATTCCTGATTTTAATCAAGACGTCAGTGGGCTTGAAAGCCTGACTGAAATATCTCATTTATTGGTAGGAGGGCGAGCCTGAATGAAACACCTTGTCTCGATTTTATTGTTGTCATCTTGTCTTTTGAATTGTACTGCGAAAAAGAAAAAATTAGAAATGGAGCAAGCCTATGTAGAAGGGGTCAGTGACTCAAAGCTCATAAGTAATATAGAAATGCTTATTGAAAAAGAAAAATATGCCGAGGCCTTGGCCGAAACAAAAGCCTTTCAAGAAAAAAAATCTCCGTCGAAATATAGTCAGGACGTAAATTATTACAGCGCTCGCGCCGCCGAGGGATTAGAAAATTGGGAAGGGGCATTTGCGGGTTACCGCGAAGTCATTCGGAATCCTATTACAACGGACGAAATTAAAAATAAGGCTCTCTATCGCCAATCATTTGTTTATGAGGCTTTAAACCAGGACGAAAAAGTCGTTGCCACCTTGCTTGACCTAAAAAAAAGAAAGGTAAAAGTGCGAGACCAGGTATTTTTAGCAGAAATTCCTGCCCGATTAGCATCCATATATGCCCGCTTGGGGAATCGAAAAATGGCTGATAGCTATTACGCAGAGGCCGAGGCAGGAATAAAGGAACTTCAGGCGACTCAGCCCTCGGGAGACCATCGAAAATGGTTACCCAAGACCCTATTTTTTATGGGTAATATGTCGGCGAGAGAGTTTCGCGAACAAGACTTTGAGGCCAGCATTAAGCCTCTCGAAAAAGCACAGGGTTATCTGTTAAGAGCAATGACAATGAAAGACGAAGTCTGGTCAAAAAAAGCTTCTGAGGAGCTTTACAAAATCTATAAGGACATCACATTGGCTATTTCTAGGGTCCAACTACCAGAGAACACCGACGAAGAAGTTGCACAGAAAGAAGCTCAAACAAAAAAATGGCAAATGGCAACGACAGCGACGGAGTCATTGAAAAGACTGCGAATGGCATTGGATGCAGAGACAGATATTTCTTCAGAAAGCAAATTGAGTTTTATGACGTTTTTAGATGAACAGGAGCGAGAGATGGGCAAAGTTTTAGAGGAAACTCCCATTACATCGCGAATGACGGTCGAAGCGCAAAAAAGGCAAGGGCTCAAACGCGCAGGACGAGTAGAAAATCCTGATCCTATGTTAGAAGAGCTGCCCAAAAAGGTTCCAAAAAAAGGACCGAAAAAATGACATCGTTAGTGAGTCTTTTTAGCTCGGGATTTGCCGCGCCCCTTAAGGGAATTGTCTTTATTTTTAAGAATCCTTCGCTTTGGATTTGGGCCCTACTGCCTTTTTTCTTAAACGCGGTTCTCGTTGTAGTTTCGTTTTCTTGGGCCTTTCAAAATTTGGCTGATATGGTGTTTTCAGTTTTGGCCTTCTTAGGCTTTTCCGTCCATTCCGGAGTGTTTGCTTGGATGCTTTTCTATTTTTTTAAAATATTACTTTGGATTATTTTTTTTATTTTCCTTTCTTTTGTGGCTTACCTATTTGGTCAAATTATTTCGTCACCTTTTAGCGCGGTTTTATCAGAAAAATCATTGATAAAACTCAATGTCATTAAGGATAGGCCGTTCCTATTAAAGATCTGGCTAGCAACAAGCATAAAAATGATGCGAATTTCTCTCGTTAAGGGAGTCCTATTTTTATTAATTGGGGTAGTACTTTTTTTTGCAGGAATGATTCCTGTCATAAATATTTTAGTGCCCTTCGCTGTACTTCTGACTATTGCGTTCGACAGTGCTGATTACTCATTTGAGAATTTGCATATGACCTTGCGCGAAAGGCTCGCATTTTTTAGAAAGAATTTTTCGATTTTTGCGGGATATTCAATGGCACTCGGGATAGTGCTGTTCGTGCCGGGATTAAATTTTTTTCTGTTTCCGGCTTCAGTGGTTGGCTCCTCACTCTTAATTGCCCAAATAAAAGACCCTCCAGAGGACGCACCAAATGTTAAAAGCTAAAATCCATGACCAAGTTGTCAAAAAGCGAAAAGATATTGAAAAGTGGTTTTCTGAAAAAAGAAAAGAGTTAAAATTCCCAATCTACTCTAGCTTTGATATTCGAGACTCAGGGTATAAAATAGCCAATGTCGATGCCAATATTTTTCCGGCGGGATTTAATAACATATGCGAGGTAGATCGCGACCGAGCTCCGACCCTTGTCGCCAATTATTTAAAAAACCATTATAGTGAAAATTTAAAAAACATTGTTCTCCTCACCGAAGAACACACTCACAATTCTTACTACTGGGAAAATATTTGGGCACTAAAAAATATTTTTGAAAAAGCCGGCAAGATAGTCAGAATCGCCATTCCGCGTGAATTTTCTGGGCATTTTCAAGCTGACACAGCGAATGGAAATAAAATAGATGTGTACTCTGCAATTCGTAAAGGCACTTCGCTAGAGGTCGACGGCATGACTCCCGATTTAGTCGTAAGCAATAACGATTTTTCTGAGTCTTATGCCGACTGGTACGCCGGGCTAAAAGCGACGATCAATCCGCCTCGAGAAATGGGTTGGTATAGGCGCAAAAAAAGTGATTATTTTCGCGAGTACAATTCGGTCATGGCAGAGTTTTCACAGGTTATCGAAGTTGATCCCTGGTGTCTTCAGGTTGATACCGAATTATTTGAGCACTTTGATATTGGGGACGAAAAAGTGATGGGCGAGGTGGCCAGTAAAGTCGACATCATGATCAAAAGAATTCAAGAAAAATACCTCCAACACGGAATTGCCGAAGCGCCCTTTATTTTTATAAAAAACAATTCAGGTACATATGGGTTAGGTGTTCTGCAGGTGAAATCGGGCGAGGAGGTCATGAAACTCAACTACAAGGGCAGAAAAAAAATGAAAGCCGCCAAAGGCGGTCGAGAGGTCAGTGAAGTTATTATTCAAGAGGGAATCTCGACAAGCCTGGTGTCGGGCACGGCCGTCGCAGAGCCCACTATATATCTGTTGGGCTGTGAACTACTAGGAGGATTTCTGCGCACCCACAGCGATAAGAGTTCGCAGGAAAGTTTGAACAGCCCCGGCGCTGTCTATAAACGTCTTTGTGTTTCTGACCTCGAGATCAACGTCGAGGGCAAACCAATGGAAAACGTCTACGGCTGGATTGCGAGGCTGGGACTTCTGGCAATTGGTCGAGAGTACAACTCATTTCTAAAGACCTTATAATTTCGAGACGATAAGCGGGTGTGGAGGTCTATCTGCACGATAATAAGTATGTGCATGGCTCTTTTTTATTCGCCTTTTTTTTCGCTGTCGGTTGGTGGTGGGGTGCTATGCCTTCTAGTAGTATCGAGGATTTTTTAAAAAGTAGAAATCCCGCCAATATGGACGCACAAAATGACCTCTCCTCTTTTCAAGGCGAAGAGTTAGAGTCACGAACAAAGTCTATTTTACTAGATAATGTGCGAGTCACTAAAGATCAATCTGGCGAGAACTTTGGTGTGGAGATCGGACATTTCGTGGTTCGTGGCGATGGCGACGAAAAAGAATTTGCCTGCGGTTATTTTGAACGCGTGACTTTGATTTTTAGAGGGGAGGGGATCGCCACTAGCGGTCATCCTCCAGAAATGATTGTGTCCGCAAACTGTGAAGTATCAAAAAATATAAATCGACTAAAGGCGCTGTGGATTCCATTTGTAAAAATTCGAGATCAACAAGCGAGTGATTTTATCGTGACCTTTGACGGATACCCCAAGATTGAATTTAAACATATGTCCGGCGACTGGCCTGTGACTTGGTATTTGCACACGGTACGCCTAGATAGCGAACAGTTTCCTGAGCGAATGATCGAAGCCGACATGGAAAGTGCCGGCAAAGCTGTGCTCTATCAACTAGATTTTCTGAATTAACTCCAACCACGTTCTAATCATCACACCCGAAGCCCCTTTTTTGGGATTGTAAGCTACGCGATCACCAGTGTGCCAAGCGGTTCCAGCAATATCAAAATGCGCCCAGGGGATTTCTTCATCCACAAACTGTTCTAAAAATCCGGCAGCTGTTGCGCTACCGGCGCCACGACCTGAGGTTGAGACGTTTGACAGGTCTGCGTAGGTACCTTTCATGTCGCTGACATGAAAATCCACCAAGGGCATATGCCAGACGAGCTCACCACTTTGCTCAGCAGCCTCCTTGGCCTTTTTTGCCAAACCAGCGTCACGAGTAAAAAATCCGCAATGAATATTACCCAGCGCTACCGACATGGCTCCCGTTAAAGTTGCCATATCCAAAATTGCGGCCGGTTTTTTTTCTGAGGCATAAACCAAAGCATCTGCTAAGATAAGGCGGCCTTCGGCATCGGTATTATTGATCTCTATTGATTTGCCATTGCGAGCCACCAAAATATCACCGGGCTTAATGGCACCCCCACCAGGCATATTTTCTGTAGAGGGAACAAATCCCAAAAGATTAACCTTAAGTTTTAGTTTTGCCGCGGCCAAAATCGTACCTATGACGTTGGCGCCACCGCACATATCAAATTTCATTTCTTCCATTCCAGCCGAAGGTTTAATGCTGATGCCGCCCGAGTCAAAGGTGAGGCCCTTACCCACTAGTGCAACAGGTTTTTTGGACTTACCGCCGCCAGAATATTCCATCACGATAAAGCGAGGCTCTTGTTCACTTCCAAAGGATACTCCTAAGAAAGAGCCCATTTTCTCGCTTTTGATTTTTGCCGAATCCCAGACGGTAACTTTAACTTTATATTTCGTTAGCTCGTCTTTTGCTTCTTTCGCTAAAACTGTGGGAGTCATGAGGTTGCCGGGAGTGTCGCCAAGCCTTCGCGCAAAATTTATTGCACTAGCAATTTTTTCTCCATCAAGAATTCCAGCACCAATTTGCTTTTGGTCGGCAGTGCTATCGCTAACAATTAGTACGTGGTTTAACTTTCCATCTTTTTTATCGGAATCTTTTTTATACTCGTCAAAGCAATAAGAGCCTAAAACAATTCCTTCAGTAAGGACTTGAGCTAGTTTGTCTTTCTTGGCGCGCGTAGAAGCGAGTGAACCAATACTAAAGGATGCGCTTTCAATTTTTGCTGAATTTAGCTCTTTAAGAGCAACAGCGGCCGCTTGGCGAAGAGTGTCGAGAGAAAATTTTGCTTTGTCCCCGAGGCCAATAGACAAGACATATTTAAAGCCATCACAATTTGCATTTCTAAAGAGAACGGCCTCTTTAAATTTTCCAGTTATTTCGCTCGAAGAACACAAAAGAGATTTTACGTCGTTGGAACAAGGTCCCACTAAGGCGGCTGTTTTTTTATTTACAGTCCCTGAAAAGGCAAAGTTAACCAGCGCCAATGTTTCACTTTGAGACGATATTTTTTTAAATTCGATTTTCATTTATGATGCTCCCCAGCAGAAAAGTGCGCCTTAATACAGAGCGCCAAGACCAAAAGCCAATAGATAAGTGGGCGAAAGGTATCATAAACATTTCAAATTGGTAAAGTGATTTTAAATTACTAATAACAGTTTAAACCTATCCTTTATTAGCCGAGAAGCCCTTGTCAGATCAGTAAGAGTGCTCAGATTAAGGTAATTGTACGAAGAGGAGTAGGCTGTGCCATTAGTACCAATAGTTGTTGAACAGACGTCCCGGGGAGAACGAAGTTATGATATCTACTCCCGATTATTAAAGGATCGCATAATCATACTGGGAACTGTGGTTACGGATGATGTTGCTAATCTTATCGTAGCGCAAATGTTGTTTCTGGAGTCAGACAGTCCTGATAAGGACATCCATCTTTATATAAATTCGCCCGGTGGAAGTGTTTCTTCGGGTCTTGCCGTCTATGACATTATGCAGTTTGTAAAATGTGATATTTCTACTGTGTGCATTGGTATGGCAGCAAGTATGGGTTCTCTATTATTGACTGCGGGCACCAAGGGAAAGCGCTTTATTATGCCTCATAGTAGAGTTATGATCCACCAACCGCTCATTAGTGGTGGCGGAATTTCTGGGCAGGCAAGCGATATTGAAATTCAAGCCCGAGAAATGATTAAGACTAAAGATAAATTGACCGAAATCTATCATAAACATACGGGTCAAAAACAAGACGCTCTCAATAAGGCGATGGATAGAGATAACTATTTGAGTCCCCAAGAAGCGGTTGATTTTGGAATTGCCGATAAGATTATTGAATTTAGAAAAGGCGTCGGAAGGAATGATAAATGAGTAAAAACAATCATGGTTCATTGACGTGTAGTTTTTGTGGAAAAAGTCAAAAAGAAGTCAAAAAACTTATAGCGGGACCTAGCGTATATATTTGTGATGAATGTATCGACTTATGTAATGATATTATTTCTGAGGAGCGGGACCGCGAAGAGACAACAAAGGGCTCGCTTAAAGTTCCCAAGCCCAGTGAAATCAAGGCACACCTTGATGATTATGTTATCGGCCAGGATCGAGCAAAAAAGGCCCTCGCTGTCGCCGTTCACAATCACTACAAACGCATAAACAGTTTAAAAGGCAAAGACGATATTGAAATTGCGAAGAGTAACATTCTATTAGTTGGTCCCACTGGCTCTGGCAAAACGTTGTTAGCGCAAACTATCGCGAAAGTTCTAAACGTGCCTTTTGCAATGGCCGACGCCACCACACTAACCGAAGCCGGTTATGTGGGTGAGGATGTAGAAAACGTGGTGCTGTATTTGCTACAGGCTGCCGACTACGATATCGAAAAATGTCAAAAAGGTGTTATTTACATCGATGAAATAGATAAAATCTCACGAAAATCTGAAAACCCTAGCATTACGCGTGACGTAAGCGGCGAAGGTGTTCAACAAGCTCTTTTGAAAATCTTAGAAGGTACAGTGGCCAATCTACCACCCAAAGGTGGCCGCAAACATCCCCAACAAGAATTTGTTCAAGTAGACACGTCTAATATTCTCTTTATTTGTGGTGGAGCCTTTGTCGGACTAGAAAAAATAATTGAGCGCAGAACTGAACAAAGGTCTATGGGAATTACGGCTGATATCAAAACTGAATCTGAAAAATCTAAAGAGAACTTATTACATAAAATAGAACCAGACGATTTGGTTAAATTTGGAATTATTCCTGAGTTCATCGGTCGACTGCCCGTGACAGCCGTACTAGACCCACTTGAGGAGTCAGCACTTCTTGATATTCTTGTTAAGCCAAAAAATGCGCTAACTAAGCAATACAAAAAGCTTTTTGGATTTGAGAATGTCGAGCTTAACTTTACAAATGATGCCCTAGTAGCCATAGCTCGTCAGGCAATTGCCCGTAAAACAGGAGCTCGCGGGTTAAGAAGTGTTATAGAAGAATCAATGTTAGAAATCATGTACGAAATTCCTTCCAAGGGGAACGTCAAAGAATGTATAATTGATGAAGGGGTCATACTGAAAAAAGGACTCCCAAAGTTGGTTTATAGGGCCGAGGGTGAGCAACCCAAATCAAAGTCGGGCACCAACGAAGACGGAACAGGTTCAGCAGAGAGCGCATAGCGGTAGATCACTTTAGAGCTTCTTCTCTCTGCTAGATCAACCAAGGAAGGGATTGATATGGCAGACAAGAAGGAATCACCCAAGGGTGAGATTTTAAAGCTACCGGTACTTCCACTACGAGATTTGATTATATTCCCTCATATGATGATGCCCTTGTTTGTCGGGCGAGAAAAAAGCATCAATGCTTTAGAAAAGGCTATGCAGGAGCAGACGTCCATCCTTTTAGTGGCGCAACGAGAAGCTAAAACCAATAATCCTGAGCCAGCCGATATCTATAAAGTCGGAACGATTGGTTCAATCATTCAGCTTTTGAGGCTTCCGGATGGCACTGTTAAGGTTTTTGTTGAGGGCAAGAAGCGCGCGAAAATATTAGATTATATTCAAACAGACACGGTTTTTGTGGCTGAGGTTGAGGTCTTAAGTCCAGGTCCAGAAACAAATGTCGAAGCCGCGGGACTCATGCGTACCGTTAAATCTACGTTTGAAACATATGTGAAACTCAATAAACGAATCCAGCCTGAAACTCTAATGCGAGTGACCAGCATAGAAAATCCAAGTGAGCTTGCCGATATTATAGTGGCGCAACTTAATTTAAAAATTGAAGACAAACAGGCTATCTTAGAAATTGTGGACCCGATCCAACGTCTAGAAAAACTCTTAAACCTCATGACTGGCGAAATCGAAATTCTTGAGGTTGAAAAGAAAATTCGTTCGCGCGTCAAAAAGCAGATGGAGCGCTCACAAAAAGAGTATTACTTAAACGAGCAAATGCAAGCCATTCAAAAAGAGCTTGGCGAACAGGATGATTATTCGGCAGAACTGCAGGAACTAGAGCTACAGGCTGAAAAGAAAAAAATGTCTCCCGAGGCCAAAAGTAAAGTCAAAAAAGAAATCAAGAAACTAAGAATGATGTCGCCAATGAGTGCGGAGGCCGCTGTCGTTAGAAACTATATCGATTGGATTTTAGCGCTACCTTGGCAGCTTTATTCAAAAACCCGCAACGATTTGGATTATGCTGAAAAAGTCCTAGACGATGATCATTGGGGCCTTGAGAAAGTAAAAGAGAGAATTTTAGAACATCTGGCGGTACAAGTGTTGTCTCCCGACATGAAGGGGCCGATTCTTTGTCTGGTGGGTCCACCGGGGGTGGGTAAGACCTCTTTGGCAAAATCCGTTGCGCGCGCCTTAAATCGTGAGTTTGCTCGGATTTCCCTTGGCGGCGTGCGAGATGAGGCCGAAATTCGCGGACACAGAAAGACCTACGTCGGCGCGATGCCCGGAAAAATTATTCAGGCGATGCGAAAAGTAAATCACAATAATCCGGTTCTCCTTTTGGATGAGATTGATAAAATGAGTAATGATTTTAAAGGGGACCCTTCGTCAGCGCTCCTTGAGGTTCTTGACCCCGAGCAAAACTGTAATTTTCAAGATCACTATCTCGAAGTTGAATATGATTTGTCGAGAGTTCTATTTTTTACCACCGCAAACTCAATTCATTCAATTCCCCGTCCATTGCTTGATCGGATGGAGCTCATATTCCTTGAGGGCTATATCGAAAATGAGAAGTTTCATATCGGCAAAAAATATTTAGTTCCAAAGCAATTAAAAATGCATGGTCTTGAATCGCGAAAAATCTCTATTAACGATGCCGCCCTAAGACACCTCATTCGATATTACACGCGAGAATCTGGGGTTAGAAACATGGAGCGCATGATTGCCACCATTTGTCGAAAGCTGGCCAGAGATATCGTGAAGCAAGAGATGCTAAAAGACTTTAGGGGCAAGAAAAAATTGAAAAACAAAGGCAACGAGACCTCAAAAAAGATTTCTCGCGCAAAACCTATGTTGGTAACGCCAAAGAGAATCGAAGAATTGTTGGGACCTGTTAAGTATAAATTTGGTAAGGCTGAGACTGATAACGAAATTGGATTAACCAATGGATTGGCTTGGACTGAAACCGGCGGTGACCTTTTAGTTGTCGAAGTCAGCATTGTTCCTGGCAAAGGAAAGTTTGTTGTGACGGGCCAACTCGGCGATGTCATGAAAGAGTCCTGTTCGGCAGCCATGAGTTATGTGCGATCGCGCGGCCCGCTCTTTGGTTATACGGCAGATTATTTTGCTAATCACGACGTTCATATTCATGTGCCCGAAGGTGCGGTTCCTAAAGATGGGCCATCGGCCGGAATTGCACTCACGACCAGTATTGTGTCGGCTATGACTAAAATTCCCGTGAAGCGTGTTGTGGCAATGACGGGCGAAGTGACCCTTCGTGGCCGCGTGCTACCGATTGGCGGCTTAAAAGAAAAAATCTTGGCTGCTCACAGAGGCGGAATTAAAATGATCATTGTGCCAAGAGAGAATGAGAAAGACCTCAAGGATATACCTAAAGAGGTCATGCGTGACTTAAAAGTTGTATTGGTAGATCACGTCGATCAGGTTTTGGTAAATGCTCTTGAAATTAAACACGCTCGTGAGCTATTTAAATCAAAAGCTCCCGGCGAAATCGGGCTTCGCGCACGCTATACAGGGCATACGCTTCAATAGTTCGACGCATCCTTAGGCAGGTATCGGTTTGGCGTTAATAACGTGTTCTTGAACACTTAACGCCTAAGGCCCTAGTTCCTGAAAATATCTTTAAAAATACTTTGACCAAAACAGGTCACTTTCTGTAAGAATTGGTAAATTCACAAAACAGTTTATTTAAGTATTTAAATAAACCTTTAGGAAAGGGGCTTAAGCGGAGTGACAAAACCAGTTGTTTCCCCACAGTTTGAATTGGCCAAGCTCTATTACGATCGGTGCGATATAGATAAGGCAACCGAGCTTTTTACAGTTTTATGTGAGCAAAGCAAAAAAGAAAAAAATTGGCTAGAACATCTGAAGTGTCTTAATTTTTTACTTCGTATAAGTGCCGAATTAGAAGACTTTGATCGCGTCAATGTCATCAAAGAATCATTGCAAGATTTAGTTCTCAACGAAGGCGTCGAGATTACTTCCAAAACTTATTACACGCTCGGTATGTGCACATTTTATAAAAAGCAATTTGATATGGCGATGGACTATTTTCAAAAGTCTTTAAATATTGCTTTTAGTAAGAACGATAAAGAAGATATTTGTTACGCCATTAATGGAATGGCTATCACCTATTACGCGACTGATCGACTTTCAGAGGCGCTTAAAGAAATATATAATCTTAAAGTCTTTTTCGAAGTCCTCGATATCCCCGCTCTTAAAATATCAAATCTTATGCTTAACGGACATATTTTACGAAAATTAGGTCGCCTCAATGAGGCACTTGAAATTTTTTGGGAATGCTATGAATCTCTCAAGTCTGAGAAGAACATGTTTATGTATGTTTCTCTACTTTACGGAATGGGTTTGACTTATCAGGACAAGGGAGAGGTTGAACTTACTAAAACTTATTTGAAATTGGCTAAGAGTATGGTGTCGCCCGACCACTTTAAACGCCAAGCACGCGCTATTGATGAAAAGCTGGAGGAGCTGGGCGTGCGGCCACATAATGATTATGATTTGATTTTTGACTCTCGACAAAATATGGTGACAGAAAGAAAGCGAGGTAAGGTTGATTTTAAGAATCAGTTTATCTTGCTCGACCTTCTCCATCTATTTATGCAACACCCTGGCGAAACCTTTTCAAAAGAAATTCTGGTAAAAAGAATATGGAAGCAGGATTACAACCCAGCGATTCACGACAATAAAATCTACGTTACAATTAAACGTCTTCGCCAAATTATCGAGCCGGATGTAGATCACCCAAAATATATATTTAGAGCAAAAAACGGTTATTATTTAAACAAGAGTACACGTGTTCTTTTAGAACACTAATGGGAGAGAAGTTTATGAAATTTTGGCAACAGAGACTCCGGCCTTTGGCATTAATGATCATCACCGCATTGATGGTCATTCCAATCGTGTCCGTGGGAGAAATTGAAGTAGTCTTTCCCTGGGGTACAGAGGTTCCTTTCCCTTGGAAGCAAATAGAGGGTACGTGGATCTATGAAAAGGTACAAAATAAATTTGAATTCCATGTGATTGCAGTTTATGAAGACGGCACTCGAGTAGTTCAGGTAACTGAGCTTGATCACGACAATCAAATATTGGCTCGTGGTCTGGGAGTCGCTGGTCCGGATAGGCGAATCGTTCGTGCCGCCATGCAATCAGAAGAAGGATCCTATTTACTTCTTATCAGGGCCTTTAAGGACGACAAGGAATGTGTGTACGGACGGAAACTAATGGTGGTAGTCACGATTCGCTCAATGGATCCCAAATCTCAAACAAAGGATCGCAACTTCGTAATCAATAAGCAGGCGGAAGAGCCTTCTTGTGAGTTGAACTAACTCTGGCCATGAGTTCCTACCGATTTGACCAATACGAGCTTCTTGAAGGTAAAAAGCTCGTACTGATCAAGCTTGATCAAGAAATTCTTCCAGGGCTGGCAGAAATCCTGGTCAGTCCTAGCACATGGTTTTCTATTAAAAGAGATGTCGACACGCCTGAAAAATTTAAAGAAAATTTAAGCATTAAGCTTGAAAAGCAAAACAGACATGAGTGCCTTACTCTTGTGGCCGTTGATAAAGAGTCCCAGCAAAAGGTTGCGATGAGCTCGTATCAATATCCCACCTCGGGTTTTGAAAGAATTGAAATTGGCTACACTTGGATTGCGGACACTTGGATGCGGTCTTATGTGCACACAGAAATGAAGTACCTAATGCTTACTTACGCTTTTGAGACCATGAGGGTTCAGCGAGTAGAGTTTATGGTTCACCCAACCAACGATATCTCTAATCGTTCTATGAAGCGAATTGGCGCCACTTATGAGGGCCTGCTCAGAAAATACAGATCTTTTTGGGAGTGTGACGATGGTGATAGAAATGTTTATAGTATCATAGGTGACGAGTGGCCGAAGGTTAGGTCGCATATCCAGGGGCTAATGAGAAATTATTAAAATTAAGCCCTCATCAATGGGGTCTTTGAATTTAGGATTGAGTTTTGATAGCTGTTTTAAATGACCATGGGCCGTCTCTCGAATGTCACCAAATATTTTTTGCGAAAATGCCAATTCAAAAACTTCTAATGAAAGTAGCCAGTCGTTTGGGAAATCAGAGATGAGTTCTCCCATCATGGACTTCATTTCTTTTACGATCGCTAATGCAAATAATTTTTTTTCACGAATTTCTCTCACTCTAGCGTAGAGAGACATCAGTCTCTTGGCTTTTTCGTCAGGTACTCCTCTAGGAATTATCTTTACATTAAAGTCGGGGCTGTCATGGTAATGATTTCGGTCAGCCGGGCCAGCAAACACGGAAGTAACTTTTTCACCAACAGCCATGTCGTATACTCCCCAAGAGGGATCAAAGAGCAAGTCAGTTCCCCGCCGTACCGTACATTTTTCAAATGAAATGATTATTATTTTGCCATTTTCTTTGGTGATTGAAACAACCTGACCTTCAACACAAACACCAGAAGTAAAAATCAACGTAGCATTTTTCTTCGGGGCAAGATTAAATTTTCTAAGTTCAGAAGCGCCAAACTTTTCGATTGGTTTTTTTATTCCACGAAGTTTGCCAACCGGACTACCAAACCCTTTTGGGTGTTGGCCGACGCCTTGGCCCGTTAGGACGCGGTAATTTAGGCAGAGTTGACAGGGGCCACTAAAGTTTAAATAAACGGCCTCGTCTTCAGCGGCGTTTTTGTAAACCCGGCTTAATATGCCAGACACTTGTAGGCCCGAAGAAAACTGTACAGTATTAACAGTTTTTGATTGCAAAGCCTTATTGAGACCGGCGGAGCCTCCGGTTTTAAAAGCCATCTGGTCGGATAATTCTTTTAAAACATTTTCAAGATGTTTAAAGCTGGGGGTCACAAATAATTGCGGCTGGGGCTCTGTGATGTCGTAGGAGTAATTAATGCAGTCAATCGAAAGCGGAATCCTTTTAACAGAGGGGTTGAGGCAGCTTTCAGCTTCTTCAGCAGAAGACAGTAGGCCCGCGCCAAATATTTTTGGCTGCTTTAGGCTGCCAATCAATCCATATTCAGCCGTCCACCAATTCATTCGTCCCAAATACCCGGCCTCAGAAATATGAGAGATACTTTTTGATACCCTATTTAATTGATCCTCGGCCTTCTTTATGTCCCCAGCGCTTGAGTTAGGGTCTTCTTTGGCATCAGAAAGAGCTCGTATGGATTCATAAAGTTCAATGTCTTCACTGCTGATTATTGCTTTTTTGGCTATCTGGGCATATTTTTTCAAATAGGCGGCATAACGTTTATCGACAAGTATGGGGGCGTGTCCAGCAGCTTCGTGAACGATGTCAGGAGCCGGCGTATAGAGCAGGTGGTCGATTGATCGCATATCCGAGGCAATAGGCAAGATACTTAAGCTCTGCAGCTCCATAAATGCAGAGGGAGGAATAAAGCCACTAACTGGCACGGCTCGCCAGCCAAATTTTTGGAGAGAGCGGTTCATAATTTCAATATTAGGGATTCGTTCTATCTCGATTCCTGATCTCGTGAGTCCGCTTTGGTAACAGGAGTGGGCGTTCCTCGACAAGAAATTAAAAAGTCTTCGCATAATATAGCGCCATGCCGCTTGATCAATCGAAGTATAGCGTGAGTAGTCTTGCTCCACAATATATCGAACTAGATGCTTGGGTAATTTTAATTTTATTTCTTCAATATTCACAAGGCTGTCTCATTTTTCGAAAGATAATTGCGAACATAATCCTTTACGCCGTCCTCCAAGGACCACTGGGGCTGAGAAATTCCCTGACTAAAAAGTTTTTGCATCTTTGCTTCTGTGAAATATTGATACTGGTTTCTAATATTTTCAGGAATTTCTATCCAATTGATTTTTAATGGCGTTTCTAAACTCGAAAAAACAATGCTGGCCAAATCTAGCCAAGATCGGGCTGCCCCTGTGCCCATATTATATATACCTGACGGTATTTGTTTACTCATGATTTCAAGAATCCAGCGGGTAACGTCTTTTACGTAGACAAAGTCTCGCTTTTGCTGGCCATCGTCGTAATCCGCACGATGAGATTTAAAAAGATTTAAGCTCTTGCTTTTTTTGACCTGGAGAAACGCCTTATAAGTCACACTCGCCATTTCTCCCTTAAAGTACTCGTTGGGTCCGTAGACATTAAAAAATCTGAGCCCATACCAATTTTTAGGAGCTGATTTTTGGTTTAATGCCCAGCAGTCAAACTCCCATTTAGAGTTTCCGTAAGGATTTAAGGGCTTAAAAATATCTGGTGAAGATTTATCATCAAAACCCAAATCTCCCGCGCCATAAACGGCGCCGCTAGATGCGTAAATAAAGGGGACGTGATTTTTTAGGCACCAACCAAAGAGCGTTTGAGTGTACTGAGTGTTATTTTCTCTCAGAAACTCAACATTGGTTTCGGTCGTTGATGAACAGGCGCCAATGTGAATTATCCAGTCAATATTTTTAAGCTGGCCGCTTGTTAGTGAATTAAGAAATTCGTCCTTCAATTGGAAGGCCTGATATTTTTTATTGGATAAAAGCTGAGGGCGGGTTTTTGTATCTACAGAGTCTACACAAATGATGTCCCTTCGGCCGGCCTCGTTAAGCTGCCAAACCATTGCACTGCCGATAAAGCCGTTTGCGCCAGTCACGATGATCATTATGATATCATTTATCTCACAGAGGAATGTTTTAGCAAAGAGTTAAATGTCGTCCTTGCAAGTCTTAAGGGCCTCAACAAGAGAGGTAAAGACCCTCTTTGATGGGCCGCGCAAAGGATCATGTGGCCTATTGAGCTTTTGCGCTTCGGGCGCCAAAACCTGGGAGCGAATGAACTCCTCAATGGCCGCCTGAATGTTAGAAGGGTCCATGCCTTTTTTAAAGAAGTCGATGATTTTTTGAACGACTGATTCAACACCATTTCCGGTGATTCGGTTTTCGTCATTTATAATTCTTGATCGAGAACAAACATCACGAAGCGTTCGATTTAGCGTTCGGCGACCCTGGGCTAAACTGAGCAGATTTTTATAAGAAATTTGCATTTCAGCTAACCGTATTAAAAGTGGGCGACTTACTTTGCGGTCCCTAGTGTTTGCAAAATCAGAAAAACTATCCGTTAAAACATTGTTATCTTTCAAAATATTGAAAACGTTTTACAAAATCTTTAGCTGCTTTTAAATGTCGGCTCAAAAGATACCGACATTGGCGAAGGTCAAAGCCCAGTCGGTAAAGAATGCGCTCCAATCGAAAATATTTGAAGTCTTCACTAAAATTTAAAACATGAGGGTGAGATTTAAATGTTGCTAAGGGTTTCTTTTTTCCGGTCTTTACGAAGTCAACCGCTTGAGCAAAGGCTTGAACAATTTGTTGAGCTTTACATTTTTGTTCATTGAGGTTGGTAGAATAGCGTGGTCCATCATCAAATCGGTACTGGTCGTGTCTAACTCCAAACTGCCTGACGCTGCCGTAATCAATTATTCCGCCGTTGGCGAGCACATTGTCGCCATCCCAATCGAGCCACAAAAAAATGTAGTCGACATCAAGACGAGCGGCAAATCTCGCAAAATCATTTTCAATACACTTTAGCATCAACTCGTATTTGTGTTTTCCTTTAGTATTAATGTGCCACTCGCCGTTTTGCACCTGCCGTTCTATGAGGTAATCCAATGACCGAGTTAGGGCTCCTAGGTTATTCTGCTTCAGATACATTAAGATATGTGCCGGCCTTAAAAGATTGGGAGCGGCGCGTACTCCAATGCCGGTTTCTTTTCCGCTTTGAATAATCGCCAACATTCTTTCAGTTTTAATTCCTTGGCGATGAAAGATTTCAGACATAAGTGCCGAGCCCACTAACTCATCAAGTTCAGCTAAACCACAGCCATATCCAAATTTTTCGCATCCAGTGGGAAGGGGCTTTCCGGCCTCAACGGCTCCGGGGGCCAGGCGAGTGACTCCGGTCCCTCGCGAAGAAACATCCCAGATTTTATCCTTATTTTTAACACAACCATTCCAGATACTTCGACCATCACCCGAAGTTTTACCGGTCTTACTTTGATGTTGAAGCTGTAAGTAGCGAGTTGCCATATACTTGGGAAGAACAGACAAATCTATTTTTTGCGCCCGCTTTTTTTCTTGCTCAAACTCATTTACAATTTTTAAAGCGAAGGTATCCAAAATCTTTTTTTCTAACATCCTATTAAGCTTATGGTCGCCATTTGTAGGGACTAACCCCATTTCTTCAGCCAGTTCAAAATTAAAATATAGGATCCGCGCACCCTCAATCTTTTCAACGGGATAAAGAATGTATCCTTCGGGAACCTTTGCACGATAGGGATGTGAGCCATCCAACGATTCAAAATTTTTGTATAGGGCGTCCTGCGTCCGCGAAGGGACTGCTTGGGTCCGCAAATTTGGTTTACTAGACCTATTACCCATTATGTTAATTATCGGATATTACGGGAGATTCTTTATAGTGGGAGGCAACCATAGGCCCCGACCCCCTCTTAACTGTCAATTTTTTTGACAGTGCCAATGCCAATTTACATATCGCAAAAAGTTAACACCCCCCCCTTTGTTGTTTATTGTGACGAAAATATCTTAATAGTTTTAAATACTTAGGCGTATTCGACTACATCTTCAATGCCTGGCACTACTTCTGCAATTATCATCGTAGGACATACTTTTTTAGGAGAATTATATGTTTAGTATTAAAAAGCCTCTTACCTACTTGATTGCTGTTGCAACAATTCAACTGCCTTATTCACCCGCCGATGCAGGCGGTTGGGCGCCATTTCTTGCCGGCGCTGTCGTAGGCTGGGTCGCTAACCGGATTTCTGATTATAGTAGTAGCCGCAGTAGTGGTAATTATAGTGTTGGCGGAGGTAGTGGTTATAGTGGTGGCAGCTACGGTGGTGGGGCCTACCAAACAGTTATTGCAGATAACTCGCGCATCGGAGATGAACTAAAGGGTATAGCAAGTGAACTAAGAAGTTTAACGAAGGCTGTTACAGACTCTGATGGTCGGCAACTTTTAACTCCAGAAAATATCGCTTATATTGAGAAGCACAATTTAAAAGGCTACGGAAAATTAATTGGTATCGAAGATCTCCATGAGACAAAATGGGCTAAATACGTCTTAGAGCACGATATTGTTGCTTTTCGAGAATTAATTGATCGCCGGATTGAACGCTATAAGGAGAATTCCGCCAAAGCTTTAATCATTTCGCAAATACTTTCTGGTGAGAAGACGGTTAAAATTCCCGCTACCCCGGACGAAGAGAGCCAAATTGGGAATTTAATTTCAGAAAACGTGAATGTCGATGCACTCATGGCTTTCCTTGAATCAGAAGGCGGCTCAGTGAAGAGTAAAAAAAACTACGATATTTTAAAAGGAGCTTCCCCAGGCGAACAAGACAATATCAATTCTATGCTGAGACACGCTGTTAAGAAATCTTCTGGAAAGACAGCAGAAGACAGACTAAAAGCGTTAACCTCTATTCTCAGGAACCCGCAATCTCTCAAGGATAAAATCTTGTCTGATCGAAAAAATTATAAATCGTGCAGAGGCTCACAATTTAGTAACGCCATGTCCGCATTAGAACAAGCCGTCGGTAAAGAGGAAAATGAAAAAGCCGATGCAATTGCACAGAGAAGCCAACTTACCGCTAAAGCTGATAAATTAAATAACGAGATTCTAGAGTGGGCACAAAAAGAACGGCCGCTTAAAACAACTTTGATTAAAAACAGAGGTCTATTTACGAACGGGACCATTGTTAAAATTACGCCACACGACTCCAAATCTGACAGCTTCGAAATTCATGCTTCGGCCGGCAATGAAACTTCGCCTGACGATGCCTTACATAAACTCTACATGGACGCAGTAGTAGACCTTCATAAGAAAAGCCAAGAGCCCGTTCCCTATGGTTCTTATTGGCCACACGAGGCCAGAACTAATAACTGGGTCACTAACGTTGCCTCAATGGAATACGTTTCGAAAAATAAAGAGTTATCCGAGAGAGTCGCCCTTCTGGCTGCTAACGATACCCTTGATCGACGCATTGAAATTCACAATCTACGCGCCAAGGCGTCTCAATGGGATAATTGGATCACGAAATCAATGGATGGAAAAATATTGACCCAACAAAATGAAAAGGAAACCTTTGAAAACCTCTGCTCAAAAGAGAGACTCGCTGTAAAAGAACTTGATTCGGCTGTAACGACGTTTGAAAAATTAGTTGGTAAAACTCCCTCAAGCATCGTGACCCACCGTGATTCATCAACGCCCAGTGCTCAATGATGCGGGAGAGGGCCTTTAGAGAGTTTAGATTGGCAATTATTGACCAAGGTGTAAAGCAAAACGCCGTCTAACTAGCTTCTGTACAGCAGTGACATATTACAAAAACACGATAAAAATCAACAGTTTAGAATATTTTCATGGTCGGTGAGTAATGGTCTGGAAATTGCTCTTTTTATGGTAATTATGAGAACAATGAATCGCAAAAATGTGAAATCTATTTTAAAAAAGTTTATTATTCCGCTGGCTGTATTTGCGGTTTTTTTAGCGTGTCAGCATTCTGAAGTATTGGAACAGACGGGAATTCTCACCAGTCGGCAGGCAAGTTGCGAGAACCGACCCATTTCTTTAGAGATCACCGACAAAACTCCCATTTTTGACGATAAAGATTTGCCACAGGGAATTCTTGTTTTTGATAGCGCAAATGTTTATATGGAAAAGCTCGATGAGCAAGGTGATGTTACCGAGAAAGTGATAGTTTCTGAAGAATACACGTCAGCAAAAAAAGAGAATCGCGAAATTAATGTTCGTTGTGTAAAGGCTAGTGGAAAAAAACTAGTTACAGATTTTGATTCTATGATACCGGCGCTCAAAAAAATTGAGATTGGTCAAAAAGGAAGCCGCCTTTTTTCAAACGCTTTTGAAATTAAGGTAGAAAAGGGCCAAGTTAAATATTCTTCGGAAGCGCCTACGGCGCCGACGTCGACAACCTCGGTGCGTGATTTCTTTGAACGGGTTGGCGTTAACTACGCCTTTTATAAAACCGGCGAGGGCGCTTACGAGTTTCGCGGTCATAAGATCAAAGATAGAATTAGTTCTTATATTTCTGTAAAATATCAATTGGTACAATTTAATTAAAAATCACTATTCCAAGTCCTGACCCCGGCGTTTGAAAATTTGTGGTCTGGCCTTTGTATAAACGTGAAGCCGCAAGCTGAATATTATCTTTGTAAGCATAAAAGCGAAGGTCCCATTTTAAATCGTTGTGCACGGGTGGCATTATATATTCTTGTGCCACATAGTCCTTTTCAAACAGCTCATTAAATAGCTTGCGACTGATGGATTCGCCTTTAAAAGCGCCGCGGCCTCCGAAGGCTCCCGAGGGCTTAAAAAAGTATTTTTTTCTATTTCGCCAAAGTTCAATCGCAGAGGAGAACTCTCGAAAAGAGTGCGTGTTTAGAAGGTACGACCACTCGAGGTTAGGGTTTTTAGAAAGTTCTACCAGGCGGTTTTTGTCGGCCAACAAAAAATACTCGTGAGGGTTCGGAGATAAACCTACTTTTTTTGCAAAATAAGCATCATGTAATGCTTTGCTTTTGGGCCCCGACAAATAAAAGTCTGTCAGGCGATTATAAACAAAGTCAATTTCGATGTTTCCCACTGAATAAACAAGAGATTGTCCATCAAATTTAAATTCGTCGGGATCTCCAATGATGCAGGAGTAGCCCCAGCGTCCAAAAAGAGCTTTAAACATTAAAAACTCGAAATAGGAATTTTGTTCTTTATGGTTGTCGTCAATGATGGCAATGTTTTTTATTTTTCGTAAAGTGTGTTTTTCGCAATGCTTGATTTCCTCATCAAATGATGAACGTAAGCTTTTTAGAAAAGCTACACTCAAATCACTTGAACCATGAACTTTATATAATAGGTCCATCAAGAGTGAGTTGGCGGCATTAGTATTTATCTCTATGAGTTTTAATTCATTTTTTTCTGTTACATGAAAGTCATAACCCATTAAGACCGAAAAACTTTCGGGGTCTTTGGCTATGGCCGGTTGTTTTGGGCTCAAGGAATCTTTGTATTCTTTTGAAAGTCTTAATTCGAAAAACAACTTAACGGCATGTTGAGCTTGGTCAATTACCGATTTCGGTAATTCAACGATTTGATCCGTACAAATATTTAGAATTTTTTCGGCTAATTCGGCATGAGGCTTGAGCTCAGGATAGTGTTGCCACAATGTATTTGCAACAGAGTCACGAAAACTCAAGTGGCAAACTCATTTTGTTTTAAGGTGGGCTTGGCCTGGCTTCCAGCCTGCGGCACACAGTTCCCCCGATTGAAGGCCACTTAAGACACGAATAATTTCGCCAGCATCGCGCCCAACATTCAAATTATGAATTCCCATGTATTGAACGTGACCCTCAGGATCTATAATAAATGTTCCGCGAGTAGCAATCCCTTTGTCTTCAATGAGTACGCCAAAGTCTTGAGATATTTTCTTGGTGATGTCGCCAATTAAGGGATAACCAAGATCACCTAGCTCATCGCTGAGCCATTTTTTATGAGCATAAACTGAATCCACACTGCAGCCGAGAACAATCGCATTGAGTTTTGTGAACTGAGAAAGTGAGTCTCTAAATTGTGTTAATTCTGTAGGGCAGACAAAAGTAAAATCCAAGGGATAAAAAAACAACACCACCCATTTGCCCATATATTCAGCGAGGCTAATATTTTTAATTTCACCTTTATTTATTACAGCTTGAGCCATAAATTTTGGAGCCATTTGTCCGATTGTAACCATACTATTACCTCGCTTTTCACTAGGGCTAAGTATAAGCCTAAGTTTATGATGACATCAACCAATAGGGTTAAGTTGATTTTCAGCATCAACAGAGGTAAGTCCCTTTACCTATGAAATTGATTACCTGGAATGTAAACGGCATCCGTGCCTGGCATAAAAAGGGAATGCTAAAGGTCATTGAAAAAGAGGCTCCCGACGTATTGTGCCTGCAAGAAACTAAAGCACATAAGGATCAAGTTGGAAATGAGTTAATTGAACCTTTTCAAATGAAGAGTTTTTGGTCTTCGGCTGTACGTAAGGGATATTCAGGTGTTGCGACGTTTACAAAATTGAATCATCCAAGCCATGCCGGAATTGGAATCGATAAATTTGATAGTGAGGGCCGCACAGTTGTAACCCAGTTTAAAGATTTTAAACTTTACAACGTATATTTTCCAAATGGCGGCTCGGGCCCAGAAAGACATCAATACAAGCAAGAATTCTTAAGGGCTATTGCGAAAAAACTAAAATCTGATATTGAGGCCGGTGTAGATGTTGTTTTGGTTGGAGACTACAATGTAGCGCCTGAAGAAATTGACGTCTATGACCCCATCAGACTAAGTACTATGAGCGGCTTTTTACCTGAGGAGCGGGAGTGGTTTAAAGAATTTCTTTCCTTAGGATTAGTTGATACCTTTCGGGAATTAAATCCAAAGACCTTAGGAGTTTACACTTGGTGGTCTATGCAAGAGCGCGCCCGCCCGGCCAACAGAGGTTGGCGAATTGATCATATATGTGTGACCAAAGCATTATTTAAAAAAGTTAAAGAAGTTATTATTTATCAAGATCAAGAAGGCTCAGATCACTGTCCTGTGGGAATAACAATTGAAGGAGTAGAATGATGCGGCCAAGTTTTGAAAAAATTTATATGGATTTAGCTTTTCAACTTGCTCGGCGCTCAACATGTTCACGACTCAAAGTTGGAACGGTCATCACCTCTAAAGATTACCGAAAGGTCTTAGCTGTAGGCTATAACGGAAATGCCTCTGGCCTTTCAAATAAGTGTGATCGGGATGAGGCTGGTAACTGTGGATGCCTTCACTCCGAAGAAAACGCTGTGATCAACTGTGACAGTCTGCGTGCAACGCAGAAGGTGGTGTTTGTTACTCACCTACCTTGCGTGATGTGTGCCAAGCGGCTTATTAATCTCGGTGGAGTTGAAAAAATATTTTTTGCGAATCAATACCGTTCGCAGGACTCGCTCTTGGTCCTGTCGCAGGTCTCTATTGATGTAGCACATTTGTCTGATTTCGATGATCAACAATCTAGACCTCAGCCGGAGCCCAGTATTTAAAGTCGAGCCTAATTCTATTTGTATCAATTGTCGAAACGGCATTGAGAGATTCACCTAATAGTAAATATGAAAAAGAATATTAGCGTTGTTCTGTTTTTATTATTTTTTTCTAACTTGGCAGGGGCTTTGTGTGTCTCTGCTAGCAAGGCTGTTTTGCGCTCTGGCCCCGGTACCCAATTCCGTGAAACCTGGTCGGTGGGTAAATTTATGCCATTAAAATTCAAGTCAAAAAGGGGATCGTGGTTTGAGGTTTCAGATTTAGACGGAAAATCCCATTGGGTTTTCTCGGGGGTTGTTACCGAAGACTTCAGTTGTGTGGCGGTAAAGGTCCCTTATGTTGTGTTGAGACAGGGGCCAGGAGAAGGTTCTCTACCCGCAGCTTTTAAAATTGCCGACAAATATTTTCCGTATAAAAAGCTGCGACGAGAAGACAATTGGATTGAACTTGAAGACGATTTTGGTGATCAGTATTGGGTAAAAGACTCTTTTGTTTGGTGGCCGGTGAGTTACGCCAAGGTAAGTTTCTAAAGAAACTGTACAAAAGGCGGTCACTATAAACGGAACTAATTTCTCCCATTAAGATTTATTAAGAAACTCAAATATATTGTGCATTGAAACCGAGCTCAAAAATCTAATATAATGAAATAATAGCATTAGTACCTGTAAGTTTTTTTAAGATTTCTTCTTGATTGACCTCATTTGATGTGTCTTAATGTGGGTCTGAAAAACAGATCTAATGGGAGGTTTGAACATGCCGGGGATCACTAAAGAAGTTGTCGCCAGATGCAGAGAAAAACTTATAAAAACTCGCGAAGAAATCATCAACCGTTTTCAATCTACAAGAATTGATCTCTATGCGGGAGATGACAAGGGCGGCGACGAAGCAGATCAAACCGTGCGGACTATGGCCGAAAGCGAAACGCTCTCCATGCACGAGCGGCTTCGACAAAAGTTATACGAAATTGAATTGGCCCTAGCTCGTATCGAAGGGGGCACCTTTGGCATGTGTGAAGAAACAGAAGAGCCTATTGAAGCAGATCGCCTCTTAGCGATTCCGTGGACGAGGCTAAGCATTGAGGGCGCTGAAATTCGTGAAAGCCTCAAAAAGCGTTACGCTCGTTAGTTCGTCCTTAAAGCTAAGCCACAGAGTTTAAATAAAATACGGGCGCCAACATTGGCGTCCCATTCAGAGGACCCCCGGTTCTCGCCTAAAGAAACTTCACACAAATCAAAGCCGACAATCTTTTTGTTTTTTTCTAAAAGTCTATTAAGAAAAAAACTTATTTCATTAAAACTTAAGCCGCCGGGCACAGGAGTGCCTGTGTTGGGGCAGAGCGATGGTTCCAAACCGTCTATGTCAAAACTGATATAAATATTTTTTGGAAGCTCAGAAATAATTTCATCAACAAGAGACGCCCAAGGCTTTCCTTTGAGCTGTTCTGATTTCAAATAATCATCATAAAATGTTTTTACGGTCTCTGCATGAGACTCAATAAAGTGTTTTTCTTCTTCGCAGTAGTCGCGAATTCCGACCTGCACCAATTTGGTAAGAGAAAGTCTATTGATCACGTTATTCATGATGGAGGCATGTGAAAACTCAAAACCCTGGTAACTCTCTCGGAGATCGGCGTGAGCATCGAAATGAAGAATGCCGAAATCACCTTTAAAGTGTTCAGCGACGGCCTGGAGGGCGCCAAACGGTGCGGAGTGGTCGCCACCAATCACCCCACAAATTTTACCGGACTTCAATATCTCTGAGGTTTTGAGGCGCACGGCTTCATTAACTTTGCTGCTAGCAGCATTTATTTTTGTGATACTTTTGGGATCGCGAGCAAGCGGTTTAAATTCTAAGTTTAGTTCTGCGATATTTCCAAAGTCTTCCTCCAAAAAAATTCCTTGATCGGTAAATGAACCAAAGTGGTTATCAAATAGGTCTACCTGTTGGCTGGCCTTATTAATAATTTCAGGGCCAAAAGATGTGCCTCCTCCGTATGAAGTTGTGACCTCCCAGGGGACGGGCAGCAATATGATTTTAGAATTTTCTTTTCTGGCATCTACTCCAAAAATTTTCATTTTCTATCCTTTTTCTGGGCCTTTTCTGGGCCTTTTTTCTGGGCCTTCTCAGGGAGCCGCCCAGTGATCTGTATGTCGTTCCCTAGTTTTTTAAGCCGCACATTACTTAAATTAATTCTATTTTTTAAATTTGAAATCTTTAAACCCGAGGACCACGCTACTCCATCTCCCGCGCCCAAAATTGTTGGAGCTTGAAAGACAGTCATTCTTTGTCCACAGTTTTGTTTTAAAAAACTTCCTAGAGTTTCGCCCCCGCCCTCTACTAATATCGAAAAAATACCCAGACTATAAAACTCTTTTAAAAGCGATTTTATGTCAAAGCCCATATTTTTATTATATTTTGCGGTAATAACGTTAACTTCAGATCTGTCAGTTTTTATTTTTGGCGCGACGACCACAAAGATATCTTCACTTTTATGAGTGGCATATATTTTCGATCGATTAATCTTTTTTAATGATTTTCCTGACGGATCGAGAATAATCACTTTGTTTTTATGATTTAAAAAATCGGGATGCCGGACGTCTAGCGAAGGATTATCGCTTTCAAAGGTCCCGCGGCCTATAAGTACGGCGGAGCAACCGGCGCGCCAATAATGTGCCTCTTCGCGTGCGATTTTACCTGTGATCCATTGGCTTTCGCCATTTTTTAAACCTATCTGTCCGTCTAGGCTGGTTCCGACTTTCAGATTTACAAAAGGCATTTTGTTTTTCAAGTTATGGGCATGGACCTCAATGAGCTCCCAGAGTTCCGAAGGATCACCATTATATTCTAGGGACCGAATCCCGGCGGCACGTAAAATTTTGCCTCCCCTTCCGGCGACTAATGGGTTGGGATCTGTCAGTCCGTATGTCACCGACGCTAATGGTAGGACAGAAAGCGTTTGTGCACATGGGGGGGTTTTGCCCGTGTGCGCGCAAGGTTCCAAAGTTACATAAAGGTGGGCTCCATCAAGGAGGTCTTTATTTTTTAGCTTTCTAATGGCATTTATTTCTGCGTGATCTGCTCCATACCTATTGTGGTAACCTTGGCTTATAAGATTGTAATGCCGATCAAGAATCACGCAACCGACCAGGGGGTTAGGCAAAACGTAGCCCCAGCCCTTTTGGGCCTCAAGAATGGCTAAATGCATGGCTTCTGTTGCGGTCATAGGGGTAGAGATTTAGTAGCCCTTTACTGGATTATCAAGGATTTAATGGCCGCAGTTTGGGCCGGTGTTAGAGCTGCCAATTGTCAGTTGCCCGCTCTCAAACAAGGCTAAGTAAGTCTTTGCGCCTTAGATTAGGAAAAATTCAAAAACCAGTGTCATTTAGCCGCAGACGCGGAAACATCTTTTTTTGTAACTACCGAGAATGGAACAACTGAACTCATAAAATCCAAAAAGCTTTCAGAATTAACACATTTCTTCTCAAGATCAGAAATTTCTTTTCCCGTCATTTCAACGCCAAATTTTTTAACGTACTTTTCAAAAATGTATTGGGCAGGCTTTTCAATAACTTCAAGGGTATCAAAACTAAGACCTTGTTTTGAGAGATTTATATTCGATTGGTACGCTCGTCTCTCCTGACAAAATAACCCATACATAACAAAGTTAACTTTATCCTTATTTTTAACGAGAAATTCACTACGGTTTGTATCTCGTAGACCTTTTATGACAAACGGTCCAATGGCGTTTATAGCTGGGTTAGACTCCAAAAATTGATCAAAGGCAGTCTCATCCTTTATATGCTGTAATTCATGGGCTATCGCGTGAGCCTTTTGATTAACAGAGATGTCTTTATTAATTAAAATTTCGTATTTTTTTGTGATTGGATCTTGACGTACTCCCCCGCCATTGTGTCCCGCTCTCTTTTCAATTTCAGTTTGTTCAAGAAGAATTATTTTAACATCGGAGAACTTGCCTGTGGAGTTTAAGTCATTAAGAACTTTTTGACCCTCAGAAAATTTCATTAAAATTGAGGCTACAGGCGAATCAGGAGGAAGATCCGCTTTTGTAACCGAACCTAAAATTAATGGAATGGCAAAAAGCAAATTTTTGTGATTTAACATCAATGATTACCCCTCAAAATGTATCGGCTAAAAATTTTTGTTAATTAACTTAATCCCTGGTCTTTGATCTAAACCAAATGATTTGCGATCTGAGCAAGGCCACTATTGCGTGGGCTTTGGACGGGCCGTCTGAGTGCTCGATCATTTTCTTAATCCGACCACCCATTATAACATATTGCACAAAGCTTAAAATTTAAGTTAAAAGATGTTATCGTCCCATTTCCATTTTGAGGAGAAATTGATGAAGAGAATAGTAAGTTTCGATACGGCTGAGGCCAATCCTGAGAACCCCGGCGTTTTAGATATTTCTCCAGAAGAAGTTAGGGGTGAGGCTCGGGAAGTACTATTGGTAGATGTGCGTCGCAATGAAGAATTTGTTGGGGAGTTAGGGCATATTCCCGGCGCACGCCTTATTACGTTAGACCTACTTCCGGATCAAATAGATGAGCTTCCAAAAAATGTCACGATTGTGTTTATTTGTCGAAGTGGCAGCAGATCAGGTCGAGCTGCAGGGCTGGCCCTGACTAAAGGCTTTAAACATGTTTTCAATATGAAGGGCGGGATGATTGCCTGGAACTCTTTAGAATTTGAGACGAGTACCGAAGATAGTGATTAGGATGTCCAACGCTGAACGAGTCTACGTAAACAGAACTTTGAACCTTAAGAAAATCAAATATGTTGGTTTGGACATGGATCATACTTTAATCCGGTACAATGCCGAAAATTTTGAGGCCTTTGCACATAAAACTATTCTTGAAAAATTAGTTAATGATAAGGGCTATCCCGTCATCATCAAAAACCAGACATTTGATTTTGAAATGGCAATTCGTGGGTTAGTTATTGATTCCCGCCACGGTAATATTTTGAAGCTCAATCGTTATGGTGCGATTCGAGTCAGCTATCATGGTACTCGCAAAATCGACTATTCGGAGCAACAAAAACTTTATAAAAATACCTATATAGATTTGAGCGATCCAAAATATAAACCCATAGACACCTCGTTTTCGCTGTCCGTTGCTTCTACCTATGCCCAACTTGTAGATCTAAAGGATGGCAAAGAGTCAAAGACGCTTCCGGGATATGACATCTTGGCCTCTGACGTGTTGGAAGTTTTGGACATTGCCCATAAAGACGAAACGCTTAAATCTGAAGTCAGAAACGACTTGTCTCGATATATTATTAAAGATCAAAAAGCTGTAGAGGGTCTTGAAAGAATGAAGTTGCACGATAAGAAACTGTTTATTTTGACAAATTCTGATTTTTTTTACACAAAACTTTTGCTCGATTACGCTATTAATCCTTATCTTAAGAATCACGACTCATGGCAGGAGCTTTTTGACTTTGTGATTACGAGTGCCATGAAACCCCGATTTTTTAACGACAAGCTAAAATTCTTAAAAATTAATCCTACTGATGGAACTATGATGAATTTTGAAGAGAAGTTAAAGCCTGGGATTTATCAGGGAGGCTGTGCCAATACTTTTTCGGAAGACCTGGGGCTTTCAGGAGACGAGATTCTTTACGTGGGGGATCACATTTATGGAGATATTCTACGTTTAAAAAAAGATCAAGCTTGGCGCACGGGCTTGGTCGTAGAGGAGCTTGATCATGAGGTAGCTCAAAATCAAAAGGCTCAACCGTTACAAACTCAAATTGACGAAATGATGGCTGAGAAAGAAAAACTCGAAGACCAGTTTGTGGCGAGATCTACTAAAACGGTAGAGGCCCATCATTCAAATGGCCAAGGTGGTCTGTCAAAAATTCAAGACAAAATATCTGAACTCGATACTAAAATTGCGACTCTCATTCATTCTCAACAAACGTTATATAATCATCGTTGGGGTCGACTATTTCGTGCGGGTAACGAGGAGAGTTATTTCGCCCACCAGGTCGATCGATTTGCGTGCATTTACATGCCTTATTTAACCGATCTCCTCGAATACTCTCCACGTACCTACTTTCGCGCCAAACGCCGCCCCCTCGCCCACGAAATGAATTAGTTCTCATAAGGTGCCTGCCCCTATATAGGAATGGGCTGCAGCACAGCAATTGCCTTATCGCTTTGAGGGGCTGGCACCTTATGAGATAGTCAATTCAATCGATTTGAAAGGACTTGATCCCTTGAGACAGGTACCTAAATATTTAATTATGGGTAGTGGGCGTGTGGCTCGTCACATGTCTTACTATCTTTCGCTTCTCGAAATCCCATTCATTCAGTGGGACGGGATAGAACATGTAAAGACCTTACTGACAAAAATCGATCGCGTCTTAGTATTGGTCTCTGATTCCGCAATTGAAAAGGTAATTACCGAGAATGGTTTGATCGAAAAGTCAAAAATTATTCAGTTCTCGGGAGCGCTTGTAACCGATCGCGCTTATGGTGCTCACCCTCTCATGACTTTTGGCAACGAAGTTTACGACCTTAAAACTTACCAAGGCTTTCCTTTTATTATTGAAAACGAGGGGCCAGATTTTTCAGAACTTATGCCGGGGCTTCCCAATCTCTCTTATAAAATTCCCCGCGAACTTAAACCTCTTTACCACAGTCTTTGCGTTCTCAGCGGAAATTTTACCGTTTTACTGTGGCAAAAATTTTTTACCGATATGAAAAATAAGTTTGGTGTTCCTCAAGAGTCCATTAAGCCTTTTTTGCACCAAACTCTTATAAATCTCGAAAAAAACTATGAATCGGCCTTTACGGGGCCACTGTCTCGTCGAGACTTAGAAACCATCCAAAGAAATATAACGGCTTTAGCGTCAGATCCGTATGCCGACGTTTATCGCAGCTTTGTTAAGACACAGGGGTTAGAAATATGAAATCTGTTTGGGACTTAATAAAAAAGAAAAAAGCTAAAGAAAAAATAACCATGGTCACTTGCTACGACTACCTGTTTGCTAAAATTCTCAACGACTCACTCATTGATATTCTCTTGGTCGGCGATAGCGCGGCCATGGTGATGCATGGGCATCCCAATACTTTAAGTGCTACCCCTGAAATGATGTGTGGGCATTCGGCAGCGGTAGCCAAAGGCGCGCCAGACAAACTAATTGTGGCGGACATGCCGTTCATGTCTTTTCGTAAAGGAATTATTTTCGCACTTGATACTGTCAAAGCGTTAATGGTGGCAGGAGCTCATGCGGTAAAGCTTGAGGGAGTTTGGGGCCACGAAGATGTCGTCAAGGCAATTGTAGAGTCAGGAGTTCCAGTAATGGGCCATGTTGGTTTAACTCCCCAATCAGTTTTTCAGCTTGGGGGATATAAAGTTCAAGGCAAGACACGGACACAGGCTGAGGATTTGTTAATGCAGGCGCAAAAATTACAGGAACTAGGTTGTTTTTCTTTGGTCGCCGAATGTGTGCCTCAAGCCTTAGGGAAAGAATTGTCAGAAATGCTTGCTGTCCCCGTCATTGGCATTGGAGCGGGTCACGATGTCGATGGCCAGGTTTTGGTTCTCCATGATCTCCTAGGATTAAATCAAGAGATGCATCCAAAATTTGTCAGAAAATTTTTAGATGGCGCTGGTCTTGTTAGAGAAGCAGTAAATCATTACTGTATAAACGTTAAAGAGGACAAGTATCCAACATTGGAGGAATCCTACATATGATCAAAATTTTTCAGGATTTAACTGACTGGACAGCCTTTCGAAATAGCTCTCATTTTTTAAATAAAAGAGTTGGTTTTGTACCTACAATGGGCGCGCTTCACGAAGGTCACCTTTCGCTCTTTCGCCTAAGTCTATTGGAAAATGATATTACGGTGGGTTCAATTTTTGTGAATCCTACCCAGTTTAATAACCCCGAGGATTTGAAGAAGTATCCCCACAGTTTAGAGCGGGATATGAAAATGCTCAGCGATTTAGGGGTTGATTTTTTAATTAACCCCAGCTTTGACAGCATTTACCCTGACAATTATCGTTACAAAATAGTAGAATCTGAATTGAGCCATGATTTGTGTGGCCAGCATCGGCCAGGACATTTTGACGGCGTGTTAACTGTGGTCATGAAGCTTTTTAATCTGGTGGTTCCCGACAGGGCCTACTTTGGAGAAAAAGATTACCAGCAATATTTATTGGTGAGAGACATGGTAAAGACTTTCTTTATGTCGGTAGTGATTGTAAGTTGTCCTACAATTCGTGAGCAGACGGGATTAGCCATGAGCTCACGAAACGAGAGACTAAATGAACAACAAAAGATTTTGGCGGCCGCCTTTGCGCGAATACTAAAAGTTTCAAGCAGGTGTGAAAATATTCGAGAAGAGTTAAGCGAGGCCGGCATTAAAGTTGATTACATTCAGGAAAGGTGGGGTCGCCGGTTTGGCGCCGTTCACATTGGGAATGTAAGGTTAATAGATAATGTGAAGGTTTAACATGGGTAAAAATATATTATTTAAACTGTCTGGATCCATCGCTGCTTACAAGAGTTGTGAGCTAATTTCAAAATTGGTGCAAAAGGGTTTTGAGGTGCAAGTGGTTGCAACGCCCTCGACATTAAAATTTGTGGGGGCTGCCACACTCGAGGGACTTACACGGAGGCCGGCACTCACAGATATTTTTAAGGATGGCAACATGATGTCCCACGTTGAACTAAATCGCTGGGCGGACTTGACAGTTTTGTGTCCAGCCACAGGCAATATAGTCAATGAAATGGCGGCAGGAATTTCTAATAATCTTGTGACCACGTTATTCTTAGCCCATGATTTCAAAAAACCCTACCTTGTCGCGCCAGCAATGAACGAAAAAATGTATCAACACCCAGCCACTCAAGCGGCAATAAAAAAGCTATCTAGTTGGGGACTTAACGTATTGCCAGTTGATAATGGTTACTTGGGTTGTGGTGATGTTGGCGAAGGGAGACTCTTAAATATCGATCGTATCTATCACGAAATTTTATTGGGATTAAAAAGCAAAGGCAGTGGTCGGGGCAATGTGTTAGTTACTTCTGGTGGAACGGCCGAACCAATTGATGACGTGAGAGCCATTACAAATATTAGTTCAGGAAAGACAGCCGCGCATATTGCTGAGTCGTATTTCTTTGCTGGCTTTGATGTTACCTACGTGCATGCCACGAATGCCACATTGCCAGATGTTCCCTGTAGAAAACACTCCTTCAAAACATTTATTGATCTGCAAAACTTGTTACGCGAGGAGCTGGCTATATCGAAATTTGATGTTTTTATTCATGCGGCGGCGGTAGGAGATTTTTTTGTAAAGTCGGCGTCCGGGGGCAAGATTGATTCGAGCGAGGGGATCACATTAGCTCTTGGAAAAAACATAAAGCTATTAAACATGGTAAAAAAATGGACGGCGAACACGCGACTTAATCTTGTAGGGTTTAAGTTAACTGTAGGGGCTCCACAAGAAGAGAAAAATTTAGCTATTGATAAAATGTTTAACGAATCGCAATGTGATTATGTAGTTTCAAATGATTTGTCCGAGATCAGTGACATTAGCCATCGTGGCGAAATTTGGTCAACAAGTGGAAGTAAAGGAAAATTTGCAAGTAAACGACAGTTATCAGAAAACCTAGTACGCTTGCATTTAGAAGGGGCTGATTTATGACATTGTGTTTAGACGTCGGCAACAGCCAGATTTTTGGCGGGGTTTTTGAAAACGGAAAGTCCGTTTTTACTTTTCGAAAGAATTCTAAGGGAAATTCTTCGTCAGATGAAATCGGCCTTTTTTTAAAAGGCGTTTTGCGTGAAAATGATTTTGACCCAGATAGGATAAAACATATTGCAGTATGTTCTGTAGTTCCAGCTGTTGACCACTCCCTAAGGAATTGCTGTAAAAAATATTTTAATTTGATTCCCTTTTTCTTGCAAGCCGGAGTTAAAACGGGTTTGAAAATTAAATATCGAAATCCTTTAGAAGTTGGTGCAGACAGAATCGCTAATGCGATTGCCGCCACCCATTTATTTGTAAATCAGGACATCATAGTAATTGATTTCGGTACGGCGACTACCTTTTGTGCGGTCAATAAAAACAAAGAATACCTAGGTGGAGTTATTGTGGCGGGAATAAGAACTAGCATGGAAGCCTTGGAGGCTCAAACAGCGAAGCTTCCCGTTGTAGAGATCGTGGCGCCCAAGGAAACCTTAGGACGGTCAACTGTCGAAAGCATACAGTCAGGTCTTTACTACGGCCATGTTGGTGTCGTGAATGAAATCGTTAGTCGTTTAAGTAATGATATTTTCTTAGGTCAGAAGCCTTTGATCTTAGGCACGGGTGGTTTTTCGAGCCTCTTTGAGAAAGAAAAGCTTTTTGACAGGATAATTCCTGACTTAGTTTTGCAAGGTCTAAATACAGCTTTGAAATTAAATGTTTAGCGCGCGGCTTTGCCGTCAGTGTCGCTAGTAGAGAAAGGCAAATAGTTGGGGCCGTCATCAAGGTCTTTAAGTCCATTGCCTTCGGGGCCAGAGAATCCAGCTTCTGAGACATTAGATTCAGGGTAATATTGAGGGTCTGAAGAGTAGCCCGTTGAGCGCGGCCCCTGCTCATCAACTATTGCCTTGATGCCCCAAATGCTATTTGAAAAGGGATTGCCAAAAGCCTGTGATTGACTAAATAAGATCAAGCTCCCAAGGATAACTTTAATTAAACTTCTCATTCTAACTCCTCTTCAAAATTTATATTGGACACAGTTTTTTTTGGAGGTAAGACCGAGGCTAACTTTCGTATATTTTGGAAGCCAACTTGTTTGCCTTCATTGGCCTGATATTTTTTTATAGATTGAGCGAGTTCAACCCGAGTTACTAGGGGTAATTCCATTTTTGACTTTCTTTTATAAAGCTCGCTTATTTCAATAACCGCAACGGAAGGTTTTACTGACGAAGCTCTATGAGATTGCTGATAGTAATTTGTTATTACAATGTTAAGCACCTTTTGATTAATATGTTTTTTAGCTTTAATCGGTTTGAATTTTATCAATGGGGATTTGGATGTTTCTGTGCCTGAAAACCCGATGCTTGGGTTTAAAAAACCAATAATTATAAGTACAAGGCTCAAAAATCTCAATTATAGATCTCCGGTGTTATTACGGTTATATTTGCAATATGGGGGCCTTGCCGGCTCAAACGAGACGCCCCTAGCGCCTTGCTCCTATCCAAACTATTAACAGTTGTTAAGTGTAATGACAGAGATTTGATTCTCAGAATGAGACGTTACTAAGAAAATCTAGTACGACGGAACTCTTTAAAAATAATTCGCCCGCACAATCGCCGTCCTGGCAGACGCGTGACTTTCGACAGCCTTCTTTGGTTGTATCGAAATCTTCTTCGCCATCAATGAGAATGCCCTCGACTCTTAAGGTTGAGGCGTTAAAGATCGGAGAGCCTGAATTACCAGTGTAGGTATCTAAGTTGGTATTAACATAGTTGTTGGGGCCGACTCTTCTGACCCAAGCATTATCGGTGTACTTTAATGGTAAGCCGAGAGGGTGACCCCAGGCAAACAGCCTGTCGCCAATTACTAATTTGGAGTCAGTTTCGAGCACTAGCGGGATGTGCCCCCTTACATCACGGTCCAGTTCAATAATTGCGAAATCGTCTTCTAAAGATTGCTGCTCCTTTGGATTGTGCTCACTGTGAATAAGCTTGCCACAGGAATAAATATCACTATTCGAAATTTCGTTATAAGGACGGTTGCTGCCATCAATGGCATAGCCAAAGACAAACTTAGTATTATTACAGGCCTGTCTCGAAGCAATACAATGTCCCGCCGAAACGACCAGTCGGGGTGAAATTAGAAACCCCGTGCAATACATAGCCGTCTCTTGTTCTTTAAAGCTTTCATCAGGGCAAACGCTTTCTTGTTTTTCAAGCGAAAGAGATTTGATCTTCGAATAACCATTGCCAAGATCTTCGATTGCTTTTGGAGCTACAAGGCCAACTACGGCTGCGGCCAAGGCTTGAACCTGATGATCAGGTATTTGGCTCAGCTCCAGGCGGTCGTCGGAACCATATATTACCCCGACTGGGTTCGAGGGCTGCCATGGCTGAGCAAAGACCAGGGTCGGAAAATTCAAAGCCGAGCTAAATAAAAAAACAGCTAAGTGTTTATTCACCAAGGACGATTGTCTCTTACTTTGAGAGCTCGTGTAAAAGAAAAATTTGGCTTAAACAGGATTTCTTGAAATCACTGACGCACAGGCTTTCGTTTTCGCCGTGAGCATTTGTATAGGGATCTTCGACACCAACTAAAAGCGCAGGTGCGCCCTTAAGCAATTGTACGAATTGTTTGACAAAGGGTATGCTACCGCCGCAGCCCATTTTTACGGGTTTTTTTCCGTATCCAAGAGTTAAAGCTTTTTCGGCAGCTTTAAATGCTTTTGTTTCGTATATTTTAGGGTCAGCGGCCCAGCCTGAGTTACCTTCTTCCCAAGAAATTTTTACGTCTAGGCCCCATTGAGCATTTTTTTTAAAATGGCGTACTAAGGCTTCTCTAGATTTAGCAACTGGCATGCCAGGAGCAAGGCGCAGAGTTACGCGGGCCCACGCTGTGTCGTTGATTACATTGCCGGCTTGGCTGCGCGAAGCAACTTGCATAGCATTTATGCTGATGCTCGGTTTTCTCCATAAGGATTCCCAAATTTCATGTTTTTTAAAGAAAAGTTTAGCTTTTTTTACGATCCCCAGTTGGTGGCGAAATACTTTTTCGTGATAAGGGGTTTCTCTGAGAAATTTTTTTTCCGCTGATGTTAGTTTGGGCACAAGTTTATTGATTTCCTTAACGGCAACTCTTCCATCTTTATTTATTAGGGTTGAAAGCAGTTTTGAGAGCGCCATGGCAGGATCAGGTGTCGGGCCACCCCACATGCCTGAATGGACCGTATTTTTTAAGCTACGTACTTCAATCTCAAAACCCAAAAGGCCCCGGAGGGAAACCGTCAACGCCGGTATGCCGACATCAAAATTTGACGTGTCAGATAGCAGGATAACATCGGCAGCAAATAAATCTTTATATTGTTGTAAAAAACGATCCAGATTAGGGCTACCAATTTCTTCTTCGCCTTCGACAATGATTTTGATATTCACAGGGAGCTCACCCAGTGATTCTAGATAAGAGTGAATCGCGGCGGTTTGGGCAATTATTCCCGCTTTGTCATCGGCAGCACCCCGAGCATATAGTCTCTCGCCTCCTGGCCCTTTCAGTAAAGTGGGCTCGAAGGGTTCAGTATTCCAAAGATTTTTTTGACCAATAGGTTGCACGTCATAGTGTGCGTACATTAATACTGTCGGTTTTCCTTTGGCATGTAACCAGTCTCCATAAACAAAGGGATTGGCATTGGGGATTTCTAAAAACTTAACATTTTCAAGTCCCCGTGCCTTTAAGAGATCGGCCACTTTGTGCCCACAATCCAAAACAGATTTTTTATCAAAGCCTTCAAAGCTAATGCTCGGAATTTTAATCAATTCCTTTAAATCATTAAGATGAAGTTCCCAATCCTGTTCAAATTTTTGAATTACTTTTTGCATGCCGGGCCATCATAAATCTCGCGGGAATCTAAGGCAACCAAATTATAAGTGCGGAACTAGGTAATTGTATTGATAGTGACATTCAAAGTTTTAAATACGAACTCGTGATTAACAAAGGAGACTTCGTAGGCTTTGGTCAAAAAAATATCCGAAGAAAAGTGGCATATAGATGCGTGATGGTTGCCCAGTGTTAAATACTGAAAATAACAAGCTGGTTTATTTAATTTAAGAGAAAATTTATTGTCCTCTAGATTAAACTCAATATCCTTGAGGCCTGTGTTCAGGCCCTGACCTGTGGCTTTGCTGTATGACTCTTTTAGGCACCAATGAGCATAGAATTTTTTTGCGCGACCACTAGGCTCGGTACTTTCGATATCTAAAATCTCTTTTTCAGTGCCATAGTTTTTTACAATATTAAGAAATTTACGATCAGAGTTATCGCATTCAACATCAACACCCAACTCACCACTATCACCTAAGACGAGAGCAAGAACTCCATTAGAATGACTTAAATTGAACGGCCTGCCCTGATGAGCAGTTGGCTTTCCAGAATCAGAAACTGCTAGCTTATCGGGTAGGTCTAAATCATAAATTTTGCGGAAGACACTTCTTAGCAAAGTACGACCTCTCAAGAGTTCAGACTGTCTTTTTAAAGATTTAGCTGCTGCAATGGCCATTTGCTCAAAAGCAGGTAAGTTGTTTTTCATAAATTTAAGATCGAGTTCCGATGTATTCGATTCCGGCCAATAAAAAAAGTGGAGCTCTTTATTCATGCCAGGCTTATACGCAGTCAATTGAAGCTCAGCAATGAGTTCATCGTTAAGCCCGCCGCATCATGATTAAAGCGAAATAATTGCGTTGCTGGCGACGTTAATTAGCCAGCTCCTTTATTTTAACTAAGGCTCCGGGGTCGATCCGGTAGTCTTGTGATGCCTTTGTAACTCTGGCGATCGCAATATCTTGGCCGGCTTCAACGATAATGACTTCTGCAATAGATTCGAGTGGATGAGAAATAGAGTAATCGAGCGGAGATTCACACTCTATGCCGACCCACTTGTAGTGCATATTATAAACACTAAACTGATCACCCTTTCTAATATTAGAGCGCCAGCCACCCCGAACTGCGATGTGTGTGTCGCCATCAGCAATTACAGAATCGAAAATAACTTTTGATTGCCAAACGTCAGTCCATTTTTCCACATTCATACGAGTCATATGAGTATTGACCAGATTGTCGATGGATTCTTGAAACGCATTTGTGACCACTTTAAACAGTGGCGTTTTAAAAAAGAAATCTAAACCAATAAAACCCATGTAATCAAATGAGCCATCTAACTTTACTTCGCTCGCATGGCCTTCGTCGATAGCTATAGGCTTTTTCGTCAACGGATCTTCAGATTGAAGTGTAACACTTAGTCTTGTGTTATTAAGACTAAGGCTGCCACCTACAGGAAGTGGCGATCCGCCGCCGGGATATCCAGCATGAATTCCCCCTCCTGCAATCAACTCAAAACTAATCACGTTACCGCTCAAGCGAATTTCGGGAGATTGATCAAGACACTTTGGTACTTCTTTGGCTTTAGCAAAACTTGAGACGGAATGTTTAAAAAATCCATAACGGGCCAAAAGGCTATCATCAGACTCTACGTACAAACTTGTCTTTTGCCTTCCGGCAATAACGGGATATCCAATTTGTATTGGCCTATCGATAATAAAATGCGGATCTCGCATTAAAGCATAATAAAACAAGGCATTTGCTATATAGGGAAAATCAATTATTCTGCCATCGGGCATTTTAATAATTTGTCCTTTAACGGGGCCCACGTCGGCAGAAAGTCGCAGGTACCTTTCTTTAGGATCGTCACCTGTGCAACTATCGACACCCATCAGTGTAAAACTTAAAACTCCAATTAATAAGACTTTCATAATTTTCATAAAAACCTCGCTATTTAGGGTCTTTCGGATCAAAGTAAATTTCAATTCGCGTTTGCGATTTTGGAATAAAACTGCCATGAAAAAAAATCGAATTTTTTTGGGAATTATAAGTCCAACCATTTGTTGGATCGTTAGGTATCAAAATGCGATTAAAACTTACTCGAAGAGACTCAACAATGGGTATTCGGGATAAAGAAATTTCGGTTAAAAGTGTAAGAAGAGTTTTTTCGACGTGATTGAGTACATTCTTTAGATTCGCCGTGCAAATGGTCGAAGACACGCCCTCTGATAAGTGTACCAGCTCCATGTATCTCGCCCCAACATCTTTGTAGTCACCAAAAGTCTTACAGTTCTCGTCTGCCGCTCCTGTCACACCAATAAAATGCATCATCCAGCTCCGCTTACGAGTAGAAGTAGGGGACTTTAAGTTTTCTAAAAAATTAATATAGTCTTTTGTGGCGGCTTCGCTCTGGTCATTTTCGTTCGAAAGTATTACTACAAGTAGAAATGCATCGGAGCGCAGAAATCCTTGGTTACTATCGCTAACTAAAGGCTCAGTGAAAGCTAGTCTGAAAGCCTCAAGCCCCTTTTCGACATTAGAACCGTCAGCGCCCAGCAAAAGTTTTTCTTTGAGTCGCTCATTAATGTTTGGCGTAGAATTAATCAAATAACTAGGGCTTCCAATAAGTTTTCCCCTCTCGCCGTTACCACTGACATCTGTACTCGTGGCCCCTAAATGAAAATCAAATTGCTTTTCTTGGAGACGAGAAATTAGATCAGGAGCCGTATTAAACAAAATCTCTTGGTGTTGAAGCATAGAGCTGGAGTTATCGATGACCAATAAGATGTCAACTTTGCTATTAAACTGGGGTCTAAAATCTAAAGAGGTAGACTCTGGACTCAGAGAAAACGCATTCTTCTGTCCACAGGAAAGTAAAATTGTGGTAATTAACAAGAGTAATTTCATCGAATTAAAGCCATTGTGGAAGAGGGGATAACGGCCGACATAAAGATTCCACCAAATTCAAAGTTCGCCTTAGGAATAGTACTGACATACCCCAAAATGTTTTCGGGCTCGAGGAGAAATAGATCTCTCTTAATAGGTAAGCTTGTTTTTAGCATAGGATCGTAGGGAACATCAACGAGTAGGGCCACCACTCCCTTGCCGAAAAAAAGGTGGGCGCGAAAGTTTTTAGCCATTGGAATATCGATTCTTGCTAGCTTACCGTCTGTTATACCAGGCAGAAGTTCACCATTTGACAAACCATACTTTTCACTAAATTTATCGAACTTTTCGCTGAGGAGATAAAGAGGATATCGAACTTCGACAAAACTGTGTTGTTGGGCGTCCACGTAAGCGCGAACTTGGGTTCCGGGAAGCTCAGAAATTATAGTGGACCAGTTGTCCAAGAAAACATTAGGTGAGGGCATAGTTAGAACCAATTTTTGACTTGGAATATCCAGCCAGATAGCTTTATGGTTTCCCAAAACTGAGCTTTCAAGAAAGCCCGTTAAATTTTTACTTATTTTATCCAAAGATTCTTTATCCCATTGCCTACTTTGGGAGGAGAATAATTGCGGGGGACAGCCATCCTTGCAAGTAGAACTCGAAAAAGGCGAGTATTCGCAACCACAAACAGTTATAAAAATCCAAATTAAAAATAGCCTTACCATAGGTACTCCTAAGTTTAAATTTAGATGAGTATTCAATGGTGAGACGTTTTTCAAAAGAAGGAGTAGCTCTTGTCAGAAACTCAGTATGGACCTAGAAAAATAAATAAAGAAGAAAAAAAAATACTTTCGAATTTCTGTCCACAGTTTTTGCAAAAAAATCCCAATTCCCAACTTGAGAACTACACAAAATCTACTTTAGCCAGCTGGGAATTCCCGCTCTTGAAAGTTTAGCTGGAAGTGAGTGACCTAAAATCTTTCGAAGCCAATGATTAATGGATATTATTTTCTGCAAGTCTATGCCAGTTTTGAAACCCATGCCGTGAAGCATATATAAAATGTCTTCGGTGGCGACATTTCCTTGAGCACCTTTGGCAAAGGGGCAGCCGCCCAGGCCACCCAAGCTACTGTCGAAATTGCGAATACCATATTTAATGCCTTCCAAAATATTTGCTACAGCTGTACCCCTCGTATCATGGAAGTGCAGAGCATATTTTTTGGGTGAAGCCACCCGGAACAAGGTTAATAATAGGGATTTAACCTGCAAGGGTGTGGCTACGCCGATGGTATCGCCAATTGAAACCTCATATACGCCCAGTTCAAAAAGTTTTTCGGCGAGCTCAGCAACCTTTTTCTCACTAACCTTTCCTTCATAGGGACAGCCAAAGCAGGTACTAATATAGCCACGTACCCTAACGCCATTTTTTTTAGCCAATTTCAATACGCTCTCAAAGCGCTGGAGACTTTGCTCGGGAGTACAGTTAATATTTTTCAAAGCAAAAGTTTTACTAACCGCTGTGAATACCGCAACCTCATGAATCCCAGTTTCAATAGCATCTATAATTCCGCGGTCATTTGGGACGAGTGCTGAAAAACAAACTGAAGGCAAAATGGTTTTCTTTTTTTGAGCTTTAATTATTTTCGCGACTAGCTGGGCTGTGCCTTTCATCTGTGGGACCCATTTGGGATTCACAAAGGCCCCGAGCTCCATGTGCCTTACACCCGCTTGAACCAGTTTTTTTACCATTTTGGCGCGCGTCTCTACGCTAAGTATTTTTTTTTCGTGCTGCAGGCCATCCCTTAGACTCACTTCAACTATTCGTACTTCTCTTGACACAAATGATCCTATTCTATCTCGACGAGTTTTTGTCCTAACGCTACCTGATCTCCTAACTTGCAGCCCACAAATTTAATCTTTCCTGTTTTGTCAGCCTTAAGACTATATTCCATTTTCATAGCTTCCATCGATATCAAAACATTGCCCACTCCTACGGAGTTACCGACGTTACAGTCTACTTTAGTGATTTTTCCAGGCATAGGAGCTAAAATTATTCCGGTGATTTTGGTGCTAGGGGAGGATCTTTTCTTTTCGGCGCGCTCTGGTCCAAAGGTAAATGTTTCGCCATTGAGATGTACCCATAGCGTGTCCTTTATTTTTTGAACTTTACCTGTGGTCTTTTTTGCACCTATCTGGAAAACAACAGTTTTCATCAGACTCTCCAATCTTGTCGCCAAGGATTGGGCAGCACTATTTGATCATTGGAATGGGCAAGTGTGCAATGATCGTAGGCGAAGGCCGCAAACTTTCGTTGGTCGTTCGTCAATGATTTCTGTTCGAGTCCATTTGGAAAGTACTTACCAATAAACTGAGTGGTCATGGTGGTACTAACAAAGTCGGGATGTGCAAGAATGGCTTTCAAAAATGGTATATTTGTCTTTACACCAAATATAACCGTCTGGCTCAAAACTTCAATAGCTTTTTTTATACATTGGGGGCGATTTTCGTCCCAAACGATAATTTTTCCGATCATCGGGTCATAGTAGTGAGTTATCGTATCTCCCGTTTCGAATCCAAATTCAAACCGCCGACCTGGGCCATTTGGTAGCTCCATATCTCCCAATCGGCCCGTACTGGGCATTCCTTGTGAGTAGGAATCTTCAGCGTAAATACGGCACTCTATTGCGTGTCCACGCGCTGACAGTTCAGTTCGGCTCCAATTTAGCGGCATACCTTGGGCCGTCAAAATCTGAGCCTTCACCAAATCTAAATTCAAAATGAGTTCTGTAACAGCGTGTTCGACTTGAAGTCGAGTATTCATTTCTATAAAATAAAAGTCTCCATCTTGAAAAAGGAACTCAATGGTGCCCGCGTTTTTGTAGGCGCCCTTTTCTGCTATTTTTCGGGCCAGTTCGCACAAGATCTGTCGCTCTTTTTCAGTTAACGACGCACTGGGAGCCTCTTCGATTATTTTTTGGTGACGTCGTTGCACGGTACATTCTCGCTCACATAAAATATGAATTTTACCAAGGGCATCTCCGAAAACTTGAACTTCTATATGTTTGGCTCGGTCGAGGTATTTTTCTAAGAAAACTTTATCTGAGCCAAAAGATGAATTAGCCTCTCGTTTTGCGGACTCAATTTTCTCTCGAACATCTGCTTTAGATTGAATGACCTTTAGACCGCGCCCACCTCCGCCAGCAGTGGCCTTCACTAAAACTGGGTAACCCATTTTTTCGCACTGTTCGATAAGAAAGTTGATATCCTGATTGTCACCCTTATAACCGGGAACAGTTTTAATTTTCATTTCTTCGGCAATTTTTTTTGCTTCTATCTTATCTCCAAAGAGTTTTATAGCGCCGGCATCTGGACCAATAAATGTAAGATTGGCCTCTCTGCAAGCAAGCGCAAATTCAGCATTCTCAGATAGGAAACCAAATCCCGGGTGAACAGCTTGCGCGCCCCCAGCCTGAGCTCCTCGAATATTATTTTGAATATTCAAATAGCTTTCGTTAGGTGGTGCTGAGCCAATACAAACCTGGTGGTCAGATAAGCGGTGGGCCAGACTCTGAGAATCTGGTTCCGAATGTAATAACACCGTTTGGATTCCAAGCTCTTGACAGGCTCTAATAATTCTCACGGCGACTTCGCCTCGATTTGCTATAGCGATTCGTTGAAACTCCTTCATAGATCTGAAATTCTCCAGGTCGGTGGGCGCTTCTCTAAAAAGGCTCGCATGCCCTCTTGCCCCTCGGAGCTAACTCGTCTCTCGGCAATTATTCTGGCAGTCTTTGTTTTGGCTTTACTTAGGGGATTGGTAAAAATAAAGTCTATAAGACTTTTAGTGATTTGAATGGCTTCAGGTCCACATTTATGAATCGAACTTATGGTATCGACGATAAATTTTTCGATATTATTCTTATCTCCTACAAAATGAACTAGGCCAGAATCATAGGCGCGCTGGGCAGAAAAAATCTTACCGGTGACCATAAGTTCCCGGAGTGAGGCCTCAGACATTTTTCTGGCAACAAATGGACATATCACTGAAGGCACGAGGCCTAAGTGAGCCTCGCTAAAACCAAAAAGTGTGTTTGACTCGGCAACAACAATATCACAAACAGAGGCTAAGCCTAACCCACCACCTCGAACGTTTCCATGAACTCTGCCAATAACGGGAACAGGACACTGAAAAATAGTATCAAACATTTCGTAGAGTTGTTCGGCGTCTTTAAGGTTTTGCTTGTTAGTATACTTTACCATGGACTTCATCCACTCAAGATCGCCGCCTGCGCAAAAACTTGGGCCCTCGCCACTCAGTACAATGACACGAACATCTTTAGGTAGATTTTTTTTAGAAAAAAGAAAAATCAGTTCCTTTATAATGTCCAGGTTAAACGCGTTATGAATGGTTGGGCGATTTAATTTGACATGTAAATCATGACCTAATCTTTCAGTCAGAACAAAGGACATAAAAACTCCTCACATTCGGTAAACACCTTTTTTCTTTGGTCCCCAGCGCCTATAAAGGCTGGCATTTATTCCTAAAGCAATAACTGTACGTGTATCTTTAGGATTGATAATTCCATCATCCCAAAGTCGGGCGGTAGAGTAATAGGCAGAACTTTCAAGTGCATATTTTTCTAGAATTGGTCGTTTAAACTCATCTTGCTCAGCCTTCGTCATGGTTTGTTGTTTAACAGTTAACAGGACATTGGCAGCTTGTTCTCCACCCATTACGGCGATTTTTGCGCTAGGCCACATCCAGAGTTGACGGGGGTTGTAGCCTCGGCCACACATACCATAGTTGCCGGCTCCATAAGAGCTGCCAATTATTATTGTAAAGCGTGGGACGCGCGCCAGGCTTACGGCCATTACCATTTTAGCACCGTGCTTAGCTATTCCTTCGTTTTCGTATTTTCTTCCGACCATAAAGCCAGTAATGTTTTGTAAAAATAAAAGTGGAACCCGTCTCTGATCGCAGAGGTCAACAAAATGCGCCACCTTCATTGCACTTTCACTAAATAAAACGCCATTATTGGCGACAATCCCGACCGGGTATCCCCAAATGTGGGCGAATCCAGTCACGATTGTTTCAGCATAATCTTTTTTGAATTCGTGAAACTTGCTGCCATCTACCGTTCGCGCGATAATTTCGCGAACATCAAAAGGTTTTCGTGGGTCCTTTGGCATTATCCCAAAAATTTCTTCGGGATCATAAGCAGGATCTTCGGGTGCTTTTCGATTTATTTTTTCTTTCACACGGTAATTAATATTTTCTATAATGATTCTTGTGATTTCTAAAGCATGCTCATCACTCTCGGCATAATGATCAGTAACCCCGCTAATAGAACAGTGAACTCTTCCGCCGCCTAGGTCTTCAGCGGTGACTTCTTCTCCTGTGGCGGCCTTAACTAATGGGGGGCCACCTAAAAAGATCGTTCCCTGATTTCCGACAATGACGTTTTCATCGCTCATGGCAGGCATATAGGCGCCGCCTGCCGTACAACTACCCATCACTACAGAAATTTGTGGAATGCCAAGTGCAGACATATGCGCTTGATTATAAAACGTTTTGCCAAAATGGTCTTTGTCCGGAAACAGTTCTGATTGAAGGGGTAAAAAAGCGCCACCACTATCAACTAGATAAATCGTTGGCAGGCCATTCTCCATTGCAACCTCTTGGGCCCGAATATGTTTTTTGACTGCCATCGGAAAATACGTGCCACCCTTAACAGTGGCATCGTTAGCAATGATCACGCAGGGCTGATTATGGATTATTCCCACACCAGTGATAAGGCCTGAACTAGGAGCCACATTGTCGTACATTTCCCAGGCAGCAAGAGGAGAAAATTCCAAAAAAGCCGAGCCGTCATCAATGAGTCTATCAATTCTTTCGCGCGCCAATAACTTACCACGGGATTTGTGACGCTCCACTTGCTCTTTGCCACCACCCTTTTTTACGAGATCCACTCTTTCACGAAAGATACGAACCTGTTCACGGTAATGTTCTTGATTCTCTCGAAACTCAGGAGAGGCAATGTTAATTTGTGAGACGAGCTGTTCCATCGAGCCGACTTTCAAGAATTTCTAAACGATCCTTCAATTCATTATTTTCTTTTACAAGCTTTTCTACAGATTCCTTTATGTTTTTAACCTCATCTTTTTCTTTATCGCCTTTTCTCAAGTTTTTTACTGCCAAGTGGGCGGCAAACTTCAAATGTCCATCGACCGCTGAGTGCGCTAAGTGATCTAGGGCACCAAGGGCACTCCTCTGGCCTCGCTCCACAATAGCATCTATGGCAGCATATCGCGCCTGCGAAAAAGGATCTTTAAGCAAATCCAACAAAAGACCGTCTAAGCTGCGTTTTTCTTTTGACAGGCTTCCTAGAGCTCTAATGGCGGTGGGCCTTGCCCACTTTTGGGCGCCGTACTGACAGCCTTCAATCAAAACCGGGACGACGCTTTCATCGCCAATATGTCCCAAGCCTTTATAGGCGTGTGAGCGTACTAAGTCTCGCCAAGAATCTACGCTTAAAAGTTTAGTTAATTGATCAACAGATTTAGTGTGTCGGGTTTTGCCGATGGCTTCGGCTGCCTTGGCGCGGGTCATGGTTGATTCATTTTCTTTGGTTAAAAGAACCAGCTGACTAAATGCTTCGTTAGTTCTAAAACTTCCGAGCGCTGTTGCTATACCACCACGCACGCGACTATCTTTTTCATTCTTTAACGTTTCACAGAGGTAGCCAAAGGCGCGTTGGGAAGTAATTTTTCCGAGCATGAGTGCGGCCTCTTTGCGGACGCCCCAAAAAAAATCTGATTTCAATCGTTCTGCCAGCAATTCTTGACCTTTGACAGTGGCTTTTTTTGCAAGGGTTTTCATAGCCCAAATTTTTCCAACAACGTCACCAGAAAGTTTTAACTGTTCGCCAATCATTTTCTCCGATAATTCCCATTGGACGGTTTTCAGCAATCGATTTTCGGAATCAATTCGCATTGCTACGGGTTCCTTTTCAAAAGATACCACAAGATTTTTCACTGCGTGATCCATCGCTAAGTGTACTTTTTGGCTCCTGCCACCTTCAAAAAAGAATTCTACGAAGGTATTTATCTGGTGAATGGGAGTTAATAGATCCTTTTTCTGAGTTTGTTCCAAACGTACTTTGGCCATTTTATTTTTACTGTCCCACTCATAGCCAACTTTCAACTCTGGATGTCCCGCCTTGTAAATCCACTGATCAAAAAACCAGTCAAGAGGACGTTGTGAGACTTCTTCGAGAGCTCGCTGGAAGTCGATGGTCTCTACAGCCTGTCCCTGATGCCTTTCAAGATAAAGCTTTGTGCCTTTCCAAAAGTCATCTGGGCCTAGCTCAGCTCGTAAAAGATTTAAAATTAATCCCCCTTTTTGATACAAGTGGCGATCCCAAATTTCTGCCGGATCACTATAAATATTAGTGACAATGGGCCGGCGATAAACAGAGGAGTCTTCATTTAAATAAATTTGTAGCTCTTCGTAGCGAAAGTATTGGGTTTCGTCCTCGCCCATGTCTTTTTCTTTGAAGACGGTCTCCATAAATGTAGCCCAAGATTCATTAAGCCAGCCATGTGACCAAGATTTACAGGTGACTAGATCACCAAACCATTGGTGTGCGAGCTCGTGTGACACGAGGTCCTCGCTGGTAAAATCAGGCTCCATCTCTTGGGGATGTAAAGTCGCATCCGTTTGAGTAGTAGCAGATGTGTTCTCCATACCACCAAACGTAAATTCACTGACAGCGATCTGGTGGTATTTTTCATAAGGATAGGGTACACCCAGTTTTTCTGAAAAAAGTTCTAGCATTTGCGGGGTTTTTCCAAAAGAACGTTTGCCTTCTTCTTCACGCCCCTTTTCTACAAGGTAGTTGACGGGAATGTTTCTCCAGCTGTCCTTGATTTCGCTAAATTTTCCGGCCGTTAAAGTTACTAAGTAGGCGGGGATGGGCCACTTCATTTTCCAATGAAAAGTCCATTGGCTTCCGGTGCGGTCTTCTTTTACTAAGCCGCCATTTGAAGTGCACACAAAACCAGACGGTGCGGTGATTTTTATTTCACTGACAAATTTTACCCCTGGTTCGTCAAAACAGGGAAACCAATAGCGAGCGTCGTCATCTTGTCCCTGAGTCCAAACTTGAACCGCGCGATCTGGATATTCTTTGTCGGGTGCAATAAAATAAATTCCAGCTCGAGGTTCAGAGACCGAATACTCAATACTTACAGTTCCCTTGTCGCCTCGAGTGAGTGTTTTTGGTAAATTGACAATGATCTCATCATCTTTTTCGCTAAACGATATTTTTTGACCATTCCATGTGACGGTCTTGATTTCTAAATCTACCGCATTGAGCGAAAACTCATCGGTTTCATTTTTGAGAACCTCAATGTCAATAGAGTTTCTGCCAATCAACATTTTTTTTTCAACGAGCAACTCGATCTCTAGTAGTTGGTGGATTGGCTTTACGTTTCGATCCGCTCGATAGTTAGGTTTTGCCCAAGGCACGGAGTGGGGCTCAGTGTGAATGGCGTTGGTACTGTGTCGCGAGCAACATGAGGCAAACTCTCGTTTGAAATCAATATGATCAGTCGACATAGTTACTCTCCGCTGGAAGGTTGCAATTTAACTTAGATAAAATGGCGATTCAAAGACAATCCGGCTCTAAATAATTCAGCGCATAAATTCTGTAAAATTCATTTTGCCTGTTGCGTAAGACCTTACAATTAGTAAAATAAAGTTTGGGAGCAACTGTGAAATATTTGAGCATAATTTTTTTCTTAGTTTTGATGAAGTTCACCTGGGGAATGGCCTACAAAGCTCCAGTGGTTAGCATTGAAACCCATAAGCTGATTCAAACTGAACTTAAAGACATCATTTATCAGGTTTTGGTACAGTATCGCCCGACGGCAACAAATTTAAAATTTCAAACTATTTGGACAGAGCGGCTTTCTGATCATCAGCTTAAGGCCCATTTTACCTATTCGTTCGTCGACTCTGACGACCAAGATGGCGAGTCAGTTGAGCAAACTCAAGATGGTGAAGTCATATTAAACCAAATCCCGCCAAGCGATGGCGACCAAATGGACCAAAATGGCCAGAAGAGCCAGAAGAGCCAGAAGAGTTGGTCTCTGGATGAAGTTACAGTTTTACGCCAAGCACTTCATTTTAAGAAGGGCATTGTCATTTCTCCCGCAGAGAAGTAAACCTAGTTCTTATGAAATTTATAGAGATTGATCGAGAAGGATATTTTAAAACTGGAGAACTTCGCGTTTCAGACCAACATTACGGTCACGAGCTTATGAAGAACTTGCGTGTGACTGATAAGTTTGAGGTTTATACCGAATCCGAAGGCGAAAAAATAATTGTGCAAGCTTTTGATGAGCCCTTTTTGGTAGAACAAGTTTTTTACAAAAGTGGCGGCACATGGAAAGCGCAAATGCCCTACGACTTTGTGCAATCCTTTCAGC
>JAWXAY010000011.1:0-29778 GCA_034439715.1 Pseudomonadota bacterium
GGTTTTTGAGAGCGGAGCGGTGGCAAGGCCATCAAGTTCTTTTTTAAGACATAGGCGAGCCACGGTAACCACCCAGTCGGCAGCGCTTTCGCCAGACACTACATCTACCAAAGTAAATTTTGAGTTCGAGTGATTTTTTAAATACTCTTCAAAAGAACTAACTTGAATTCGGTCAAATCGGCGGTCGAGTTGGCGCAAATACTTTTTAGGAAAATTCGCCGAACGGTACAAAAAAAAGACTAGATTAAACTTGGAGCCAATAGAAAGGAGAGCCTTCGTACAAATTTCTGGGCCAATTCCATCGGAATCGCCAGTCGTGATCGCTAGTCGAAGCTTTTTTCTCATGAAACATTTATTCTGACGAATGCTTCCTGGCGGCGTTGATCTAACCAAATTCGAAACTGTTTTTGAAATGCCCGCTGGGTCAATAAACCTCGAATTTTTTCTCTTTCTTTTTGCGCGACAGGGTTTTGAATAGTTTTTTTATCATTTAACATCAGAATATGAAAACCAAGCTTAGTTTTAACTACTTCGGAGTATTGCCCTACGGTCAGGGCCTTTACAGGGCGCTCAAACTCTTTTAGCAGCTCACCATCCTTAAAAGATCCAAGTAGGCCTCCTTTAGAAAAATTAGGGTCTTCACTTGAGTCCTCGGCTACCTTTTGAAAAGGAGAGCCTTTTCGCAGTCGTGCCAATATCTCTTGAGCCTGTTTTTTCGCTCGCGCCTCTCCACCCTTTGGAAACTTAATTAAAATATGAGAAATCGTATATTCATTAAGTTGGCCTTCGGGTGCAGAAGCATCGTCACCACGATAGCTGGCTACCTCCTCATCAGAGATTTGAATTTTAGACGTAACATTTTTTTCAATCAGTCCTTGTCGCTCAAGGCGTGATTTTATAACGCCTTGATAGTCAGAAAAATCGACGCCTTGCCCCTTGAGCACCTCTTTAAGCTGAACACGCGACATGTTGTTGGTTTTAGAAATATTTCTAATTTCTTTCTCGACACGTTCTATCGTAATGGCTAGGCCCTGTTTTTTTATTTCACTATCGAGAATTTTTTCGTCCACCAAGAGACTAATGAGTTTTTTTTGATCGCCGGCAATTGCTTTTATATCTTGTCCCTGGGTTAAGAGGTCATCAAATAAAACACCCTTGCCAAGGCGAGACTTATATTTAGTGAGATCAGACAAGGTGATGATTTCGTCGTTTACGACAGCAACTATTTTTTCAACTAACTCCGCCTGCGCAAGTGTAGAAATTAAAAAAATCGAGGTTATAAAAAGATTCATTTGTCCTCCGTAGAGACTTTCAAAGAAGCAATAAGGGCCTCGTTCTTAAAGACCTTGTTTTTTCTTATCTGTGATTCTAGCCATTGAGAGTAAGCGGCCTGTTCTTTGCTTTCCATAAGAGTGTTTCTAATAATTTCTTTAACATCTTTTATGTTCTGCTGTCCACCCGGTCGCTTTTCGAGAAGCTCCATAATATGAAAGCCATAAGGACTTTTCAAAACATGACTTGGGGCGCCGGGGCGAAGATTATAAGCGTCCTCGTAAACCTCAAGAGTCGTGGTATCGATCCAATCGGTACCACCACCTTTTTTGCCCTCTGGAGATATAGAATATTTTGCGGCTAGCTTGGCGAAAGACTTTCCAGATTTTATTTCCTTTAAGAGCTGTTTGGCACCGTCCTCGGAATCAGTCACGATCTGCCGAACTTTCACGGCCCGGCTTTTTTTGAACTTGTCCTTGTTGTGGTCAAAATAAAGTTGAATTTCTGAGTCTGGGGGAGCCGCAAAGGTAGCGCGAAGCTGTTGAAAAAGTCTGCGCTCTAGCAAAGAGCGAGAAACATCGCGTCGCCACTCTTCTAGAGTAATGCCTTCCTTGGTAAGGGCCGCAACAAAAGAATTCGTATTAGGATAGTTTTTTTGCAGGAGTTCGACCTCCATATTTAATTCAGATTCAGCGATTGTAATATTATTGTCTTTGGCCCAGGTTTTTAAAAAGGACTGAACCATAAAATCTTTAACGGCACTGTTTTTTACGCGCTCTATTATGACTGGGTCCCTCACCAAAATAGCATCTAAGTTTTTTGCTCGTCGCATGATCTCTTTGGCAAAACTCTTAGCGCTAAGTTCTTCTTGGCCCACACGCACTATTATTTGGTCCTGCGGCGGAGTTTTCACGCCAGTACACGACAGAGAAATAAAAGGAAAAATCAGAAGAAAATGTAGCCAGTGCCTCATCGCCCATTACTTTAGCAAAGAAGTGTTCTTTTTAACAGAATACTTTTTGAGTAATTTTGCAAAATATCCATCGAAAAGCTCTTTGCGTTTTTCCTCGAAAACGGCCATGCGTATTTGCTGTCTGTTGGCATCGGCAAAACCGCGCTGGCCAACCAACTTAACGATATGAAAACCGAACTGAGTTTCAATAAGCTCTGATATAGCACCCTTTTTAAGTCGAAGTGCAGCATCATAATAAGTAGGGACTAGAGTAACGCGAGACTGCCAACCCACGTCTCCTCCGGCAGATTTGCTGAGCGTATCATCTGAATATAACGCCACGAGCTCCTCAAAAGGACGCTTACTTTTTATTACAGAAGATAATATTTCCTTCGCGCGGTTTTTTGCGATCTTTTTTTCTTCTTCATTGGCGCCAGGTTTAAACTGAATCAAAATATGGCTTGTACGAATTTCAGGATTTTTTTTATACCAGTCCATCATTTCTTTGTCGGTCACCTTAATTTTCTCAACGTCTTTACCAATGGCTTTTTCAACCAGGCCTGAGTAGATAGCTTCGTCAACCCGTTTCGAAACAAGGGGATCACTTTTTAGGTTTAGTTTTTCAGCCTCTTGAAGGCCAGCGTAATAACGAATTAAATCTTCTAAAAAATCTCTTTATTTGGCGGATTCATTGTTCGCGACAAAACTTCTTCGTATTTTAGATTAAACTCTTTAAGTTCTATTTCTTTGTCTCCAACCTTAGCGACCACATCGGTATTTGCGGCAAAAGCTGACGACGCGACGCTAACAATTGCTAAAAAACCCAGCAGAATAGATTTCATTATCCACCTCTATACTGATAACGCTAACACCCTGGGGTTCCATCGACAATATATTTTAGAGCCATTTCTCGTGTAATCTCAAACTTTTCAGTAAGTTCCTTGGCCAAGCTTTCTCCGCGCGTATCGTCTTCCCTTTTTATGGGTCCCATCGGTTCACCCCAGTAAATTACCATTTTGCAGAAGGGCTTTGGAAAAAAAGACTTATCCCAGGTTTTTTTAAGTGGCCAAGAGCTCGATACGACCATTACTCCGGGATAAATTTTGGCATTACATAATCGCGAAACTTCAAAGATCCCCGGCTTAATAACATGAAATGGTCCACGAGGCCCATCGACCGATACAGTGGGAATATAACCTTCGCGCGCCAGGCGTATCATTGATCTTAAGGCGCCAGCGCCACCATTGGACGAAGAGCCGCGCACAGTTTTTGCGCCGTAAAGTTCAACAAATCTTGTCATGATAGCGCCGTCTCGACTGAGTGAGGTCATTATAATTACCTTGTAGCGAAGAATGGTTAAAAACATACCCGACTGTTCGCCGTGCCAGTTGGCTAAAACAAAAGGGCGCTTGTTTTTAATGTCTTCTCTGAGGCTTTCGCATTCAATAAACTTTACTCGCCACGTAAACGAGACCAGACGATGAATTAGGAATATAATATAGGGCAAGATTCGGTCTAGCGATTTTTTAAACATTAAATTCAACTTAAGACGCGTTTAAATTCTTCTGTTAACTTTGGTAAAATATCGAAAAGATCGCCAACGATTCCGTACGTGGCCTTTTGAAAAATTGGGGCCTGAGCGTCTTTATTAATGGCGACGATAACTTTGGAGCTACTCATGCCCGCCATATGCTGAATGGCTCCTGAGATTCCTACCGCGATATAAAGACTTGGCGCTACAGTTTTTCCCGTTTGTCCTACCTGCATTGAGTGAGCTACCCAACCTAAATCCACAACGGCACGAGAGGCGCCCACTGTGGCGCCCAACACATTTGCAAGGGACTCAAGAAGCTGAAAGTTCTTCGCCTCTCCCAGGCCGCGACCTCCAGAAACTATTATGTTGGCTTCTGTTAAATCCAATTTCTGAGAGGTGCCGCGTACAACCTCTTTAATTACTGTTTTTAGATCTAGTTTTGGCAAAGCCACGCTTTCAATTTTTATCGAGCCAACTCCGGGCGCGCCTAACGGCAGTTGATTGGGGCGCATCAAAATTATTTTTATCGGACCATTCTCAAACTTTACCGCCGCCGAGCATTTGGCGGCATACAAGGGACGCCGAACCACAACATTTTCGCCTGAAATTTCTAGCTCAGTGCAATCACTAATTGCCCCTGTATTTAATTTAGCGCCGACACGCGGAAACAAATCGCGGCCCAGAGAAGAAGAGGTCGCTAAAACCGTACTAGCCTGAGATTTTTTTATCATATCAACAACGAGCACTGTAAAAAGCTCTGGGTTATAGTTGGCCAGAGTGGGGGAGTTACAAATAATCGCACCGGTCGCCCCAAATTTAGCTGCTTCATTAGCGGTAACTTCGGCATCCGCTCCCAGAGCAAGAATCTCACAGGCCTGACCAGAGTTTTTCACGGCTGTTAATAATTCTATCGTGCCCTTTTTAAGAATGCCACCAGAAGACTCGGCAAAAACTAAAAATTTTCCCATCAGGACTCCCTAATTATAAGACTTTGGATTCTTCGCGAAGGAGACGCACAAGTTCTTTAACTTGTTGTTCGGCTTCGCCCCCAACAATTTTAGTGGACGGCTTTGCTGGCGGTGGCCGAAAATCAAAAAAAGATATTTTTCTTTGCTCAAGTGAAACATCGAGGCTTGCGAGGGTAACCTCTTTGAGGGGTTTTGCTTTAGCTTTCATAATATTTGGTAGGCTGACAAAGCGCGGGGTATTGAGGCCTTTGCTGGCGCCAAGTACGGCAGGAGATTTAAGTTCAATTAATTCCTTGTTACCACCGTCGCCTTCACGAGTGATGATTGAAATGCCCGCGCTATTTTCAAACTTGGTGACCACGGTCGCATGGGGCATGTCTAAAAACTCAGCAAGCTGTTGGGTGACGGCAGAGGCATTGTCATCAATCGCAAGTTTGCCGCAAAAAACCAAGTCACATCCGCCCTCATTTTTTATTGCCTTCGCCAGCGCGAGAGCAGTTAAGTGAGTGTCTAAAGAGTCGGGCGCATCAATAGCTATAGCCTCGTCGGCACCCATTGCTAAAGAGGTTCTTAGTGTGCTTTGCGTGCGCTTTGCTGGTCCTACGCATATAGCGATAACTTTTGCTCCTGGGTTAGACTCTTTAGTTTTGACGGCTTCTTCTAGAGCATATTCATCGTAGGGACTGATAATCCACTTGCTAACAGAGGAAACATCGATTCCGCACTTATCCTCAGCGATTTTAATTTTGGTTTCGGTATCGGGCACTTGTTTAATACAGACAAAAATTTTCATGAAACACTCCGCCTGTTGCTGCTTCCAACTTTGACGATTGCGAAAGGATTGTCCAGAAAAATTAATTGAACAGAAGCCAGCGCGCCGAGTCACTTCTGTACAGAGCTTTCCTTTCAGAATTCAATATTGGTAATCTCCAGAGTGAGTTTATTTTGGTCTCTTTTTTCGAAAGGCAACTCCTGAAAAAAGCACTCATCACCGGAGCAACATCCGGCTTCGGTCTTATGGTTGCAAAAAAACTTTTGGCCAAAGGCTGGTTTGTCTATGCTACAGGTCGAAAAATTACCGAGCGCTTAGGGGATTGGCGAGAAATTCAAGAAAAATATAAAAACACGCTCAGGTTTTTAGACTTGGATGTTACAAAACCAGAGGAACGTCAGAGAGCCGTGGGCCAAATAGAAAATCTCGACGTATTAATTAACAATGCCGGGGTGGGTGTTTTTGGCGCCTTTGAAGACCTTTCTGAGGAGCAAATTCGCAAACAGTTTGAAGTTAATTTTTTTGGCGCAGTAATGCTGACACAGGAATTATTGCCCAAAATTAGAGAGTCTAGCGGAAGAATTATTAATGTGTCCTCTGCCTTTGGGATCGTTGGTTTTCCGTTAGCAAGCATGTATTGCGCCACCAAATTTGCGCTTGAAGGTTGGAGCGAATCATTAGCTTATGAAGTAAGCCCAATGGGCGTGAGCGTCTGCATTATAGAGCCCGGCGCATTTGATACCGGTTTTAATAAAAGTATTGAATGGGGTGTGCGCTCAGATAGCTCGTCTTCATCCTACAAAGGAATAACCCAGGGCTATAAAGCGCGTTCGACCAAAAATATAACAGGACCAGATTCGGCAATAGTGGCCGACGGAATAGTACAGGCGACAATCGCAAAAAGTGTCGCGATGAGGATTGCAATTGGTCAGGACACAAAGATCGCAGTGCGACTAAAACATTTTCTCCCTCGACAAATGTTTTTCAAAATACTGTCTCGAGTTTATAGCAAATCCCTGGGTCTAGGGTAATGCGCGAGATTGCCAGCGAGAATATTAGCAAAAAAATCGGAAGCTACAGCGCGGTTTTGAGCCTCACCGAGGTGGGACTTGGAAGCCTACTCCATGCCTTTCATATACCACTTACAGGTCATTTTTTATCTCTTAATCAAGGCTTTATACTAATTCATGCTAATAAAAACCACGAGCACCATTCAACGACTATTTCAAACGTAGCGGCCATTTTAAAGTCATTGTCCCCGGCAGGCAAGAGACTAACTCCAATGTTAGCGATTAGTGCTCAGGGATATCTTTTCTCTGTAGGAGTTTTATTGCTCGGCTCTAATCCTGCGGGGTATTTTTTGGGAATGACGCTTCTATCGCTATGGGCGTTTCTGCAGCCTGTACTAATTTATCTATTTGTGTTTGGTGGTGGTCTAATTGCGAGCTACCAGTTTTTGTTGGAAAATCTCAATAAGCAACTGAGAATTAAACCAGAATACTTGTTGGCACTGCTGTTAGGAGGCGTTGCAATCAAGATTTTTTTGGCGTGGGCAATTGTCGGAGCCACATATCTGATCTCCGATAAAAAACAGCAGGAATGGTTGAGGCGGGTTGAAGGGGCAGGAATTAAAAGTTCTCAAAAATTAGAACAAAAAAGTGGTTTGAGTAAAGGGATAAAGAGTCTATTTCAGCCCTTTTTTTTAATATCTTTGGCAGTAACAGTAATGTTTTTTTGGTTTTCAGAAAATAAGGGGGCACCCACATTTTGGATTGTAGCAAGGCCTGTCGCCGTCATGTTTCTAATTCACTTTGGATTTCAGTTTCTGCCGGTTGAGGTCTGGGCAAAAAAACTGACGCTGAACTCAAGTTCAACGTTTGCTTGTGGATTAGCTTTTGCCATTTCCGTCCTGAAAAATCCTCTCCGTCGCGTACCATTAAAAGCTGTGCGACAATGCTGACAGCTATTTCTGAGGGAGAGCTGCTTCCAACAGGCAAGCCGATGGGGCAATGAATTTTGGAGATTTTTTCTTCGGGTAGGCCAGAGCTAACTAGTTCGCCCTTTAAAACGAGAAATTTAGCATGGCTTCCGATTACTCCCACAAAGGGCGCGGTTCTGGTCGAAAGAATTTCTTTCAATATTGGTACATCGGTGGCATGACCCTGAGTCATCACTACAAACTGTGTGTTTGTAGAAAGTTCTTTAACATGGTCACAAGATCGGGATGCGCAAACAGTTTTTAGCTTTGGCGACGGTGGCAATAATTTAAGCCACTCCTCTCGAGAGTCAATACACGTGATAGCGCAATCAAGCGTCACCAAAAGTGGAATTAGAGCTTGTGCTACATGGCCAGCACCAAATACAGCAATCTTCCAAGCGTTGTGATTGTGAATTTCGAAATAAAACTTCACTTCACCGCCGCAAGTCATGCCGACGTCTGTTTGCAAGTTCCAGACAACAAAGTCTACCAGAGCGTCAGGATTCGAGGCGCTCAACATGGCGACGGCACGAGTAATTGCTTTGGCTTCAACCTTGCCGCCACCGATTGTGCCGCACAACAATCCGTTCAAACCTACTATTGCCCGCGCACCAGCGTTGGAGGGCGTACTTCCGCGAGCTGCCACCAAAACAATTTCAACAAAAGGTATTTTTGCTATTTTTAATTCTGAAAAAATCTCAAAGTAATCTGGCAATGGGCTCCTTAATATAAATTCATTAATATTTCTTCTTGAGTCGCCGGAAGCTTTATAGTTACTGGTTTTTTACGCGCGCTAGCACTCAAAGCGTTTTTGATGGCCGTCCAAACCGATATGGCAAGAAGTAAGGGGGGCTCTCCTACCGCCTTACTGCCCGACAAATTTTTACGGTTCTCATCGTTAATTAAAAAATCGATATTAAAAATACGGGGTATGTCCTGCACGGAGGGGATCTTGTAGGTACTGGGCGAGCGGGTGAGGAGAGAGCCGTCTTTATTGTAATACAGTTTTTCAGTCGTGACCCAGCCCAGGCCTTGAATAAAGGCGCCGGTGGTTTGTCCATAATCAACGCCATGGTTAATGGGTCGACCCAAATCCATCAAGATATCCGTTCGCAAAACTTTCACTTCCCCGGTAAATCGATCGATAGAAACTTCACTGGCTCCGACACCGTTCGTAAAATAGAAGAACGGATTGCCCTGGCCGGTTTCTTTATTATAGTGAATTCCTGGATATCGGTAGTATCCGTGAGCGCCAAGACTTATACGATTCAAATACGCCGCTTCAATGACTTCTTTTAGAGGGACTCGGTCGCCGGGATTAGATCTATTAAAAACGAATTCGTTTTCAAATTCTATGTGGTCGGCAGAATTAGACTCAACAATGTTAAACTCTTCTGCCAGTCCCATGACAGCAGGTTTTCGTCCACGTAATTCTTTTGGAGTGTTGAAAAGCTTATCTGCCACAAGCTGTAGGCGTCGCTTAATAGTTTCGGCAGCTAGTTGGGCGGCGCTGCCATTGATATCAGAACCGCTTGAGGCAGCCGTCGGAGACGTGTTGTGGATTTTTTCTGTTGAAGTTGGCATAACAAAAACAGCATTTTGGGGAATCGCAAAGACCTCGGCTACAATCGTTGAGATTTTTGTATTTACCCCCTGCCCCATTTCTGTCGCACCAGTTGAAACCTGCACCGTTCCATCGAGGTGTAAGTTTACAAGGGCAGAGCCCTGGTTTAAAAAACGTGTCGTAAAAGAAATGCCAAACTTAACTGCAGTCATTGAAAGCCCGCGCACATGAGTTTTTGAAACGCGATTAAAGTCCGCGACTTCTTTTTTTCGCTGATCATAGTTGCTTGTTTTTCGCAGTTGTTTAAATAATCGTGGAAAAATTTCTTGAGTGATAGTTTGCCCGTAAGGAGTAACATTGTTAGTTCCCTGGTAACAATTGAGTTCCCGAATATCGAGGGCATCCTTTTTTAAATATTCAGCAATTTCTTCAAGGATGTTTTCAATTGTGGCAACGCCCTTGGGCCCACCAAATCCGCGAAAGGCTGTAGTGGGAGAGAAATTAGTGCGGCAAATTAATCCTTCAATTTTTATGTGGGGAATAAAATAAGCATTGTCACAATGTAACATCGCCCGCTCCATGATTGCCGTTGACAAGTCCGCGTAGGCTCCCGAGTCAGAAAACATGTTAACTTTCAATCCCAATATCCGGCCGTCATTGTCAAAGCCAACTTCGTAGTCATTTTCAAAGGGGTTTCTTTTGCCGGTAATTACCATATCTTCGTCTTTTGTGATTACAACACGAGCGGCTCGACCGGTTCTTTTGGCTATGAGGGCAGCGATGACTGCGAAGGGGACACCCTGTGACTCTTTTCCACCAAAGGCCCCACCCATGCGCTTCACGATACAAACCACATCACTATAACTCAATCCAAGTGCGTGGGCGACGACGTGCTGAATTTCTGTTGGGTGTTGGGTGGACGAATGAATTGCAATTTGTCCGGCTTCACCGGGGTAAGCGATCGCCGCCTGAGATTCCAAATAAAAGTGTTCTTGCCCCGCCATCTCAATTTTTCCCTTAATACGGTGGGGTGCATTTTTTAGAGCGTCCTCGACATTTCCTTTCTGAATTACCCTTGGTGGAGCTATGAAGGACATTTTTTTCCGAGCCTCAGCAATCGAGAGAATTGGGACGAGGGGGGTAACTTTAACCTCAACTAACCGACGAGCTTTTCGCAGTGCTTCTGGAGTTTCACATGCAAGGGCACAAAGTGGCTCACCAAAGTAATTGATATCTTCAGCGGCAAATATTGGTTGATCTTGAAATATCGTACCCCAATAGTTTTCGGACAAATCTTTAGCAGTGTACGCGCCGACCACACCGGGTACAGCAAGGGCCTTTTTGAGATCAATCTGAACCAGTTTGCCGCGAGCCACTTGGCTGCAAACAATTCCCACGACAAGTTCCCCCGCCACAAAGGGGCGATCATCAATAAATTCGGACTCGCCGGTAACATGTGTGTGAGATGAGTCGTGCGGCGCGCTGGTCACGCGAGAGCTCCGGACTCTAAGTAAAACTTTTCTAATAGGTTGCTAGAGACCTTTCGCCGAAAGGCTTCGCTGGCGCGCAGGTCTGAAATCGGAGTGATTTCACTTTGCAGAATTTTTTGTGCGGCAGACAAAGTGCCAGGGCTAAGACGTTGGCGAGTTAGATAAGTTTCAGTTTTTGGGAGCCGTAAGACCGTGGGGCCAACACCCCCGTAAGCAATTTTGATGTCATTGATCTTTTGAGGGCCCTTCTGGATGTAAAAAGCAGCAACGACCGATGAAATGTCGAGATCTCTTCTTTGCGAAACCTTATAAAGATAAATTTCTTCGTGCTCCGTTTGCTGGGGCACGATAACTCTTGAAATCCATTCGCCAGGTAGCAGAGCAGTTTTTTTGTATCCCTTGTAAAAGTTGATAATAGGAACTTCCCGACAAGATTTTAGTCCCTGAATTTCTACTATCGCGCCCGAAACAAAAAGATAGGGCAAGGTATCTCCAATAGGAGAAGCATTGACAATATTACCTACCAAAGTGGCCACATTGCGTATTTGGGGGGAAGCAAAGACGTTTAGAAAGCGACAAAATGTGGGAAGTTCTTTGGTTAGAGTTTCTTGAATAGTGGCTAATGTCACCTTGGCGCCGATACTGACAGCACCTTTATTTTTTGAAATCTCAAAAAGTCCTGGAATGTGGTGAAGAGTTATGGTTTTTTCAAGGTCGATTTTTTCCTTATTAAATTGTACACCAAGATCGGTAGCCGCAGAGACTATACGGATTAACTTATTTTCTATTAAAAAATTCGAAACTTGCGAAACCGTTGTGGGCCCTAAAACCTGCTTCTCGGGAGTCTCGATTTCAAATTCAGTGCGGCCAATAGAAATCAATTCTTTTTTAATTTGCGGGGTTAAATAGCTTTTCGATAGGGGCCTAAGTTTCGTGGCATCCACGGCAAGCCCTGCCGCGATAATGGGTTCGTAACCAGTACATCGACAGAGATTACCGGTTGTAAAATTTTTTACTTTACTGGCGTCAACTTTTTTGTGGCATTCAAACATGGCTGTCATGGCAACAACAAAACCAGGCGTGCAAAAACCGCACTGGCTGCCAAAGCATTCAGTCATTTTTTTTTGAACTTCGCTGGAGCTGCCCTCGTTTTTAAGTCCCTCTATTGTCACAACTGAGGCGCCATCAAGAATGTACAAGGGTGAAATACAGGAGTTCATAACCTTAAACTCTGGTGCACCTTTGGCAATTTTTCTTTCAGGAAAAGCGACCAGAACAGAACAGGCTCCGCAATCGCCCTCGGCGCAAACCACTTTAGTGCCCGTTTTGTATAACTTGTATCGGAGATAACTACTTAAAGGTAAAAAAACATCGGCACCAAAAACCCGTGTAGCGTTACCGTTAATGTACATAAAAACAAAGTCTCTCTTCATTTGACATAGAGGTTAGCAACGAAGGTTGTAAAATTACAAGAACGAAGGCTTAAAAATACTTAATTTGGCGCAGAAATTTTTCTATACGTAGGTTGACGAGCTCAGGCAAGTCAAGTTGGGTGCAATGAGAGCCCAGGGGAACCACTAAATACTCACTTCCAATTATTTTTTTATGTAGCAAATCTTGAAATTGTTTGGGCGTGACAGAATCTTTTTCGCCGGCAATGACCAGTGTTGGGATATTAATTCGATCTAGCACTGGGGTGGCGTTATAGGCCATCATCTGATCAAAAAATCGAATAATAACGTCGAGATCCATAGCCGATACGCCTCGAGCGTAAACCTCAATGTCTTTAAAGCTGGTTAAACTTAAATTAAAACCCCCGGCGAGAGCCGAAATCTGCATGGCCAATCTATTGTTAATAAGAGATTTCCACAGAACGGATAGCGTTTCGGGGACGGCGTCATAGCCCTGCTTAAAAAATTGATAGATGGTGGCCGCAGCATCGTTGCCGAACATATTTTTTAACGGATTTGTTGTAAAGCCATTAATAAAAATCAAGTTATGAAATAAATTCGGGTACATGTCGTAGGCTCGAATTATCACTTGGGCGCCAAAGCTATGCGAAACAAAGGAGGCGTTTTCTATTTTTAAATGGTCGCAGATGGCCTTTATGTCTTGAGCAATCGCGTCGAAAGTTATGTTGTCCTTATTTTCAGGAATAGGCGTTTGGTGGTGGCCGCGGTAATCAAAAGTTATAACCTGATAATTTTGCGAAAAGTAGGACGTCTGATGTCGCCAATGATTCATTAAACAGGCAACGCCGTAACAAAGAAAGATAGGTTTTCCTTCGCCGCGGGACTCATAATAAATTTTGGCTCCGTCAAAACTCTTAACAAAGCCGGTTATTTTTTTTACTGGGCTCATTTTACAAAACTTATAATTATTTTAGTGGCCAGGACCTCAATTTCATCGCCTGCCTTTATTATGTCGGTCTTTGTTGGGCGCCCATTTAACAAAACTTTTTCGCTGTCAAATGACTTAAAAACCACACCATTGGTCGTGGGAGTCAGAGAAAAACTAGTATCTGGCGCATCAGGTTCAAATAGGGGGTGCTCGGGGGTGTCGCTCCCAAACTCTCTTGGCCCATATCCCAAAGTCCATTCTGTGGGATATTGAATTCCTCGGACGAACTTTAAGCTTATCTTTGGGCTGAAGGCTGAGAGACTTGAGGGCGAGTTCTTGACTACGCGCTCAACGCCTCGGGCCAGGCGTTCTATTTTTTCTTTCCAGCTTGGCTTAACCTCGGTCGCAACAGAGACTTCTTCGACGGCGTCTTTTTTCGCCGAATTTATCGGCCTCGCAACCGTGTCCTCAATGTCTATTATTTTAAAATACGCCTTACCAATCATAAATTTAACGCCATGAGTAATTGGTAGACTTCGAACTCGGCGGCCGTCACACATTATGCCGCTTCTGGAGCTCAGATCCATAATTGTCCAGCCCTTGTCTTTGCTACTGTATTTAAATATGGCGTGTTTTGTCGACACAGTAGGGTCAGGGACCAAAACATCGCCCTCAGACCTTCCGATAGTGAGACCCTCGACGATTTTATATCGAGTTTCATTAGCTCCATCGATAAAAAGCAGAAATAACGCCATTACGAGTATTCTATCTAATATTCACGGCGTTGGATTGCAGAAAATGACAGTGAAATCTTGTCGGAAGCAGGAAGTCATGGTACGACGTTGAACTCTTATTCAAAATGACTGAAAGGATTATTGTAATGCAACTATCTGAGATCAAAATTACCAGACCTTATGAGGGCATAATTCTCATGCACCCAGACAGCACCGCAGATGATCAAAAGGCGCTACTAAAGAAAAATGCACAAACAATTGAATCACACAAGGGTCAGGTAAAGCACGTCGACACTTGGGGCAAGCGATTTTTAGCAACTCCAATCGATAAAATTACAAAAGCCCACTATTTCCATACAACTTTTGTTGCCGACACAAAGGCTGTTACAGAGCTTGAGCGAACAATGCGGATTAACGAAAAAGTTCTGCGATTTTTTCACAAGCGGCTTGACGATAGAGTTGATATCAAAAAACATGTAGACGATTTTAAAGCGGGTCTCGCCGCAAACGCGGCCAAAGAGCGCGAGTCTAGAATGAAAGACAGAAGACCTCCCCGGGCTGAGTAATTAGGAGCTATTTTTGACAAGCCACAGCCTATCAGACACATTAAAATTTGTTCTTCTTCACATTTTAGCGGTGATTTTTAGTTCCTTTACATACATCTGCGGCGCCGTTCCTATTATGGTTATTCGACAGGCGTACGGACGAATTGGTTTTTTCGTAGGCCTTACAGTCGTGTCGTCTTTATTGTTTTCTTTGAATTACACTTTTTTAGCATTTACTTTTATATGTTTGGCCCTGTTAGTGGGAATATATTCAGAAATGGAGCAAGGCGGAGCGACCCCTGCCGGCGCCGGCCTGCTTGCAGTGCTATTTGTTTCGGGAGTCACCGCAATTTTCAGCTCCGTATATGTACAGTATAATCAGCTGAGCTTAGTCTCTGTGTTGCGCGTTAAAATCTTAGAGGTGCTTGCCCAGCTACGCGACATTAATCCAAACATTCAAATTGAAGTGGATACGGTTATGGGGCAACTGCCTTCGGGCATATTGGCGGCACTAATACTTTCTCTGGCTATTTCAGTTATTTCATACCGTTCTCTTGCGGGTATTCTGCGAATAAATGTTAAAGAGAAATATCATACAAACTTGCGTACTTTCGAACTGCCAAACCTATGTGTATGGCTGACTATAGTCAGCATAGCGTTGGTGGGATTAAATTTACAGGGAGAATGGTATCGATTAGTTGGTTTGAATTTGCTTAACGTGATGATCGTTCTTTATTTTTTTCAGGGCCTCGCGATTGTAATGAGTTTTTTTAAAACTTTCCGTATTAGTTTTTTTTGGCAGATTACTTGGCTTTTATTGTTAGTCGTTCAATTATTTATATTGGTAAGTTTAATTGGCTTTGTTGATTATTGGCTGGATCTTCGCAAGCGCATGTATAGGCGTGTGGCTCCAAACAAAGTGGATAAACGAGCCTAAGCAAGGGATAAGGGGTTATATATGAAAGTTATTTTGCAAAAGGACGTTAAAGATCTAGGAAAAGTTGGTGACCTGGTGAGTGTAAGTAAAGGTTACGCAAGAAATTTTTTATTCCCGAGGCTTATGGCCGCAGAGGCGACGGAAAGACGAGTTAATGAGTTGGGTCATCTTAAAAAAGCTGCTGAAGCTAAAAAGAAAAAGGCAGTTGGCGAAAGAAAAGCTCTTTTAGACAAGCTTTCAAAGGTTAACGTTTCTTTTTCTCGTGCAGCTGGCGAAAAAGACAAGCTTTTTGGTTCTATAACAACGATGGAAATTTCTGCCGAACTAGAAAAGCTGGGATTTTCTGTTGATCGCAGAGACATTGTTCTCGAAGACCAAATTAAGGTGCTGGGGCAACATAAAGCGAAAGTAAAGCTTGGCGAGGGTCTAGATGCCGAGCTAACAATTACTGTCGATAGAACCTGAAATATCATTTTTGGTATCTACCAAAACATCCTGTAAATAGTTGGCTAGGACTCCGCGGAGTTCTTCAAGCGTAATCGTTTGAGGGTTTAGCCCCGCCATCTGAACGACCGAAATGATTTCATTTCGAACAAAGTCCTCTGGAAGATTAGTCATATCTTTTATTCTAGAAATTAGTAATTCAACCATGTATTTCCCAACCATCTGATAAGAAGACACCTAAATTTCAACAAACGGGAAATGTCTACACAACTGGATTTAACTTTGAGAAGAAAAACTGGACCAATCTAGATTTTTGTAGGTATTTTTACTGATTTGCACGTGGAGCAAAATTAGGAGGCATGCCGCCAGCTGTACGGTCTTTGGTTGGAGGAATGGGTGGCAAAAACTTTGCGTCCAGGTCAGCGCTTGAAAACCGACCATAACTGGCATCCCACCGTAGCCGAACATGGCCCGTCGGACCGTTCCTGTGTTTGTTTATCAAAAGTTCTGCCATTCCATGGACCTCTGGATTTTCACCGTCATAGTATTCTTCACGATAAAGCATCATAATTACGTCGGCATCCTGTTCAATAGACCCCGACTCCCGCAAGTCAGATAGCATCGGCCTACGCTCAGACTTGCCGCGGCCCTCAACGCCCCGGTTAAGCTGTGCAAGTGCCACCACAGGAATTTGAAGTTCTTTGGCAATAGCCTTAAGAGTCCTGGAAATTTCTGCAACTGCACGCTCGCGGCTCTCAACTTTTTGCTTGAGGTCCATGAGCTGAAGATAATCCACTACAATCATATCAAGGCCGACTTGAGACTTCATGCGGCGGGCTTTGGCCCGAATTTCGTAAGGAGAAATACCAGAGGTATCATCAATATAAAGATGCGACTGGCTAATAGCTGCGGCGGCCCCAATAATTCTCGGCCAAGCATCATCCCCAATACGGCCAATTCGAACATCTGACATATTTATTTTTGCCTCTGAAGCCAAAAGCCGGAGCATGATTTGTTCTTTTGCCATCTCAACAGAAAAATAGGCCACCTTTTTTTTCTCTCGAAGGGCGGCGTGAGCGGCCATATTTAAACTTAGGGCAGTTTTACCCATAGAGGGCCGGGCAGCGAGAATAATCATTTCGCCGGGCTGCAACCCAGCCGTTAACTTATCCAATTCTAAAAATCCCGTGGGAACACCAGTGATACCTGGTTTAGTATTATAAAGTTCCTCGACTTTTTTAATGCTGTCTTTAACTATCTGACCCGCGTTTATAAGCCCCGAAAGACTTTTATTTTCCGAAACATTGTAAATGCTGCTCTCAGCAAAATCCATAAAAGCATCAATATCCTGGAAGTCTTGCAGAAATGCTTTTTCGGTAAGGTCTGCGCAAGCCTTAATTAAATTACGAAGCCGGGCTTTTTCATAAACAATCTTAGAGTAACTTTCTAAATGTGCGGTCGTGTGGGTTTTATTTACAACCTCAATTAAATACTGTTTTCCACCAACACTAGCGATCTCGTTGTCTTCCTCAAGAGCGGTACAAACAGTGATAATATCTGACGGGAGGCCTCGCTTATTTAATCTCTCGATAGCACGAAAAATCTTCTTATGACCACTCTGATAAAAATCGTCCGCACAGACTACGTCAGAGACCTGATCCCAAGAGTCGGGTTCCAACATTAGTCCGCCAAGAATTGCTATTTCAGCTTCTTCGCTATGCGGGGGAGTTTTTGGCTTTGAAGATTCAAATGTGTTCATTAGTTTTTCCGCCCACGATCTAATTATATGCTAAAAGATTCGGTTTGGAAATGGGCCCAGTTCATATTCGTAGGGCCCCATTTTCATTAAAGCAGTTTATTAATATTTAGTTAGTTGCGACAGGAGCTGCAACAGGAAGGGGGTTATTGCGAACCCGAATTTTATAGTTATCAATCTTCTTCTTAAGAGTGTTACGATTAATACCTAAAAACTGAGCCGTCTTAACTTGGTTGCCTTTGTGTTCTCTAAGGGCAAGCTCGATCAAAGGTTTTTCTACTTGCTCCATGATAATACTATGGAGACCAGTAAGTTGAACATTAGCTTCTTTCTGCTGCTCAAAAAGAACCTCGAGTTTTTTAGCTACTAGCTTCTCAAGAGGAACCGATTGAAGGTTAGCAACGAAAAGATTGTCTGCACCAGCTGGACTTACATTGGTGTTTGATGTGTTAGTTGTCATCATAGCGTTTCACCCACTCCTTTAAAAAAATTTATCTTAATATATCCTACACCCCACGTTCGTGGGGGGACCAAATATACTTATGCAATTGTAATTGCAACCGAGCACATGAATTATTCGAAAGGATTTTATTTGCAAGCCATTTTTCACTAATTTTATTAAATGCTGGACTGTATAAAACAGAACCGAGACCATTAAGCTTAAATTCAGTTACATAAGACTCTGCCCAATCAAAATCCCTTTCAGAACTAATGACAAATTTAAATTCCGTATTGACATCAGAAAATTTAAGATTTTCTAAAAGGAAAGAGTTGGCGGCGCCGCTATCAGGCGTCTTGATATCTAAAACCTTTTTTACTTTGGGGTTTACGCGCTCGCAACTAATATTACCGCTCGTCTCTAGAGATACCTTGTAATCCAGATCGACCAGGCGATCCAATAAAGTAATTACCTCATTGTGGATTAGCGGCTCTCCGCCAGTGACACAGACGTAACGTGAGCCGTGGGACCGTGTTCTTTCAAGAATTGTCTCCACAGACATAGGCGTACCCTCGTAGTAGGCATAAGTTGTGTCGCAATAGGTACATCGCAGCGGACATCCCGACGTTCGTATGAAAACAGTGGGAAACCCGGCGTAAGTCGACTCGCCCTGAATGCTGTGAAAAATCTCGTTTATCTTGATCATGGTATGGTTCGCATAGCGAGCCATGTTATTTGTGTAAGTCCAAAAAAAGTCAAGACTTCCCACGCATTTAGAGGTCCGCTACACTTTTGATATGGTAGGACCGATTCTTCATAAGTTTCAACGTGATATCAAAGTAGTTTTTTGGTTTGCCGCAGGGGTCTTTGTTGGACTTTCTCTCATAAGTTTTTCTCCAAAAGACCCCTCGTTTAATTCTTTTGGCACGATAGGTAAAGTCTCCAATTATTGTGGAGTACTCGGAAGTTTTCTCTCTGATTTTTTATTTCAATGTTTTGGCGTTACGGCGTGGGCGCTAGTTTTTGTTAGCTTTAGAATTTCCTATAAATATTTGCGGGGAGACGGAACACCCATCAACAAGCCGAGGGCAATCTGGGGGGCCGCTCTATTGGTCGTCATGTCCGCACTGGGCGCGCTTTACTTTGATCAAAGAAGCTTTTTTTACAATAAATTTTTAGTGGGTGGCGTACTAGGCCAACTTACCTATAAGGGTTTAGAAAAAATTCTTAACTCGGCTGGAGTGGCTATATTTTTATGGAGTCTGGCGGTCATACTTTTTGTTTTTTTTACCGAAAAACCTATATCTTATTACGTCAAAATTCGTCGCTTTCCACGATTTAACCTAAGATTCCTTTTTGCGGCGGCTCTAGATTTAGGTCATCGGTTAATAACGTCAGCCGCTAATTTTCTACCGCGAACGCAAGAGCCCATTCAGCAAATGGCAGGGGCAAATTTTGAGCGGCAAAGTATTATCGAGGAACCTAAGCTTTTATTTGATGTGCTTCGGAGGCCAAGCGTTACTGTATTGCCAACTAATCGAAAAATTGAACTGAAGACTAAGGTAATAAGAAAAGTAGAGAACTGGATGTTGCCCGACATCCAGTTGCTTGATGATCCGCCGGAGTCTCGCATTAAAATATCTGAACGAGAGCTCAAGGATAAAGGCATGCTTCTATTGGAAAAGCTAAAACAGTTTGGAGTGCATGGGACCATAGTTGATATCCGTCCGGGTCCAACAGTTACGATGTTTGAATTTAAGCCAAATGCCGATGTAAAAATAAGCCGCATCATTGACCTCGCTGACGACATTAGTTTGGCGCTAAGTAGTGAGAGCGTTAGAATCATCGCGCCCATTCCGGGGCGCGACGTTGTGGGGATAGAAACTTCAAACTCACTAAGAGAAAAAGTATTTTTTAAAGAAATAGTCGCTAGCGAAGAGTTTTGGAATCAGGAATTGATGTTGCCGATAATTTTGGGCAAACAAGCTAATGGTGAAACAAAGGTTGTGGAGCTCAGAAAGATGCCCCATCTTTTGGTTGCCGGCACAACGGGGTCTGGTAAAAGCGTTTTTTTAGTTTCGGCCTTAACAGGACTTATTTGTAAACATTCGCCGAAGACTTTAAGATTTATTTTTATTGACCCCAAGCAGGTTGATTTGGCGGCCTTCTCACAAATTCCACACCTACTAATGCCACCAATTGTGACGCCAAAAAAAGCGGTCACGGCCTTACGCTGGGCTATTAAAGAAATGGAAAAACGTTACCGAACAATGTCAAAGTTTGGAGCCCGTGGACTTGAGGGTTATAACGAAATCATGGCAAAACTTTCGGGCGAAGAGATAAAAAAACACGATGAACAAAACCAAAAGCTGCGACAAGATCCCTCAACAGCAGGTGCCGATTATTACTTTACGCCCCAACCCTATATCGTGATCGTGGTAGAGGAGTTTGGCGACCTTATGGCCGTTGATAAAGCTAATGTCGAACACACGGTTATTCGTTTGGCTCAAATGGCCAGAGCCTGCGGAATACATTTAATTCTAGCGATGCAGAGCCCAAGAAAAGATGTAATTACGGGACTCATCAAAACGAATATTCCCGGGAGAATCAGTTTTAAAGTTGCCAGCAAAATGGATTCCCGAATTATTCTCGATGAGTCGGGCGCAGAAAGATTACTGGCTCAAGGGGACATGTTGTTTTTAGCGCCAGGCGTGGCAAAGCCTGAGCGCAATCATGGCACTTTGGTAACCGAAAAAGACATAGAGAGCATCGTTAAATTTTGGATTAAACAAGGTGAGCCGGAGTTTGACGTGGGCGCCATGAGAATTCTAGAGGGCTCAGGCAGTGAATACGGTGACCCTTCTCTTGAGTACGGCGACGAGCTTAGTTCAGACGGAGATGAAAGTGACGAAAGATATGATGAAATTCTAGCCTATGTTTCAGCCATGAAAGAGGTGAGCGCCTCGCTGCTTCAACGAAAATTTCGTCTTGGATATCCTAGGGCTGCCCGCATCATTGAAATGTTAGAGGAACAGGGCGTAATTGGCCCGGCAAATGGCAGCAAACCTCGACAGGTCCTAATAGAAAGCTATAATCAACAATAATGCTTTTTTTTAAAACAACAATAATTATATTCGTCTACACTGTAGCGGCGACCGCCAAAGCTTCTGAAAGAACTGAACGCTACAGAAAACTATTGGCGCAGGAGCAGCGTGTAGAGGCACTCGATGATATCGCGAGGGAGTTTTCTTTGGGGCCGTGGCCACAGGAAACTATTAAGGAATTTAAAAGTGGCCAGAGAGAAATTGGTGAGACATTTATTTCTGAGCGCGCCCAACATCTCTACGAGGTCGGCGTCTCGCTAACGTATAAAGGAGACAATAGTGCTGTGCGGTCCCTTATCGGAGCCTCTCAGGTTGAGTCAGAAAATCTAAAAATATTATTAAGTTTGGCCAGAAGTTATCTCAGCCAAAGCGATTGTGCGGGCGCGTCTGAAAGTATAAATAAAATTACCAAGAATTTTTTTCTGCTAGAAGAAAAATATATACTAGCCGGACAGCTTTTAGTTTGTAAAAAAAAATTAGACGAACTTAGTGAACAAATTGTTCCGGCTGAGTCGTTTTCGCCTCCCTACCGGGTTCATGCCATGATTCTTTCATTGCGTGCGGCGGAAGTTGTTAGAGACGTTAGCCTAATCAAAACTCTTGGACTAGAGTTAAGCAAAACAGAGCCTCAGATGCCAGAGTCCTACTATTGGCTGTGGAAGTATGAACTTAAAAAATCAGCCCGCAAAGATTATGGGGACCGCTATCTGTCTCTCTGTCAAAATTTGTCCACGAAAATAAAAAGAAAATTCTATATGGAGCCGATTCTGTGCAGTTCGGTTGAAGAAGTAAGGGGGGCTAGTGAAAAAACCTAAGGATATTGCTACAAATGCTATCTTGGTTTCTGTATTTCTTTTTTGTTTAGGCTGCGGGGTTAGAGGCAACCCGGTTCCTCTCAACCAACCACCAACACTTGGGCGCGGTCGACCGACCTATGATCAAGGAATGGACGAGCTATTAAAAAAGCAGGGGTTAACAGAAAAGGAAAAGGCAGAGGACAAAACTGAAGATGACGTACAGAAAAAAACAAAAAAGCATTAAAATACCATTTTTTAAAATAGAGGCGACAGGCAACGATTTTATTTTTATAGACCAGCGAATAAGTGGTGTTAAAAAAATTGCAAAGAAAATACCTTCGAATAGCCGTCCCCAACTTGTAAAAAAAATATGTGACCGGCACAAAGGTATCGGTAGCGATGGTGTCGTGTTTCTTGAGCACCCCCAAAGAAGAGCAATGGATTTAAAGTGGGATTTTTATAACTCCGATGGCTCGCGAGCAGAAATGTGTGGCAATGCAGCTCGAGCGGTTGCTCATTTTATATTTGATTGTGAAAAAAGAAAAGGTCAACTTCAGCTTGAGACAACGGCGGGAGTTGTAGTAATAAGAAAAACCGCAAAAGCTCAGTATGGCACAACTTTACCGGCAGTGAGACTTTTGGGTGGTCCTATCGTTCAAACAATTTCAGGCAAGAGTGTTCTCTACTTCATGGTAAACTCAGGGGTACCACATGCCGTGGTGCCACTCAAAAAAAAGTTGGCCCGAGAGATTTTAAATGAGATGGCGGTAGATCTTAAAAAATCGGGACGGCTTGGAAGGGGTGGTGCCAATGTTACTTTTTTTTGGAAGAATGGCCGGGGCATTGAAGCCATTACCCACGAACGCGGAGTTGAGGGCTTTACCTTAAGTTGTGGCACAGGGGCGCTCGCGGCGGCCTGGGTAGCTAATTATGTTTTGGAGATTCAATCAACAGCTAAATCCACAGTGCGAGTTGTGTTGCCAGGCGGAGAGTTAATGGTTACTTTCAAAGACAGGCCAGAGCTTGTTGGCCCAGCAGCGCTGATCGCCATGGGAACTCTTTATGTCTAAACTGACGGGTGTATTTACGGCAATTGTTACGCCATTTAAAAAGGGCGAGATTGACTACTTGTCGTTTAAAAAATTATTAAGGTTTCAGCTTGATAATAATATTGATGGCATAGTGGTTAATGGTACGACCGGCGAAAGCCCGACCCTCACAAAAGAGGAAAGAGAGCGGCTCCTATCATTTGCGCTTAGTGAGAGCTCGAACCAGGTGCCAGTAATTATGGGGACCGGCACCAATAATACACAAACTTCGATTGTACAAACGCAGGCCGCACAAAGCCTCGGTGCGAAGGCGGCACTTGTGGTTGTGCCGTACTACAATAAACCACCGCAAGAGGGACTTTTAAGGCATTTTACTGAAATAGCAAAGTCCACAAGTTTACCCATTATTTTATACAACGTCCCGAGCCGAACAGTCACATCGATTAAAGCAGAAACCGTGGCTACCTTAAGTGAAACAAGTAATATTGTGGGAATTAAAGAGGCCAGTGGAGAAATGAAACTCACCAAAGACATATTGAGTAAAAGCAAAAAAGGATTTTTTGCGCTTAGCGGCGACGACGCTACTTATTTGGAACATTATTTGTCGGGTGGCAAAGGAACAATCTCGGTAATGTCTAATATGTCCCCGAAACAAACTAAAAGCTGGGGCGAACAAATAAATGAAAATCCTGAAAAAACGAAGTCGGAATTTCAGACCTACAAGAGTTTAGTAGAAAATTTATTTAGTGAGAGTAATCCGATACCCATTAAAATGGCGCTATATTGGATGGGAGTTATTGAAAGTCCAGAGTTACGCCTTCCGCTTGTGGAATTATCTGTTGAAAACCAGAAAAAGCTTAAAGCTACCATGAAAGAGCGCGGATTTTTATGATTAGTGTTTTGTTGTATGGCTCGCGAGGACAAATGGGTCGGGAGATTTTAGCGCTCGCTAAAAAAGATCGTGCTTTTATTATTTCGCACCCTATAGACGCAAGAAATAAAAAATTTCATCGCTCTCTTTTAGAAGTTGATGGCCGCAAGGTAGATATTGTTATCGATTTTTCGATAGCCGCCGCCCATAAAGGGATCTTAGATTGGTGTGGGAAGTACAAAGTGCCACTGCTAAGTGGAACGACGGGATTAAGTGCCATTGATCACAGAAAACAACGTGTATTAGCAAAAAAAATCCCTATTCTTTGGGCCTCAAATATGAGTTTAGGCATAACTGTAATTAAGCAGAGCCTTAAAACCTTTGGCGCGCTAAAAGGTTTTAAGTTTGAAATACATGAAACACACCATATCCATAAAAAAGATAGGCCAAGTGGTACCGCCATAACCTTGCATGAAGAACTTCGGCAGCATGTCGATAAAAAAGACTTATTGGGCGTACGCTCATACCGTCGCGGAAAAATTTTTGGAGATCATAAAATAACCGTAACGAGTAATTCCGAGGTAATTACCTTGGAGCACCGAGCTTTAAACCGAAAAGTTTTCGCCGAGGGAGCCCTAATGGCGGCGAAATGGCTAATACAAAAGCGGTCCGGCCTTTATAAAATCGAAGATGTATTGGAAATAGAAAAAAAATGAAATACCAAACGCTGCTCACCGTTATTGATTATTCAGGAAAAGAAGCGGTGTGGCTCAAAAAATTTATTTGGAAAACGAAGATGATATCTACGATTGAGCGCATATCTTCGATTTATCAAGACTCTTATGAGTCGGAGGGCTCAGCTTCCACAGAAAAACCTTTAGTGGTGTGCGCACTTCTTCAGGCCGACTTTTCACAATATCAATTTATCGATAAAATAATTTCAATTGAGTCCGAGATCAATATCGAGGCAACGCATGAGGTCATTCGAGCGATTGTTTTGGCTCAAGAAGACTACATTGTTATGACGCCGAAGTTGGTTTTGCCTCATCCCAGACTTTTTACGCACCCGCAACTTTTATTTCCCGCTGCAGAAGTTTGGCCTGAATATAGGCACCCCGTCTTGAATAAAAGTCTTGTTGAATTGACCAAAGTGTTTGAAGGAAGCCGCTGGGGAAGTTATTTTGCTCAGGGCTCGACTTTGCTTGATTTTTCTCAAGGTAAAAAATAGAAAGAGCAAAGAAAGTAATTGGAGAAATTATGAAATTCTATATCGATACCGCTGACATTTCAGAAATAAGGGCCGCAAACGATCGAGGTTGGGTTGATGGTGTAACGACAAATCCATCGTTAATCGCAAAATCAGGTCGACCGATCGCTGAAGTGATCAAAGAAATTTGTACAATTGTCGAGGGACCAATTTCTGCGGAGGTTTTGAGTCTGAAGGCCGACGGCATGTTTAAAGAGGGTCTTGAGCTAGCAAAAATTCACAAAAATGTTGTTGTTAAGGTTCCAATGACTGAAGATGGCCTAATTGCCGTAAAGAAATTTGCCAAAGAAGGAATTCGCACGAATGTAACTCTAGTTTTTTCTGCAACACAGGCTTTAATGGCGGCAAAGGCCGGAGCCTTTTTGGTTTCGCCCTTTGTGGGACGACTCGATGATATTGCGCAGGACGGAATGGAGTTAATTAGTCAATTACGTACGATTTACGACAACTATGACTTTAAGACCATGATTCTTGTGGCAAGTATTAGAAATCCAATCCACATTGTGCGCTCGGCAACGATTGGCGCCGACGCGGCAACAATGCCATTTTCGGTTCTAAAGCAACTGACCCAACACCCATTGACGGACAAAGGAATAGAGCGTTTTTTAGCAGATGCAGCTAAGGGCAACACGTGAATAGTCAGAGTATTCGAACTCTAGCGCTATCAGCATTATTTTTATTTATAGGTTGTGGAGAAGCACCGATAATCCCCGAGGCGAATTACTCACTCGAAGCAATAGGTCGCTCGGCGTACAAAGCCCTAATAAAAGTAAAAAAAGTTAGTCAGAATAGGCGAGAATATTTCTCTGACTATCTAACATTGGAAGGCAAGCTGTGGGACCCCTTAAGCAATGACGTTCGTCGGGTCACGGCCAAGGTCATAGTGCTCGGAGAGCGTCGACCTTATACTATAGAAATACAAACTATCGTCGAAGAGCGGTCAGCAAATGAACCTGGCTATTCAGCTAGGTTTAAGAGAGTGGGAAAATCAAAAGCCCTGATTGAGCAACTCGCCTTTCGTATTCAAGATGATCTACGAAAAAACAAGGACCAGAGCCTTGACGATTTTAAGCCATTCTAATAGAATATCCATGAGTATTTAACAGTTGTCGCACAGGGAGCGTGCAAAAGTGGGCACATTTGGAAGTGTCTTATTTTATATTTCATTTGCCCTATTTGGGTTTGCGCAAGTTTTAACTCCGTCGCGGCTCGGTGATTTTCAAGTAATTAATTTTAACGAAGGCGCCTCCATAAAATTAAGTCGTGCGGCGCCCCCTATTGCCGCCATGGAAGACTCATTAAATGAAGAGAGTCCCGAAGCAATTGTTGAAAGACCGGCGCGAGTCGTAAGAGAGCTTATGGCATCAGCCCCAATCCTAGATAGTAAAATAGGGGAAGTCCGCTTTGCGTCTCAAGTTTTGAGCCTTGAAACCACCACAATAAAAAAATCATTAGATAAATTAGAAGAGGCGCCACTAAAAGCTGCAAAGACATTTATTACTACGGAACCTATTAAAATAAAAAGTGCACCGGCAGGCACGAGCTCTTACTATGGATCAAGAGCGGAACCTAAAGAGACTACACCCACGCCAACGGTGCCGCAGCAAAAAAACCAGCACCTAGAAAAAAAACCCGACAACTCAAATTATCATTCATTCACGGAGCCCACGCCGCAAATAATCTCCATTCAAGTATATGGTGAGGTTGAGTTAGCTGGTGGATTAGCGTTTTTAGGCAGCGAGCAAGAGCTTACGATTTTCCGAGTAAAAGAGGATAAATATTTAGAGCAGGGTGAGGTAAGAACTAGAGAAGGTCGGTTTTCAATCAATGTGGAAGGCTTGAGTGGTAAATTAGTTGCCGAGCTAAAAGATGCCGAAGGAAATCCCTACGGGAGGGGTGAGTTCTACTTAGAGAAGGCCATTGGATCTCAAGATAAGTCTGGAGCCGTTCGAGGAATAAAAATTAAACTTTACAATTCAGACCAGGGGGTTTCCGGGACAGCACTTTCTGCGTATTCATTTGAAGACAAGGAAATTCCCGTCGCAGGTGCCAAGGTTGCTATGTATGAAATGAATCTTGAGACGGCGACCGATGAGAATGGGCACTTTCATTTTGCCGAAACGGACAGAGACTCGATGGTATTGGTTTCAACTACCGCAAAAAAATATTGGCCAAGTCTTAGCATTTTAAATGGCGGGCAAAAAAACGAAGTTAAAATGTTTCCTGTTGATATGGTTAACGCCTTATTGGCTATCGTGGGCAATAAAATGCAGGTCCAAGACTGGAAGAAAGCCGGAATTATCTGGGGACAAGTAAAGTCTCTAGGTAAGCCCGTCGCAGGGGCAAAGGTTGAGTTGGCAGGAGCGAGTAATTTAAAGCCAATCTATTTTAACGGTGGCTATTTTCCGGATCTCAAAAAAGAAGTAACAGGAGAAGATGGATATTTTGTTTATCTGGGAGTTAGCCCCGGAATCTACCAGGTGCGGGCAATGTTGGCGGATCGTATTATTGACGGGGGCGTGATACAGGCCCTTCCTGAATACCTAAGTTTCGTTGAGTTAAAAATGGCTGAGGTTATTAATCCTACAGAGTTTAGACTTCACGATTTATTCGACCCCGAGTCGGACCTTGCCGGCCAGGTAAGGATACTGGGAACAGAGCAGAGCCTTAATCCCAAAAAAGATACGATCGACTTTGACTACGCCCGCGAAATGATTTTTGTCGAGGCTCTCGCCACGCAACCGTACTCGGCGGCAAGGATGTCGACGAAACCTCAAAGCAAAATAGATATACCTTTGGTAAGCGAAAGCTGGCTTGCAGGGATCGTTGCCGAATCAAGGCGTCTGCGTGACTCGGAGCTTGGTACGGTCCTTATAGCCTTCTCTGAACCCATTGATCAAATTTATATTAACGGCGAGTTGACCCAGGAGCTCTCTAAAAACATCGTCTATTTTGACCATGAGGGAAAGCTAAGCGAAAGTCCAAAAAACTTGAGAGCTGGCGGTGCGCTGCTGATAAATCTTCCTCTTGGTTTGCAGAATATATCTGTAAGAGCTGCTGGACAAAATCAACTGAGGGCGCGGCTTATTATTTCTGACCCGGGCATTATCAATGTCTTTTCAGCTGTTCCGACGCAACTCGATTGATGGACAATCCATTTAAGTCGGCAACGTTTACAGCAATCGTTAGCGACCTCCACCTTTGTGAAGAAGAGCCGGTCAACTTAAAGTTTCCTCTTTGGAAAAAATATAAGACCAAAGAATTTTTTTTTGATGACGTGTTTGAACAATTTTTAAACCATTTGCCGAACCTTTCGGGCGGCCTCCCTATCGAGCTTGTGCTTAACGGTGATATTTTTGATTTTGATAGTGTGTTGGCACAACCTCCGCGACCCCATTACCGCGTTTCTGGAATTGAACGAAAAAGAGGCCTTCACCCTCAAGAACAAAAATCAGTTTTTAAGATCAAAATAATTTTGCGTGCCCATAAACAGTGGATAGAGGCGCTTGGCGAATTTGTTCGTGCAGGAAATCGAATTGTTTTTGTTTACGGCAATCACGACCTAGAGCTTCACTTTAAAGAGGCCCAACGAGAAGTTTTGTCGCATTTAAAGCTTAACGAAGAGGAACTCAAAAGAGTTACGTTTACCGAATGGTTTTACATCAGCAACGAAGACACATTGATTGAACATGGGAATCAATATGATCCTTACTGTCGCTGCGAGGATCCTGTAAACCCCTTTATTGAAAGAGCTGGCTATCTTGAGGTTCGGTTGCCTTTCGGAAGTTGGGCCACTCGCTATATCGTCAATGGCGTGGGCTTTTTTAATCCGCATGTGGACAGTAATTATATAATGAGTTTTTGGCAGTACTTTAAGTTTTTCATAAAATACATGGCAAGAAGTCAGCCCACGCTAGTTGTCACATGGGTGTTTGGCGCCTTTGCTACTTTGAAGCAAACCATATCAGATCAACTGCATCCCGCCATTAGGGATCCCCTTAGCGTAGAGCTAAGAATTGAAGATATTGCGAAACGAGCTAATGCCACGCCAAGCATGGTGAGGCAACTAACGGAGTTGTTTCTTCCTTCGGCGGGAAGAAATCCCTGGCTCATAGCGCGGGAACTTTGGCTCGATCGCGCCGCGATTCTAATTGGTGCCTTCTATGTGCTGCTCAATATCTATATCTATGTCAACGCGATCACGCCACTTTCAATTTGGTGGTTTTTGGGTCCTTCGGCATTAGTTTTTCCGCCATTTTTATTTTATTCGAGTTTTGTGCATTCGGAGGTACTTCGATTTAAGGAGCCCCAAGAAAGGATACTTTCGCTTGCGGCGCTCATTACGAAGGTTCAAAGAATAGTTTATGGACACACGCACGTCTCTCGCCATGAAATTATTGGCGCCGTGGAGCATTTAAATTCTGGGACTTGGTCGCCCGCTTTCACCGATGTTGAGTGCAAAAACCCAATAGATCAAAAAACATTTGTATGGATTTTTCCATCTCTAGAGGGGCGAAGACTCGCAAAGCTTCTAAAATTTAAAGACGGCGTGGCCGAGGACCGCTTCCATTCAAAGCACAATAACTAGGCGCATAACGACATTATTTCGTTTTGTAAATTAAGATCGCATAAAATAGACTTAAAAAGTGTTTTACGCAATTAGGGAGGACCTATGAACATGGAAGGTACTGAAGCCGCCGAAGGCGGAGACGTTCTTGTGGTTGCCAGCAAGGTAAAGAAGTTCATTAAAGAAAAAGGTGGATGTAATACTTCATCGGAAACTTTAGACATTCTGAGCAGCGCCGTACGAGCACTTTGCCAAAGGGGCATAGATGGTGCGAAGGCAGATGGCCGCAAGACTGTGATGGCCCGCGATATCGTTATTGACCATCTTTAATTAACTTTAGAAGCCCCGGCCAATCGAGCACTGGAATATTGAGTTCATTGGCCCGGTCAAGTTTAGAC
>JAWXAY010000012.1:0-27494 GCA_034439715.1 Pseudomonadota bacterium
GGCGTATAGATGTTCATAAATAATGCCAGTATTCCAGTGATAATCACGGTCACAATTACTGCTGTTGACTCTTGTGACGAAAAATTAAAATAAGGTAAAGCCAATGGTTTAGGTGCTTCGGGCACGAATCTAATCCAAATTGAGATTTCACTATCAGGAACCTGAATTCGAACTAACTCCTTAGTTTGCAAGAAAAAAGACTTTCCTTGGGCTCCCTGATTAACACGACCTTCTTTTTGCAACTGATCCAGGGCTTTTGAAACCTTTTGTGCGTCGACTATTTCGGCAAAAACTCCATTAGTAAGCAGGACTTCAACTTGTTGGCCGATGACCAAAAGTGGCGTTCGCCCCATGGGCGTAGAAAGCGGTAGGCGAACATCACTGTCTTCTTGCCAGCCAGCAAAAATCATTCCTACCTTATGCAAGTGATAAGTATTAAGAACTCGATCTCCCCAAGCAACCAATACTTCAACCACAGTTCCTGCAGATGGCACCAATACGTCTCTTAAATCTTTGTGTTTACTTTGAGGGGCGTATGTTCCTTTAGACGAGCGTTGAACGGATGTGGCTGCATGAACCTGACTCGGCATTTTTATCGGCGGTGGCCCAGCTACGGGAGCTGTTTTTGGTTTTGGAATTCCCTCAAAAAACTGAATAGTGTAGGGTCCGATCCCTATTTCATCTTCATGTTTAATCGCGCTGTCTAATGTTTTTTGTTGATTAAGGGTTACGCCAAACTCAGAACCTAAATCACAAAGATAGAAGCCGCTATCCCGCCGTTCAATCAAGGCATGAATTGGCGCCACTTTATCTGACTCAAGGACAAGATCTAAATCCCCATTGCGACCAATCGTTACCTGATCTTGGCTAAACTGCTTAACGTGAATAAGGTTCTTGTTTTGATAAATTCGCAAAAGAATAGTGGAGTTCACTCGCCTCCTCCATCGACATCTTCGACATCTTCGGCGGTCTGCTTCATTTCAGGGATAAAATCTTTTCTGAGTTTAATAAGCCGTTTATAATTAAATTGTTTTCGCTGAAGTAAGTAAAACAGCTCCGGCTTTTTGAATTCGCCCTCTACAAGTTCGTCTTCAAAATCTATAGTAGTTTTTTTGACCTTAGAGCCTTTGGGTTCCTTCGCGGCATCTTGTGCACTAGCAAAACTGCCCAATGTAATTAGAGAAAATCCCAAGAATAATATCGGTAGTATTCGGGTCTCAAATGTTGGCCTAAGTTGCATGAAATACCTTTCAACAATCTTTCTAACTGCTTAACTCACTTCAATCTTCGCTCTAGTTCTATCACTCTGTCTACTATTTCTCCTCGCGGATCCAGGAATCGAATTTTACTGAGCACGACTTTGGCCTCGTCAACAGACTTTAGTTCACCGACCAAAAGTTCGGCGTAATCCATGAGCAAGTTAATGTCGTCACTCTGTGAAACTAAACCTTTGTAAATTTTCTGCGCGGCTGAATAATTTTTTGTACCCCGAAGACTAACGGCATAGGCCGTTAGGATTTCTAGATTTTTCGGTAAGGCGCTGTTAGCAGTTTCTAAAAGTGGCGCAGCTTTGTCGTAATAACCATACTTAGCGTACAACAAGCCCAAATTTGTAGAGGCGGCAACATTGCTAGAGTCAAGTGAAAGGCTTCTCTTGAATTCGCCAACAGCCTGATCCTGCTCGCCTTCGGCCATTAAGATAATTCCCAAGTTATTATGAATTTCAGCGCTCCCATTTCCCTTCTTTAAGGCTCTTTGCATGTACTGTTTGGCTAATCCCACTTTTTTCTTAGTAAAGTAATACATCGCCATAGAGTTCAGTGCCTTGAAATCATCGGCATCATCAAACAAAATAGTGCCCGCGGCGTCTAAGACTGATTTTTCGCTGCCCGCGCGAATGGCCTCCGCTAGAGATTTGTACTTGGCCTCTAACTCTTGACGGCTCACTTTCTGTGGAGCAGTGTTGACTCCCTCTAACAACGCGTCGTCACTCGCATTTTCGTAGGAAAGATCTAAATTGCCCGAATCATCATTTTTTTTGTTTGTGGTACAACCAAGCCCCCCCAAGAGAGACGAAAAGAGGACCACCAGGAGTAGCATCACCGGGGAGAACCATAATAGCCTCGATGCCATCAACATTTAAAACCCCATCCAATCCACCAAGTTTATTGATTTGATGTTCGCATTTACAAACAAATTTTGTCCAGGATCAAACTTACTTAAATTCTTTCGAGCAGCTATCACGTGTTCATTCATGACGTCTAACTTTTTAGCTTCGTCGACGGCCAATTGAAAACTCTCTATTGATTTCTGCTCACGTGGTTTTACAAATTGATTCTCAATAGTGCCCTGGTATTCTTTTACTTTTTGTGGGTTTCCTAGAGCTTTTCTAACATCTGGCGGGACCGGCATAGCTCGAATTGCCTGGGCATTATTCATATAGGCTAAACCCAAAAGCGTCCATGAGGCCACGATAGTATTGCCCTCCGTATACTTCACAACAATTTGCCCAATTTCTTTTTGTAATTTTGAAGTTAATGCGTCTCTTTTTTCAATTCCTGATTTCTGTTTTCTGGCCTCGGCCGGTAGCGCCACAGATTTTAATTCCTCGTAGATTTCTTTAACCTGATTAAACCTGGCATCGGCGGCATATTTGCCTCCCAATCCTCTGTCTGACTTAGCAAACTCATCCTGAATACGAATCGTTTTGTCTCGCCAGCGATTGGCATTCTGCTTGTCCCCATCTTTTAAGTAGAGCTGGTAGAGCTTATAGTGGGACTCCACTACCCTCTCTTTATTGCTGACAGGACTATATATATATTGCTGATAGAGTTTAATCGCCTTAATTAGGTTTCCACGTTTTTTCCATATTTCAGCCTGATAATAGATAGACTCAACCCGCTCCGCCTGCCGTTTCTCTTTTCTAAAGTAGGCTTCATAATTTTTAATGGCATTGTCATAATTCATAAGTCCATCGTAAATAACCGCGGCATTAAAGTGATAATTTTCGACCTGCTTTTCCCCGGGATGAGCGAGGGCGTAGGCCTCATATCCTTGAGCCGCCTTCGAATAGTTACCCAACTGTTGATAAAGGGGGGGCAGCTCTAGGCTCGCATCTTTTTTTAACTTCATGGCCTCTGGGGATTTATCGGGAAAGGCAATCACGGCCTCGAACATTTTTAAGGCGGGTCCAATCGCTTTTGCTTGGCGGTAATTATAGGCCGCATTAAATAGCGCTTTAATTGTTAGGTCTGATTTGTTGTTCTCGGCGGCAAATTTCTCAAAAGATTGCCCCGCAGCGTAGAATTCCTTTTTCTCTTGAAGTTGTACTGAATTCGTAAACTTACTGTTGACTAAAACTTTCCTGAGTTGAAGCGCTATCGGCGACGCGGCAACTTCAGGAATTGCCAAGAGGTCCTCGCTTGCCTTCCTAAGCCTAATGAAATCCTGACTACGATTGTAAATATCTAAAACAAAACTGATAGCATCTTGCCCAGCGGCAGACTTTGGTTCTTTTTTGATGATCGGCGTAAAATAGTCTATGGCCTTATCGAAATTATTGTGAAGATAATAAATTTGCGCAATCTTATATTCAATACCTGTAACTTTGGGATCATCACGAAAGGTCTTTACAAAAAGCCCGGCAGCATTAAGAAATCTATTGACCTCTTCAGCTATTGGGATGGGCTCGTTTTTTGGACTCTTATCGCGACGCTGTAAAAACGCCTGCTGATTGGGAATAATCCGCTCTAGAGAAATAACTTGGTTGAGAACGGCATCCTTGTAGAACTTACTCTTTTTGTCATTTTCGACTACCCACGAATACTCGCGGGCTGCCTCTTTATATTGTTTGTCGTCGTACAAAAGTTCACCGTAGTAAAAATGCATGTCAGCGATGTTTGCTGATTTCTCAAAAGACCCTAAATAAAGCTTGTACCACTCAACTGTTTGTCGTCTCACTTCGGGGTTTGCAGACTTTCTCGACTGGTCGTGAAGACCCAGCACATAATTGCGCAGGGTGCGCTCTCGCTGTTCATAAGCTGAGTCTAAAAGACCTTGATCCTTTTTATTAGCTTTTGCCCACTCACTTTCGGGTCCGTAACCAGAAATCCAATCGTATAGCTCCTTTTTAAAAATCGAGCCTTTACCTGCTGTTGCATACATCGACACGATTTGATATTGAAAATCAAACGAACGAGGAGAGTTGGGCTCAGCGTCTATCAAGTGCCTAAATAAAAATCGCGCACCTTCAATATTTCGCGACATAAAATAATATGCTAACTTGTCTAAAATTTTAAGAGCTTTTTTTTCACCGGCCATTGCCGTAAAATATTCTGGCGCATTTTTGTAACTGCCTACTTCGGCATAAAAGGGTACCATATCTCGAAGCGCCTCTGAGGCCAGCCTTAAGCTAGATACCTTACCTTTTTCATCCCGCTCTTCATCCTTAAAGCGACGACTTTCATTAAAAACCAACTCCATACCCTTTAAGGCACCCTTAACGTCGTTCAGGCGATATTTACACCAAGAAAGCTTATATATAGAAAAAAGATAATGCCGACCCTTTTGATTGTTAACTAGCCGCGAATAATGCTTGGCCGCCGGGACCCACTGATTCTTCTCAAAATAATAGTCACCTAGAGCAAAATTAGACTCGTCAACGTAAATACTTTTAGTATAGTTTTCCGTCAGCATTCGATAATATTTGGCCCCCTCATCCTCGCGTCCCACTTCGTAATAGTTATAGCCAAGAAAAAATAAGACTTGGGCAATTTTTTTGTCCTTCGGAAAATCCTGCAAAAAGAGCTTATAAAGATTAATAGCACGTTGGTTATATTCTCTGCCTTCAGATAAATCCAATTGGGGCTTAATCTTTGATTTTTTTGCTTCAAAATCATCGAGTTTTACTTCGTATTCTCTATACCTTCTAAATTTAACTAATCTGGCTTTTTCTACGTAGAGCTCTGCCAGCCTTACCCAAAGCTCCCCGCGGTTAGGACTGTTCTTAAATTTATTCACGATCGCAAAGGTGTCCTTGATTGCACGATCGGTTAACTTTTCGTACTCAACCTCTTTGCCATCTCCCTCAACACGGTATATATCCGAAGAGCGAGGGGGCTTTACCGTAGAAAGATTTACTGGTGCTGCCGTTTTAAAGGCCTCAGAACCTTTGGGGATATCTTTTTTCTCTTTTTCAAACTTTTTCTCTTTGCCGATATTTTTTAAGACATCTCCAATGGTTTTGTCCTTAGCAGGAACAGTTGCAAAGGGGACAACAACCATTGTTGTTGCTGCTGCCAAATGTCTAATTACCCGAAATACCCACATTAAATCATTCCTTATTTACAACTAGATATGCCCAAATAGTGATAGTTCCCTAACTCATCCAACCAATACTCTCCCTGAAATGGGTAGTAATCATAACCGTTTTGCACATAAAAGGTACGGCTGTCTTGTTCGTTAACTTGTTTTGTCATTCCGTTTTCTTGAGCCAGAATTTTATCATCGTCTTCTTTTCTCATTTCCTTTTTCATTTCTTCTTTTCGAGTATTTAGAACCTCAAGACGCAGAAAACCTACCTGCTCAAACATATCTCGAATTTCACCTTTTATATCAAAAAGATAGCGACGGATTATTTTACCTAATTTCTTTTGGGTCTTTTTGGCTCTCAATTGATCTAATTTTTTCGCGTACCTGCCAAGCGGGCTTTGTTTAAATGCAGCACTCATGCCGTCGAGACGGTCGAGTTCTTCATTGAGTTTATCAAGGTAATTTCTGTTGCTGCGAAAATCATTCTCTTTTGAAATCTTTTGAATGGCTAAGAGTGGCAGCTTTCCGTCGACGCCTTCTTCACTGACCTTTTCAAATTCATTAAAGTACTCTTGGGCATCAGGTTTTTGGCTAATAAACTGAAGAACCGACTTTCTTACAGGCCCATAGATATTCTCGAATAAATCCAATACTTTTTCAAGCTCCTGAAATTTACAAATATACAAATATACTATCGAACGAAGCAGTAACGACTCTGGCAGATAAAACTTATCGTAAAATGGTGAGTGGAGCGAGTGAAAGTTACTCAAGGCCGAACGAAATTTAGCACCTCTGAGCATGGCCCAGCTGGATTCGAAAAGTGTCTCGTGCCAAGCCGGAGTATCCCGTGGGATTTGGCGATAAGTCTCAACAGATTCATCCCAATTTTTAGCCTGATAGAGAGCTCGAGCCTTACCGATCAGTGCCGAAACTCGCACGGGATCGTTGACCGGCGCCGTAGCTCTAGCGTTATACAATTCCTCAAAAATGACTGCTGATTCCTGGGGTTTATTAGCTGAAGCAAAGGCTAGTCCTTGATTGTATTTAGCTCTCATAAAATAGCGACTATCGGCAGCCACTTTAGCAAAACTTTTTGCAGCTTGGTCATGGTCTTTGTTCTTCATCTGAAATTCGCCGACTCGAAAATAAAGCATATCTTTATGAATGGCCGGAAACTCGTCTACTTTGATTTTAGAAATCGCCAAATTAATTAAAGTATCAAAATCAAGCGCATCAGCCGCTATAGAAAGTTTTTCTAAGCTTTGCTTTAGATATTTGGACTTTCCTTTAACTGAAACTTTTAAAAACTCTACCGCTGCGACCTGGTTTAATCCTAACTCCATGAGAGTTAACCCCAATTTGTATTTTAACTCTTCACGCTGATTCTTTAAGAGTGGATTGCGCGACAGCCTGTATAGCTTTTGGGCCGCCACTTCAAATTTTTCTTCTTTAATAAGCTGATTCACTTCTTTTATAGATTGCGTATCTTCGGGCGAGGATTTCGCAGCCTCAGTTATAGGTGCCGGGGCCTCGGCCACAGGAGCCTCTTTGGGTGATTTTTTCTTTTTTTTCTTCTTTTTCTTCTTTTTCTCTGCGGCCTCAGCATTGTTGAGCAAGCTATTTCTGCTACCCAGTGGCATTGATCCAAAAAATAGACTCAATGAAATTAAACTGGCAACGAGTTTTTTCATCGGTAAGTTGCCTCTGGAAAAAAGAAACTCATTCCTAGAGTCATAAATAAGTTATCAAAATTTCCCGTTTTATCCACGCCGGCGTCTCGGTAGGTGGCATTGTAGAAATTCCAGCTAAAGTCCCAGCGTAATGCAAGGCTTTTTGAAATGGCAAATTTTTGTCCAGCTCCGACATGGAATGTTGGCTCGCTTTGATTCTGATTAGTTTTAGTCAGGCCAAAGCCGCCACTGAGATATAAGTCAAAGGGCACAATTCTACTTTCAAAAACCGACACCTTTCCATAAACAGGAGTCCATAAAAGATCGACCCCATAAAACTGTTCGGGACTCACTAGTCCATCAGTGTCAATGCCGTGGACAGTAGACAGATCATCCACGGCCTCACGTTTTGAACTCGATAGGTACATAAAACTACCTTCGACTCCCCAGGATTCAGATAAATGATAGCCCAAGCGAAGCAACAGACCAAAATTCATAAAGAAGGCATTATTTACAGTTGTTCCCAATCCACCATAAATTTCGAAGCGTTTGGATTTGGGTAAAAACTTTCTTTGAATAATAGCAATGTCGCTAAATGCTTGCAGATTCTTAAGACTCGACAATTCGCCGAGAGGAGACTCATCAATGACAGGAGCCGCCGCATTCTCAGCGTCCTCTTTATCAGACTGCTTATCAAGAATCTGCTCCATCTCATCAATATTGGAATCTTCCTCGTCGGCAGCGTATGCCGTAATACAAGGAAATTGCAAAACCATCATGGCACAAATAAAAGTAAAAAAGGAGCGTCGAGGATTAACCATTTCCCTTTAAGATAACGAAACTCTTATGGAAATGGCAGGTATTATCAATAAACTGGACCGCTAACCCAAGATTATTTAAAAAGAAACTCTAGACCAACACCCAACACATTATTAAGAGAAACGGTTGTCTCGAAGGACTCAACCGGCTCATTGGGAGCTATGGTCAAGGGCTTGGATAGAACGTTGGGACCATTATAGATCATAGAAACTAGATCTAGCCTTAGGGCTATATTGCGATTAAAGTAAAACTTCATACCTAGACCAAGGTCCCCCATGGGATACATCGAGCCGCCTATACTTATCGTGCCTAAACCAGCCAGTCCGTACAAAGACATATTAGTCACGATCTTCTTACCCATGCTAACTTTGCCGTAAAAAATACTGTACTGATAATTTACTATTGCTAGATACTCGGGTCGCGGTCTATTTTTAAGGCCTAGAGTTTTCCCAACTCCCGCGTCGAGTTGCTCTGTGTAACTGGAGTCACCTTGATTCCAAAGATAAAACCGAGCTTGAATTCCCTTCACTTCATCAAAGTGGTAGTTCACAAATCCACCATATTGCAAAGAGCTATTAAAGGGCTCATTCAGTACAAAACCTGCTCCACCACCTACCGATATTCTTTTTGAAAGCGTGACATTTCGATTAAGTACTGTCTTGAGATTTTTGAAAACTGGCAAAACGGACTCTCTTGCCAGTTCATCTTTAGAAAATTTGATCTCTTCAGCGTAACCCGCTGAAAAAGTCAGAAGTACCATTAAAAATATATTTCTTAATATGGATATATACATAAGTTGAATTCTGACGACTACTGAGCCTAAGCGCAAACTGTGTTCTTGGTTCACAGACCAACGTCGAGCAAAATTAGGTAGAAATCGCAACTGCGTCAGTGCTAAGCTTCATTTTATGGAGACTTCAAATAAATTTGAGAAAGTAACAAACGTTCAGGATAAATTTCTATATTTCAAAACGTTAGCCAAAGAGGCTTCACAAATTCACGGCATTGTGGAAGATGGCACCAAAATAGTACTTAAAGCTAATCGCCTTGTAGGCAATTATTTAGAGATCTCACCCGAAGGTAAGTCGCCCTTGCTCGCAAACAGTGAGGGCGTGTTTAATTTTTTGGTCGCTAGAACTCAATTTTTTTTTCGCTCCAAAATTATGCTTGTTAATAAAAGTGAACTTGCTTTGGATATAACAGGCGACCTATTTCAACTTCAAAGGCGTACTAACTTTCGTCTGCCCATACCCAGGGAGGACCAAGTGACAGTTCGTCTTGACTCTCACAACGAAGTTCCGGTGAATCTAAAAGGGGTTGTGATTGATCTCGGCTTGGGCGGGTGCCTCATTGAGATCAGTGATTCTGAAAGCCCTCTACTTGTAGACCACATTATAACTGGCAGGCTTGTTACCCCGAGTGCTATTCTTATGAGTTTTGAAGCTTCGTTAAGGCATAAAAAAATCGATCCAATTAATAAATCTAAAATTACAGTGGGAATTGAGTTTAAAAGATTCTTAAGTGGCGGACTACCCGAATTAAATAATCTTATTATGGATCTATATCGAAAGTATTTTTCGAAGTTTTCCAATAATTTGCCTACCTAATTTTAGCAGACAAAAGATCGTGCATTCTAAGCACTCCCACCGGTTTCATAGGGGCACTCTCTTCAAATGCAAACAGAAACTGAATTCCCATTTTATCCATCATTAGTAATGCCCTTTCAGCCAATTCATCGGCGGCAATTAGCTTAGGGTGGTTCGACATAATATCTTTAGCGGAATCAGATAACGGGCTCCTTGACTTACGAAGGCCCCGCCTAACATCTCCATCAGTGATAACGCCAACAAGTTCATTTTTATCATTAACGACACCCGCAACACCCCTCACCTCTCCATCTGTCATTAGCGATAGTACTTCTACGATGGGCGTATCGCCTCTAACCAATGGCATGGCTTTTTTGGTATGCATGAGATCACGAACTCGGGTTAAAAGTTTTCTTCCCAGAATTCCACCCGGATGAAGTTCAGCAAAATCAGACTCTTTAAAGCCCTTAACTTTAAGGACCGCCATCGCCAAAGCGTCACCCATAGCTAAAGTGGCCGTAGTGCTCGCAGTTGGCGCTAGATTAAGTGGGCAAGCTTCAATCTCAACTCTGACATTTAAAAGCACGTCGGAGGCCTTGCCTAAAGTGCTTTGAGGGCTTCCGGTAATTCCAATGAGTGAAATTCCCTTGCGAGCAAGGTATCCCACTAAATGATTCAATTCTGTCGACTCGCCTCCGTAACTTACAGCCACGACTAAATCCAATTCAGATATCACTCCCATGTCACCATGAGAGGACTCCGAAGGATGTAAAAAAACCGAAGGTGTTCCGGTTGAACTAAAAGTACTCGAAATTTTTCGAGCGACTTGTCCCGATTTACCAATGCCCGAAATAATGATTTTTCCTTGGCAGTTTTTCAAGAGAAAAACGGCTCGCAAAAACTCGTCGTCAATGCGCTCTGCCAGGTCTGTCACAGCCCGAGCTTCAATCTTTAAAACTCGCTTGGCCTCATTCTTTACATCACCGTCAGTTAGTCCGCCAAAATCTAATTTAGAAACCTCAAAACCTTTACGTAGATTCACGCAGCAAATCTCCACCAATACGTTTTATCTTCTTCTTCATTTTTTTTGAGGGGCCAGCTCTTTTAGAATCAAAATTTAATGATGCCTTTACAAAGTTAGAAAACAAAGGATGTGGCGCAAGCGGACGAGATTTAAACTCAGGATGAAACTGCACGCCAACAAACCATGGGTGATCAGGAATTTCGATAATTTCAACCAGATCTCTCTCCTTGCAAATACCAGTGGCCCTCATTCCCTTTTTCTCGAAGAGGGCTTTATACTTATTATTAAACTCATAACGATGTCGATGTCTCTCTGAAATCGAGCGTTCTCCGTACACAGCATAGGCCAATGAATCTGGCTCTAATTGACAGGGGTAAGCCCCAAGCCTCATGGTCGCACCTTTGTCAGAGATTTTTTTTTGTTCTTCCATAAAATCGATAATTAGGTTTCGTTTGCCATTTTTTGTGGTGGCAAACTCTCGGCTTGTTGCATCCGCAATGCCACAAACGTTTTGGGCAAACTCCACTGCCGCGAGTTGCATTCCAAAGCATATACCAAAAAATGGAACACCTGATTCGCGGGCATACTCTATGGCGACGAGCTTGCCCTCAGAACCCCGCTCACCAAATCCACCCGGAACTAATATGCCGTTAACGCCGCCTAATATTTTCGCCGCGTTTTCTGAGTTCAGTTGTTCCGAATTAATATACTCAATTTTTACCCGGCAATTGTTAGCGATGCCCCCATGAACAATAGCTTCGTTGAGCGATTTATAGCTTTCATGAAGATCCACGTATTTACCAACAATTCCAATGGCCACAGAGGCCTTTGGGTTTTTTAATATCTCGACTATTTTATTCCAGCCCTCGAGGTTTGGTAAAAGACTTTTGAGTTCAAAATGTTCAACCACTCTCGTGTCAAAGCCCTCGCTATTTAGCTGAATGGGAACTTCATAAATACTAAAAGCATCCTTAGCTGAAATCACATTTTCAGGTCGGACAGAGCAAAATAGACCTATTTTAGATTTAATTTCTGCCGAAATTGGTCTTTCTGAACGACAGATCAAAATATCTGGCTGAATCCCCACTTCGCGTAACTCTTTGACCGAATGCTGAGTCGGTTTACTTTTCAGCTCTCCTGCGGCAGCAATAAAAGGAACAAAAGTTACATGCACAAATAAACTGTTCTTAATCCCTAAGTCCACACGCATTTGACGAATGGCTTCAATAAATGGAAGACTTTCGATATCTCCTACCGTTCCACCAATTTCAACAATGATGATTTCTGCCCCTTGAGCTGCCTCATAAATTCGAGACTTAATTTCATCGGTAATGTGGGGAATTACTTGTACAGTACCTCCCAAATAATCTCCACGACGCTCTTTTGAAATGACACTTTCGTAAATTTGGCCAGCAGAAACACTATTAGCACGATTGACCAATCCCGAAGTAAATCTCTCATAATGTCCTAAATCTAAATCAGTTTCGGCGCCATCTTCGGTTACGTAAACTTCGCCGTGCTGGAAGGGCGACATCGTGCCAGGATCAACATTGATATAAGGATCACACTTCATGAGAGAAACTTTAAATCCTCGCGCCTCCAAGAGCGCACCAAGACTAGCTGCAGTTAAACCTTTACCGATACTAGACACCACCCCACCGGTAACAAAAACAAATTTTTGTTCCAACGGAGCTGGTTTTTTTCTGGTTTTTTCTTTGGGTTTTTTTATTTTTTTCGCCATGTTACTTCCTTGAGCTCAGTATTTTCTCTATTTTGACAACGTCTTCGGCTGTGTCCACACCGGTTCCCGCATAGACGGTACTAACAACATGAATTCTCTCTCCCATATACAGGGCCCTTAATTGTTCTAAACTTTCGGCCTTTTCAATCTCAGTCACTGGCTGTTCACAATATTTCTTCAAAAATGATTTCCTATAAATATAAATGCCAATATGCTTTCGGACTATAGCTAATGACTTACTCTCTGCGTTAACTCGCGAAAATGGTATAGGTAGGCGACTAAAATATATAGCATCGGCCACTGAGTTGATTAAAACTTTAACAACGTTCTTATTTTCTAATTCTTCCAACGTAATGGGTGCGGCTAAAGTTCCCATTCTTATTCTCTCGTCCTGTTCAAGTGGGGCAATTAAGGAATCCAGCAGATCACCAGAAACTAGGGGTTCATCACCTTGAATATTCAAAATAATATCGGCGGAATCATTTTCAATGGCCTTCCAGACGCGATCACTTCCGGTCGGAATTTCACTCGCCGTCATAGCAGCCTCAACTCCTAAAGACTCTACTAAAGCGGCAATTCTTTTGTCGTCAGTGGCAACAATAAGTTTTTCAATTTTGCGACTTGTGCGCACGCCTTCAATTACCCACTCAATCAGAGGCCTTCCTAAAATTTTTACCAAGGGTTTTTCGGCAAGTCTAGATGAGCCAATTCTAGCCGGAATGACACCAATTATTCTTGGTCTAGGCATTTTTTACCCAATTTTTAAAAACAAACTCTTCAACTTCTTTGATGCCAGTACCTATTGAGTTACTGACAAAAAAACTTGAAACGAACTCAGGCTGCTCCGACAAAATCTCATCTTTAGTTTTTATAAAATCTTTTCTATTCAATTTATCCAACTTAGAAAACACTACCGCGATTGGAACTCCATAGTGAGAAACATATTTAATGAGATCGAACTCGTCATCTGTCCAGCCTCGACGGATATCTACCACAATGATGGCCCCCTTGAGCCGAGTCGCCTGGCTTATATAGCCTTCAATCATTTCTTGCCAGCCCGATACTACATCTCCATGTCTAGCTGCATAACCATAACCAGGAACATCAACCAAACAATATTTGTTACGAATTTTAAAGAGATTTAGAAGTATAGTTTTACCGGGTGTTTTACTGACATGGGCAATTTTTTTTCCACCAACAAGGCCGTTTATCAACGAAGACTTTCCAGCATTTGACCGACCAAGAATAATAACCTCGGGCATCCCACTGTCGAGATGGGGTTCAAACTTAGCAATGGATTTGATATATCCAGTATTTAGATGTCCTTCCATGGCTACCGGTAATAACATGAACGACTAAATTCCTCTAGCTCCAATTTTTAGGTCTCAGGAATTGGACTTAGGACCACAGATTACCCACTAGAGTCCATTTATACGATTTAGCATCGATTTAGCTTCGGCATGCCTATTGATATATCAACGAAACAACAAACTGGGGGTTACACATATGGAAAACGAAAATACTTACTTAGTAATCGAGGATAGATCAGGTTCAAAATCGTATTCGATTGGAAATTTTTTCACCATTGGGCGATCGGGAGAGAACTCATTTTGCATCGACGACCCCAATATTCAACCTCGACACAGTCGCATCGAAAAAACAGACAAGGGATTTGTCATACAAGATATGCGAACACAAACAGGCACCTTTGTTAATGGCACAAGAATTATGGAAGCCTATCTTAAGCCGATGGACCAAATTAGACTAGGTCCCGTGATCATGACCTTTTCGCCAAAAACTGAAAAGATCAATAAGGAGCGTCTGTTACCCAAAAGCAAAAATCCCAACTGGAAAAAACTACTTGAAAAAGTGCCTAACTACGCCCAAAGCGAGTATCCAATTCTTATTCTGGGTGAGTCAGGCTCCGGCAAAGACGTTCTAGCCCACACCGTACATGATCATTCAACGAAAAGCACCGGTCCTCTCATTAGCATAAATTGTAGCGCTCTTTCTGAAACCCTCATAGAGTCCGAACTCTTTGGCCACTCAAAAGGTAGTTTTACAGGGGCTATTAGTGACCGTAAAGGGGCCTTTGAGCTTGCGCGTGGCGGGACCCTTTTTTTGGACGAAATCGGCGACCTGCCCTTAATTCTTCAACCAAAACTCTTGCGCGCATTAGAGAACAAGGAGATTTGGCCGATCGGAAGTGATAAATGTATAAAAACTGATGTGAGAATAATCTCTGCCACAAACCACTCTTTGCCTCAAAAAATTCATAATGGAAACTTTCGAGCCGACTTATTTTATCGCCTTAATCTTATATCAATTAAAGTGCCCGCACTCTGTGAGCGGATGGAAGACTTTGAAGATATATTATTTGGCCTTGCTAAAGAGATGCGAGTTCGTTATTCTTATCAAGCCATACAAAAAATAAAAACTTATTCATGGCCCGGCAATATTCGTGAGCTCAAAAATATGGTTACTCGAGCCCATGTTGAATTCGGCAATAGGCAAATCGAACCTGAGCATATCGAGCAACTAATGATTACTCTTCCTAATAGTGAAAACGAAGCTAGAATTGATACCAGAAGCGCGCCTCAAACCAACTCTAAAAAAGTCTCGCTTATTAAAGAGCTAGAACGAGAAATGATTGTGCAGAGACTCATTGTAAACGAAGGAAACCAACGGCGAACCGCCAATGAGTTGGGTATGCCGAAGAGTACTCTACATGATCGACTTCGTTGCTATGGTATCGACGTTGACAAATTTAAGAGAAAGTTTTTTTAACTCTCAAAAAAAGATTGGATTTCTGAAAGGTCATCAGAGAGCTGCATTGACAGCATTTGGGCAAAGACATTTAGAATTGTGAGCGAATTGGCATCCGCATCGCCGGTAGCTATTGACCGAATTCGATTTAAAATACCTTCGTTTACTTTTTGTACGTTGACATACAACTCGTCCATTTTACTTAGTTCAAAGTCAGGCTTTCCGCCCTTTCTGGTTACAAAATACTGCCCCAACAGATAAAAAGATGTTGAACGCACCATAGTCTCTTGAAAGCTTGAGAAGGGCAGATGAAACCGGGCCATGGGGCGCAAAAATTTTAGATGAGGACATTTTGTTGCAGGCATTATTAGGCCAAATATACTGTATAAGACCTCTTGCAAGGTAATCTGTTTTGAGTAATTTCGATTGGAGGTCTCTACTTCAACATAACAGGTTTCAAAGGACTTTAGTTGCTTGTATTCATCGACAATCGTCGCCAAGTTTTTAGCCACAGGGCAATGGGGAAAATCTTTAGAATTTAAGGGGCAGTGGTCACACTTGCGATGTTCTAAGTCAGCCCATTTTGGAGGAGTATCTGATTTTTCTTCGATAAGTTCAAGCGTCGTTTCATCAAGTCGGATCAAGTAGGTACGAATTTTCCCGTCGGACATTTTTAATTTATAGGTTACTTTGATCTCTTCACTCATACTGGCTCCCTGCATTTCTCTAGCGTTTTAAAATTATCTCTTGAATGTAGACTCTCTTAACCCGACCTCGGTTAAGAACTTCATTCAGTTTCATTCTGACTTTGATTTTCATCAAATTTTTACCTTCGGTGGTATTCACGATATCGTAGGGCATTTCTTCAACTGTTCGCTGAACTAAATCCGCAATTTCCTTTTCTCGATCCAACACTTCTATTGCTGAATCTTTGTTTGAAGTTTCAAGACTAAGCCGCAAATAACCCATCGGGTTAACTGAGGTCTTTTCGCTCATTCTCAAATTAACCACTATTTTATTCAAAGTGACCGTGTGATTGGGTAATCTTACCGTGCTTTCAAATTCTTCCCAAGTTGCTGACTTGGAGTCAAAATCATAGACACGATTGGCTACCTGCCCTAGAGAAGTAACCTCTAAATTTCCTATTCGGGGCAAGGGATTCTTCATGCTAAAACGCTGCGCAATTTTAGTTAATCCAAAACTGGATACAATAAAAGTGACGATGTAAAACTTTTTGAGGCGAGATAGATTCCACACGAAACTAAAAATTTCTTTAAAGCGTCGGACAATTTCCTTGCCCAATATTTTTAAATCTCTCAAGGCATCCTTGTTAAGATAACCCAAAAAGGCTTTAGCCTGAACTTTGGTTCCCTCGCCCCATTCTTTTAAAAGCTCAGAATATTTTAAGCTGCGCCTACGAAAAACATCTTTAGGATTAGTAGCAAGGCGTTTTAGTTTAGCGAAAATCTCCTTTAAAAAGAGCAGTGCTTTGCTCGGAGCTTCGGGCTCCCTAGGCTTACTAAAATCTTCGGGATTTTCGATTATAAGGTCGGGAGCCTTTTCTGCCAGAAAAGTTTCTAAGTGGGCTTCGGAATCTGGACTTTTTAATTCTGCTGCAGGTGTGGTTTCTGACGCGGCTGCGGGAGCAGGCGTGGGCTTGGACACCACAACCGGTTTGCTCAACGGGGCATCTAAACTTAGGTCAAGATCATCGAGAGAAACCACGTCTTCTTTTTTTTCGCTTTCGTCGTTCAACTAATTCTCCTCATCTTATGATCTTGCCCTAAATGAATAAAATTTAAATCTCATTTTCGCTCAATTTGTTATGAAAATATCCGATAATAGGGATGGTAATGTGGTAGCGAAAAAAAACCTGGACCTTAGATATGAGAATATTAACATTTTTATCATTATTTCTTCTTTTAAGTGGCTGTACTTTATTTGGCAGAAGCTCAAATTATGGACCCGATATCTATGAAGCAGATCCGGAGCTTTTAGATTATTATCACGAAAAACAAAATTTAGAAAGATCCCAGGCGAAGGCCCAGGTTCGCGCTCTTTCACCTAAGGGTGAAATTAGCGATGCCGCTATAGAGCGGAAGCAGTTACTAAATCGCCTAGAGTACCGAATTGCGAACAAAAAGGAATCTGAACTTTATTATCGTTATAAGCCCTATTTCTCAAGCGATTCGCAACGAATTCGGTTTCTACAGACCGACAGCTACGATACGAAAATCGATTGGCTACGGCATTATAAAATCACCACTGAAATTGAAAAGTTTCAACCACAGGTTCAAGCCATGATAGACGCGAGCGACATCACCCTAGGTATGCAAAAAGAGGCCGTGGTGCAGAGCTGGGGTGAGCCTGAGGCAAAAGAAATTTCGGGCAATCCCACTTATGGTAATGAACGATGGAAGTACGTAAAACATGTACCTGAAAATGCCAACTACGGTTTAGAAACACGCTACGTCTATTTTGAGGGCGGACTAGTTTCTGGATGGGAAAAATACTAAAGTGAGTGCGCACCTTTAATGTGCGTCTTCCCAGCTCTCACCTTGAGAAATGTTAACATTCATAGGGACTTTTAAATCCACAACTTTTTCCATGGTATTACGGATCGTTACAATTTCACTTTCTGAAATCGATTTTTTACATTCAAACAACAGTTCGTCATGAACTTGTAACAACAGATCAGTTTTTACATCTTTAGCCGCTTGAATCATTGCGAGCTTTACTAGATCACTCGAGGAACCTTGAATAGGCGCATTAATGGCGGCACGCTCACCAAATTTTCGTATATTTTGGTTGTCGCTCTTAAGTTCTGAGATGTAGCGACGTCGTCCAAAAATTGACTCGACATAGCCCTTCTTTTTTGCCTCTTCGATAGTGTCGTTCATATAATCTTTAACGCGTTTAAACTTGATGAAGTATTTTTCAATGATATCCGCACTTTCTTTGCGACCAATTCCCAATGACTCTGCTAAGCCAAATGCACCCTGGCCGTAGGCTATTCCAAAGTTTACAGCCTTAGCCATCCGTCGCATTTCTGGCGTTACCGAATCTAAACCTACGTTAAAAATCTCACTCGCTGTGGCCGCGTGAATATCTTGGTTCTGGGCAAAGGCCTTACATAAACCCTCGTCACCTGTAATGTGCGCCAAAATCCTTAATTCGATTTGGCTATAATCGGCAGAAATAAATTCACAATCGGGGTCAGCCACAAAAGCACTTCGTACCCGACTACCTCGCTCGCTGCGAATCGGAATATTTTGCAAATTAGGATCATGACTAGATAATCGGCCGGTGGTCGTTCCAATTTGATTAAAATGTGTGTGTAACCGTCCGGTCTCCTGGCTCACTAATAGCGGCAGAGAATCCACATAGGTGGATTTTAATTTGGCGATTTCTCTGTGTTCGATAATTTTTTTACAGACGGGATATTCAGCACTTAATTTTTCGAGCACATCGCTATCTGTCGAAAAACCCGTTTTAGTTTTTTTGACAGGTGGGATCTTAAGCTTATTAAACAAAACGTCAGCCAATTGCTTGGGGCTCGCTAAATTAAAACTCATCCCGACTTCAGCTATAATTTCTTTTTCGATTTGTACCATTTCTTTATGAAGTGATTCGCTCTGGCGCTTGAGTTCATCCTTATCGAGTCTTATGCCCTTTTGTTCCATTTTATAGAGAATGGGAACTAACGGCAAATCTATCGTATTTAAAATGGGCAAAAGTTTTTTCTCTTCAAGTTCCTGCAGTAATCCCAAATGAATCTTTTGAAATGCCTGATAGTAATCCTCTGGACCGGCAAGTTCTGGGAAGAGGCCACCCACATATTTCATAAAAAGCGACTCGAAACCATCCGTCGTGCCACCCTTTATAAGATACTCTGCCAGCATAAGATCCATCTTTGCCTCAGGCGCATTTATGCGAATTGTTTTCCAGAATTTTTTGATGTCATAACCCATCCACTGAATTTTTTTGTCTCTTAAAACTCGGCCAACCTCATGAGCATCGCCCTGAATGCTTAGAATGTTTTTATTTTGTGCCAAGTAGAGCCCCCGAGGCGTATCGATGGCCCAGACTTCGTCGCCCAATTTTAATTGTTTTTCTAATTCACTCACATCCACTTTTTTTTCTAAAAACTGCGAGATGACTTCACTCTGCTTGGCGACGACTTTAGCTTCAAACTCCACTTTTCCGTTACTTTCGATATTGCTACCAACCAGGTTTTTTAGAAAAGAGTGAAATTCTAGCTCTTCTAATAGGGGGGCTAATTTTTCTTTATCAATTTTGTGAAACTTAAGCTCATCGAGTCCAATATCTAAATCCACATTCTGTTCAATGGTGACGAGTTTTTGCGACAAAAAAGCATCGGCCTTGCCGTCTTGCAGTTTTTTCTGAAGATTTATGTTTTTGATTTTGTCTATGTGTTCATAAATGCCCACGAGACTTTCAAATTCCAATAAGAGTTTTTGCGCTCCTTTAGGACCAATCCCGGCAACTCCAGGTATGTTATCGCTGGCGTCTCCAGTTAGCGCCAAGAAATCTATAAACTGGTGAGGTTTGACTCCCCATTTTTCTTCGACTTTTTTGGGATCGTATTTAACATCTTTTAGGGTATCATACATAGTAACATGGGAATCAATAAGCTGGGCAAAATCCTTGTCTCCACTGACAATAACAACATCGATTCCCTTTTTTCGAGCGCGATCCGCCAAAGTTCCGATAACGTCGTCAGCTTCAAATCCCGGCTTTTCAAGGACCTTGATTCCCATGGCATCGGTTAATTTTCGCACGTAGGGCACCTGAGGTTTGAGATCCTCTGGCATTTCGGACCGATTAGCCTTGTATTCACCATAAATTTCTTTGCGGAAGGAAGGTTCAGGTCGGTCAAAACAGTAGGCTAAGTAATCCGGTTTTAGGTCTTTAAAAAGCTTTACCGTCATAGATAAAAAACCAAATAATGCATTGGTCGGAAGGCCCTTTGACGTATTGAGTGGCCGGATCGCATAGTAGGCCCTGAAGTACATGGAACTCACATCAACAAGATAAAGTTTTTTCATAACCAGACATTTACTGGGATAACCAATTAGAAATCAAGAAAGGAATATTCTTATAGTACTGTGTTAGCGAGAATTTCTACATTAAAGGCTTCTGGGCCCTGTTCAGTTTCGATGAGATCAAATTTGACTGCCATACCGTTAAAGAGCGTTACGTTTTCTTGCTTTTTTCGATCAACAATAGAAGTGTAGTGCACATATACATCTTTGCCTGTGGAGACTTCAATAAATCCATGTCCACTTAAATCGTTGAACCATTTTATCTTGCCACTAATCACCGAGCGCCTCCTTGCCTCTAATTATCAGAAAAAACAAAAATTAATTCTCCCTCACTCGCCAGATCGAGTCGATCACGAACCTCATGTTCGATAAAATCGGGGTCATTGACTCGACGAAATTGGCTGTCTAGCACCTTAAAATCGTTATTTAGTTTACTCACACTTTCAATCATACGGATTTCATCATGATAAAGGTTCCACAATCTAAAAAGACTGCCTTCTCCCAACAAGAGAACGACACAGCTAAAAAAGCAGATCCATAAGATCTTAAAGGGTGAGTGTAAAATATCGGATAGCCATTGAACCATGATTTATTATAGCGAATTTTTTATTTAAATTCCACCAGTCTTGTGGCTAGAAGGCGTCTTTACCCCAATACTGAGCCTTAGAACCCAGTGTTTCTTCGATCCTTAGGAGTTGGTTATATTTAGCGATACGGTCGCTACGAGAAAGGCTTCCTGTTTTGATCTGCTCGCATCCCATTGCCACCGCCAGATCAGCAATAATATTATCTTCAGTTTCACCGCTTCGGTGGGACATAATCGTATGAAAATCACTTTCCTTCGCCAGCTTTACGGCATTGGCGGTTTCAGAAAGAGTGCCAATTTGGTTTACTTTTACCAATAGCGCATTGGCCGCTCGCCTCTTGATTCCCTCCAACAGACGTTTGGGATTTGTAACAAAAAGGTCATCTCCCACGATTTGAATTTTGTCGCCATGACTCTTGGTAAAACTAATCCAACCATCCCAGTCATCCTCAGAAAAACCATCTTCGATACTTAAAATCGGAAAATCCTTAGCCCAATCAGCATAAACCTCGGCCATTTGCTCATAATTCAGACGATTACCTTCCCAGTTATAGGCACCTTCTTTATAAAACTCGCTAGCAGCAACATCCAATGCAATATAAATATCTCTACCCAATTGATAGCCGCTTTCTGTTATGGCCTCAGAAATTAATTCCAGAGCCTCACGATTGGCCTTTAATCGTGGAGCAAAGCCACCTTCATCACCCACGGCCGTTGAATGACCTTTTTTATTTAATATCTTCTTGAGCGCTTGAAATACCTCTGCGCCGGCGCGCAATGATTCACGAAAACTTCCACCGACCAAAGGGACAATCATAAATTCTTGCACATTAAGTCCATTATTAGCGTGAGCGCCGCCATTCAAAATGTTCATTAGTGGCACCGGTATTTTGTAGTGATCGCGGGCACCCAGGTATTGATACAGGGGCAAGCCCCTGTCCTGGGCTGCGGCTCGAGCGACAGCTAGAGATACTCCTAATATGGCATTTGCCCCCAGCTTCATTTTATTTTCAGTACCATCAAGCTTCAACATAAGCTCATCAATTTCTGACTGTTTTGAGGGATCAAAACCTATCAGTTTGGGCGCAATGGTCTCATTAACACTCTTAACTGCGATTAAAACCCCCTTGCCCAGATATCGCTTTTTATCATTGTCGCGAAGTTCACAGGCCTCATGGGTGCCCGTCGAGGCCCCGCTCGGAACTGCCGCACGTGTTAAAATTCCGTTTTTTAAAGTGACTTCAACTTCAACAGTGGGTGTACCCCGGCTATCAAGAATTTCACGACCCCAAATTTTTAAAATATTAGAAGACATTACTGCTCCTTTTGCTAATTGACTGGCAAATCGATGGAATAGGTCGCGCCAAAACCTGGCACATGGGATATTCTTAAAATTCCATTGTGTTTCTTGACGATGGCCTTTGCTTCGCGAAGTTCAAAGTTGCGATCAATCACGCGATCAGTACTAGAATCTGAAATCTCTAAATGCGCTACATTTCCGTAGGGGTAAGCGGCAATTCGTAATTCGCCCCGACCCTTAAGAGATTGGATGGAATAAGAAAGGATATTTGATAAAGCCGTTGAAAGTCCTTTGGGATATGCCTTAATTTTTTGGCCAAGACTTAGCTGTGTTTCCACTTTTACATCACTCGGGATATTGGACCTCAAAGTTTCAAGGGCTGATTCAATCACCTGATTAAGATCTACACTTTCACGATCTTCGCCGGCAGCATCGCCTCGGTTATGGTTTTGGTGCTTTTCGAGCGTCTCGCGAATATATTGAAGTTCGTCCGAGGCCATCTGTACCGATTTTGGAAAATCTCGCAACAGGACTTCCCAGTCCAATTTTGCCAGTGCCCGCATAATGGGGTCAGATTTTTTTTGTTTACCAATAAGCAATGTAATCATCTGTTGGGCTCTCACTAAATAATCAGAAAGCTTTAAAACTTGGCCGCGAGTTTTTACTAAACTTGGCAATACTTGAGTTAAAATATCTGTTTGCGGCGGACCTTCTGTGACCTGCAATCTTATCGCTTCTAACTGAGAAGTGAGCTCAGCAATTTCTTTTTGTTTAACCACAAGCTCACGGTTTTTTTCTTCAACCTCTTTTTGTGTATTTTCAATGACCATTTCTAACGAGCTCATAAAGTCCGGGCTCATGTGACGTTCCATTTGTTCGTCGGGAAACAAGTTTCCTTGGTCTTTCGACCAAGAAATTTCTATTTTAGTGCTTTGCCACTTAACGGCGGCCACATTGGAACTTACAAAAACCGGTAGACTCTCTAGCGCCGATTTAATGAATAACGAAGTAAACGGAAACTCTTCGGGAGTCAGAGGAATTGTAAAAGACACAGAATCATCTTTTCTAGAAATATCACAAATAGGCGGGGCCGGAGAAATAAAGTAGGATAAAAATCTTTGTGGTTGCGAAAACATATCCTGCGGCTCTTTCATCATACGCAAAACGCTATCTAAAACTCCCCAAGACTTTAGTGTGGGACATAAATGGCCAATCTTGGTGATGATACTTTGTGTTCCTTCGGTAAAACTAAGATCAACTTCGCGCAAAAAAGTTTCGATCTTAGCGGCATCTAGCCAATAAGAGGGGTCTTCGAGGAATTCCTTAGGAACATCAATGGCTTCGATAATCGGATCGAGGTCCTGGCCCTGACTGTGGAGGTGGCGAATGACTGAATTGGTAATCTTGCAGCTAAAAAACACCCGATATTTTTAACGCATTTGTATCAGGTATGACAAGGTCCTTAAGTGGAGTGCGAAATCTTTTGTGTGAATTTGCCCCGATGTTAGGCAGTGGCCACAAGGCGATAAATTTAAGACGCCTTATTGACTTGAAATTTTGTACGCGGAAATGGAATTTTGTTTTCTTCGATTTCAGAATAAAACGACGGAAGAGTGCCTGTCGGCTGAATAGTAGAGAGGACTTTTCCACCCTCACCTCGAAGCATGTTTGGAAATTTATAAATGTCCTGAGTTTGATAATTACCTTTATCATCAATACCGCTGACCTCTGTTATGTGGGTCACCTTTCGAGAACCATCTGATAAGCGTGAGATTTGCAGAACAATATTCACGCTATTGCTAATTTGCGTTTGCACTGCCTTTTGACTTATTTTTGAACCGGCCGCCATAGCAAGCGACTCGAGTCTGACCAGTGCATCGACGGGAGTATTTGCGTGAACTGTCCCCAAGCAACCTCTATGCCCGGTATTCATGGCTTGAATGAGATCATAGGCTTCGGCACCACGAACCTCGCCCACGATAATGCGATCCGGTCTGAGGCGCAGCGAGCTTTTCAAAAGATCTTCGATAGTCACTTCCCCTTTTCCCTGAGCATTGGCCATACGAGTTTCGAAAAATACCACATGCTCATAGTGAATCTTAAGTTCGCTGGCATCTTCAATAACGATAATGCGTTGGCCTTTGGGTATGCGGTTACATAAAATTCCCAGTAAAGTAGTTTTGCCAGATCCCGTTCCACCACTGACTAATATGTTTTTACCTAGAATCATGCAAATATCTAAGAATTGAGCAGCCTCTGTTGTAATCGCGCCAAATGTTAAATATTGCTTCATGGTAATTTCAGTTTTTGAAAACTTTCTAATACTAATCGAGGTTCCTTTGCGGGCGATTGGGTAAAGAACGGCATGCACGCGGTAGCCATCTGGCAACCTGGCATCGAGGCGAGGGTTGTCTTCGTCAATACGTCGTCCCACACTCTGCGCAATGTTAATTACTGCCGCCATTAACGCGTCCTCATCAGAAAACTTGGCGGAAACACGAGTCAGCATTCCAGCTTTTTCTACAAAGATTTCGTCAAAACTATTAACTAAAATTTCTGTAACAGTTGGATCCAAAAGATACTCTTGGATTGGAAAGAGAAATTTCTCTAAAGACCCGTCAAAAATACTCTTGCTAGAATCATTCACAAAATTACCGTCACAAAATTACCACAGAGATGCAGGTTTGCGAACTGTGGGACCGGATGGAGAAAAAATGACCAACTTGCCTTCGACAGCCGTTTCGGGACACTGGTACGAAAAAACGCCTTCTTTTTTCGGCTCGATAGTAACGGTTTTAACCTGGCCAAAGTAAGTACCATGATGTTCAGAAAAAGCATCGAGCATAAAACTTACGTTTTTTTCTTTTTCATTAATGTTAACAATGTGCAACTGGTACCTAGCCCCTACTTTTAGTCTCACAGTATTGGGCACAAATCCCTTTTCGGTATTTAAAATAACTACTTCGTTTAACGCGCCATCAGAAGCTATGAAATCAAAAAAACCAATGTTTTCATCAGCTTTTTTTTCATTTTCATCGCTGACTTCGACTGCCTTAGTGAACGTTTTCTGACGACGAGAAAGATCCAGCTGCCACTCAGCATTAAGTGGCAACGCCAACCCAACAATCATAATGAACGTGAGCCGGTTAATGTAATGTTTTACGCCAGTGATAATCCGCATATTCTTTCGCTACCTCCATGGCTAAAAAACCAAGAGTTTGTTTATCAAACTCACCTAACTTTTGCTGTAATACCGAAGGAGTTTTGTTGTATTTATTAGCGATATCGATAATTTCGTTGACCACATTTTCAAACTTTTCTTTTGCGGCAATTTTTTTCTGCCAATCCATTTTTAATACGGGGTCAATAACCCCTAAAAAGTAGAGGGCATCAAACACTGCCTGTAGATTTCCTTGTAGTAACATTGAACCCCCACTCCTGTTTTCTCTATAGTTTTTATCGGCGGGGCCTTGGCAAGAGTGTAGTATTGAGACATAGAACTGGACGTTATATTCGAAAACTTGTAACGTTACCTGATGCTTGAAATGCGAGTCGTAAAAACATTACTGGACTATCCTCCTGCTCGTGACAATCTGCGGACGAGTCTTGTATTCACGACCTTACTTTTTGTCCTTACAAGTATTTTTTGGCGTCTCGAAATGGCAACGCAGGATTACTTTTATGGCATATCTCAAGAGGTGTTTTCTAATAAAGAATACTGGCGAATTTTTTCGGCGGTTTTAATTCATAAAGATATCGGCCATTATGCCTCAAACGCTGTTGCTATTTTAGCTCTGGGTTACCTCCTGTTAGGGTGGTTTAGCTGGCGCGTTTATCCCGTGGGTTGCTTTTTGTTGGCTGGACTCACAAACGCTTTCGCTTTATGGACCTACGAACCCGAAGTGAGGCTCTTAGGGGCTTCGGGACTGGTTTACCTTATGGCAGGATTCTGGTTGATGAGTTATGTTTTAATTCAACGCTCGCAACGTCTGGGACGCAGACTTATTCGCGCGGTTGGGGTAACACTCGGTACTTTGTTTCCAACGACTTTTGAGCCTGCGGTAAGCTATCGCACGCACGCGATCGGTTTTGTTATTGGTTTAGTTTTTGCCGCTGTCTGGTTTTATTTTAACTTTAATCGCATTCGCGGCTTTGAAATACTCGTGCCGGTAGAGCCTGAGGGGTCAGAGGATCTTGGGGAGCCTCGGGAAATTTGAGAGCCTTTACCGCTGATTAATAATACTGCCCCAGAGAATTAGCGCATGTTTAGCGTATGTTTAGCGGCAATTCTTATCACCTATCCGCCCTCCGCACCATTGTCCGCCTCTAGTATCAATGCATTTAATCCAAAGCTAAATAATCGCGTTTAACCGAGGTACTGTATTTGCACTTGATTCTTATATAATAATACTGCCCTTCAAAGAAAAAAACAATTGGGCGAAAGTAAATTAGGAACAGTGAAAGAGAATGGCGAAGCAATTGGAATTTTTTAGAACGAAAAAAAATCCTCGCCTGCATGGAGGGGAAATCGGTTTAAGAAAAAGAAAAAACCGAAGGCCGATAGATGTCAAAAAACCACTTCATGTTGTTTTACGATCAGACCGAGCAAAAGGAAAGCTAAGTCTTCTCAACCACCAGTTCTTCATAAATAAATGTCTGGGACGATTTGCCGGTAAGTTTAATATTTCGATCTACGAAAAAGCAATTGTGGGCAATCACATCCATTTATTAATTCGTGGCAAAGAAAGAAAAAATATTCAGGACTTTTTTAGAACTATTGCTTCGCTTATAGCGCGTCACATAACCAAAGCGAGACGGGGGCATCAATTCGGAAAGTTTTGGTCGTACCTATTGTTTTCGCGACTATTGAACTCTTGGAAAAGAGAGTTTAGCCAAGTAAAAAACTACATCGTGAAAAACACCTTGGAGGCGCTGGGCAGGATCCGGTATATTCCACGAAAACCCAAAAGTTACGCATTGTTTTAAAGCGAAGTTTTGGCAAGTTGAAGTGAAAGTCTCGCCAATAGAAACAACGTCTACAAGACCATTCCCTAAAGTATATTCGCGGCAAGCTCGGCGAGTTGTGAGCGCTCTCCCTTAGTTAATGTTACATGCGCAGCAATCTGCTGACCCTTAAATTTTTCAACTGAGTATGTGAGACCTGAACTCGCAGAGTCCACATAGGGATTATCAATCTGATAACAGTCACCGGTAAGAACCACTTTGGTTCCACGGCCGGCACGGGTTACAATGGTTTTAATCTCGTGAGGCGATAAGTTTTGCGCTTCATCGACAATCAAATACTGATTGGGAATACTTCGACCCCGAATATAAGTTAAGGGCTCAATATTAAGCATACCCTGGTTGATCAACTCTTGCACTCGACCCGAAGCTTTTTTGTCAGCTCCCATTAAAAATTCTACATTATCAAAAACGGGTTGCATCCATGGATTCAATTTTTGCTCAATATCGCCCGGCAAATATCCAATGTCTCGTCCCATCGGAAAAATTGGCCGACTCACCAACAATCTTTGAAACTTACTCTCGTCGAGAGTTTTGTACAGACCAACCGCTAAGGCCAAAAGAGTCTTTCCGGTTCCGGCCTTCCCGACAAGACTAACAAATA
>JAWXAY010000013.1:0-20736 GCA_034439715.1 Pseudomonadota bacterium
GTAAGTCTCTGGGCCAAACCAGCGTCTATTGGTTGAATCATATGTCATATTTACGCCAGCAGAAGTTCTATACGTCCACTGCCGACAGCCTTGCGTCCCTGAGAAATCAAGCGATGCCGTGTATACGTCGGGATTTGCAGGGACTGGGCAAAGTGGTGGAGGTGGGGGCGGTGGCGTTGTCGTAGTATACGCAACTGTAGGATCAAAGGTCGTAGAGTCACAACCCCACTCGGTTTTTCTGTTGACGATAAAATCAATAGTTTCGCTGAGCGCAACAGTTGTAGTGACATCATAAGTAAGTCCCGTGGTATTGCCGTTCGCGAGTGTGTTTGTCCATAAGACTGTAGCTCCCTTTTTGATAGAGATATTTACACCATCACCACAAGTTGAGTGTGCATCAGACACTCTACCAGTGATTCGAACACTTCCGCCTTTGGGCGCGGTCCACCGGCGTACAGCATCGGCGACGTTGCCTGGATGGGCGCCATTACTATATATTCGCAAGTAAGTCTCTGGGCCCTGCCACAGGTTCGCGGCAGTATCGAAAGTCATATTGGCGCCAGCAGAAGTTCTATAGGTCCACTGCCGACAACCCTGAATTGTCGAAAAGTCGACAGAGGCGGTGTACACGTCGGGATTTGCTGGGACTGGGCAAGTGGTTGGCGCAGCGGCCATCCGTACGCTCCCCACGCTCTGCACAGCCCTCTGACAAAAGTTACCAACTAACGTGATTGGTGACTCTCCCTCTCCCTGTTCGGAAGCGTGATTTAATAAAAGCTCGCCTTCGAACCGGTCAAAAATAGAGCCAGAACATTTTAGGTCTACTTGTCCGTTTTGCGTGAGATCTATAGATCCGTTGCAATCATGATGTAAACTCGAAAATAAAATCGTAGATTCACTTGTCTTTATTTCACCGATACAAGTAACGGGGTTCTTGGAGGCAAAGATATTTTCACCAAAAACTAAATCAGTACAACTCCCTAACAAGAAATCATTTCCCGCCCGAGTGTAATTAAGACTTAAAGCCAACGGAGATTTACATTCCTGTGTAGATATTCTTTCTTGTCCTGGCAGCTTTGAGAAAACTACCTTAGCAGACTTTGAACCGTCACACCCTGCTATCGACAAAAAAACCACTAGACAAAATAATGCCTTAAAAATTTTTCTTTGATTGTACAAGCTATACACCCCTTAAGAAAAACCTAGAGCAATACAATTTCTGCGCCAAAAAACGAAAAATCGCTTCTAGGCAGTTAGAATCAATAGAAGGAGTTTAAAGCACCCAACTTCTTGTCGAACTTATTATATGTATAAAATAAAGCGATAGACCGCGAGACAATTTACGCGCGAAGTGACAATTTATAATACTGGGAGCGACCCTACAATAAATTCGGGCTGTGTCAATGCTCTATCTCAGCTTTATACAACCGGCTAGGCTTAGACACATCATCGGCATCGTCGACTAAAAAGATAGACTTTCCGTCTAAAACTATTCCCTCGAGCTTTGTGACCGGTTCAAACTCTGTCATTAAAACAGCCTTACCTTGTTCGAGGCGAAATAAAACACTGCCATGGACTTTACCGTCGGAAAAACTATTTTTATTCCCCTCAGCTGTTGCCAATGCCATCGCACCAGAAGGTCCCATCACAGCATCGGTAAAACTGAGGCCAACGCCCGCCAATTTTTCAAGACTTAGTTTTTCGAATTCGATATTCATATCCCAATTTCCCGATTTGATAGCTTTCAGCCAATCTGTGAAAACTATTTTGAAAATCCCGTTCACCATGATTTTGCCACTGCCGCGCTGAAGGAGGTGTAACTTTTGATCTTTAACAAAGATACCCTCAAAATTGAGATCGTCGACGTAGGCCTTTAACTTTATTCCTAACGAAGAAATATCAAACACCTGGGGCTTATCCAACTCGCCTTGGTCAGTCATGGGAACCAAAACACCTGCCATTCGCCTTTTTTTTGAAGCCGATGGCCACGCTACTAATGCCCCAAAGGGGGGATACTCTTTTTCGCTCAGTAAAAGTAATGATTCAAAATCGGGCTTCATTTTTTTTCGCTCTTTGGGATCAGCCGGAAGCTCACCCTCCATAAGGCGGTAACTTGTTAAAAATTTTTCAGACTCACGAAACGAAAAAAGAAAAAACTCATCATCAGCAATGACAAAAAAACGGCCCCCTTTTTTGACGATACCACTGGCCGCTGTCACATAGGCTGGTCGTCCTGCCGACAACGGTTTTTCGAGCAAAAGCTCGCGCTCTACTCTGAGTTTTGTTTTAGTCATGGAGCACCTAGTGTATTTGTGATCCATTTAATAAAAGCCGTCTTCTTGGCTGTGAAAGGCGCATATCGCGCCTTTAGATCAAAGTACTTAGAGCGCTTGATGACACTCTTACTATGACTGAAAACCAAGAAACTGTGATGACCATGGTAGTGACCCATGCCACTTTCACCGACACCGCCAAATGGTAGGTGAGGGTTTCCGATATGCGCTAATACATCGTTAATACAGCCGCCACCAAATGCTAGGTTGTTCTGAAACAACTTTTGATGGGAAATGGATCGCGAAAATAAATAAGCCGATAGCGGCTTAGGGTATGTGTTAATTTCAGAAAACGTTTGAACCAAATTTTTATAAGTCATTACAGGGAGTATTGGACCAAAAATTTCCTCTTTCATAACAGCATCGGTCCAAGAAATGTTTTTTAAAATAGTGGGTTCAATAAAAAGATCTTGAGAGTCGTGCCTTCCCCCAAAATAAATTTTTGAAGGCTCAATAAGTTTTGTCAGTCGATCAAAATTACGTTTGTTTATGATTCGGCCATAGCTATCACTGTTTTGAGTATTTTCGCCAAATTGCATTTGAATTTGCTGACGCATTTTTTCAAATAGTAGTTCTGATACAGATTCATGTACTAAAAGATAGTCGGGACCCACGCAAGTTTGACCAGCGTTAATGAGTTTGCCCCAAATAATTCGCTTGGCGCTTAAATCGAGGTCGGCGGTCTCGTCGACTATTACCGGGCTTTTGCCGCCAAGTTCTAGTGTCACTGGTATAAGATTTTTTGCTGCCGCCTGCATGACGATTCTGCCCACCATAGTACTGCCGGTAAAAAAAATATGATCAAATTTGAGATCCAGCAGCGCCGTGGTCTCGGGAATTCCACCTTCAATGACCGCTATGTATTCCTGCGCAAAAGTTTCAGCAAAGATGTGACTTAAAGTTTTTGCAGTTTCAGAGGCTAGCTCTGAGGGCTTAATCAGAGCACAGTCACCTGCGGCAATGGCGCCAACGAGCGGGGCAATAATTAGCTGGAGAGGGTAATTCCAGGGACCAATGATGAGGACAATGCCGAGAGGATCATAAATTATTCGGCTCCGCGAGGGCCACAAAATCAAGGGCGCCCTCACTTTTTTTGGCTTCATCCAGCAAGATAGGTTTTTTTTAGCCAGACGAATTTCTTCGAGACAGATGCAAAGCTCGGTCATCCAAGTTTCATGAGCCGATTTTTTGAGGTCTTGACCGAGTGCCTTGACAATACCGTTTTGGTTTTTAAGAAGCATCTGTTCTAGCTTCTCCAGCATCTGTAGACGGAATTCTTTGGAACGAGTTTTATTAGAAGCAAAAAAAGTCTTTTGCTTTTTAAAGATCTCTGAAGTGGACTCAGATGATTGATCGCTAGTCATTACCTCTAAGTCGATAGGAATTTTAAAGTGGAGTCAATCACTCTCTTTCTACTTACCCCTGAAAAAGAAAAGCCAAAGAAATACAACTAAAATTCCGGGCACTCCCATGAAATATAGCAGTATCGGAGCAGCCACTCTTCCACTGACGTTATCTACCATTGTTTTTAAATTTTTCATTTGGTTTGTCCTTTCAAATTTATTTAATGTTGCCGATTGTCGCACTTTTATAACTAAAAGCAAAACAAGTGCCAAATTTGTTCACGGACAATTCCTGCCAGAACGAATAGAGGAAATTTTGGGTTACCTTTGTGACTTCCCTGGTGCAATTTGTCCCAAACAAAAGGCTTTAGCTAACTGAATATTCAATCGGTTTGCAGGTGCCGCTATTAGTTGCCTGATCGGCACAGGCCGTTAGGCCCACTAGTAAATCTTCGCACGCACGAAAAACAATAAAATCTGTTGGCTTATTTAGAGGGGTGCCTACTCGAATCTTTCCGCTTTGATCAAATTCAATATTCATGAAAATATTAAAAGTCGTCGAGATCAGTTCGAAGTGCCGATTGAAAGGAGCAAATGCGCTACTGAGATTTTGGTGACAGCTGGGATGATAATCTTTGGTTTTTGAAAGCATCTGAAACATCTGTAGGCTGCACGGAGTAACTAAGAAATCGTTTCGGCCACAGGTGTCCTCGATTATGTCAAGAAGTGGCAGCCCTGCATTTGAAAATAAGGTGTGGCCTTTGCTGAAAAGCAAAGTCTCGTTGTAATCAATGGTTCGACCAGATGAAAGCGCATCAAGCGGTCGCGTTTGCGAAAAACAAAAAAGATCGGCTACTTGAAGCCCGGTTGGTGAACGGACAGTGAGCTCGTCATTTTTACTAAGGCGAAAGCTCGTTCCAGATTGGGGGTTAATGCAAGTTGGCCTCAAGGAGATTTGTTCTCTTGTTTTATAAATTGAAAAGGGCACTTCCATGACTCAGGATTTTCGCGCCCTGAGTATTGAATCGACTCCCAAGTATCTCCATGCGCAAGTACCATGGGATTGACCGAACCTTGGAACATCAGCTCGCGCTGCCGAATGGTTTTGACCATGGCGGCATAGGTTCCCTCGTTTTCAAATTTTTCAAACTGCGAAAAGGCATTAAAAACCATTGCGGGACGTGAAAATCTTCGGGCCAAGCGCGAGCTTTGAGGATGTAACCCAACCACAAAAAGTTTCTCGCCATTCAAACTTAGACAAAACAAAGGGTCTTTAGGTTCGACTGAACTATTTTTACCCCAATCAAACGGTCGATCCTCTTCAGATGACAGCAGAGATAGTTCTCGCCAGAATTTTTCTTCAAATTGGGTTTCGCTATCAGGCCTTTGATTGGTGTCGGTAAAAACGGCCCAAAAGCTCAAATAACGAGATTGTGTGGAACTCTGCAATTCTAAAAAATTTAATAAATCACCGCGCAGTTCTTGCCAGTTATTAAGGGTTCCAAATCTTCCGTATTCTCCGACCAAATAGTCTTTTCGTACTACCGATTGAATGGCGGCGACACAAGGATAATTTTTTTGCAAGATAAATGCACGAATCTCATTGTTGATTTCTTTCATACTACTTTCCAGCGGCGTGCATTTAACAATCAGACGAGGCGCTTAGCATAATTTAAAGCTAAGCAACCTCAATCTGAATGGGAATCAGCTAGTAGGACTTCGGTAAGTCACTCTTAAGGTCCATGTCTTTTTCTTTACGTCTGCTAAAATACTCATTGCTATCACTCTTAGCTTCACCAGTCGAAGCAATGTCTTCGGCTCCGGTGCGCTCAAGACATTCCTTGGCTCTCGAAGCTTCGTCCGAGTCGTCGGTATGAACTGAAAGTAGAAGACCACCATTTTTAACAAAACCTTCGTACCGTTTAGCTTCGTACTCAGGCATACCTAGGCCAATCAGGGCACCACTCACTCCTCCGATTGTTCCGCCAACTCCAGCTCCAGCCAATGTCGCTACGATGGGTCCAGCGGCTATCAATGGCCCTATACCTGGGATAGCTAGTGCACCAATACCTGCAAGTAAACCAAGAGTACCTCCAATGAGGACCCCAGCTCCAGCTCCGGTGGCACTGCCTTCGGGTGCTTTTGTACCCTTAACATGCGCAAAATTTTGTGACCCTCTTTCGTCAGGCAAAAGAACAGATATATCTGAAGTCATAAAGCCATCGGCCTTAAGAGCATCTACGGCCTCCTCTACTTCAGTACGTGTTTTATAAACGCCAAGTACGGCAGTGTTTTTTCCACTCATAAAATTCTCCTTTAAAAGGTTGGTTGTTTTACTCTTTTACGATCGCCATTTCATTGTTTACGTTTGAAGCGCCAGCAAATGAACGCGCACTTTTCAAAATACTATTTTCTTCATCTTGGGAACGGACCGGACCTTTGACAGTTACTTTACCGTCTACTGTAATGATTTTAACATTTTGCCCATACACGGAGAGATCTTTGATTTTCATTAAGTCTTCTCGGATGCGGCGAGTAAGTTCTGTGTCACCTTCGCTATTTGATTGTTGGTCAGCCGTTAATGCATCGGCAGAGCGATCCCGTTGGTTAACTTTACTGTTGTCAGATTTACTGTTGGCAGAATCTTTGCCGGCAAATGAGGGAGAGCTCCATAGCGCCAACGACAGTATTGAAACTATTAAACCAAATTTTTTAATTAACATCATGCTCATAAATTCTCCTTGTTAGTGTTTATTTTCTTCGCTCAAATAGCGCGACAAAACCAGTTGCTCGCACTAATGTTTGCAATTCCAAGGCCAGCCTCAGTTCAGCTTTTGACGATTTCAGTAATTCTTTGAGGCGTTTTGAATCGTTAAATTTTAATCAATTGAGGCGTTTTGAATCGCTGAAGGAGTAGTCACACTAAAAAGACGGACTGAATTAGATTGGTCTCCAGCTGTTGAGTTCTTTCGATAATTTATCTAGTGCAATCTTTAATTCTTTAAAATTCTCTTCTGCATTTTCGAATACTTTGTTGTGACCCATTTCCTCAAGTTTCGCCGCAAGAAGTATCGAGGGTTTCGCGCAAAAGTTTAAGACTACCCCCTTCAAAGTGTGGGCTGCCATTTCAAGTTCAGCCGAATTTTTTGATTTGATCGCCAACTCGATTGCCACAATCTGCTGAGGGAGCTCCCTGTGAAAACTTGCTATGATTTCATTTGCCAGAGAATCCATTCCTTGAAAGTTGGCTAGAAATGCCTCGCGATCAAAAGCAAAAGAAGTTGCGGATGATTTTTTGTCAGCAGTCATGTCCTACGCTTTACGCTTTCTCTCAAGTTGAGAAGTGCTCACCTTCTTCAGGGTTTCAACAAGAGCACGAATAGTAATGGGTTTACTAAGAAAGCCATCCATCCCGCTCTCGTAACAACGATCTATATCTTCTTTCATGGTACTAGAAGTGAGTGCTATAATTTGAGGGCGCTGCGACTTTTTGTACTTGGAATTAATTTGCTTCGTTGTTTCAAAGCCATCCATCTCGGGCATGTGGCAATCCATTAAAACAAGGTCATAAAAATGCCGCTCTAGCAACGCTAGTGTCTCTTTACCATTGGCTGCGACATCAGCATGGTAGTTTAAATTCTCCAGTAGCCCAACAGCTACGAGCTGATAGGTGCGATTGTCTTCTGCAATCAAAATGCGAAGGGGATGCTTACTTCCCATTTCGGGATCAAAGATAGCAAACGGATTTGTCGGAGTTTCCGACTCGGCAGCCTTACTTTCTTGAGCTAGAAAAGTGAAAGTGAAAACCGATCCTTGGCCGACTTCACTTTTTACTTCAATCGTGCCGCCCATCTTCTCACAAAGTCCTTTGCTGATCGCTAAACCCAAACCTGTTCCCCCAAATCGTCGCGTGGTTGAGGCGTCTACTTGAGAAAAAGAGAGAAAAAGTTTATTCTTTACTTCTTCGGGAATGCCTAGGCCAGTGTCTTTGACTGCAAATTTAAACTTGAATGTCTTGCCGTCAAGGGCTGTTGCCTGAGACGAAATTTCGACGCGTCCAACATCGGTAAATTTGATAGCATTTGCGATGAGGTTTATGAGAATTTGTCTAAATCGTGTTACGTCTCCTACCACCCAGGATGGAACGTCGGATTCGTGAACATATGAAAGTATAATTCCTTTTTCTGAGGCTTTTGTATCTAGAAGTTCAACGACCTCATTGACAGTCAAGTGTAGTGCAAAGGGATGCATTTCAAATTCCACCTTGCCGACTTCGAGCTTTGAAAAATCGAGTACGTTGTTGATGAGCTCAAGCAGCGAATTCCCACAGTTTTGAATGATCTTTAACCGTTCAACCCCCACGGGGTCTGTGACGGAACTCAAGAGCAGATTGGACATCCCGATAATTCCATTCATTGGGGTGCGAATTTCATGACTCATGTTTGCCAAAAACTGCTTTTTAGCTTGATTGGCCCTGATGGCCTCGTCTCGAGCAATTTGAAGGTCATGAGTTCGATGTGCTACCTCTGACTCGAGATTTTTAGTATTCAGATATAGTTCTCGACTTTTGCTCTCGAGCAAGGACTCCGCCTCCTTAAGAGCCATCTCAAGTCTTTTTATTTTTCGCTCTAAAAGGGGTTGATTTGTTTTCATCCTAACTCCGACTTAGTGTGAATGTTCGAGACAAGGGGGGGCCTGGAGGACTTTGAGTTACAATATTAATGTCCTCTTTGAAAAACTTCACAAGCCCTTCCGCAAGTCCTTGTGCCAAATCAGCAAAAGGGCGCGCCGAGCGATATTCAATTACGAGTTCCTTTTGGTCATGTGTTTTAGTGATAAAAATCGGAAGTTCCGCGTCGGGATAGAGTTTTTTCACTTCGACATGTATGTGGTCATTAAGCGACTTTAGAAATTCAAACGAGTCTTTTACGTTAAAAAAAATGGGATACCCTTTAGCAAAAACAGGGATGAGACTGCGGCCGAACTCCTTTACTAAATCAGCAGCTGGAATTTTAGTCTTCTTACTTAGACTAAGAACAAGCGTGATCAATTCATTGTGGTCGTAGGTTCCGACAGTAGTGTAGGCACCATTTGATTTGAGTTGGGATTCCTCAATTATTTCATCGACGGTTTCGTCACCAAATTTTCTCTCAACCATACTTATAAATTCTTTAAAAACAAGACCCTTCATAAGGCCAACTTTCTGAGATGTGTTAGTGTCTATATTTTCACATAGAAATGTCGGCTTTCTAAGAGCTAAGCTAGGTAATCTGATATTTGACTAGGCTAGAAAAAAAAGACGGTCTGGTCGGGGTTAACCAAAGATCCCTCGACAAGTCATGATCGGACTGGCCGGGACGACAGGAAGGGGTTTTCGCGAATTCTGGTAACCCATTTTTACCATCATCGTTTGAATATGATCTAAGTACTTATCTACATAGCTTTGTAAATGAAAACCATTTCGAATCGTCCGTTGAATCTGGCGCGCAGGGCCATCCAAGTTTCGATTGCTCTCTGCAACTCCAAAGGCACGAATTTCATTCAACGTCAAAGCAGTGACGATAGTACTTACATCTTTACTGTGCTGTTTTTGAATTTCCGTCAATTTGCTAAGATCTCGGCTTGTCATGCCTGACTCCAAGAGGTCTCTATTAACCAGCGAAATTTCCATATCTAGTTTTCGAAGTGAATCCGCATCAAGATCTAAATTAAGCAATTTGGTTAAATGTAAATGTTGATGTAAATCAAAATTGGCTTCTAGCTTGGCAAGTCGACTCACTCTCTCCTCGGCATCAAGTCTAGCATCTACTAGTATGGCTACCTTGTAAGGCGAAAGCAGGGCTTCGGCCTGAATGGATAAGCTATTCAATTTTGAATCCATTGTTTCCACGAGAATAGTTGTCATTTGCTCGTCATTAGGATTGACAAACATCAAAGCTCGTCCGGTGTGGTGAACGCCACGCACGAGTTGATTGAAAGTTTTGACCACGCCGACCCACATGTCTATGCACATGTCCCAGTTATTTCTTTGTTCCTCGGGAGTCATGCCCGCGAAGTTCATACCGTCTTTTTCAACAGTGGCGATATTGGGCCTCTCATTTCTTTTTGAATCTGCATTATCAGAGGATTTTGGCTTCAACTTATCATAGAAATTGTTTATAGCCTGCTCCCAACCCCCCAACCAGCGTGATTTTAAAACGTGAACATACTCGGTTGTGGGTTGAATAAACCAACTTGTCGCTGCATTTAAAATGGCAGCAAGTGGGCCGGCTTGAAAGGCTCCATAGATCGCGCCTCCAACCACGCCTCCAACGACCGCGGCGGAAGAAGCACTAAGGGCGGGAAGATCAAAGTAATAAGCGGTGTAGGCTCCAACAGCGCCCAGGACAATTACTCCCGCAGTAGCCGAAGCTCCTCGCAAATGACGACCGCTGAATAATCCTAAAGTGTTCTTGATAAAATTGGGATAACGCCCCAGATAAGCAACTTGTTCGGTGACGACCAAATTTTCAACGGTCCATTCGCCGATCGGTCTGGTGATTGTATTATTTCGCAGAGCTGACGTTAATTTTTTTTTGTTGATTTTATTAATGAAGGGAATCAGTTTTTTTTCTACAAAGCCTTTGTAAAGTTTAAAATTCTCGTCGGGTTCGTAATAGTTATGAAGGCGAATGGCATCGAGCATTAACGCTTGCGCGCCGATTTTCCAATCAAGGCTTTTGTCGCTGAAATTTTCGGGAAAATACTCAGCCACAGTTTTGGTATGCAGTTCTCTAACCCAAGCCGGTGCCGCTTTCATATCCCGCACCCTGTCAGCTGCTGTCGGAACTGTGGAAGCATCGAGGTCCTGTAGCTCCGGCGGGCCCTCGACACTTATTGCGCGAGCGGACCCCAAAATCAAAGCGAAATACAGGATACCTTTTAGGAATATGTACATATATAAAAAATACAGCAAACAGTATGCCGCTGAGATGAGCCCCTAAAACTCAGGTCCGAGCTAAACCATGTAAGTTTTATAGACAGCTGTCCCAATTTGCAGTTAAAGCCAGCCCGTTGAAGTATATGAGATTTGAAGAAGCCTTCTAACCTGAATCGGCTAGTACGAGAATTGCAATTAGCATAGAAATGCAAAATCGTAGAACCGTTGTTTTTCTGATGTTAATTTTGTCTATATCTAACGATTTATTTGCCAGACAATCGCAAAAGTCCATGAACATTGAACTGTTAAAGGCGGAAGCTTTTGCCCGGTGCCAAACTCCGTTCGTACGACCCGTGACTTACGCGGTGCCGATTCTTGACCCGCCTAGTGGCGGTGGCCACGATGCGGTCGGCATGGTTTTTCAAGAGGAACTCGCCGTCAGAACTAAGAATTTTTTAGAAAAAGACGGTTTTTATTTTTCACCAAGACCACGAGCAGCCGTTAACACCCTGCCCATGGAAATTTTCATCGATCAAAATAATACGGGTAGTTTTTCGCGAAAAACTTGGGAAGATGCTGATCCAGAATATTCATCGAGAACCATTAGGCCGCCTATCAATAAAAGCGAGATTCCCGCAGCCGGTCGCGTTTTAACAGAACTTATTATAGGACACAAATCCCCCATTGGCGATTTTCCGCAGCTCTTCGATATTCGCTCAAGTGCTTATGTTCGGTTTGCGGGTTATCCGCCCCAAATTACTGGCGCCTCTCTGCGCTTAGGTGCGCATGGACTTTTTGGCCTAAATGGAAAGAATGAATTCGGAGTTCCCGAGGACTTTCCGATTGTCAGATCGGTCTATGCTAAGGTCATCGATCAAAAGACGGCCAACGCGTTAGTATTGGTCGATAGCGAACTGTTTTGTAGTGCTATGAATATAGATATGGTTGAAGGCGAGAACGCAGATATGATCGTCGATAGCTATTGGTATACCCGCAAAGACTTCAAATGGAAAAACGACCCACACACAGGATTTATCGCCTTTAGTAGTATGGCGTGGAAAAACGAGAAGGCTACACCGTGGACAAGCGGAGACGAAGCTCATGACTCTGACATGATGACTGTTGTCTATAAAAATGGGCGTGTCGATAAATACTTGATCGAGCCACCGTCATCAAATCTGAGAATTCGCGACTTGACCAACCGATCAGGAAAGAAACCAGAAAAAAGTCCCATCAGCGAATGGATTTTGGCCAATGAGGACCGTAATCCTTCACACTATTCAGAGTTCCGTCATGCTTTAGGCCACACAAATTATAACCTTCGTGCCAGCTATAAGGTTACGATTTTAGAAAGCAGCGTTAAAACAGGAGTGAGTCTTTACGAGCAAGCCACAGACGGCGAATACGCTGATAATATTGTGGCTGTTTCTACCATTCGTCAAAATATTCAAAAAGCAACAAGTGTCGGCGACTTCGTTCGCTTCAAGTATAAAACAACGTCGTTTTTTCCCGACAAAGTGAAATTGAATCAAGTCGACGATTGCGATCCCATTCGGACAGCGCTTTCGCAACTTCCGTCTGAAGGCGGAGAGGTTTCTATCTCGGCGGGTTTATATAACTGTGCGAATCCGATCGTAATCAATCGGAGCAACGTGACTCTTAGGGGTGCTGGAGAAGACAAAGTTACGATTCGCCTTAAGGATTACAGCCATCGGCCTCTGCTCATTATAGGTGAGCCTGTGACGATCAGGGATTCCTATGGAAATTACGTGACGGCAAAAAGAGTTGAGAACATCGTTGTCTCTGGAATAACTTTTGACGGCAATCTAGCTCATCAAGACGTCACTAAAGAGTGTGGCGACTCCAACTGTGACGGCGATTCAGGGTCTATTCGAAACAATGGAATCACCATTCGTGGTGCCAGTCGCGTCTTAGTAGAAAATGTCACAACTCATAGCATGATTTCAGGCGGTATGGTCACCGAAAAATTCTGTACTGGTCTCATCGTGCGTAATTTTACATCTTACAAAAACTACTTTGATGGCTTTGCGGGATATGAAACCGAAAACAGCTTGTTTTATGATCTCTATTTACATAGCAATCGGGGTGCCGGAATTTCGATTGATATCAATTTTAACAACAACACCTTTCGCGATTCGACCTTGAAAGGTAATGGTGATGTGGGAGTTTTCGCTCGAGATCTTAAGGGAAATAAGTTTGTTCGTCTTGATATTCTAGACAGCGGAAACCACGGAGTGTTTTTGGCCCAGGCTGGGCATGCTAATTCTTGCGCTGTTGACAATACCTTTGATTCTGTGCGAATAAATGGGTCCAAGCGTTCAGGTTTTCGTCTCAATGACAGGTGCCACGGTAATCGCATTACGGGTCAATCTAATCTCTGCCATAACGCTGAAGGGGGCATCAGTGAATCAGTTAAAGGTACGCTTGTATTGGATGATCAAGTATCTTGTAGGTAGGCCGTTAGTAATTTTGTTGCCGCTTGTCCTTGGCCTCAGCACCGTTGAGTGTTTTGCCGGAAATGTTGAGATTAAACAAAATCAGCTCTTTATAGACGGTCATTCTCAGCCCCAACTTTGGGGTGCAGAGATTCAGTATTTTCGCCTGCGCGGCGGGAATGGTCGCAATATTCCTCGGCAAAAAGTTATCGCACTTTGGGCGCGAGCGCTCGATGCCGCCGTCGCAGCCAAAATGAACACAGTAAGTTTTTATACTCCGTGGGACTTTCATGAATATGCTGCCGGCAAATTTGATTTTGACGGAACAGTTGACGAAGACGGGGATGGAAATGCGGACTATCCGTCGCGAGACGTAAAGACTTTCATTCAAATGATTCTTGAGCGCGGCATTCGCCATATCATGGCTCGGCCGGGACCATTCATTAACGCCGAGTGGGGCTTTCTGGGCTTTGGAGCCATACCACTTTGGTTTCACGAAAAATATCCCAATAGCCATGCTCGCAATTCTAAAGGCCAGCGAACGCCTCTTTACAATTACCACGATCCTGACTTTCTTAAGCACTCACAGATTTGGCTCGAGGCTGTGTACCGCCAAGTTCTCCAGCAACACATCGGGCCTGGTCGACCGATCTCGTTCGTGCAAATCGACAACGAAACAAATTTTATGTGGCAGTCGATTTACTCTCACGATTATAGTCCTGTGGCCATCCGTCTTTACCGAGAGTTCCTCAAAGTTCAACACACCACAATAGAAAATCTCAACTCACGTCATGGTCGTCATTGGAGGTCGTGGGAAGAAATTCTCGCTCCTACAGCGGCGGGGCAAAACATTAGCGAAGATCAGGACTGGTACCGTTTTCAAGACTATTCCATCTATTCCTACCTAAAAAAAATCCGAAAAATTTGGGAAAATTTGGGGTTGACCGAACCCAGAGTCCTCTTCACGTTGGCAGAAAGCTATAATGCTACCGAGAATGGGTTATTGCCTAATTACAAGTTGCGAAATTCACGCGACACCGGAATGATGACAGTTAATCTCTATCCAAAAACATATGAGACACCTGACCGAACGCTGATGAATTTGCCATTCAAAAGCGATCATGATGTCAAGGCCGCAGATACCGCTTCTGATTTTTACTTAGGAAGAAAAGAAGAATGGCTAATGGGACCTGAGATTCAGGGCGGCTGGTGGAAGGGAGTTCATGTCTCTGAAGAATCCCGTAGGCAGACCTATCTCACAACTTTAGGGCATGGCCTCAAAGGCCTGTTCATTTATTATTTCCATGAAGGTGATAATTGGCAGCACGACTGGATGAAAAAATCAATTAGGCATTACTTCGATAATATTAAAAATAACGAGAGATATCGAAAAATACCTGAAGCAAATCTACCGGATTCTTTTTGGAACGAACTCAATGCCGTCGTTGCCAATCAGTTTATGGCCGTCGACACTCGAAATATTTGGCGAAACGGCGGTTCACACCCTGAAAAACTTTACTTCGATGCCCCTCTAGGTCCCGATGCTCTGCCGCGCGCACCCTACCGGCTCATAAGAGAACTGGGCGAAAAAATTATCGCGCCCCACGGATCTTTTTTGGCTCAGGCGCGGGCCCTCGAAGATCCCGTGTGTATCATCAAGGACGTGGCCGCACACGCACCCTCGCCAGTGCCTGGGATCAACTCTCGCATTGTACAGTCAGATTGGAATGCGGGCCTTCTCGGACTTCTTATGCACACGGGAGTGAACGCTAAAATTCATCATTGGGGCCTCAATTCCAAAACGGAATTGCTGAATCGCGCGAATTGCCAACTTGTTGTCTATCAAGATACTGGTTTCGCCACTGCTGAACTTGTTAATACCCTGTTGCAAGTACTAGATCAGGGCGGTTCGGTTTTGAGCTTTATTCACACCGGCCTCGCCAGCAGAATTCAAGGTCAAAGGCCAAAATCCGCATGTACACGTATCAACCCCTCTCCCATGGACGTCGATGGCTATCGCTGTCAGATAGGTAAGGGCACTCTCTATCACGCAAAAGTCTCGATCTATGACGTCTTCAATACCGATTTTTATCATCAAATTCACGATGCCAGAGAACGCAGCGCTTTTATAAATGGTATCTTAAATGAAATGCAGATTGTTCCGCAAGTAAGAATCAATGGTGGCGGGGATCGAACCGTCGCGTTCGCACGCACAGATCCAGCAAAAAAAATAGTCTGGATCACTGTCAAAACATCCCGACGAGAGGGATTTAACGGGCGCATACAGTGGGCCGGAGCAGATACCTCGCGTTCCTATGAAGTATCAGATGTGTTAAGGCAAAAAACCATTGAAATCACAGGCAACGACCTTGCTTTAAACGGCTTCCGTGCGGAGCTGGCTGACAGCGGCAGTACCGTCTTCTTTGTTAGTCCTATGCCAATACTGAAACCCGAAACTCAATTTGAAAAATGGCTGACTTCACAAAGTCAAATTTCACGAGACCGCATGCTGCGAAACATTTCTCCGCCAAATACGGCCCCGGGAATTGTTATCGCCTCTCCTTCGCAGGAGGCACCCAATTATTTTTTTCATTGGACAAGGGACGCAAGCCTTGTCATCAATTCCGTTGTGCCGATTTTTGAAGTCTCTCGGCAGCCTGCGCGCAGTTTTTATTTAAAGACCATCAACGATTTTATTTCACTGTCGCGGCAACAACAGTTAGCATCTGGGCCTTCTGGCTTGGGTGAGCCACGCTATCTAGCTGATGGCAGTGTCGATACCACGGAGTGGGCTCGTCCACAAAATGACGGTTCGGCACTTCGAGTATTGACCCTGCTCAATTTTTTGAAAACCCATTCGAAATCGCAGACTAAAGTTCGTGCGCTCGAAGTTATTCGCACCGATCTTGAGTACGTGATTCAAACCTGGCGATTACCCTGCTTCGATTTATGGGAAGAAGTTCGTGGACACCACTTCTATACTCAGTCGGTTCAGTATTCGGCATTGCATTTGGCTGCTAAGTATTTTAAAGGCGAAGGCGAAATTGTTTTTGCAAATCGTTTAGAACAAGAAGCACTTTTGAGTCAGATTGAGCTTGAAAAATATTGGGATGAAAAGAGAGCATACATAGGCGCCAGCCGAAACCTTGAGGGCCGCCCCAACTTTCCTAATTATAAAGATGAAAATCTTGATACCTCCGTTCTATTGGCCTCACTTCACGGCGCGACTGATGAGGGCATTCTTTCATTTACCGATAGTCGACTTCTGGCGACAGCAAATGCACTTGAACAGGTTTTTGCCAAAGAATATTCAGTTCAAGGTATTGGCCGCTTTACCGACGACGTTTATTTTGGTGGCAACCCTTGGTATCTTACAACTGCAGCGTTTGCTGAATTCTACTACCGTGTGGCGAATTCTATAGTTACACAAGGTGGCATTATGGTCAGCAAGAACAATATCGCCTTTCTCCGTGCAGTTTTCCCAACACCAACTGCTGACAGTTTGAAGTATGGCAGAAAAGTTTCTATTTCCTCAGACATTGGCCGCTTACTAATTACTAGATTATGTCAGAAAGGCGACGGCTTTCTCGCCATAGTTCGGAAGTACGTTGGGCCTCGTGGAGAAATGTCAGAGCAATTTGACCGTAAAAGCGGCATTCCAGTTTCAGCCTATGATTTAACTTGGAGCTACGCGAGCTTTTTATCGGCGACACATAAACGCAACACCACGTGTCGTTAATCAAAATTTCCTAAAAAAAGTGAAAAAATGGACTTGAAGTTCAAACTCTGGCTTGTTCTCCTTGAGTAAAGGCATGAGTAAAAAAGGGGGGTTCTTGGAGTTGGATTTTAACAATAATAAAATACCCAAAAATGTCCCCAGGAGTGAACCCAACAAACCCTCGGGCGAAAATATCTCCAAGAGAAACACCCGGTTTACCGACGCTTTTTCCGAAGAAGTCTTTAACCTCACTTATAAATTTGCCGGTGAGAATGATATCAATGACCGGCATCTTTCGATGGCAAAAGATTTGGCATCAGTCGAAGATCCTCGCGTTCGCGAATTTTGGACCGGTAAATTTTTAGATATACTCGAAGACTTTAAATTTGTTCCTGGTGGAAGAATCACGTCTAACGCAGGAACGGGGTTAAAAGGCACAACTTATATAAATTGTTTTGTGAGCGGGTTTAGAGGCGAAAACCAAGATTCCATGGAAGGAATAATGGACGAACTCAAACGCCAAGCGCTTATTTTAAAGTCTGAGGGTGGCTATGGATTTTGCGCCGATGTTATGCGTCCACGTGGGGCCTACGTAGAAGGCATTGGCGGAGAGTCTCCTGGTGCCGTTAAACTTCTTGAAATGTGGGACTCTCAGAGCGCGGTCATTACTGCCGGGAGCGGTTTTAAGAAAAAAACGACGAAGGGCAAAACCAAAATCAGAAAAGGCGCCCAGATGGTGACAATGTCGGTTTGTCATCCTGATATAGAAGAGTTTATCACCGCCAAACAAACTCCCGGCCGCCTCACCAAATTTAATATGTCTGTTTTAGTTTCAGATGAATTTATGAATGCCGTTGAAAACGGTCTCCCATGGAATTTAGAATTCCCAAATTATGAGATCAATAAAGCCGATTACAAAAAAAATTGGGACGGCAATTTAAAAACATGGAAAGAGCGCGGCTTTCCTGTAAACGTTTACAAAACCTATGCTAATGCCTCTCAGCTTTGGGACCTCATTATGAAGTCCACTTACCATCGAAATGAACCTGGGATATTGTTTATCGATACTATTAATAAGTTGAACAATCTTTATTATACCGAATACATAAATGCGACAAATCCGTGTGGGGAGCAGGTTTTGCCGGTGGGCGGTTGTTGTCTGTTGGGTTCTATTAACCTCACGCAGTTTATTGATAGCAAAAATCAAACTTGGGATTATGAAAAATTAAAGGAAGTCGTTGTAACAGCGGTGCGCTTTATGGACAACGTCAACGATAAAACTTTGGTTCCGTTACCCGAGCAAGAGGAAAGCCTAAAGACAAAAAGAAGAATTGGCTTAGGGGTATTAGGTTATGGTTCGGCTCTTGTGATGATGAAATTAAGATATGGCTCACCTGAAGCATTAAAATGCACGGAAGAGCTTGGCGCTTTTATTATGAATGAGGCGTATAGGGCTTCAGCGGAGTTAGCTAAAGAAAAAGGCCCCTTCCCATTTTTTGATAAAGAGAAATATCTAAAGGGTGAGTTCGTAAAAAATCTTGAACCTAGCACTCTAGAATTAATTCGCCAGTATGGTATTAGAAACAGTCATTTGCTTTCTATTCAACCGACCGGCAACAGTTCAGTCTTTGCTAACAATGTTTCAGGCGGCCTAGAACCTCTTTTTATGACAGACTATACGAGAACCTCGATGCAACCCTTTCCGCCAGATGGGCTCGGCATTCCCAGCGATATCAATTGGGAATCAAAGACCTTCAGTTTGAAAGGTCCCACGACGGAATGGAGTTGGGCCAAAGAAGGCGACGAAAACTTATTAGTTACTAAATTTCATGATGAAGTTTGGAAGTTTGACTCGTCTCGTGGGTTACTCAAAGAATCTCGTGTCACAGACTACGCGGTTAGGCATCACGAAAAAAATAATTCTTGGGATCCGAGTGCGGATTGGGCAGCCACCACTTTTAATTTAAAAATTGATGATCATGTAAAAACCATGGCCGTATTTTCTCGCTACATTGATTCGGCGATGTCAAAAACGGTCAACATTCCAAATGACTATCCCTTTGACGACTTTAAACGTCTCTATTCTGAAGTTTATAAAACGGGGACTATCAAGGGTTGTACTTCTTATCGTGAGGGCACGATGATGGCCGTTCTTGCCGCCGACAGCACCGCGGTAAAGGCAGAAATAAAGGGTGTTCAGCGTACCAAGGCTACACCTCGCCCGACATCGCTCGACTGCGATATACATCATTTAACGACGTCAGGCGAAAAATGGGTTGTTTTGGTGGGCTTACTCGACAATGACCCTTACGAAGTGTTTGCGATGAAGCAAAGCGGCCTTTCGCTGCCCATAAATCTTAAAGTCGGTAAACTCGTTAAAGTAAATTCAGGTGTCTATAATTTGGAAACAGAAGACGGCTGGGTTTTACGAGATATAAGTAAATTTTTTGAATCCAATGAACAAGAAGCCTTAACGCGAATGATTTCTACAGCCCTCAGACATGGGGCTGACATTGAGTTTATTGTGTCTCAGTTAATCAAGAGCGAAGGGACGATCACGTCTTTTTCAAAAGCCATTGCCCGGACTATAAAAAGATATGTTGCCGAAGCCACAGTGCTTAAGTGCTCTGACTGTCAGAGTGGAAACATAAAATTACAAGAGGGTTGCCTGGTTTGCTTGGATTGTGGGGGCAGTAAGTGCGAGTAGCTACCCAATTCTGATAATTTTAGACTTTGGCTTGGGTTTCCCGGAACAAGTCTTTACTAGTGTCACCCGTTTATCCAAACAAGAATCGCAGACGTAGCTAAAAAGATTGGCTTCAAGTTGTGTCTTAGGAATGAGTTTTGGAACTTCGGATTGAAATTCCACGGGACTCATTGAATGACAACTAAAGCAGTCCAATGTAAGGCTCATAAGCAACTTATCGGAATTAATAATCTTTGGATTAACGACTAGACGAAAGACAAGGGACTGACAGGGCCTCTAAGACATCGTCAGCCAATAAAACATCATGATTAGTTGGGGCGGCACTCTTGTATAGCCTGATTTTTTCGACGAGGTCTTTATTATTTTTTAAAAATTGAGAGTAAGAAAAATTTCTTAAGGCAACAAAAATTTCATTACGCACGCTCTCGTTGGTTGGCGAATTATCGAGGCGCTGAAAAAGTGCATTAACCAATAGCGGAGCGAACAGTTTTGCTAAGTTTTCACCAGCGACATGTTTTTCATTACTTAAGTTATCACGATAACAATGTCGCATGTCTGCAACTGGTGGCTGTAAGAAATAACCCGCCGTCTTTTGCGCAACTTGAGCCAAATAATAGGCTGCCCCACTGGTATCTGAGTTCAAAAAATTTTGATAAAACAGCAGAAAGCTTTTTTGGCTAAAGAAGTGATTTTGCACTTCTATTTTTGGAAAGCCTTCTAACAAAAAATAAAAGGCCCAGGCGGCTTTGCGCTTTAGTGGATTATTGGGATTAGTGTCAATAAAATCCATTAGTGTCTGTGCCGCTTGATCTGAGAACGTCGACTGCCAGCCAATGGTATCTAATGCATTGAAAGTTGTTTCCCAGCTTTCCGTTTGCTCACGAATTACAAGCAACGCGTACAATCGTTTGGCACAATTTAAATGGTAATTAGAACCAATTTTGAGAAAGTTCAGTCCTTCTAGTAAGACATTCCCGCGTTTTCTTAAATCTTCGATTGATTCTTTTTCTTGGCAGGGGTCAATGGTCGAATCAAACTCTGAAGAAAACGCCTGGGATGGCAGTAAGCTCAAGGTCAGAGTAGTTAGAACAATAAAAAGACGATTTAGCCAACTCATGGGCGTATTTTACCAGCTAAACTCCAGATCCACACATTTTTTTTTAGGTATGAAATATTTACAAAATTGAATTGGTTATCAACTCGGCTATATTCACCATCGCCTGCTTTAGATTCAAATTAAAATCTTTCGCTGTGTTTTGA
>JAWXAY010000014.1:0-18033 GCA_034439715.1 Pseudomonadota bacterium
ATAAAACAATACATAGGCTGGATGTATGACAAAAAATATAGCTACTCCCATCTTGTAAATACCTCTCTGGGCCTAGAGCACTACACTCGCTACAAAGGAGGAGTCGTTAAACTGACAAGGCCAAAAAAGCCAAGGAGACTTATCAAAGATGTTTTAACTGAGTCCGAAGTTTCACGGTTACTATTAGCCGCCAAAAATATTCGAACAAAAGCCATGATTTGTTTGCTGTCATATTCAGGCGCTCGAAACAATGAACTTTGCAATATTAAAGTTGAAGACGTTGATTTAGGAGGGAATCAATTAACAATTCGTGATGGAAAAAATCGCCAAGACGGGGTCATTAATATTTCTGCTGAATGTACCAAAGTCCTGATTGATTACTTACGGGATTATCCGAGAGAAAAAGAAGAATTTTTATTTACGACTCTGGTCAGAAAAAAACAATTAACCACCGGTGATCTTCGAAAAACACTTCGGGTCATGGCAGTAAAAGCTAAAATTGGACGCAGGGTATTTCCACACTTGCTCCGCCACAGCTTAGCGACCAATCTATTGAACCGAGGGGCTAGTCTAATGATGATCCAACAACAACTTCGCCACCGGTTTATAGAATCGACAATGATTTATGTTGTTTCAAGGCCTATTCGAAATCGCTCAGAATATGACTTTCATAAACCAGCGTACATGTAAATTCTTGGGCTTTCTACCTAGATCCGTGAAGCAAATGCCTCAAGTGATTGGGAGTAATATCGAGGCGACGCGATGCTTCGGTTTTGTTACCGCCAGATTCTTGTAACGCTGCTTTTAAAAAATCGGTCTCTTCGCTCCTCTTCATCTCTCGAAACTTCGAAAACGTAAGACCCGATACGGACTCAACCTGATTGCCATAAAGCTTTAAATCCAGATCACTCGGGCCAATCATAGATTCATCAGAAATTACTAAATGCTGCTCTACCATTCCTTCAAGCTCACGAACATTGCCTGGCCATGCGTAGCGTTTGAATACATCAAGGGTTCTACGCTGAAAAAATTTATTTTTCCCACTCTTCTTATTATAGCGATCCGTAAAATGCGCCACTAAGGGCTCGATGTCATCAACGCGACTCCTGAGCGGAGGTATCTCAACATGGACAACGTTTATCCGATAAAACAAATCTTCGCGAAAGGTTCCATTTGCGATGAGGGTCGCTAAATTTCTGTGAGTCGCACAAATAATTCGGACGTTTATCTTTTGAGGATTTCTGGCGCCGACCGGAATTATTTCACGTTCCTGTAAAACTCTTAATAATTTTACTTGCAACTCCATCGGCATATCACCGATTTCATCTAAAAAAATGGTTCCATGATTGGCAAACTCGAATTTGCCAACCTTGTCAGCGATGGCTCCAGTGAAAGAGCCCTTTTTGTGGCCAAATAGTTCGGACTCAAGTAGCTCTCTAGGGATGGCCGCGCAATTTATAGCGACGAAATTGCCCTTCGCTCTTGATGACAACTTATGAAGCGCTTTAGCAACCAATTCCTTACCCGTGCCAGACTCTCCGCAAATAAGCACTGAGGTATCTGAAGCTGCTGCAAATTTTTGAACCCTAGTTGCCAACTCTGCCGACGCTTGGGACTGCCCAACCATACCAACAGATTCAATTAATTTTCTATTTTCGGATTTTGACATTTCTGGTCGAATAGTGCGAAACGCTTCTTCATAACGGTTACAGAATGAAGCCACAGTCGCGAGGAGTTCCGGCGGTGCCAAACTTTTGTCAACGAAGTCCAATGCTCCCGCCCGCATACTGTTTTTTAAGGCTTCGCGAGACAGATCACACGAATACATCGCGATTTGTTGATTTGGATTCGCCTGATGCGCCAGCGATGCCAAAGTGTCGCCCATCATTTCGGGCATCTGATAATCAAAAAGAGCGAGCGCAAACTCTTCCTTTTTCAGAAGTTCAAGAGCCTCGCTCGGTGAGGAACACGTTTTAACTTCATAATTATTAGAATTCAGAAACGATTGTGTTGCCTTCAACATTTTTAGGTCATCATCGACAATCAATAGTTTATACAAGTTTCACCTCGCAAAATAGGAAACTGAATCGAAATATTTGTCCCCTTATTTAGTTCGCTCTTAAGTTCAATTTTGGCTAACCTTTTATCGCAAATGTACTTCACCACAGCCAAACCAAGACCAGTTCCAGTCCCCGGCTTTAGGGTGAACTCTGGATCGAAAACATTTGGCTGGGCCATTTTTGAAATACCTTTGCCGAAATCTTCAATCGAAAGTGTGCCAATATTATTTTCGGTGCTGACTCGAACATTGATAACGCTGCCATTTGGCGAAGCATCGGAGGCGTTTTGAACCAAATTAGCAAGAATTCTTGAAATATCAGTCTTTGAAAACGGGCAACGAATGCTATCTGACTTCGAACTAAATCTGACTTTGATGCCCTTCGATGTAAGGGATTCGTTTTCCGACAATGCTTTTACCTCACTCTCGACCATACTAACCAATTCAGTATTTTCGGGCGCCGTTTTTTCATTTAAACTTTTGACCTGGGATGCCACACCCGTGACCCTCTTTAAGGAATCTCGAATATCTGTCAAAAGTTCATTTTGGTCGTTGGAGTGGAGACGTGTTTCAAGCGTCGCAAGATTCAATTGAAGCTGCGCTACGGGAGTCAATAAGTCGTGTGCAATGCCTCTTAGAAGCAAAAGTCTTGCCTTATCTGTTGCCGTTCGCTCAAAGTTTTCTATTTGTTGAGTTAAGCCATCCAGAGCTTCTTTGAGCGGAATTAATTCGTTGAAAGGTACTTGATGCCTGGGGCCAGCATCTTTCGGATTCTCTCTGATACGAGCAGACCAATTTTTAATTTCTGAACCCAAGCTTATTGACGCTACTTTCGAGATTCTCAAAAAATAAATAATCAGTGCAAAATAGCCGATTGAAAAAATCAGAAAAACCGTAATTAGAAATGACCAATTCAATGAAATAGCTCTTGAAATATAGAGGTAACGAAAAGGCGTATTATTGGCACTATCCATTGAAATTGGAAATTCAATTCGTGCTGGCCCAAAATAGCCATCAAAACAGGGAACTCCGATAGAAGGGCATTGCGCAATTTCAAGCCTGTCACCAACTTGGCTATAGATTTTTGAGTGGTCTGCCCTCAATATTTTCACGACTTCGTGCTCTTTTAACAAAAGCAGATCGCGCACCTGAGCCTCAACTGAACGAATATCTCCATCAATTATTCGATCTTTAAAGGCCTGAGCTGTTGCTCTGGCGCTTTCCTGGAGACTCGCGGCTGCTTGCTCACGCGCCAGTAAAAAAGAAGTTGCGGACAAAATAAGTACCAAAGAGCCAAAAATAAGTCCCGCGTACTTAAAAAGCGCTCTCCGAAAAAATGTCTCTATAGTTCGCGTCTGAGTCATCTAAATCTTACCTTAGAAAAAGCAACGGTTTCATCGCTAGTGGGAACTCTAGATAAATCTATTCCATTTCGCGCAACAACGATTGACGAGAAATGAAAAAGAGGGAGCAGACACCCATCTTGCACCGATTGAGTAAACACTTTTCGATACTCAGCATTTCTTTTGGGTTCTTCCCAGTTTCTAGCGGCAATAGTACGAGTTTTAAAGTCACCACTGCCCTCACCTGAGTTTGGAATAAGGGGTGGGTTCATGCCAAAGAAAAAAGAGACAGCTCCCTCTACATTAGGATCATTTACGGGAATCGTAGCTACGAGTATATCGTAATTACCTGCGGCCCGTGCTTTATCAAATTCGCTCAGTGGCACCATGATAAACTTTGGCCTATGTCCGGTTTGCAATTCTATAGATTTTGATAAATTCTCCCTCAACACTTGATCCAAGCGGCCAGACACCGCTAACAATTCAAGAGGCTTCTTGTTAAATTGGGTCGGCATTATATTTTCAGCTTTTATTTTTTGAAAATCTGGGTCGAATATTACATACCCAGGCGGAAAAAACTGCTGACTTAGACTAAAGCCCGTCAAACTGTTCGTTAAAACCTTGCGGTCGAGATTCTCATTTAGTGCAAGAAATAATTTTCGTCCCTCAGCGTTTGAAAGTTTTTTACTTGGCACTAGAAAGAAAATTCTATCTAAATTCCGATTCCATCTAGAAAAATGCTGCTGCTCATATCGTTTTTCTAGCTCTTTTGACATCAACGACGACGATGCAACTATGTTTGGCCAAGAATCTTCACCAAACCCTTCGTGGTCGCCAGTTGCCTGCGCGCTTGGCTGTCTGATAATAATTTGCTCAGCCATGCCTTTTTCGGTCCCATACCAATGTGAATTTATTAAAAGTGTAAGTTCTTTTTTCGATTCGTGACCCAAAAAGAATGGACCGCTAGTTTTCGCTAGGTTAAGGGAACCATCTGGGCGAACAAATACAACTCCATACATCGGCTCGGTCAATTTATGTAATAGTAAACTTTTACCAACTGGACGATTCAGCTTGAAAATAATCGTTGATGAATCCCTTGCCTCAATTGTATCTAGAATTTCAAACAGACTTTTTAGATCATCGCCATAAAGTTTTTTAGCACGATTGAAGCTTTTAATAATCTGGTCTGAATTTATTGCCGTTCCATCTGACCACTTGGCCTCAGTTCTAATTTTAAAAACGACTTCTTTGTCTGAAGTGCCCTCCACCAGCTTTGCGATTCCATCTTTGAGATTTCTAGAGGGCGTCCAGTCCACCAGTGTCGAAGCGAGTGCGTAGGAGAGGTCGAGATCAACGAGTGTTTTCACATTTGCCGGATCGACAGGGCGCCCAAATGACATATACGTTTTGATAACTCTAGATTGTTGCGCCACAGCGCCCCCCTCGCAAACACAAAAAATTAAAGCCAGCAGTAATTTCATTTTCATTTTTCATTCATTATTGAACCAAAGCAACTCGGGTTAGCCAAGTGCTTAAGCCCCGCCTCTGATTTTGGAATAAAAATTATTTTTTCATTCTCATCCAGTCCTACAGCGATCTCGTCCCAGTCAATAATAATATTTTTTGTGATATTAGCGACCTCTTCAGTGATTTGCTGCCGCTGCTCTGGAGGAAGATTCTCAATCGGTGTGAACGATTGTCCATCCGCGTGTGCAGTTGATACTTGGAATACTCCTATCATGGCAAACAAAGCCGCAGATCTCGTCGTTTTGTTATTTTTCACCTTCGTACTCCTTTTGTTATGAAACAATATGAGGCTTCTCATTTATCGGTTCAGTTTTTAAATTTAGTCTTTCTATTCCTTTTTCTCTTAGGAGGGTTTCTATATTGGTCGATTGCCACTTAAGCGTCAGTGCTAGGGGATGATGAGCAAAGCCGACATGGGTCGGTATACTCATCACTTGTTGGTAGCAAAAGCGACGGTCCTTAAGGCAATGTTTTACATTCTCACCCCAAAATGATTTCACCAATTCAAAGGGTTCAGATTTACCAAACATCCACGAGGGAAAGGGTTCATGATAGGCGTAAAATAGCGCATGAGCACTTGGGCCTACAAACCCCAAGTCAGTTTCTTTTAACTTGAGTGTGTCTTTCCAATGAGCCTTTCGGATTGACGCGTGGGCGGCTCGACAAGCTTCAGAAATCGCGCTAGAAATAGCATCTTCCAAAGTGGCTCTAGTAGAGTGAGCGCTGACGCCAAAGCCATTTTTATTCATCAAAATACATGTCACCGATGGGCCAAGGCCTTTGGTTGAAATTAGAAATTTCAATATTGGAAATTCTGAGCGAGATAATTCCGACTTTTGCCATGAGATAATTTCTAAAGGTAGTTGATCTTGTTCAAGCTGGGTGAACGGAGTTTTTGTGTACCACTGAGCCAAAACGGCATCTCTTTCGACCAATTCCAAGATTGCATTCATCCTCGCTTGATCTTTTGTGGGATGGGCGGCCCAGCCGTTACTTGTTTCAGCGCCATATTGACCGCCAAAGGCCAAGAGCGCAGATCGCTCAATCAATTCTGATATGGCCTTGTTCATTCCGGTGTCTTGATCGTCTGACTCTCCGCAGACAATTATTTCTCGATTATTTAAAACTGCGGAAATATCTGTGATGTACTTAGAGAAGCGAAAGCCAATGGGGCGTCGGCCAGTTTCAATGCGAATAGATTCGTAAGAAAATGGAAGGGCCGACTTTAAGTGCGACCGACCTGAATTAAATGTCTCTTCCTTTTGAATCGCCGCAATCATTCTACCCCCGCCAAAAAATTAAAGGCTCGTCGACCTCTATAATTCTTCTAAAGCAATTGAGAGGCCAAGACTGGATCAGTGGTGGAATCGGCAAGAGTTGTAGGTAGTTATGAAATTCCCATCTCAATTTTAAAATGCTTTATAGCACAGAAATCAGTGAAATCACGGTAATACCCACAGAGATTCTGTGGGTCAGAGATATAATTTTTCTAAAAAACAACAACAACCATTCGATTTTGTAAATGAATTCCACCTAGAGTCATTAACCACAGAGTTTCTGTGGCGGTGTGAAGATATTACCAAATTAGCATGTTTACGAGCGAACACTACTGCGTGGCCGTCTAAGGATTGTTTGACCCACACAATCTCTGTGCCCCCTCAGAAATTCTGTGGTTTCGCGTAAACACCAAATTCCTCACCTGAATTTCTGTTTTTCGAGCAAGTAATCCACAGAATCTCTGTGGGCAATCGTTTAATTCAAAAAACTAAAAAACACACCCATTCGTTACTGATCTCAATAAGCTAACTCACTTTTTAAAAAAAGTTGGCACACCTTGCAATTTAAATAGGTGTAGGAACAAAAAAGTTCCCACCAAATAACAAGGGGGAGAGGCCATGCCCAAGAAAGCATATTTTACTGATTGCCCACGCTGTGGATTACGTTCATTTGAGCATTTGAGCGACTATGCTCATTGCCCAAACTGTCTCTACTTCGAAGATTACTACGAAGACACTGAGACCTGTTACTCCGCAGCCAGAGCAATCGAAATTATTCACATGAGGCCCATTCGTAAAATTGAGACTGACAAAATTAAAAAAATCGCTTCTTGAGCAAAATTCAAATGGAGAATTTATGAAAGACCAAACACAAAACGACGAAATAGAAAAGTACAGGAAAGAATCTCTCAATGCGTTTGTTAACGATAAACCCAAAAGCTTTGTTTTCAGAAAAATAAAATATTTTCTGACTCATTTTTTTAAAAAACACTCCGAATTAGATTTGGAAACTTACAACCTCTTAGAGAGTAAAAAAACAAGGCAGAGTCTACGAAGGAATTTTTTATGAGAGGGGTCGTAATATGAAAAACCAATTTAATCCTCAGCTTCGACAACAACTGTCTTTAGATAATTATGAGGTACTTCATCAACACCTACTTCGGCTGAGCTGGCGACAGCAATTGGTGATTCAATTGAGATTTTGGGAGAAATACTCAATTTTCCAAATCGCGCACACCATGGGCATTAGTTGGAGGGCTGCCGATGAACTCATTGAAATGGCAATCCTAAATCTAAAAGCAGGACTTACTGAGAATTCCACAAAAACTGCCGTACTTAAAGCGGCATAGAAAAAAGGATATTAGAAATGGATCAAAATGTAGAAACTCAAAAGCACAATGACAAATTTTATCGTTTTCAGGTCTTCCAAGGAGAGCGAGATGCCTCTGGAAAAATGAAAAAAACCAAAAGCGTCGGCATGGCTTATCTGAAAGACGGCCAATCCATGCTCACTCTGCGACTCTGGACGCTTGTGAGCGAGCGATTTTATTTAATTCTCAATAAAAATGATGCTTCTAAATATTTAGTGATGACCCGGGAACCTAATAAAAATCCCTTGGGCAAAAATAAATATTTTTGGAATATCGTTGGCAATGGCGTGATTGATACCACACAAGGTCTTGTCACTATTGAGTTTGATCTATTGGATAAGCCGATTTTCATGAGCACACATCCAGAGTCATCCGCGTACTCAGTTTCGCTGCCTAAACCAGAGGATGTAATTCCTGACGCCGCTTAGATCACTGTTTTGAAATTTTATAACTGCCAGACTACTTGAGTTTTTAATTCTTAAAAAATGGAACTTAAATGAAAAATAAAAATAGTTTTTTAGTTTTTGGTGTTTGTTTATCTTTAGCAATTTTGTTTCCTGACTTTGCCCACGCTGGGCTCGAAGGAAGTCTTGAGGGTCTCAAATATAAACTCACAGGAGTGATTTTACCACTGCTCGCAGTGATGGGAATTGCTCTTTCAGCACTTTCGTTGTTCACCGGAAATCCAAATGCGAAACAACATATCGCCTATGCGATTCTGGGCTGCATATTCGGTTTTGGCGCACAAGCGATTGTTGATTTTATTGCACAAACTGTTCGCTAAGAAATGGAAGGAATTTGGAAAACCAGGGACTACTTACAACGAAAGTGGCGCGTGCGCTTGAAATGAAGACGAAACTTTTTGGCTTTGAGTTGCCAGACCTGCTTATAATTTTCATGAATTTGGCAGTGACAAACCTAGTGTTCGGGACGACATCCTTTCGCTATCCGCTAGTATGGGGGACTACGCTGATTTTGGCGTCGTTCCTCTATTTTTCAAAACGCGGAAAGCCGGACAATTACTTGCAGCATTTAGGGGAAATCATAGCACAACCCTCTTACAAGGCTGCTGGTCGAGCTGATAAAAAATATCGAAAATTTAGAAAGGGGGGAAATTAATGAACCCTAATGCAAATAAAAAAGATGCGGCACTTTGCCAGGAGCTTCCATTCTGGGATTTTTTTGCGGAGCCCTTCGGTCATGCCGTACTTATTGACGGCTCCTTAGTGTGTGGACTCAAAGTGTCTCTGATCGACATTGAGTGCTTTGGTGAAAGTGAAGTGAATCAACTAACCCAAGGAATGAGGGCCGCGCTTGACTCATTGACCGAAGGTACCACTTTACAATTTGTTTTAAGCGTAGGGTCTGATTTCTCTGATTTGATTAAAAAGCACAAGAATGCTCAGACTGATATGGCGCATCCATTAGTTCAGAGCATCGCAAAACATCGCGAAGAATCTCTGACCTTAGCAATGAATACCAAGGAGCTCTATCGCCCAGAACTTTGTGTTTACATTCGAACCGAGATGGTGGACCAGAAAAAATCTGCGTTTTGGAAAAGGAAATCGGATTTTTCTACCAAGGCAGGCCTTGCCTATGAGGAAACAATAGAGTCTCTGAGTCAGAATGTTGACACTTTGATTTCTGCCTTGGAGTCTCTGGGTTTTTCGTGCCATGCCCTATCTAGAGAAGATTTGATTTCCAATGTTTATCGTTTTCTTAATCCCAAACGTGCTGACAGCGAGCCCTCGCCAAAACTTGTGACGCCAACTGGGCCGGACATAGACCCAAAGGTGCTTGATGAGACAGAATGGCTTGCCAACCAATCGCCGCGTGAGCAATTGGTGTTTGGAGATTTGGTTCTCAGCTATGAACAATTTGTCTTGGACGGATTTGAGCATCGTTTGGTGACCCTTAAGACTCTGCCCGAAGTTACATTTGCTGGCCAACTTGCTCACTTTTTACGCCTTCCATTTCATTACACGTTGACGCTCTCTCTTGAGGTTCCGCCCCAAGCAAATGAGATGGCAAAGCTGCAACAAAAACGAAAAATGGCTCACTCTATGGCACTAACTCAAGGGAATAAAGCAAGCGACCTTGAGAGTGAGACTAAGTTGAACTCTACCGAGGAGTTGATTAGGGAATTACTCTCTACAGGGCAGAGAGTTTATGCCGTTCAGTTGAATATTCTTTTAAGAGCACCAGCGACAACCGATGGCCACAAAAAACTCAATCGCGAAGTGCGCGAGGTTTTGGCGCGGTTCCGCTCGCTCCAGGGTGCAGAGGGCTTAGAAGAAACCGTTGGGAGTTGGAAAATAATGAAGGGCAATTTTCCAGCAGCTCCTATTAATTTGGAGCGCGCTAGAAAAATGAAGACACATAATCTTGCAGATTTTCTTCCGGTCTATGGTCCGAGGGTTGGTGACAGCGACCCGGCGGTTATTTTTAGAAATCGCCTCAATGGGCTTGTAAGCTTTAATCCTTTTGATCCTGGTCTACCCAATTATAATGCGCTCGTCACGGGTTCGAGTGGAGCCGGAAAGAGTTTTTTAAATAACTGCATCTTGCTCCAGGAATTAGCTCGTGGTCTTCGGGTATTTATTATCGACATTGGAGGAAGCTACCAGAAACTTACGGAGAGTCTTGATGGTCAGTATTTAGAAATTAATCTTACCGACAACTACAAATTAAATCCTTTTCACCTCACAAATCCACAAGAAGAGCCCAGTAATCAGAAGCTGAAATCAATATTAGCAATCATTGAGTGCATGGTTGCAGAAAATGATAAAGTAAAATTAGCAAAACTCGACCGCGCACTTTTAGAGCGAGCCGTGATTGAACTTTATCGTTCTCGCCGACCAAAGGGCGAAATACCAACTTTGACTGACCTCGCAAAATATTTATCTGTTTTCGAAGAAGACTCGATGAGAGCGATTTCTAAGATGTTATATCTCTGGACTGGCGAGAGACCTTATGGGCGATTGCTTGATGGCCAGGGAGGCCTTAGAACGGACGCAAATATTTGCACCTTTGATCTGAAGGGGCTATCAAGCCATCCCGATTTACAAAGCGTAATGATTTTGATTCTAACGGACTTCATTCTTTCGCAAGTGGAGAGTGACAAAGTAAATCGTAAACGAATTATTTTGGACGAAGCGTGGGAGCTTCTGAAATCTGAGGCTGCGGCTGGATTTATGGAGTATTGCGCGAGAACTCTCAGAAAAACTGGCTCTGGAATAACATTTATTACTCAAGGTGTAGAAGAAATCGTGGCCTCGCCAATTGGGGCTGCGATTTTAAACAATACCGCGACGAAATTTGTAATGCTCCAGCGCGGAGATTCTGAAATTCTAGCTCAGGCACTTAAACTTAATGAACAAGAGTTAAATCTTGTTCACTCGCTTCAACAACGAAAGGGAGAGTTTTCAGAAGGATTCATGATTGCAGGAGATCATCGTCAAGTTATAAGAATATTTCCAAGTCCCTTTGAGTATTGGCTATCGACGTCAGACGCACAAGACAACAATTTGGTCGCAGATCTGAGAAAGCAAGGTCTTGAATTGCCAGAAGCCATCAAAAAAGCAGCCGAACTTTACCCAAATGGTTTAGCCGCTGGTCTTAAGGGAGTAACATGAAGAAAATTAAGAAATTTATTGTTGTGGGACTCATAAGTTTTGGACTTATGGTCCCACAGCCAGGTCGTGCCGACATCTTCGGCGGCGACGTTGCTGTATTGGTGCAGATTTTAGCAAATGCGATTCAGCAATTGACGCAACTTCAGCAAATCTTAGGCACTGGCGCAAATACGCTAAATTTAATGAGAGATATAAATCGAGGAATTAGAGACGGACTTGCCGTCATTCAGATGCTAAATCCAAAATTCAATCCTGGTCTGTACGGAGATTTGGAAACGGCTGACCGCGTATTATCAACGCTTCAAGATTTATACGGACGAATTCCCAATACTAGCGAGTCACGGCTACAGGCCGCGCAAGATCAATCGGCCTCAGAAAGTATCGCCATGAACGGCACGCTATTTCGATTTGCAGACCGTGCTGACGACGAAAGTCGAAAAATAATTGACCATTCTCAAGTAGTAAATCCGCAGGGGGCGGCAAAGCTGACAGCCCAATCAATTGCAATTTTAATAGGAGTGACCACTCAAGTTCTGAGAACTAACTCAATGATGCTCAAAATGATGGGCGAAAATATGGCTCTCTCAAACCGAAAAGAAAAAGTACAAGCCGCACAGTTTCGCACCCAGTACGATGGGCTCTCACACGCATTTGGTGGACTTCCCGATAGCACCAAACTCGCTCCCCTAGACGGAGGAAATTAAAGATGCCACAGTTTGAACTTCTTGGCTCACTCATGCGCGACTTACATCAAGAATTTGTGAGACTTTATTATTTAATGCTGCCGCTGTTTTTTGCTATTGCGATAGCGAGTGCATGGTTTCGGGCGCCAGGCGGTGGCCTCGAATTTGTCGATACCTTAAGGAGGACCATTGTCGCAACTTTATTACTGGCGGCCCTTCCTGATATCAGTCGCGCCATCATTGTGGTCGCCGATGGGATAGCTGATAAAATTGATCAAATGAACAATATCGACGTTATCATTCGCATGGCACAGGAAAAGTCTCAGGGATATTCGTTATCACTAAAAAGTATTCTGCTACAGTTCGATGATCTGATTATAGCGGGACTTTCATTCATTAGTTACTTGGTGCTTTATATCGCGAGATATTTAACACTTGCAATGTATCACTTCTTTTGGCTCTTCTATATGGTTACGGCACCCTTGCTGCTTTTGTTTAATTTGTTTCCTGGTACCAGCCAAATTACGAAAAATCTATTCAGAGGAATGATTGAAGTCGCTTCTTGGAAAATTGTCTGGGCAATCTTAGGAGCAATGCTTGCCTCCCTAAGTTTTGGCGAAATGTATCGCAGTGAGGGAAGTTACGTCGAACTAATAGTGATGAATTTTGTTATCGCAATTGCCATGTTAGCCACACCAATGCTTGTACGGTCACTTATAAATGGCGGGCTTACTTCAATGTCTTCAGTCATTGGTCCGGCCTCTGTTGCCGCAATAGTGGCCACCCCTGCTAGAGCTGCCACGATGTACGGTGCAACTAAGGGTGGCCTATCCAGCGGAAAGAATTTTGTGAGCGCAAGATTAGAAAAAAGACGATCCGAAAAATAAAATCAACGCTCAATGTACCGTTTTTAAAAATAAGGAACCTTATGCAAACTAATGTTCAAATAAAATCCTTGAAGTTTCCAAAGCTTCTTGGCGACTTAACTCATTCGAATCAATTCTTGAAGATGTTTTCAATTTCAATGGCTGGAATCACAATTCTTGCACTTGTCTTGATTTTTGTATTGGCAACTCGAAGCCCAGTCGTCTTGACCCTGAACCCCAATGCCCAACCCATAAACCAAGTGAGTTTGCCCAATCCTGAACTAGAAGTTCAGTCTGCAATGAGGCGCTACCTTGAACTTCGATATCAGTGGACCCCAGAGACAGTTAAACAGAAACTGGCTGAGGCACTGTCGATGATTCACTTAAGCGCAATGAAGGCATATTTGGGAGCAGCTGCAAACGTCGTTAAATTCTCGACTGAGAAACTTGTTTCTCAGCGGGTTTATGCCACAATTCTTACGGTTGATCTTCGCCGCAGGAATGTGCAAATTCTTGGGGACCGAATCACAGCAATTCAAAGTCTAAAAGCGGCTGGTGATTTAAAATTGGAATTGAGTTTCGATTTCGGCCCAAGAACAAAGGAGAACCCGTGGGGAATTTATGTTACGAAAGAACTTGAAAAGCAGTAATGCCGTTTTGTTAATGGTCACCTGAGACTGGAATTTTAATTTTTAAATAGGAGTCACCGTGAATCCAATCTTTTGGATCATGCTCCTTGCCCCTGCATTGTCTTTCGCCAACGAACGGGTCCGCCATGTTGAATATCATACCGATCAGATTGTTACCGTTCGAACGGCCCTTGGTATCGCTACGATTATCCAAGTGCCTGATCGCCCCAACAGTGTTGTTGTTGGCGATCAAGATAAATTTAAGGTGGAATATCTAGATCAAGCGATCACGATCAAGCCACTTCAAGCAGGAGAAAAGAGCAATCTTTATATTTATACCGACTACCAGAGATACAACGTCCAACTTGTCACTGGAGCTGAAGCCAGTTCTGACTTTGTTATTTATCTTGAAAATATAAAACCGAAAGCTAAAAAGAAGGCTGCGCCACTTCGATGGACGCCATTTGTTCGCTCAGTTTCTAATGACGAAATTACTTTTGAAAGTAAGCGCCTTGGCCGCGCAAGTGAGGGCGTGTTTTTAATCGAGTTTCAAATAAGAGCAGCCAAAAAAACTGTCATTAAGCCCGAATGGTTTTGGCTAATACAGGAAAAAGAAACGAGACCAATTCAAAGTTTATTCATTGCAACAGCTGATCTTGCCGTGGGTGAAAACACTCAAGGGGTGATACAGATTTTAGGGAGAGATATTGACCTCACAAAAGCAATTCGAATTGAACTGAGACGAAAAAAAACATCGTTTTTAACAATTCCAAGGATGAACCAGTGGAAATAGACAAATTACAGGAGCGTCTTTCAAATTTAGTTTTGAAAGACGCTCTGCCGTTTACCAAAAAGCGAGATGTTAATTGGAAAATTATTCGCAATGTTTCTATTGTCGGAGTGATTAGCATGGTCGTTGTTATTCTGCTCTTGCCCACACCAAGGCCCGATCAAAAAATATTTTATGAGAAATCAGAAGGCAGAACGTCGGCTGGGTCAAATCCTGCGAATGCCATGACGCCTCATGAGAATAATCCTACTGAGGATACGCTTGCCCAACTTCAAAGTGCAAAAAGTCAGGCTGGATCTGTGCCTAATTCACTTGACCACCTTTATAACTCTGGTGGCGGCGGTGGGGGCAGTTCAGCTAATCGAAATAGCTCAATGGTCTTATCTCGCGGTGGTTTTGATTCAAAAACTCAACTTCCACCAGGAGCAAGGTTTTCGGTGGTGCTTGACCAGTCGATGACGCTCGACTCGCATTCGATGCCGCTCACTGCCACGGTCAACAAAGAAGTCACTCAGGAGGACGGCACGGCGATTCCTCAAGGTGCAAAGCTCTATGGAGACGCGAGCTTTGACGATGCTTCTGAACGAGTGCAAGTGAATTGGAAGTCGGTTCAGTTTCCTAACGGCACCATGAAGCCAATCGCTGGGATTGGAGTTGGCTCAGATGGTCAGGTTGGAGTCGAGGGCGACGTTCATTCAAATGCTATGAAGAACACCGTAGGGCAAACGCTTACAAGGTTCATCGGAGCTTATGCCGAAGGATCAATGCAAAGAGGTGCTTTGGGTAGCAACCCAGGCGGCGGCGATAACGGACTAAAAAACGCGGTGGCTGAGACCGCCAAAGACCGCGCGAATACACTAGCTGAGGGTATGAAAAAAGAACGGAAGTGGATTGAGTTAAAAGCAGGTTCAATATTTTTTGTGGTTGTGACTCAGGCGTTTCAATTTAGAGATCCAGGAGCTACACATGGCAGATAAAGCACAACAAAGCTCTGGAAGTGACCATGCGCTATTCGTCGGCGCAGGGTTATTTTTGACTTTCACGATACTTAGTAAGTTTGAGAAATGGTTAAAAGCCAGTTTAGATCACCAAATTCTTTTTGCAGGAATAGTTGGGATTCTTATCGCAGCAGTGTCGTATTGGGCCGTGCAAAAGCGCGAAATAGCGAGAATTAAGAGGGAGCGAGACGCTGGAATTCTTGGCCCTGAAAAAAATTCAGTTTTTTGCGGAACCACCATAAATGGCGAAGATGTTTTTATAAAAACGCAGCAGCGGACAATGCACACTCAAATTATTGGCACAACCAATGCCGGAAAAACCGAGAGCGTAATTCTCCCCTGGGCGATTCAAGACATCAAGCAAGGTCGTGGTCTAATTCTTATTGATGGCAAAGCAGATAAATCCCTACTTGATAAATTATGGGCCTACGCTGTTCAAAGCGGCAGACAAAAAGATTTTAGACTCTTTTCGTTGAGTAATATCGAGGAGTCATATCAATTTAATCCCCTAATTGGCGGAACCCCAGAAGAAGTCACAGAGCGAGTATTTAACGCCTTTGAGTTTGAAAATCCATATTACCGAAGTGTGCAGTTTGAGGTTTTCTCTCAGGTAATGCGAGTTTTTGAAAAGGCGAAAAAAATTCCAACTTTCCTAAGATTACACCAAGCGATGACGAATCCCGCGATTTTAAAATACATGGTTCAAAAGTGGGACAAAAACGATCCGCTCAAGCAATGGGTAGATTATTTCAAAGATTTGCCCGCACTAGAAAGAGCGCAGAGAACCAGCGGTTTACTAGCGGCAATCAGTCACTTTGCCTTTGGCAAGGCCTCGTGCCTCTTTAATACTGAGGCTCCCGAGATAACGCTTGATAAGGCGCTAAGTAAAAACTTGATTGTATATTTTCAGCTCCCCGTTTTACTTTCACCGTTTTTGGGACAAGCGAGTGGGAAGATGATTTTACAGTGTTTGCAAGGAGCCGTGGCCAATCGTCACCGATCATCAAATCGCCAACCAGATTTTTTTTCGGTCTTCTTAGATGACTTTACTGAGTATTTATACCCTGGATTTGTATCCATACTTAATAAATCCAGAAGTGCGAACGTCGGGATTGTTTTTGCACATCAAGCCTTGGGAGACATCAAGACTCTGGGCGATCCGATTGCAAACTCAATTTTAACCAATGCAAATCTTAAAGTATTTATGCGTGGCAATGATCCTGATTCTACCGAATACTTTTCAAAAGTGATCGGCACGTCAAAAACTGTCAAATATACCGAGCGAACTAAGACCGGATTTTTTGCTAAAGAAAATACTGGTGATGCGTCTGCTCGTGAGGTTGAAGAATTCATCATTCACCCGAATAAATTTAAAAATGAGCTTGGGGTTGGTGAGGCTATGATGGTGATTCCGCACGCTGCGGGGAGTAAAACTGTTCATATCAAGTTTCGAAAATACGATGATATTCCTGCGCCCGACCTTATACCCGTTACAAAAGAAAATGCGAAACCTCTTGAATTACCAGTTGAGCAAAAAAATCAAAACTCAATCAGAGAGGAAAACATATGACAAAACATGAATCAACAAACTTCAAATATTGTCTTGCCATTCAACTTTTTGCGCTATCAATCGTATTTTTAATGGGTGGCTGCGCGACCGACAACAAAAGTGTTGGTCTTGGGGCCGGCCTCGGTGTCGGCGCTGGCGCTATTGCTGGTGGACTCGCAGATCCAGGCAAAGACGGCCAATACCGAACTCGAAACGTGATCGTAGGCGCGGCTCTTGGCGGTATGGCGGGAATGGTTGCGGGGTCAGTTATACATAGTGAGCTGGAAGATCAAAAAAAAGAAGCGTACTCGAAAGGGCGAGCGTCATCTCCCTCGCCTAAGACGGGGGCAATGCCCGCCCTGAAGAGCGCCAAGGTTGATTCTCGATGGGTCGAAGCCCACAGCGTGAGCAATCGTTATATCGAAGGCCATTTTGAATACATCATTACGGAGCCAGCAAGATGGGATGAGAGCCAATGAGGAAATGGGAGCCAATTCCAGAAATCAAGTTTGCAGCTAAGTCGGGCTTTCTCACGAAGGATCTATGGAATGAGTTTTTTGCACGCGGCAGTCAGAGCTGGAGGTATAAGCTATGGGATTCTTTAACCGAGCAAAAGATATTTTTTCCGCACTACGAAAAATTTGCTTCCGGCGTGATAATCTTAAACAAGAGACACCAGTTAGTTCAACAAGTGGTTGGTGAGGAGCTAGTTACTCCGCCTTTTATTTCACAGTTGAATCACGATGAGTGTCTCGCAAAAATCGTATTGCGGATTTTGAAAGCTGGGATTGCGACGAATTACAGACTGGAGTCCGAGCTACGAAGACTCAGCTCGGGGCTTAAACGTCATTATGGTTCCGAGCAAAAGGAAAAACTCCCAGATGCTCTTATCCAATTAGCCAATGAAAAAAAGACCAGAATTGCGATTGAATTGGAGCTGACGAAAAAAGATCCAAAGCGATACCGACACATCATGGATGCCTATTCATCATTTCAAAGAGCCGACAAAGTTGTGTTTGTGGTCCGCGAGGACCGTGTTTCACAGACAATTAAACAAGCGATACGGGATTCGTATTATCCCGAATGGGAAAGGCCAATTGGTTTTGGCAGACTTGAAGAATGGTTGAACAATCCTGCGCTAGCAAAGATTTCATTTAAAGATGAGATCACCAGCCTGACTGATTTGACTAAAATAAAGGTGCCCAAGGCCGGATAGTCTATTGGAGAAACATCGGAGAATTATTCTCCGATGTTTGCAAATTCGTCTGAGCAATTAAAATTTTAAACCAAAGAATAAAATCAAAGAG
>JAWXAY010000015.1:0-7072 GCA_034439715.1 Pseudomonadota bacterium
ATACTTGACCTTCTAAAATCCGAGTGACGAACCTGAAGTCGAAAAAGCCTGAATCATCCCCTATTATATTTGAGCTCCCACTAAAAAAAGGAAAGAGACACACATGCGGCCAGTGTAAAAATATCTCATTTTGAGAAATGGCCAATAAGCCAAATTTATAGTTAATATTTAAACTGAACTATCCTGGACTAACGGCGGACCAGTTGTCTCATTCTAAAGCGCTTGTTTTGAGATAGAACTTTGCGGTTTGGGCGGTCCTTGGGCATAATATAAGTAGAGGGAAATTAGCCCAAGGAGAGGTCTATGTCCGACAATAAATTAAGCATTCAAAATATTCTAAAAGACTGGAACGATGGTGGAAAGTTTCGAGACATGAGTTGGTCCGGAACTTTTGATGATTACCTCAACCTGGTAAAACATAATCCCAAAGTTACTCGAAACGCTTTTCAGCGGATGTACGAGTTAATTCTGGATTATGGTTCTACTAAATACGTCGACACAAAAAAAGAAGTCATTCGCTACAAATTTTTTGATGACGAAGACAACAACGGAAAGGATGCCGTATTCGGATTAGATATTTCGCTCATGAAGTTTATGAATGTTCTACGCTCAGCGGCTCAAGGTTATGGAACTGAAAAACGAGTGATACTTTTGCACGGACCGGTTGGTAGTGCTAAATCCACAATTTGTAGGCTTTTGAAACAAGGAGTGGAGAGATATTCTAAAACTGATGCTGGTGGCTTGTACACTTTTGACTGGATCGATCCGACAGGCGATAATGATAATATCTTTGGCAAGGGCGTTAGGACATTCCCCAGCCCCATGCATGAAGAGCCATTACTGTTAATCCCCCTGGAGTTAAGGGCGAAATTTACAGAAGAAATAAATCGCGGCAACAAAGGCGAGTTTAGAGTGAGTATCGATGGGGAGTTGAGCCCACCTAGCCGATACATTTTTACGGCACTTATGACCAAATATGGTGGCGACATCACGAAAGTGCTAAACCATGTTCGCGTGAGACGTCTTGTTCTTTCGGAGGCTGATCGCATTGGCATTGGAACTTTTCAGCCGAAAGACGAAAAAAACCAAGATAGTACAGAACTGACAGGCGACATTAATTACCGAAAGATTGCTGAGTATGGCTCAGACTCAGATCCTAGAGCCTTTAATTTTGACGGAGAGTTTAACGTCGCCAATCGGGGAATGATAGAATTCGTAGAAGTTTTAAAGCTTGATGTGGCGTTTTTGTATGACCTCCTTGGCGCCTCTCAAGAGCACCGAGTAAAACCCAAGAAGTTCGCACAAACTCATATTGACGAGGTTATCATTGGTCATACTAACGAGCCCGAATACAGAAAACTCCAAGACAATGAATTTATGGAGGCACTGAGAGACCGAACTGTAAAAATAGACATTCCCTATATCACTAAATGGAATGACGAGATTAATATCTATAAAAAAGATTTTAACAGTCGAAAAATGAGAGGCATTTCTATCGCACCTCACACCATCGAAATGGCGGCGATGTGGGCTGTATTGACTCGCCTAGAAAAGCCTAAAAAGGCGAACCTCACGCGCTTGCAAAAACTAAAACTCTACAATGGTAAAACACTGCCCAACTTTACTGAAGACAACATTAAAGAATTAAGAAAAGAATCGCGTCGAGAGGGCCTTGATGGTATTTCTCCAAGATACATTCAAGATAAACTTTCAAACTCGATTGTTTTTGCCCAACAAATGAATCGAGGTTCAGTAAATCCCTTTATGGTGATGAATGAGCTTGAGTCTGGACTCAAGCACCACTCGCTCCTTTCGAGCGAGGAACTAAAGGGCGAGTATAAAGAGCTCTTGGCGGTGGTAAAACAAGAATACGAAGAGACAATCAAGGCAGAGGTTCAGAGAGCGATAAGCGCTGACGAAGGTGCTTTAGCCAGACTTTGCGGTAACTACATCGATAATGTAAAGGCCTACACCCAAAGAGAAAAAGTTCGCAACCAGTTTACGGGTCAAGATGAAGAACCTAATGATAGGCTTATGAGATCTATAGAAGAAAAAATAGACATTCCAGAATCTCGCAAAGATGACTTTAGAAGAGAAATCATGAATCATATAGGCGCTTTGTCACTTGAAGGTAAAAAGTTTGATTACCGAACCAATGAGCGCCTGCACAAAGCTTTTGAACTTAAACTTTTTGAGGATCAAAAGGATTCCATTAAGCTGCACTCGCTAGTTTCTTCGGTGGTTGATAAAGATACTCAAGAAAAAATTGAGATTGTCAAAGCGAGACTTATTAAGGACTTTGGTTATGATGAGGTTTCGGCCCAAGACGTATTACAATATGTCGCGAGTATTTTTGCGCGTGGAGATGTAAAAAATAAATGAGCGGGATAAGTGAGGACCACAATAGATTTAAGCAGATCGTTCGCGGTAAGATCAAAGAGCACTTCAAGAAATATATCACGCATGGAGAAATGATCGGCCGGCAAGAAAAGGATTTCGTAAAAATCCCGTTGCCCCACATTGAAATTCCCAGATTTAAATACGGTCCTAAACAAAGTGGCGGCATAGGCCAAGGCGACGGCAGTGCCGGCGAGGCCGTAGATGGGGAGCAGCAACCGGGCTCCGGGCAAACGGCGGGATCATCCCCAGGCGAACATCAACTTGAGGTCGATGTTTCCCTTGAAGAATTAGCTGACATTTTAGGTGAAGAGCTTCAACTTCCAAATATTCAACCGCGCGGAAACAAAAATACGAACACGACTAAAACGAAATACACCGGCCTATCAAATGTAGGTCCAGAAGGACTCAGACATTTTAAAGCCTCGTACAAAGAAGCACTTAAACGAGCCATTGTTGCCGGCTCCTACGATGCAGAAAATCCAATCATCGTCCCGATTCGGCGAGACTTAAGATACCGCTCATATAAAAAAGTGACAAAACCTGAGGCCAACGCGGTAGTTCTTTACATGATGGACGTTTCTGGCTCAATGGGAGACGAACAAAAAGAAATTGTTCGTCTTGAAAGCTTTTGGATAAACACGTGGCTGAAGCGTCACTATAAGGGCCTTGAGACTCGTTTTATTATCCATGATGCCTCGGCTAAAGAAGTCGATGAAAAAACATTTTTTAGTACAAGCGAGTCGGGGGGCACACTAATTAGCTCTGCGTTTAAGCTTTGCCAAAAAATTATCGAAGATGAATATCCTATTGATCGTTGGAATATATATCCCTTTCACTTTAGTGATGGCGATAATTGGAGTGGCGAAGACACGCGAATTTGCTTAAATTTGTTGAAAGATTTTTTCTTTCCTTGTGTGAATATGTTTGGCTACGGTCAGGTCGAAAGCAAATACGGTAGTGGTCAGTTCTTAAAAGACCTTGAGAAGGAATTTCCTAATCACGAAGTATTGATTACTAGCCGAATTCAAAGTCGCGACAAAATTGTGGATTCAATCAAAGATTTTTTAGGTAAGGGACGCTAGAATGGCAGGGCTAACTCCTGAATTAGAAAAAGAACGGATTAGAATCGAAAAAACGGCCAAGGGTTATGGCCTTGATTTTTTTGAAACCGTTTTTGAAATCATAACCTATGATCAAATGAATCAATTTGCAGCTCGTGGAGGATTTCCTGTACGTTACCCACATTGGCGATTTGGTATGGAATACGAACAGCTCTCGAAATCCTATGAGTACGGACTCGCAAAAATATATGAAATGGTGATTAACACCGACCCTTGTTACGCCTATCTAATGGAGGGCAACATGGTGGTCGACCAAAAGCTCGTGATGGCTCACGTTTATGGGCACTGCGATTTTTTTAAGAATAACCAATGGTTTTCAAAGACCAATCGCAAAATGATGGACGTTATGGCCAATAACGCGTCTAAGGTGAGAGGGCTCATGGATAAATACGGTATCGATGAGGTCGAGAACTTTATTGATATTTGTTTGAGCTTAGAAAATCTAATAGACCGCTATCGACCATATGTTCCCGCCAAATCGGCTCGTCCCGAAAAAGATAATCGCAATAACCCAGGAAATAAATTAAGAGTGGACCGCGAGTATATGGAAGGCTACATAAATCCACCAGAGTTTATAGAACAACAGAGACTGCGGGCACAGGAAGACGAAGCCAAGCTTGCCAAATTTCCGCCTAATCCCGAAAAAGATATTTTGTTATTTTTAATGTACTACGCTCCGCTAAAGCCTTGGCAGCAGGAAGTTTTGGCTATGATTCGAGAAGAAGCCTATTATTTTGCGCCACAGGGTATGACTAAAATTATGAACGAGGGTTGGGCCAGTTATTGGCACTCAAAGATGATGACTATGGATATTGCCACCTCGGCAGAAATTATTGATTACGCCGATCATCACAGTGGCACGATGGCAATGAGTCCCACTGGATTTAACCCGTATAAAGTAGGGATTGAGTTATTTAGAGATATTGAAGAGCGCTGGGATAAAGGGCAATTTGGAAAAGAATGGAATGAATGCGACGACATTAAGGCAAAATTGGCGTGGGACAAAAAACTAGGCTTGGGCAGAAAAAAAATATTTGAGATACGTCGTGATTATAACGATGTAACTTTTATTGATGAATTTTTGACTGAGGAATTTTGTGTAAAAAATCGCATGTTTGTTTATAAATTTAATCCCCGAACTGGACATTATGAAATTGAAACTCGAAATTTTTCGTCGATTAAAAAACAGCTGTTGTTTCACTTAACTAATTTCGGTCAACCCAGTATTCAAATTGAAGATGCTAACTTTGAAAATCGTGGTGAGTTACTTATGAGTCACAATCACGAAGGCGTGGATATGCAGCCTAACTATATGGAAGAAACCCTCAAGAATGTTTTTAAAATTTGGCAGCGACCGGTGAGTCTGCTCACAGTAATGGATGGCGAACGACACGTGTATAGTTTCAACGGCAAGGACTATAAAGACACGCCGCTATCCGAATTGCCAAAATAAAAAACTACTTATTCGTCGGATTGTAAGTCAACACTGAGGCGGCTTAAAGCTTCGATGTTCTTAGGTTCCACTTTAAATAACCAACCTTCGCCATAGGGATCTTCTTTAATCAACTCGGGAGACTCTACGACAGTAGTGTTGATCTCGACGATCTTTCCATCCACGGGCGAGTAAAGATTTATGGGGCCGTCTTCAGTTTCGATTTCTCCAATGATCTCTTCGGCCACAACTTCGTCATCTTCTTGGGGGAGTTTTACTTCAGAGGCCGTATCGGCGTACTCAACGCCTTCGTCATTGAGTCCGACAATTACGACATCGTTCTCGACTAGGACCCAGTGATTTCCCATAAAGGTAAGAAAGTCTTTATCCATAGAGACAATTTTGAATTATGTGTACCCAATAGGCAATAGGAAATAATTGAATACCAAAAGAAACGAGTTTTGAGTTGATTCTAGACATAGGGCCTACCTAAGAATCGGTTTAAAGGGGTCAGCTGGGATTCGTAAAACACAGTAGAGTGGGTAAGTACTTCTCCTGAAATTATGGGCTTTACCAAAAATCCTCATTCTGTTAAATCTCTAACAACACTAGATTTTTTCCGTAGGATTTCAGAAGGAGAGATGGCCGAGTGGTTGAAGGCGCACGCCTGGAACGCGTGTAGGGTGTCAAAGCCCTCGGGGGTTCGAATCCCTCTCTCTCCGCCATTCACTATTTTCCTGCCAAGAAGCCAATCTCGCGAATGGCTTTTCTAAATGATAGTGAATAGTTAACGCATCTAGAGTTGGGTTAGAACATACCTTTTTGAGGTAATCGAGCCTTTCCTCTCGGTTCATAGTTTTCCAGAGTTCTTTCGCTTTGATAGCCAGTTCGAACACTCTTTTAGCCGCAGTCATTCCAGCGTCGCTAATGTCGCAGTTGAGACGAACTAACTCTCGTGCGTAGTGATCTTCTTTCTTTTCAACTTCGGTGATCTGTTCATTGTAGTCGCGTTCGTTTAGTTTTCCTGATGTGAACAGCCGAACAACATTTCGTCTTTCTCCGCGTAGATCTTCTCGCGCTTGATCGTAACCCTCCATCTGTTTGCGAATTGCAGCCTTCTGCTTCTCCGGTGGATTTCAAAATTTTCTCCTTACGTTCATAGGTTATTCCTCTTTTGCAATCTGGATGACCACAGACTAACCAACCCCGAAAGATGTCCTCACCCCTTCGGTTAGCTCTTCGCTTACATCCATTGCCGCTATTAATGTTTTCGACCGCCTTGAGGGCATTGGCTGGGATTATCAAATCGTGTTTGCCTCGATATTTTGTTGGATCGTCCTTCAGGTAAAAGAATCCCCAATAAAAGGAGTTTTTCAGTCTTTCCTCGATCCCATGACGACTATATTTTCCATCGAGATCTTTGGGGACAAATCCCTCTTTAAGATTTTTATCCAGAATGTCGTCGTATGAATAACCCTGAGCGCGCAGTTCAAATTCACGCTGGACAAGTTTTACGATTCTTGGGTCAGGGTCGGAGATGATTTTTGCAGTTCCCTTAATAGCATTGCCGTATTTGTCTTTCTCTTTATGATGAATATACCCGAGCACCGTATGGCGGTAAGGCCACCATCCACATTCAGCTTTGGTTCTATAGGAATTGCGCACTCTCGCTCACGTAATGAATGATAATTTTATCTTCTTTGATAAGGCGTTCGTTTTTCTCGTTGTCGGTCAGATTGCGAGCTTCACGGCTGCCGATGTAGAAAAGAATGTGCTTGATTCCTTGAGCAAGAGCGAACTGCATCAGGGCATTGTATTTCTTGCGGGCGTCGAACTGGTAAGCCGTTTCGATAATAGATTCAAATTTTATCAACTCTAGATCGTTGCGCTTAGATACTACTTCAGCGCATGAAGCATGCGGAAGTTAACGGCGTATTGGCACATGAAGTAGCTCACATCGCCAATGGGGACATGGTGACGATGACACTGATCCAAGGAGTAGTGAATGCCTTTGTCATGTTTGTTGGGTGCAACGTAATTCCTTCCGGTTTGTAAGTTGAGCATAGGTTAAAAGATTGCCTCTCATAACGGCTTGAATGGTCAAGCAGGAGAGGTAGTA
>JAWXAY010000016.1:0-54873 GCA_034439715.1 Pseudomonadota bacterium
TCGGCGTGGCAGAAAGCCGCACGCAAAGCATGTAAGCTTGGCTACAAAAATATTAAACACTTCAAAGAAGGTATCGCGGGCTGGAATAAGAATTCGTAAGAATCCTTTTTCACATCATTGATTTTTCGAACGCAAGTGTCTCAAAGCACTGCCTGGCATCGGTAGCTAGCCGAAGGTCCGAGGCCCCAAGTCCGACTCGCTGAAACCTCTAACTGTTTACCTTTTATTTCCGATATTAGACGTAGATAAGTAGGAGGGTTTTTTTTAAACTTCCGACCTTCGTGCAGTTGCGGGAGAGACAGCTTGAGAAGCCAGCTAAAAAGAATTCAGGAAAAACTAAAGGAGTCCGCCCCGAAAAAATCGGCGTGGACTGAGGCCCTTGGGTTTTTCATCTTGGGCTTGGGAATGTTTATTGCGATTTCTCTTTTAAGTTTTGATCGTCGTGAAGCCATGACTACTGATCCCGCCTTAATAGAAAACCTTGGTGGCCCCCTAGGAAATAAAATCGGTTACATTATGTATTCAACCATGGGCATCGCCGCACTGTTTTGGCCATTGCTATTATTTTTCTTGGGACTTTTATCTGTAATCGGATTTACGCGGCTTCCGAGTGGATCGACAATGTTTTGTTTTACCGCTATCACGTCACTTCTCGCTTCTTTAGCGCAAATTTTTCCACCAAAAACTCTTATTTTCGCCCAACCCTACGGCCCTGGCGGTTGGCTTGGTGATAATATCGGCATGCCTATTTTTAATACATTGGGGTATGGTGGTAGTTCTATTTTTATTTCTTTTCTCACCATTGCCAGTTTCGTATTAGCGGGATTACTGCAATTTTCCAAAACAGCCGAAGTCTTGAGTTACGTCACTTATAAATTTCAAAAAGCTGTCGGGAATGTAAATAATAAACGCGATGCTTTCATGGCGAATAACCGAAAATTGAGCGTTATTTCTGATAGTCCAAAATCAGAAAAATTAAAAAAAGGAAATGAAAACGAAAGGGAAGCTGAGGCCTTGCAAAATGATAGAGAGTCAGCAAAAACCACAATAGATTTAGATTTATCGGCATCGACCCATAAAAGTGAGAAACCCTCGTTATCTATTTTTGCCACAACCGAGGAAGGAAAACTCGATAAAGAGGAATTAGAAAAAACCGGCGAACGTTTAACCGCTGAGCTTAAAGTATTTAAAGTTGAAGGCAAGGTGACAAACGTTACCGAAGGCCCCGTGGTCACTACATATGAGTTTGAACCAGCCCCAGGTACGAAAATCGCTAAGATTGTAACCTTGCGCGAGGATCTCGCACGCTTGCTTAAAACCGCAAGTCTGCGAGTGATCGCTCCTATTCCTGGCAAAGATACTGTCGGCTTTGAAATCCCGAACAAAGATAAAGAAAGACGTGATATTCGCTTCGGGAGTCTGGTAAATGACAAAACATTTTTTTCAAAAGATTTTCATTTACCGATTGTGATGGGCGTTGACCCTTTTGGCGATCCGGTCATTGATGACTTAGCGAATATGCCCCACCTACTCGTTGCCGGATCAACGGGATCAGGAAAAAGCGTTTTCATTAATTGTTTGATTGCGAGTCTGCTTTCCCGCCACTCCACAAAAGATTTGAGACTCATTTTGGTGGATCCAAAAATGGTAGAACTTGCTGCTTACAATAAGTGCCCGCATTTAGCATGCCCAGTGATAACTGAAATGAAAGCGCAAGGGTTACCTATCTTAAGGCAATTGGTTGCCGAAATGGAAGTGCGCTACGAAATGATTGGTAGCGTAGGAGCAAAAAATATTCTTGGTTTTAATGAGGTTATTAAATCGCGTCGAAAAACAGAATTTAAAAAGTTTGAAGGAAAATGGCAAACACTCCCTTTCGTTGTCGTTATTATTGATGAGTTTGCCGATATGATTATGGTTTTAGGAAAAGACGCTGAGGATGCGATTACTCGACTGGCTCAGAAAGCAAGAGCCGCTGGGATCCATCTTGTTCTTGCGACCCAAAGGCCAACAGTGAAAGTCGTTACGGGTTCCATAAAAGCAAACTTTCCCTCCCGTGTTGCTTTTCGGGTTATTAGCGGCGTCGATTCACGTACAATTTTAGATGATAGCGGCGCGGAAGACCTTTTAGGTAAAGGTGATATGTTGTTTCAGACATCTAAAGGTATTCAACGCATTCACGGTGCGTACATTAGTGAAAAAGAAATTGAGAAATTAATTAAAGCGCTAGGTTGACTCAAAAACTGTACTTAAAATCATCAACCTTATCAATAGCGAATACACTTATCCCCCTTTCATACTTAGGAGGTTTTGCCAGCCTTCGCTAAGTATGGCCTTGGTTCCCGCCACTGTATGGGATATTCCTTAGCCCATGTCAGTAGTTCTTCCACCATAGGGCCACGGGCACCACTTGTTACGAGTCACACGAACCCATACGCCTTAAATTTGAAGAATCAGTCGGGGCATAGACCCCGAGCCTGATTTTATCGTCGATCAACTGACTAGTGGCTCTAGGGCTTGTGAAGTTATTGCTGTAAACTCACCAAATCTTGTACATGGCAAAAACGATGTTGCTTTTCTCCGGAAACACGCAATCGGACATTGATATGGCGCTCCTTTATAGTCATCTTGAATAAGCCAACTGTAGCGCGAATGTTGTTGTCGAATATTTACGAAGGAGTTTCACTATCTCTCTACGAATTTTTCTTTTTTTTCATCCCACTCAAGCTTCATAAATTCTTTACGTATGTCTTTTCCTATATTTTGATCGTCTGACTCTTCAATCTGAGCGACAAGAACTTGGGAACCATTGGCCGGTAGAGACCAGGCCAGTGGCCTATATTCACGAGAACTAGCGGGAACAAGTTTTTCGTATTTAGCCCGGACATCTTTTGTAGGCAAAGCAGCGCTAGTTACATCTTTTAAAGTTTTCTCTTGGTTGTTATCTTGGAGTACTTTGAGATCGTAGGTACACACGGGCCCACATCCTACCGCCAGAGATAAAATGATAGTGAGTTTGGGATTAATTCTTAACACGGCGAGTTCGCCATGGCCGTCTTGGTAGCCCGCAAACCACATGTGATCCTTAGTTTTACTAACTTTCTTGGTCTCAAGAACCTTAAAATTCGTAATTTCACCTTCTTGATGAACTACCTTTGGTGCATAACCCATGATAAGCTGGAAGTAATCATCAATAGTTCGTGATTTGATCGGTTTATCAGCAGGGCTGATAATCGAACTTAAGAAAAACAAAAACATTAAAAAGTATTTCACATTATAATTGTCTTATGGGTTCACTTCTCTGGGAAATACTAATTAGCATACTAGGCTTTGTACTAGAGTTTTATTTCGCTATTTTTGCACAAACGTTTTCACTTCTGGTTCCCATTGATCTAGAATTCTCATAACATAAGGATACTTCTGCAACCTCATGTCTGGAGAAAAAAAAGTGACAACCATATTTTTAAAACTCTTTTGTGTTTTGACCTATGCGAGCGACTTCGTGCCAATTTCGTTTTCCGATTTAACAAAGAGTTCGAGTCATATTGTGATCGGCACTGTCGTGAAAGCAAAAGACCTGGGAAGGGAACCTCATACAGGAACTCAAGAGGTTAAACTTGTAGTTGATTCTTATCTTAAGGGCGAGGGCCTTGAGAAAGAAGTCAGCATTAAACTTCAGCATAAAGGACTTGTGGATTTTGATCCGCAACTTTCAGTTGGTGATTCGGGCGTCTTTTTTCTAAATAAAGATAAAGAAGCATTAAAACTGACATTTTTTGGATCGATAGCCGTATTCCCTAAGAAAAACTTCCGTTCAGATCAGCGCAAATAAATTATTTGGTGAAAAATTTTGTCACGCTTTAATAAACGGAAGCCAACTGCTTAGGTCGGTTCCTCCCCAAGTGGAATAGTGACTAGAGGACACTGGGACTAAGCCAACCGATGCTCCATCGGCCGTCCAGAAAAGACTTACGCCATAACCCGTGCGTCTTCCATTAATAGTAAAACTGGGATGCGAGTCTGCGACTTTACCCAACGCTTCAAATTCACCGGGGGGCACATCCATAGCCTGAAGTAAATTGGCCCAGAGCTGATTCATTGGAAAGCCAAATCGGGTCCAGCCCAGATCGTTTCGAGTTGTTTCAAAATTTCTATAATCAAGGTACTGTCCGGTTTTAAGTGTACCACCGGCAGAGCCAAAAGTGATGACCGGAATATTCCATGCCTCGTGTCCTCGTTTACTATGCTCTTGAATACAAGTGATCAGAGAACTATCAAGTAAAGTCGAGCCATTTGAACTTATAGAATCTAATTTGAGCGCTAAATCCAAACACATGTCCTGCATCACTATGGTATTTTCAGTAATCACACTATTGTAGGATTCCACATTTGCAATTAAATCTTTGTCGTTATCATACCCCGCATGCGCCCAAGCATGCCAGGCACCTAAATCGGTTGAGGTCAAAGATTCGGAACTCGCGAGAAAAGAATGGCATAGTCCCGAAGAAATTAGAGATGTGATTACGCTATTCATGGTTTTGATTAATATCCTTCGGTCAGCGGCAGTGCAGGCAACAAGATCGTACACACCGGCGCCCCAGTCGGCTCCCGACGGCGCTTTATTGGGGGGACGAATGCCACCATTAATTTGCAATGATTGATTATTTACGGCGAGCTGAGTATTTTGCAATAACTCAATATGTTGATCTAAAACGCGTTTGTCTTCGCTCGCAAGAGCTCGGCTACCTCTGACGCTTTTGTAATCTGCAAGAACAAGATCAACCAAGGTTTTTTTAAGGGGTAATGTCGTGGGTGCTTGCCCAAAATATTTATCCCAAACCGCCTGAGGGTTATAAGCCAGCGGTGGACTAACGATGGCACTCGTTAAAGGACTACTGGGAGTTTGATAAGCTGATGAAATCCCGTATCCTCCCGGGCGAAGTCCCGTTTCGTATTTATTAGGTCCAACAACTAGTGAGCGGCCTTTGAGTGCAGGATTTTTATAAAAGTTAAGAGAGTTAGCCATAACCTGATCAATGCTCGCGGTCGAAGAAAGTCCCGTTACTCCGCCGCTCGTATTTTGATTCCCAAACTGAGCTCCGTTGTGGCCATAGATAGATAAAAAGTCTAATCCCTGCATCATCAACATTTTGCTCAGTACCGGATTAAAGCTAGAATTAATAATTTGTGAGATCTGATTATTTTGCAATAACTGACTCAAGGGTCTTGCATAGACAGTGTGTTTTCCGGGTAAAGACAAGGGTGTGAAGCCCGCCACGCTTCTGATATCATCGGGTAATACCGGCATTAATTGTGATTTCGGTCCGTGCATACGATAGAGCCCATGAAAGGCACCGACGCCAATAAAACTTTTTTGTTGATTGGCAGCGAGTAACGCAGCCATGGCTCTATTGCCAATCAGCGACGGTAAAAAGGGAAGTGAAAGTATAGCGCCCCCGGCACCTTGCAAGAAATGCCTTCGCGTCATTGGGTTCCATTTCATACTATTTCACCTTCCGATATAAAAAGGGTTTTTGAAAGGCCGCTGACTCAAAAAATTGCTTTAATGACCCATCCAAATTAATCATCATATTATCAAGCGTACAGCCGTCATTAGTGTTACTCTCTGTTCTTTCGAAAGCGTAACGAAAGTATTTTCGCACCATACATTGCTGTCCGACACGAGAATCCACAATGGCCTTACTTAACTCTATGGCATCATTAACCGGTTTGACTTCATTGCTTTTCACAATCGCATCTGTATGAGTATTGACATTCAAACTAGTTTTTAGGAGTCCAGTGAGGGGGTCAAACTTATTCTCGAGTGTTCTGAATCTGCCGAGAGAGTCGTAGTTTTCTGTAGCGAAGCCCAAAGGATTCATGAATCTATGACAGCTCATACACTGATTGGGACTTGTGGGGGTTCCAGCAGTCGCGACCTCAATAATCTCTCTGGTTGTGTTTAGTGTGTTTTGTGCAGCTGGTTTAATATCTAAATTTGCTGGCGGAGGAGGGAGTTCTCCACACAAGATATCAAAACGAATTCTTTTTCCTTTATGAATGGGATTTGTATATTCAGTTCCGTTCGCGACAAAGGCTGCACGGGTAAGAATTCCCGCACGTGGTTCGGAGGCTGGAAAGCGAATAGTGGGCTCAGAATTCCCATCCCATAGGCTACTAACCCCGTATAGATCTGCGAGGTCAGATGTTTTAGCAAACGAAAAGGGGGTCATAATTAGGTCTTCGTAGCGGCCGTTAGGAGTAAAGGTATAATATTCTGTGATATCATTAATCTCTTCAATCATATCCGTGCGGTGTTTATGGCCTTGCACATTTATATTTAGACCTTTCGAAAACTCACTGTACGCCGTAGAACCACTAGCTCCTAATAAAGGCAGACTGGGAGTTTTAAGCCACTCAGTATAAAAAGTGTTTATTCCCATTTTAGCTTTCGGATCATCTAAAATATATTTTACTATTGTTCGCATTTGCTCTTGCTGAGTAATATCTGTTGATTCGATTTTCTCATAAAGATAATCGTTGGGTGGGCCTTGCCAATATAGAAAGGTTAGCTTTACTAGAAGTTCATATTTATTTAATTGATAGGTGGCGCCCGAAATTCCTTCGCTACCAGAAATTAATAGGCCTTCATTGTTAAAGATATAGTAAAATTTTGGATGCGCCATTAATCGCCCTAAAAAAATCGTCAAGCCATCACTACTGGTTAGGTTTAATGGTGCTTGTGTTGTTGAACTGGGATCAGCAAGGAGTGAGCTCACTTCGAGTTCCGTTACCGGCCTTTTAAAAGTTTTCTTAATATAGTAATCGGCAAAGGTTTTAGCGCAAACTCCTGTTAACGAACTTTGAGAGGAGTCAACACCGCAAATAGATGCGAGTTGAGCAACGTAACCTTGGTTTGTTGCCAAAATACTTGCTAACTCAAATGCGATTTCAAAAATGGCATCGACGTGATTCTGATTTAAAATGGTATCATTTGTCGTAAATCGTTCCATAGAATCTATAGGTAGTTGCTCAAGTTGAGCTTGGGCATTTGCCATGACGATGCTAAGATCATTTGTGTTCATCCGAGATAGAAACTCTTTGAGTGAATTTAATAAGTGAACCCTCGGTAATCGACGAACGGTATTTGCCGAAATGGAATCACTAGCACGACAAATGAACTTGCCGTCTGATGATGAGGATTGTGGTTGCAAGCCGGCCGACTTAAAATCGCCACATCCCTGACCGTAAGTGCAAACCAAAACGAAGGCCAAAGCTAAAGCAGCCAAGGCACGTATCTTGCTTTTTTTAAGAAGGCATATATTCATTTCTGGCATTCCAACATTGTAAATGCAGAGCTCAATCTACAGTCTAATACATTAGAGATGAGGGTGAAATTGAAAATCGAAGATTCTCTTTTTTATTGATATGTACCCACATTAATTCGATTTAAGACCTAAGTATTTTTGGAACGCCTCAAAATGAAAATGGTCAAAATGAGAATGGTCAAAATGAGAATTCATTAACAAGGGATTGTTAGATCAAATCCCCATTTCTACAATTAACCCCCTGGCAGCCATTAAACAAAAACTTAAAAATTAACAGGAGTAGAAATAACTTGATTTGCCTTTTCTTCTAGCTTTCTGAGTGTTGGCAAATAATTCTGCCCACTGCTTGTAAGGTAGTTTATGAACTCTTTTTCTTTATTTTGATTTGTTGCCAACGGCTGATCGATTTTTGTAAATCCATAAAATATATTGAATAAACGGGAGGTATGACTGTCGCCTGTGGCCACGAAGGCATCGGCACCGTTCGCGCCTGCCATCAGAAGTACATCACGAAGAAATTTTGCTTTGACTTGGCTAGGCACGGCTTGAAACTGTCCATAACGAGTAAACTCAGCAGGCCACTTGGCATTTAGGATTTTTTTTAAATGAGAGGTTCTAAAACTAATATTTTCAGAGAGCCTTTCCTGAAACGGCAAGAGACTTGTAAACTCGCGACTGGGATCATTTTTAGTTAACTGGCCTGGACGAGGGACAACTTCAAGTTTTCCCTTAGAATATGAAACTTGAATTGTCATCAATAGGTGAGATTCAATTTCGGACTCAGATAGTTCGCTAAGGTTCTTTGAAGGTTCTCGCAACAAAATAAAGACATCCGAATTTTCATTGAATATATTAAATAGCTCTAGGCGCTTAAAGTCGTCCTCAGAAAGATACGAGCCTTTTAGTTTACGATAAAGGCCGAGAATAGCGTTATGTGCCGTCCATCTGTATTTGACAAGAACGCTTCTTGCTTCTTGAACTTCGCCGCTGGATTCAAATATGAAAGAATCGGTCGTCTGAGATCTATAAATTTCTTTAAGTTTTTTATGGCCTGATTCAATATCACTTTTCATTTGTCTCATGCCTACATTAATTAGCCGGTAGTTATTTCCTTGGAATGTTAGTTTGCTACTAACCCAATTTTTAACCGGATTCTTACTTTGCGAGATCGTTATTTTGCGGTTAATACCACTTGGGTTTGGACCTGTATAGTTTAATTTCCATGATAATCGACCTTCTTTTTGAGTGGCAAAATCTGAATATCTAAAATTCCCGGCATTCGTAAGTAGCTCGATATTGTAAATATAATCCGAGATAAAATGCTCACTGCAGGTATTGGCGTAAGCCGAATGACCAGAAAAATGGAAGGCAAAAATTGTCAGAAGCGAAATGAATTTAGACATCTATTACTCTTGGGTTTCGTCTAATTTTGCAGCTAGCAGTTAGCAAAGCACAGCTGCAAATTTAACGCCAGAATATCTCAAATTTTGGTCCTGTGACGGTCTTTATGGCCCGAGACTTGCTCTATTTTGTTTTTGTATGCCTGTCTATAACAAGAGCCTCTAGGCCCCCGCGCTTGACGCTTTTTTTTGGCAGACTGTAAAACAATTTAACAGAAATACTTTGGAGGTATTTTATGAAGAACATTATGCTAACTACTCTAACTCTTGTGACTTTATTAGCTCCGGTTGCCTATGCTGCCGAGGAGACAGTTGCTGAAATTAGAGAAGATATTGAAATTGCAAAAAGCCGAATCCAACGTTACCGCGACGACAGCCTACGTAAAAGCATTTGGGCCAATGAACTGGTTACTCTCTGTTTTAATGCCGAGTCCAAGCATGGCTTAAAATGTAAGTTAACTGTAGAGTAGTCACAGCTCGGCTTAGGGCCACCCATGGAAACTACGTCTGACGAGGACCGTTGCTATTTGGTAGACCCTTTGCTGTTGCCCCAGTCTTTTTGCGGGCAATTAAAAATCTCATCGATCTCTTGCTTTGAGAGCTGAGTCTCAAGGGCCTTTCTGACCACACTTATTGGATAAATTCCTGGGTAAGGGCCCCCATTAGTAACTAGGCCACGCACCTTTCCGTATTCATCAAGTGCCGGGCCACCACTATTGCCCGCGACTACTTTCATGTCAGTATAAATATATTCTCCAAAGATAAGCTTCTCTCCCCTAGCCACCTTCGATCCAGACACTCTTTTCCCAATCACAAATTGCTTTTCCAAGTCGGGACCGGGACTTTCAAAGCGGTACGACCAAATAGTTTCATTAACAGGAACAGGGCTTTCGTTAATTTGTACACAACTTAGACTCTTTTTATCACTCGGAATCTTTAAGACCACGTAGTCTTCAGACCTATCATTTGCCAATGACGCATTTCTATAATCTTCAAATTTTATAACTTCATTAAAATCAGTTTCATTTCTAATTACAAAGGATTTTCCAGTAGCTACAATTGTTACGTCAGTGGTCATGCCATTAGGGCCAGTTATTTTTAGACCTTCGCATTTTTTTCCTTTTAATGTATCACCAACTTTTACTGTTGAAACTCCCAGTCCTTCATTTTTAGCAGTGGTAAGATCTTTTAACTCCCCCTTTAGACAAACTCCTAAACAGTGAAGGGACGACATAATATATCCGGTATGTGAAATCAAAAAACCTGTGCAAAGGCTGGTCCGAAAACCTAAACCCGAATTTTCTACTGAAACTTTCGCTTTAAGGGCACCTGCGACGTCTATGCCTCTTTCTTTCATGGCCTTTGCATTGACATAGGAATCAGGTTCCGCCCAACTCAAACTATAAAAAAGAAGAATAATTACAGAAGTAATCCTCACAATAATATTATTACATCTGGGATTATACCCAACAAGCGAAATAACAAATCCTATGTTTACGACGAGCCATAAAGACCCTGCTCCGCGCGACCCGCCTACTGACGGGGCAGAGGTTTAGGCAAAATCGAATGAGAAAAATAAAAGTTGATAATATGCTACTTTTTTGGGGCAGAAGTCCCCAAAAGCCTTGTTTCAACTAAAATATTTATTTTTACTTGCCCGTAAAAATGGTCGTGTTATTTTCTAATTGGAAACGATTTTAAACAAAAAGGGGAAACAAATGAAAATATTTTTAATCAGTTCAATACTTAGTTTTTCGTTAGGCGCTTTGGCCGATTTTTCGGATTTCGATAGATATACCCAGAATATTAATGTGCGAGGACAGGGTTATTACCCAGACCAATTGACCGCGGATGCCGTTTGTCGGTTGAATGGGCTCGAATTTTCAGCTGGCTATACTCAGTGGCGACAGGCAGGAGACCGAATTCAAGGACTACGTTCTTACGACGGCAGACCTTATTTTCAATCGGCAACTTGGGGCGGCGGGATGGCTCTCGAAGTGGTTAGCTGTATGGACGGCCGTCGTCAGCCAACCAGCATAAATGTGCGCGGACAGGGTTATTACCCAGATCAACTAACGGCGCATGCTATTTGCCTATTCAATGGGTACTATCGTACTGCTGGCTATACTCAGTGGAGACAAGCAGGAGACAGAATTCAAGGGCTGCGTTCTTACGACGGTAGACCCTATTTTCAATCCGCTATTTGGGGCGGCGGAATGGCTCTCGACGTTGTAAACTGCCAATAACGAGAAGTATCAGTAAGAGTATCAGACTGAGGAGAAAGGACTCATTTCTCCTCAGTTTCTATCGCCAAACCTCATAAGCTCATCTAGAAAATGGAATGTAATTTGCATTTATTAAAATCCACTTGTTAACAAACAGGGCAAGCGGAGTTTGTTTATTCACATTTCAAGGGGGTGTATATGAGCGTAGGAACAATATTGTTGATCTTCCTAATCCTAATGTTATTCGGTTCTTTTCCAACTTGGTCCCATAGTAAAAACTGGGGATACGGGCCCAGTGGTGGCCTAGGTGCAGTGCTGGTCGTCGTTCTCGTGTTAGTGCTATCGGGCCGGCTGTAGCAAGCAGTGAACCCTCTGGGGCAAGCCAAACTAAATGTGCTCTTGTTCCGGAGTGGACTTAATTGCCGGCTTTGGCGCAAGGTCACGATGATTAAAATTAGTAATGTGCGTTTGTTTATTCAAACTGGCATCGTTTTCAAGACGAAGTCTAAAACCATCGACCGCGTGAATCTCTTGTAACCCATCTACATGCATTCGTTTAGCATGAAACTCTGGGATTTGCTTGGCCTTCAGCCTTGCATCCCCAAAACTCTCGGCACAAACAAAATAGTTCATATGACTTTCATAAATACCATCGCCCACTTCGTTATCGTAGTATCCACAATGCACTAAATATAATTTCATAAACACTCTCCATCGATCGGTTTTTTTATCTGTTTGTCGAATTAACATACGCTAACTCAAACAACAATGTCATGTCTAAAAATTGAGAAACTTTCTGTGCTTTCTAACTTCTGCCAATTTCGGTCGATGTGACCACGCCATCTTCGCACGTGATACGGAATTGAATCGGCCGGCAACAGACAGTGCAGTCTTCAATATAGCTCTGCTGAGGAATAAACACATCTACCAATACCGAAATACTCTCTCCGCAAAAGGGACAAAATATTTCTAGTTCTTCTTCCATACCTGTACCCGAGTTAATAAGACCATCGCAGTAAGGGCTCCTGCCATTCCGAAAATAAATGTCCACGATGGGCCGAACTGATCCCAAATTCCACCCGAAATCGTACTTGCAAAAACAGTTGAAATCCCCGTCACTGTTCCTAAAATTCCTAGGCCCGTAGCTTTCATTCGCGAATCGACAAGATCAACCGCAAGAGCCTTACCTACCCCATCCGTCGCAGCCATATATAACCCATAAATCCCAAACAGTAACCAAAAATGCCAATGACTCGTAGCCATTGAAAATCCCAAATAAACTAAACTAAAAATAAAAAGTCCCAAAATAAGAATGTTTTTTCTGGGTACACGATCGGACAACTTTCCAAAGTAAGGACTCATTAAGGAAAAGGTTAAATTATAAAAGCAGTACATAAATATAACAAGGTTGAGCGACATCCCCTGTTCTTTGGCCCTCATCAATAAAAAAACATCGCTCGAGTTAGCGACCGAAAATACTCCCCACGAAAACAAATAGGCCTTAAAATCTTTGGGCAGATCACGCCATTTCGCGCGAGGTAAAAAAACCGTACTTTCATTTTGCTTAGCATTAGCCTGAAGTACTTTTTTTTCTTTAATACTTAAAACAAAGAAAACAGAAATGACTCCAGGGATGACGGCAAAGTAATAAATGGACCTTAAATCGTTGTTATAAAAAGCAAGGTAAGTTATGGCCAACAAGGGGCCTATAGTAGCACCAATGGTATCCATTGCCCGGTGCCAACCAAAAGCGGCGCCCCTTGATTTTGGCGACACGGCCTCGGCAAGCAGGGCATCACGTGGCGCACTTCGAAGTCCTTTTCCAGTTCGATCGAGTCCCCGTGCGCACAGTACATGTACCCATGCCGTTGCCACCCCTGTCAGGGGTTTTGCCATCGCCGATAAAAAATAACCGGCTACAACGAAAGGCTTTCTCCGTTGAATACGATCAGACCAGGAACCCGCAAAGGTTTTGAGCAAACTCGCTACGGCCTCAGCAACACCCTCAATAAAACCTATACTGGTCATTGAGGCCCCAAGTACTGTTGCCAAAAAAATCGGAGTAATGGGATAAAGCATTTCACTAGAGATATCAGCAAAAAGAGAAACAAGACCTAACCTAACTACTGTTGGATTTAAGACTTTTTCCTGAGACCTTTTTTCCACTGGCGACTCCTGCTTAAACCCTATAACACATCTTGAGACCAAAGGTCAGTAAAAGTCCTAACACGGTAGTTTCAACTTTAGTGAGTCCTAAACTTCGACGAAGTAAGTAAGTAAGTAAGTAAATAGGTCACTAACAGGGGGATGTATGAGAAAAACAGAACGATTCAGAAAAGATCACGAAGGTTTATTGCTGCTTGCAACTGAACTCAGTAAGCAACTTAAGGCGGACGCGTTAGAAAAAGATGCTACATCCACGTGTAAACTTCTTGCAAAATTTACGGGAGTTTTAAAAATACACCTGTCGGCCGAAGACAATAATCTTTATCCAGAACTACTAAAATCTACTGACAAAAAGGTCCGTGACACGGCTATCTTTTTTCAAAAAGAAATGGGTGGTATCAAAGGAGTGGTGACAAATTACTTTACCAAATGGGGCACGCCCCGAAGTGTCCAAAAGGATCCCCACGGGTTTATTAAAGAAACTCTAGGTCTTTTTGAGGCGTTAAAAGCGCGAATTGATAAAGAGAACAATGTACTTTATGATCTTGCCGACAAAATGGCCGCTTAGTCTCAGTTTACCATTTTCAAAATGGCACGTTTCGAAGGTCAGTAAAAGTCTTAACACATGAGGTTACCCTCAAGTAATTTCTCATCTCTGACGAAGTAACCAGGTCACTAACAGGAGGACACATGATTAAAACAGAACGATTTAGAAAAGATCACGAAGGATTAATGGAAATGGCAACTGAGCTAAGTAAACATCTCAAGGCAGATGTATTAGCAACAAATGCCGCACCCACTTGCAAACTCATTGCCCAGATGAGCGGAGTATTAAATATACATTTGTCAGCTGAAGACAATAACCTCTATCCACTATTATTAAAGTCTACTGACAAAAATACGCGTGAAACCGCTATCTCATTTCAAAAAGAAATGGGCGGCATCAAGGACGTACTAAAAGGTTATTTTACCAAATGGGCATCACCCATGAATGTTCAAAAAGATCCCAAAGGATTTATTACCGCTACTCAAGGTCTTTTAGGAGCTTTAAAAAACCGAATCGACAAAGAGAACACTGTTCTCTACGATTTAGCCGACAAACTAGCTGCTTAGTTTTTTTCTTTTTTCATAAAAGGGAGTGGTTCAATATGAACCACCCTTCAAAAAGTCTCACCTCAATGCACCGTTGAACTTATAAACAATTGATTAGCATATTAGCTGGCATTGCTCCGTAAAGTTCATTAAACTAGGACTAGAATTTGCAGATAATATCAGTTGAGGCAATCTAGTTAGTCTATTTTGAATTGTCTCAAAATGATCCATGGGGTGACATGTGAACAAATCAACAAAAATGGGTACATCGTTTTTAGGTTTTATAGCTGTAGGGACTTTTATTATAGTGGGTTTTGAAAATTGTAGCGAGAAACCCGTAATGTTAAACAGCGCAAGTGTTAGCGATGCGCCTAGCATCTCTATAAATGCAAACCCAGCTATGGTCTCCCTTAATTCTTCTTCGACCCTCACTTGGTCAAGTGAAAATGTAATTTCTTGTATTGCCATTGGAAATTGGACCGGTGCCAAAAGTACGGCAGGGAGCGAAAGCACCGGCAACTTAACTGCCGGCAAAATTTATGGTCTGACCTGTACAGGCCCCAATGGCAGCGTCACCGAGTCTATAATAGTCAATACCGATGGCTCTGGACCGCCAACTATGATTTTTACTGCAAGTCCAACGACCGTTGCCTACGGCGCTTCGTCAAGGCTCACTTGGTCATCTGTCAACGCTACTTCTTGTACAAATCTTTCTAATTTGGTGGCGGGAGTTAGTATTAATTCACCAATTGCAATTTCTGGATTTTTTCAATCTCAAAATCTCATCGTCGCTAAAGATTTTAGAATTAGTTGCTCGGGGCCTGGCGGTAATATTGAAGCTACCGCATCGGTGAATGTACTCCCCCCCGTTTACGCCTGCCCGGTCATATACTCTAGCCAATGCGAATCTCAGGCTGTATGTTTTTCGACATGCGTGGGGCAGCTTCAAGCCGGGGCAACTTGTGTATATAGAGGCTTTAATGCGGTACCTACGACAGTCAACTGCAACATTGCGCTCCCAACTGCTATTGTCTATAAGTGTCCCGCTGTGCCCTCTACAAACTGCGAAAACGCATCTCTTTGCCAAACGATGTGTGTGGGCCAGGACTCTTTAGGTTCGACGTGTGTTACTCGTGGATTTAATGCCGTACCCACCACGCTCGCATGTATCAGAAAGTAGTTGATTTTTATTTTCGCATCATCAACCAGTAGCTCACTCCGGATACAGCAAATCCGATAAACCATGCGTAATGGTAAAGCCCCGCAAAATTGGCTAGTACACTGCTGTTGTTGAGAAGCGAAACTTCAACTAAGAAACCCGGTACATTTGGCAAGAGCCCTAATAAAAATGCGATGAGTGCCTTAGAATTAAATCCATTCTCATACCAATAAATACCTTTAGCTTGGTACAAATCTTCTAGTTTGAGAGTTTTCCGTCTCACAAAAAAATAATCCGCAATCATAATGCCACCAATTGGCCCGAGCAAACTCGAATAGGCGATAAGCCATTTAAAAATATAACCTTGAGGATCACTCATTAGCTTCCAGGGAAAAATCAATATACCTATGACTCCCGTTATATAACCACCTAGCTTAAAACTAATTTTGGTAGGACTCAGGTTTGAAAAATCGTTAGCCGGACTCACAATATTTGCGGCAATATTGGTAGCCAGGGTCGAAATCGCAATAGCCACCATCGCAAAAGTGACCAGCAGTTTGGATTCAAAGCGTCCTGCCAAAACTACAGGATCCCAAATCGTTTCGCCAAAAACAATAACTGTCGCACTGGTTACTGCAACTCCTATAAAAGCAAATAGTGTCATCGAAGTTGGAAGGCCTATCGCCTGCCCCACAATTTGCGATTTTTGTGAATTTGCATAACGAGTAAAATCAGGAATGTTCAAGCTGAGCGTGGCCCAAAACCCAACCATGCCAGTGAGGGCCGGAAAAAAATAATTAAAAAACTCAGCGGTCGATTGAAATTTCGAAGGCTGAGCGAGAATGGGCCCTAACCCACCGCTAGCAGAAATTGCCCAAAATAAAAGCGCGAAAGCAGCCACTGGTAAAAATAGCGCCTTAAAGACCAAAAGTTTTTTAATACTGTCTACGCCTAAGTACACAACGTACATGTTTAGTAGCCAAAAAATAAAAAAGGTAATAGCAGGTGCCGTTTCTAGTCCCCATGACTGCGGAAAAAAAGCAGGTAAATCTGCAAAACTTGGAAACCACAACTTCACCAATTGAAAAATGGCAAACCCACCTATCCAAGTCTGAATTCCAAACCAACCGCAGGCCACTATCGCACGCAAAAGCGCCGGAAGATTAGCACCTCTTATTCCAAAACTCGCCCGCGCAAATACCGGAAATGGAATTCCATATTTTGTTCCTGCATGGCCATTTAAAAGCATTGGCACTAATACAATCGTATTACCTAAAAATATAGTAAGTATCGCCTGCCACCAGTTCATGCCTCCATCTATGAGGGAGCTCGCGAGCATATATGTAGGAATACACAAACTCATGCTAATCCAAAGAGCCGCGTAGTTGGCGGTCTTCCAGGTGCGTTTGTTGAGAGGAATAGCTGCCAAATCCTTATTGGTGTAACTCAAACGCTCACCGATTTACGGAGGGGATTATTGGGATGTTCTGTCCAGGGTAAAAATGGCTTTCCAGTTTCTTGGGTCACCATAGTGATACATTCTACGGGACAAACCAGTGCACAAAGGTTGCACCCCACACATTCTTCATCAATAATTTCGTATTTTTTCTGGCTATTAACTGTTTTTTTTGAGACTGATTGATGAGAGGTATCCTCGCAAGCGACGTAACATAGACCGCACTGTATACAATCTTTTTGCTCAATATGAGCAATGGTTTTAAAATTTAGATCGAGCTCGTTCCAATTTTTTACATTGGGGATAGCCAATCCTCTAAAGTCATTTAAGCTCCTATAATTTTTAGCATCCATCCAGTTGCTAAGACCGTCAGTCATGTCCTCGATTATTTTAAAACCGAAATGCATAGCAGCGGTACAAACTTGCACCGATCGACAACCGAGTGACATAAATTCGGCCGCATCTCGCCAATCTGAAATTCCACCAATGCCTGAGATCGGCAGGCCTTTGGTGTCTTTATCGCGCGCTATTTCGGCCACCATATTGAGAGCTATTGGCTTTACAGCGGGCCCACAATAACCACCATGAGTGCCCTTGCCGCCAACAACTGGACGCGGAGCCATGACATCTAAATCCACGCTGACGATTGAATTGATCGTATTGATCAGGCTCACCGCATCGGCGCCACCTTTGAGTGCCGCGCGCGCCGGTATTCGCACATCAGTGATATTGGGTGTAAGTTTAACAAACACGGGCATACGCGTATGCGCTTTGCACCAACGTGTCACCATTTCAATATATTCAGGCACCTGTCCCACGGCCGAACCCATACCTCTTTCGCTCATACCATGAGGACAACCAAAATTAAGTTCCACACCATCGGCATTTGTATCTTCTACTTTTTTCAGAATTTTCTTCCAGCTTTCTTCATTGCAGGGAACCATGAGTGACACAATGACCGCACGGTCGGGCCACTCCTTCTTAATTTCTTTGATTTCGCGAAGATTAATCTCTAAGGGCCTATCGGTAATCAGCTCAATATTATTAAAGCCCATCACCTTCATGCCATTGTAATCAACGCCCCCGTAACGAGAACTCACATTCACGACAGGGGGATCTTCCCCGAGAGTTTTCCAAACAACCCCACCCCAGCCCGCTTTGAAAGCCCGCTCTACATTGAATTTTTTGTCAGTAGGGGGAGCCGACGCTAACCAAAATGGATTGGGAGACTTAACCCCTGCTATTTCACAAGTTAGGTTGGCCACGTTTATCCCCTTTTAGTTTTTTATGAATGCCCAGGGCGGCGAGTTTACCTTGTTGAACAGCAGTGACTGTAAGGTCCTCACCGATGCCCGTGCAGTCACCGCCTGCAAAAACATTTTTTAACGAAGTTTCGAAATCAGAATTAACCAAGACTTTTCCTTGTTTGTTTTCTATTAACTGGGCCTCACTGCCTAACACTTCTAAATTTAGTTTCTGACCAATAGCTTTGAATATCTGTTCCGCTCTTAAGGTAAAGGTTTCAAATTCAACGCCGTCTTTTGTGATCTTCTTCGGCACACCATTTGTTTTTATTAATACGCCATTTTTCTTTGCTAGTTCGATTTCATGGTGAGTGGCGCTCATATTTTCTAAACCGCGTCGGTACACGATCGTAACATTGTCAGCGCCAAGTTTTTTCATTTCGATCGCGATGTCAACGGCTGTATTACCTCCTCCGATTACCACAATATTTTGAGTCACCGGAATTTTCTGTAAATCTTTAGTCTGACGAATTTTTGCAATAAACGTGACGGCATCTATGACACTCGGTAAATCCTCACCAGGAATCCCCAAAGAGTTAACGTTGGTCAGACCTATTCCTAAAAACACCGCTGAATATTTAGCTTTTAACTCAGTTAGAGTAAAATCACGACCCAACTTTTTATTGTTTTCAATTTTAATTCCGCCCACACTCAAAATAAATTCAATTTCTTTTTGCGCAAAGTTGTTCGTCAGCTTATACGGCGCCAGACCATACTCATTCAACCCCCCGGGTTTTTCTTGCGCTTCAAAAACGCTAACGTCATATCCCAGCAGGGAAAGTTGGTGGGCGCAGGAAAGTCCGGCAGGACCAGCGCCTATCACAGCTACCTTTAGTCCATTTGGTTTTGCCTGACGGAACGGCTTCTCATCGGTTTTTAAAAATTCATCGACCGCATATTTTTGCAACTGGCCGATCGTCACAGGTTCTTTTTCTGATTTCTCGCGGACGCACGCTGCCTCACAAAGAGTTTCAACAGGGCACGCCCTAGCGCACGTCCCACCCATAATATTGGCACTTAAAATGTCCAGTGCAGCACCACGATTATTGCCGTTAGAAATCTTGCGAATAAAACTGGGAATGTCGATACCTGTGGGACATGCTGTGATACAGGGAGCATCGTAACAATAGTAGCATCGATTGGCCTCCCTCATCGCTTTTTTTACATCAAAGTCATCGGCAATACTGCAAAAGACTTTTTCATAATCAGAATCCATTGCATTCATAGTTCGTTAGCCCTTTGAAACTTCTGCCAGAGATTTATCTATAATCTCAAGCATCGTGTGAATTTGTTCTTTTTTTACTGATAAAGGAGGCACCACTCTGATCACATTATTAAACAGGCCGCCCTTGCCGAGGAGCAGGCCGTAGTCCTTGCAAGTGTCCATGAATTTTATAGTTTCTTCGGAAGCATACGCTTTAGTCTTTCTGTCTTTGACAAGCTCCATGCCTAAAAGAAGTCCGCGTCCACGCACATCACCAATAATCTCATGTTTCTTCATTAGCTGTTCAAGTCCATCCTTTAATAGAGCACCCATGTTTTTGGCGTTAAGCACGAGCTTTTCTTCGCGAATAATATCCATAGTAATTTTAGCCTGCGTTGTTTGATATGGGTCACCGCCAAAAGTGTTAAAATAAGCTTTTCCAGATAATTTTTCGGCAACCTCAGATTTCATAAGTACAGCACCAATCGCCGCACCATTGCCAAAACCTTTTGCCATCGTCACCATATCAGCATCAATTTTCAAAGTCTTCGTGAGAAGAAAATCTCCCCCGCAGCGCCCAGCGCCAGTTTGCACTTCGTCGCTAATATATTTTCCCCCGTATTCGTGTACGATTTTCGAAACAATATTAAAATATTCGTCAGGAGGAGTAATAAAGCCCCCCACGCCCATTACCGGTTCAGCGATAAAGGCCGCAATCTTGCCGTGAGTACTGGTTTGAATTGTCGTCTCAACATTTTTTGCACACTCTAACGCGCAACTCGTAGGAACTTTACCAAAGGGGCAGCGATAACAATAAGGTTCCATGGCTGATGTCGTGCTAGTCACAGGTTGTGCTTTAAAGCGCCAAGAAGAGTGCCCACAATTAGCAAGCACAGCCGAAGTGCCACCGTGGTAAGAATGTCTGAGGTTGACTACCATGGTTTCGCCGGTCGCGTGCCGAGCCGCCATGAAGGCGAGTTCGTTGGCCTCTGAGCCCGAATTAGTAAACGATACTCGGTCTAGTCCGCTGGGACTTTCTTCAAGCAGACTTGCAGCCGCCGCTACACTCTGTTCGGTCAAATAAATTTTACTGGTATGTTGAATAACGTCGTCCTCGAGCATCTTCATAAGAGCTTTTTTAATTTTGGGATGATTGTGACCTGCCGAAATACAAACAATGCCGCCGATGGCATCCAAATATTTCTTGCCAGTCTCGTCCCAAACATACTCACCTTGTGCCTTTACCATTTGAATGGGATCCTTATGATGATAAAGGGAAGCTGTGGGCAGAAAATGTTTTTTTCGAAATTCTATGAGTGCATTTTTTGAAAGGCTCATTTTACACCATTCTACTGGTCAGTTAACGTTTTATATGTTTCGGGTCGACGATCGCGATAAAACTGCCAAAGGTCGCGGACTTCTTTGATTTCATCAAAATTAAGTTCGCCCATAACCAGCTCATCTTTATCAGAAGAACCTTTGGCAATTATTTTTCCGCGGGGGTTAGCAAAATATGAACTTCCGTAAAACTCGCCGATATTCCATGGAGACTCTTTGCCCACGCGGTTGATGGCGCCCACAAAATAACCATTGGCCGCAGCATGAGCGGGCTGTTCCAACTCCCAGAGGTATTGGGAAAGTCCTGCTACAGTGGCAGACGGATTAAAAATAATCTCGGCGCCATTAAGTCCCAAAGCTCTGGCTCCTTCTGGAAAATGCCGATCGTAACAGATATAGACACCTACATTTCCGTAAGCTGTTTTAAAAACAGGATAACCCAAATTACCAGGTTTAAAGAAAAATTTCTCCCAAAAGCCCGCGACTTGCGGAATATGATTTTTTCGGTATTTGCCGAGATATTTTCCATCGGCATCAATTACTGCTGCCGTATTATAGTAAACGCCGGTCATGTGTTCTTCGTAAATGGGGACCACGATTACCATACTATATTTTTTTGCGTATTCGCACATGATCTTGGTGGTAGGCCCATCGGGAATGGCTTCGGCCAGGCCATACCACTTTTTGTCTTGTGACGGACAAAAATAAGGCCCGGTAAAGATTTCTTGAAAACAAAGCATCTTGACTCCGGCTTGTCCTGCTTTAACTATATAGGGAATATGGGCTTCGATCATGGCGTTTCTATGTTGGTCACAAGAAGCAGCAGTGTCGAGTTTGTTGGCGACCTGAATAAGCCCTGCCTTTACTATTCTAGACATTAAATTCTCCTGGTTTTTTTCGTGGAAGATATTTGCCAAAGCCTTTGCCAATAAAAGCCTTACCTTCATCGATGGCAACAGTGCCTCGCAAAATTGTCGTGCGGCATTTACCCGTCACTTGCCATCCTTCATAAGCGCTGTAGTCACAATTCATATGATGAGTTTTTGCCGACATCGTGTGTTTTTTATCGGGATCGAAAATCACGATGTCTGCGTCAGCGCCCACAGCAATTGTTCCCTTTTTCGGAAAGAGCCCGAAAATTTTCGCAGGTTTGGTAGAGGTCACTTCGACAAATTTGTGAATGTCTAAGCGATTTTTCAAAACACCTTCAGAAAACATGAGCTCCATTCGGTTTTCGATTCCGGGTGCGCCATTAGGAATTTTTGAAAAGTCTTTGAGACCCATCTTCTTTTGGTCCCAGCAAAAAGGACAGTGGTCGGTGGCAACCACTTCTATTAAATTTTGCGTGATCCCCTTCCATAAGGCAGCCTGGTCTTTCTTTTTTCGCAGAGGGGGACTCATTACATACTTAGCGCCGCCAAAGTCTGCCTCGGCATAGACCGAGTCATCCAGCAGCAGATACTGTACACAAGTTTCCACAAACACTTTTTGATTTCTTTTGGTCGCCTCGCGCACGCGGTTAAGAGCTTCTTCGCAAGTCATGTGCACAATATAAAGGGGATGACTGCCCTCAAAAGCAATGTCAATAATTCGACCCGTCGCTTCGGCTTCGACAATAGGAGGGCGCGATAAGGGGTGAAATTCGGGAGATAGATTTCCCTTATTTCTATTCTCGGTCACAAGGACATCCACCAGATCGCCATTTTCCGCATGGGTCGTTACCATGCCACCATACTTTTTGACTTCTCTCATCAACTCAATAATTTGCCGGTCATCGAGCATCAAAGCACCTTTGTAGGCCATGAAGGTTTTAAATGAAGTCACCCCTTGGTTTTCAACGAGACTCTTAATTTCTTTTTTGGTGTTTTCATTAAAATCAGTTACCGCCACGTGAAAGGCATAATCGCCGACAGCTTTACCCTTGGCTTTCTCATGCCAGGTATTAAGTGCCGATTGCAAACTATCGCCCTGAGTTTGGATTGCAAAATCAATTATTGTCGTGGTGCCACCGTGTAGGCCCGCCAAGGTTCCTGTAAAAAAGTCATCACTGGCATGAGTTCCCATAAAAGGTAATTCCATGTGCGTGTGCGCGTCGATTCCCCCCGGAAATAAAAAACAGCCTTTAGCGTCGATAACACGCGTGGCCTTATCTTGTAAATCAGTACCGACTGTATGAACTTTTTCGCCTTCAATATAAACATCAGCATCTTGAATATCTGAAGCCGTGACAACAGTGCCATTTTTGATGAGTAGAGAGTTCATTGAACCTTCCCTTGATTCCAAATATTGGCATCTGACATCCAACGCTGAGTTACTATTTTCTCATCAGTAAAAAAATCTACAGAGGCCGAACCGTGAGCTTTTATGTCTCCGTAAAAAGAATCTCTCGAACCGCCAAAACTAAAAAACGACATAGGTGCAGGCACCCCAATGTTAATACCAACCATGGTAGGAGCAATTTCGCTGCAAAATTTTCGTGCTGATGGCCCACTCGATGTAAAAAGTGTGGTGGTGTTGGCATAGGGACTGCGATTTACCCAGGCGATCGCTTCTTCAAAAGTTTTAACATTGGCTAACAATACCACCGGGCCAAAAATTTCTTCTCTACCAACTCGCATGTTTTCGGTGACGTCTGAAATGACAGTGGGTTTTAAAAAATAACCTGGTAGGTGGTCCACACCCTTTCTGCCATCGACGAGAATCTTTGCACCATCTGCCTTGGCAGACTCTATTAAACCAATAATTCGGTCTTTGGCTTCACGAGATATCACAGGCCCCATCTGCACATTGGGATCGAGTCCATCACCAATGGTGACATCAGTCGCACTTACGGTCATGCGTTCTTGCACCTGCTTGTAGGTTTCGTCACCGACACAGATAATCACCGAGCCCGCAAGGCAACGCTCTCCCGCACAACCAATCACAGATTCTAAAGCTGTGGCCACAGATTTTTCCATAATGGCGTCGGGCAATATTACCATAAAGTTTTTAGCGCCGCCTAAGGCTTGAACCCTTTTTCCGTGAGAGCAGGCCGTCGTGTAAACATATTTTGCGACGGGTGTAGACCCCACAAAGCAAACTCCCTTAACTGTAGGATGGGTGCATAAAGCCGTGACAACGTCTTTACCGCCGTTAACGAGATTCATAACGCCTTTTGGTAATCCCGTTTGCTCAATCAATTTGAAAACTAAGGCTTGGGTGAGGGGCACTCTCTCGCTGGGCTTTAAAACAAAAGTGTTGCCAGCAGCTATCGCGAAGGGCCAAAACCAAAAAGGCACCATCGCCGGAAAATTAAAGGGCGCGATACCGGCAAAAACTCCCATCGGCTGACGAATTGTTAAGCAGTCTATGCCTCGAGCAATGTCTTCAGAATATTCACCTTTTTGAAAACTAGGCATTCCCGTAGCCGTTTCTACCATCTGAATTCCCCGTCGCACACTGGCCCGGGCCTCTGAAAGGGTTTTTCCGTGTTCAAGGGTTACTGTTCGAGCTAATTCTTCGACATTCGCATCGAGAAGCGTTTTGAGTTTAAAAAGATACTGTACTCTTTCGATAGCCGGCACCAGCTTCCAGTTTTGAAAGGCGACGGCTGCGGCCAATACAGCTCGATTCACATCCTCTGAGGTTCCCACAGGACAAAGGCCGATTTCCTGATTTGTCGCTGGATTTGTGATGGGAGTTTGAATTTTTCCAAGTGATGAGACCCAATTGCCATTAACAAAATCTTGAAGCATATTTCACCTCCTAAGAATAAGTCAGAAAGACTAACCGAAGTCGCCACTCTCGACAAACTAAAGTTTTTAAGCCTTGAGTCAAGTTTACTCTTGGCAGGTCCTGACTTTAGCTGTTATCTTTTTTGAACCATGAAATCTCGCTTTAAACGCCGCTTACTCTTGGTTTTTTCTTTTGTTTTTGCAGGGGCGATCGCCTATGGGATATTCTCTCTTTCTCCTAAAACAGGAAAGTTGACTCCCCAGGAATACTTTTGCCCCGCCTGTTTAGAGGGATTTATCCTTAAGAGTACAACCTTTGAAGTTCCGAAAGAGATTCAGTTTATAGAAGACAGTTTATTTCTTTATATTCCGGCCCAACTTGATCTTGCCGAAAAGGCCATGATCCTTTCTGTTCTGCAGAATCTAAGTCAAATGGGCGTGGGCAATCAATCAGAGTTTGCACTTTTAGGCACTCGACTTTTTGAGGCCTGGGGAAAATCCCGCCTCAACATTAAAATACGGCTCGCCGAGCACGGCATATATCATCCTCAAAGGGGTATTCAGTGGCCCCGAATTAATGCCTGGCCTTTTGTTTATTTTTCAAGCCTGCAAACTTTCACCTTACAAGATGAAACTATGGCATTTGTTCTCATTCACCCCATGCAAACCGAATTCGATGTTTTCTTAAGTCTCGCCCATCAACTGTTTTACCTTTTTGATCCGGTTGATTATTCTACGATAAATAACCCTCACCTTCAGCAAACTCTCAGGACCTTCAGAGCTCTTCTGGTTGAACTCCACTTATATGGAATTTACAAAGAACGGTTTCCGAATAAAAAAGTCTCTCAATATCGCGCACGAGTTTTTCAAAAATTATTAAAAAAGGCTAACAAACGTGACTATGCTCCCCTATTTGAATGGGTTTTAGAGCAACTTTATCCGGGTGATTGGACGAAAGAGTTATTAACAGAAGAGATAAAGGCTCGCGTATTCTTAAAGCCACGACCCTCAGAAAAATATACAGATAAATCGACTGATAAATCAACTCAGGAGGAATCAAATGAAATTATTTCTCTGGGAGATCTCTCCATTCCTTACTCATTAAAAGAGCCGGTCAGTTTTGTGGGTCGGGTGTTGCCAAGCTTTGCCGCTCGAGATTCTCAGATCACAACTTCTAAATTTTCAGAATTATTCTCCATGAACTCAACGGCCGATGGACTTCTTATGGAGCTCAGACCTCAGAACAATACCTCGGCAGACAATAGCCCGGCACTCATTCGCTTTTCAGGAATTCGCAAAGAAATTATTGAATTCATGCGAACTTCTCTAGGCGAAAGCCAGACTGATGACCGCACAGAGATTATTAACTCTTATATCAAAGGCGGCGTGCCACACTTACTAAATTTTAGTGCGCCACTAGCTGAAGGGGTCAAACCAGGTCTCCTGGAAGAGTTTTGATGCTTAAATATTTAATTTTAAAATCAAACGAATATTTTATTCCGATGGTGAAACACCAAGCCGTTTTTTTATTTATCGGCCTGTTCATTTTTGAAGGTGCGTTTCAATACTTGCTGTTCTTGAATAGAAGTATGAATGAGCTTGTAAAAAGTGGAGTTAATATCCCGCAGTTTATTGTGATTTCCAATTTGTTGCTGTACCTCATGATTTCTATGATTTATTCTTTTTTTCTAGCAGTCGTGGTGACTTTTTCTGTTCACGCTGTGATAACGAAAATCAAAATCCCATGGTTCAAAACCCTTAAAGACGTGGCCTGGCCTTTGACCGTGGAATCAATGAGAGCTTTGGGCAAAGTACTTTTGTGGAGCTTTTTGATTATCCCAGGACTTCAGTGGTACGTGCGCTATTTCTTAGTGCCCCTAGTGGTGCTACTCGAGCCAGAATTTAAAAAAGGTAAAATTGATGCCTTAAAGCTTTCTGAATTTTTGACCCAGGGTTTCGCTTGGAAAGTCGCGGGGTTTATCCTGATGACCATGCTCGTTTCAACACTGCGCTTCCAAGATATCTTCAACATTGGAACAAACCCTATCGCGGTGATTTTATTGTATTTAGCTTGGGCTACAGTACAACTTTACGCATCTCTAATGTGTTATTTCTTGTACCAATACCTTTATGAGATTAAAAAAGACTCGATTCAAAAATACCTTGAAGGGGCCTAACTAGGAGATAAAATGAATACGATTTTTGGCCGTAAAGAACTTTCTTGCTCGCGTGTCGGCCTCACTTATGATGACGTATTGTTAGTTCCTAGAAAATCTGAAGTTAGAAGTCGGCGAAATCCTAATTTAGGTGCAAAAATCACAAAATTGAGGTCCCTACAAATTCCCATCATAAGTGCCAATATGGACACCGTCACGGAGTCGGAAATGGCTATTGCCATGAATGTCCTCGGTGGCATGGGAATTATCCACCGTTTTTTATCGATAGAAAACCAGGTAGCTGAGGTTCGCAAAGTCGCCGATTCTGAGGCGACAATTATTAGCGCCAGCTTAGGTGTAAATGATGATTTTAAAGAACGTGCCCGAGCTTTGGTTGACGCCGGAGTTAATGTTTTAACTATCGACATTGCTCACGGACACTCCATCCAAATGCTCGAAACTTTGAAGTTTCTCAAAGACTCCTTTCCGGGTGTCGAAGTCATCGCGGGAAATATTTCAACTCCTGAAGCTGCCGAGGAGCTCATCGAAGCCGGCGCTGACTCACTAAAGGTTGGAATTGGTCCCGGCTCTATGTGCTCTACGCGAGTGATTACTGGCTGCGGGGTTCCGCAGATGACAGCCGTAGCTTTTTGTACCGAGGTTGCTGATGCCTACGGCGTGCCTGTCATCGCAGACGGCGGAATTAAATCTTCTGGCGACATCGTAAAGGCATTGGCGGCTGGCGCCCAGACAGTCATGTTAGGAAACCTATTGTCTGGCACCATGGAAACTCCTGGCGATATTAAGTCTGGTCATAAGATCTATCGCGGCATGGCCTCAAAATCAGCGCAGGTTTCTTGGCGCGGCGTTTTACCTGAAGGTATGGCTCCGGAGGGCGAGAGCACTCGTGTTTCGGTAAAGGGTCGTGTACGCGATGTGGTGATGGAGCTTTGTGGTGGTATCAGGAGCGGTATGAGTTATCTCAACGCCGAAACAATTACTGAACTACAAAATAATGCTCGTTTTATTCAAATAACTTCACATGGAGTATTTGAATCAAAACCCCACGGCCTCGAAAAAGGTGCGGACTGAAATTTTAAAAAGTAAAAGCTTCGAAAACAACAGTTCTGCTTGTCGTACTTCCATTTCCCAGCTGTCCGTATGAATTGGCTCCCCAAGAATAGACTTTATTTCCGACAATGGCGTAACTTGATGCCCTCGAGCCCACACTATCATAAGTTCCAGAAGCAGTTACATCGCTAGCATTATCTAAGCCGACCAATTTAAATGGTGTAGAAACGTCGACGTACGTTTCATTTCCGATTTGCCCAAAAGTATTACCTCCCCAACAATAAGCTTGGCCGCCTGCTAGTGCACAGGCATGGGTAGACGCTACTGATATTTTTTGAACGAGTTTTCCCTCAAAAGAAATTTGTGTGGGAACTACACGATCGATCAAGTCGCCCGTTCCTAGGCGGCCATTATTATTAAGTCCCCAACAGTAAAGTTTGGATTGTTTTATGGCACAAGTGTATTCCGCCCCAACGGCTACTGACGTAACTCCCGAATTCATATTATTCACTGGGACGGGCTGCTTGCGGGCAACTGCTGTCCCATCACCAAGCTGGTAAAACCTATTGACGCCCCAACAATACAACGCTCCCGCTTTTATGGCGCAGGTATGATTGCCTTGATATCCTGTCGTCGCAACATCAGTCACGTCACTCTCCATCCCCGGCACAGCTACTGGATAATTTTGATTAGTGGTGTTTCCAATGCCCAGTTGACCATCGCTATTATTGCCCCAACAATAAAGTTTTCGTTCTTTTATTGCACAAGTAGCAAAATATCCTGCAGTGACTTTAGTTACGCCCGCAGACATTTCGATAACCGGCTGAGGAATAAAAGTTGGCGGTGCGGTACTAGCAACGGTTGTGCCATTTCCAAGCTGTCCGAAACTATTCTGTCCCCAACAAAAAAGTGCGCCACCCACTTTTATAGCGCAGGTATAATGAGTTCCTGCGGCGGCATAGGTCACGTCTTTATCTAGGGCAGTTACAGGCGACGATTGACTGACAATATTGCCATTTCCTACCTCGCCCCATTGATTAAAACCCCAACATTTCAAATTACCAGCATTTAATAAACAGGAGTGTAAATGACCACCAGTAATACGAGTTTTTTCGGTCAAACTACTTGAGCCACTTAAGCCACTTAGATCAAGGGGTCTTTCATTACAATTCTGATAAATTAAAGTAGGCAATAACAGAGTAACTAAACAAAAGAGAATTATTTTCGACACTTTCATCCCGCACTCCTCTAGACCTAGACCCATATCGGCTGAATCAACGAAATTATATAGCAAATTGAGTCTTTTTAAAATTAACGTCTCAAAATGAGATAGCAGCTGCCATTTACGAAATCTTGGCTCGTTTCGTTATTGGAAGGAAAAAGATGTAGCACGAAACCATGACAGCGGAAAAAAACACAAGACCCATTGTGAGTCCAATCATGAGATGAAAAATTACACCGCTCAATAAAACGAACGGTCGAATCTTTGGCATCCATACTAAGACCGGAAAATACGTTTCAAATAAGACCGTGAAATAGGTACCTAAAATAATAATAATTGGCCACTGTGACAAAAATGTAAAATCCACAATTGCCAATTGAGAATTAGTGATTGCACCCCATAACGCCGTTCCATCCCACCAAGGCTGGCCCTTTAACTTTTCCATTCCCGTATATCCATATATCACACACAACTGAATCTGAAAAAATCGAATCGCAACCGAGTTCAAGGCATCACTTAGGGGTCTAACCTTATCTATTGGTTTAAAAAATAAATTAAGAACACTGTAGTGCCGAGTTGAGTCGGCGAGGCATAGGTAAAATAAAAAGAAACTCGCCAAAAGGTCTGCGCCATACATTATGGGTGGATTTCGGAATACAAACGTGAGATGCAAAAATAATACAACACACTGAAACCATCTACCAAAGACACCCAAAGCCATTACAAAAATACTAACTAAAAATGTTGAATGGAGAATAAGTATCATCAGGTCATTTTTGGGGAACCAAACAAAAGGTCTCGTGTAAAAATGCGAGAGAATCTCCTGAGCTACCTGCCATGTGACAAAGCCGGAATCAAAGAAATAAAATTCGACATCTTTTTGCCGATAGGCATACATGACAAACAAAACCAATCCAAACACCATGCGAAAGAGTCCCAGTCTGCTGAACTCTTTTTGTCCAAACCAAAACTTGTCCCAGACTCTTGCAAGCTCCGTTATTATTTTTTCTGGTTTTATCATTGGAAGGCCTCTTCAATCGGAGACGGCGCCTGACTATCTATTTGGTTTCCGGGACAGACAAATTTTTGCACTCCCCCTCCTTGAGGGTCTTCGATATCAGAAGCTTTTACAAAATCTTTGGCCTTCTCAATATTCGCGACAGGATAAAAAAATACTTCCAATAAAACACCGGTCATTTTTGGCGATTGGCGACAGACCCACGCCACAAAGGTTTTCTCAAGGCGCTCCGGTTCCATTGATATAAAACGCGTGGCATACAATCGTCTGCGCCAATTGTCCCAATCGGGATCCCGTTGATTTTTAGGCGGAAAAAACCTTTTCTCGCTCTCTAAAAGCTCAAAACCTTTTTCAGAATCATCGACAGCGTCTTTTTCAGAATAAGTAACATACTCAATGTACATTTTGGGTCCGGGCCATGGCGAGAAAAACTGCCAAGGCGTGTTCATGTTTAGTGAGTTGGCATAGGGCAAAAGAAAGGTATCGAGCTTACGGCTTAAGAGCGAAGAAGAGTTTGGAAATAGTAAAATAACAAACAGATGGTAAACAATCCAAAGTGAAACAATTCCTTTAAATACCTTGAGCCCCATTGCCCTCTATCGCCTCTTTAGGTTTATGTGCTATTTCATATTTCTCCAGCCACTTGATATCTTTTTCGTCCGCGGCCTGCCCAAGAGCGACAGTTTCGCGAATGTCCTCAGCTCGCTCTCGGTCGCGCTTTTCACGCTGCCTAAGTTTTTCTCCTTCAAAAAAATCTGTGGATGTAGAAATAGTTTCGAGCTCGGTTACGATTTGCAGAAGTTGCTCTTCGCCCATTGAGTATTCATTGTCAATGGCATCACCCAGTTTTTCGCTGACTTGATCGAGCGTTAATTTATCGCCCTCGTCCTCGGTAATACCCTCAGGAATTAGTTCATCAATTTCACTCAAACTTGGCAACTCTTTGAGATTTCTAAGACCAAAAATATCTAAAAACTTTTTTGTGGTGGCATATTGCATGGGTTTTCCGGGTACATCACTCTTGCCGGCAAAATTAACCAAGCCTTTTTCCATAAGCGCTCTGACTAAGTGACCTGATTCCACGCCACGGATTTGATCAACCTCAGCTTTGGTGAGTGGTTCTCGGTAAGCTATTATAGAAAGTGTTTCTAATGAAGGGCCGGTCAAACGAAAGGATTTGGTTTTTCCCATATTACGTAGATAACGGGTATTATCTAGCTTTGTTCGCAATTGATAACCGCCAGCTACTTGCTCTAAAGAAACTCCCTTTTTAGCAGAAGCGTACTCAATTGTCATTCGATCGAGTGCATCCTTAATCTGTTCTTTTTTTACTCCCGTGCCTTTAAACGCCTGCTTAATGGTGAGCTGGCCTAGTGGTTTTTGACTAACAAACAAAATGCTTTCAATAATTGATTCAATTCGCTCAGGCTCTAATGTTTCAAAGCCGACTGTTTCAATGCCGTCCGAATCGCTAGCGACTTCAGACTCTTCGGATTCATGTTCTGCAATTTTTTCTAGTTCAGACATCGAAAGTGTTCTCCTTTTCTGAATTACCTAATTTCTCTTCTGCCGCCAAGATTTCTTCGTCAGTGGCGATTTCAATATTTTGGAACTCTTCTGGCTCTGACTCTGACTCCGTCAACAATTCACCAGATAAATTAACTTTCTGTTGCGTATCAAATTCCTCAGTCCGCCAGATAACGTGCTCGTCAATTTCCTTAATTGGCTCGATATAAATATTTCCAAAGAGATCCGATTGGTAAACTGACACGTAACCCATTTTACTCATCTCTAGAAGAGACAGAAAGGTGACAAGAATTTTTTCTTTCCATTCTTCTTTTGGTAAAATATCCCACAGGCTTGTTTTACACCCAATGATCAATTTGCTTTTGAGTTCAAGGATTCGAGACGCCACCGACTGAACTCTCATGGCAACCCGGTGAATATTTTTACCTATTTTTTTAACGGCCCGCCGATAGCCCGAGATTAAACAAAAAAGTGCATTATCGTCGTCGAGTAAAATAGCCGCATCGTCCTCGGCCACCTCGATCACGACAGCCGGAAGATCACTCGCCCACCAATCGCGACCTAGAAGGGGTTTTTCATACAATTTTATAGAGGCCTCTTTGTACATTTGATATTCGATCAATCGTTTTACTAAATCTTTTCGCGGATCAAGATCCGCAATTTCTTCGCCCTGCTCGTTATACTGAGGGAGAAGCATTTGTGATTTAATATGAATCAGTGTGGCAGCCATCGCGATAAATTCGCCAGCTAACTCTAAATCAAGTTCGCGCATGCGACGTATGTAGTCTAAATACTGAGCCGTAATTTTATGTATCTCGATGTCATAGATGTCCATCTCTTCTTTTTTGATGAGATGTAACAAGAGACCTAGAGGTCCCTCGAACCGACTTAGTTGCACTACCATTGCATTCAAAACTAAACTCCCCCCGTAAACTTCATAGCTTCACGCACTCGCTTTAAGGTCTTTTGTGCTTCAACTCGCGCTTTATCACAACCCTGAATAATCATTGAATCTAATTTTTTATGGTCATTCAACAATTCTTTTTTAAGTTCTCGAGGTTTCTCGCATAAAGTATTGATATTACCTACTAATCTCATTTTACAATCACCGCAACCAATGCCCGCAGTTGTACAACCTTCACGCACCCATTTTAGATCGCTAGAGGACGAAAAAAGCGTATGGTAAGTATAAACGTTACAGACATCGGGGTCGCCCTTATCTTCGCGGCGAACTCTGGCCGGGTCAGTCGGCATTTTCATAATCGTCTTTTCTAAAATTTTGGGCTCCATGCTGAGTTCAATAGTGTTTCCGTAGGACTTTGACATCTTACGACCGTCTAGGCCCGGCACAAGGGGTGTGTCGGTAAATAGAGGCTTTGGTTCTGGCAGCTTTGCTTTATAAATTCCGTTAAATCTACGAATAACTTCTCGACTAATTTCAAGATGTGAAGCTTGATCCTGACCGATCGGCACAAAATCGCCCAAGTACATAGCGATATCGGCTGACTGCAGCACGGGGTAAGCAAAGCGTCCTAAATTGTGAGTGTCATTTTGCTTGGCTTCGATTTCGGCATCCTTCCATGAGGGCACTCGTTCAAGCCACCCCATGGGAGTTAAATTTGCTAAAATCATAAAAAGTTCCAAATGCTCGGGTACACGACTCTGCACAAACACAGTGCTTTTTTCAAAATCGATTCCCCATGCATACCATTCGGCGATGACCTCTCTGATGTAACCATCAACTTCAAATGTTGATTTGTATATTGAGGTCATAGCGTGCCAGTCCATTGCGCCAAAAAAACACTCGTGCTCATGTTGAAGTTTTAACCAATTCCGAATGACACCAAAAAAGTGACCAATGTGAAGCCGGTGAGTTGTACGCATCCCACTCACTACGCGTTTCTTTTTGAGGTCTGAATTTCCGTCGCCCATTTAGATCAAAAACCTTTCGAACACTCCCACCATTAAGGAATAGGTCCAAAAAACAGGATAGGCCACGAATCGCAGCGCGCCCGTAACCATGAGGGCGATTAATATCATACTAGATACATGCTGAGACTCTTCCAATTTATGATTAAGAGAGTTCGGCAAAAATCGCGCAAGAACTTTTCCGCCATCTAGAGGGTGAATTGGCAACATATTGAAAAATGCTAAAAATAAATTAGTCAGTATAAAACTTCGCAACATTTCAACAGGAGCAGTGAGAGTCTGGACCTGGGTCAGATAGACATAGCCGACTAAAGCAATTGTCCCGATAAGCGCCAAAAGCATGTTCGCCAAGGGACCCGCCAGCGCCACCCAAAACATGTCTTCTCGGGGTTTATCGAAATTTCGCTCGTTGACAGGCACAGGTTTGGCCCAACCAAAAAAAATGCCCGAGGGATAGATAATTCCTAATATTGGCAAAATGAGTGTACCTAAAATGTCCATGTGAGCCAGGGGGTTCATCGTTAGCCGGCCCATCAATTCCGCCGTATTATCGCCTTTCCTTTTGGCCATCCAGGCGTGAGCAAATTCGTGAAAGCAGAGAGCAAATAAAAAAGGAATATACTTAAGAGTTATTCCTTTAACTACCTCTAGTAAGTCTATATTCATTCCTCAAACGCTAACCTATCCCCCGACTCCCGTCCAGTTATTTAAAGGCTCGAAAGGCCACGAGATGTTGACTAGTTTATTTGCATTTCTATGCTAACTACGTCATCATTCTTTTTTTAAGGTTTAGCTGCTAAAATGGGGAATTATGAATAGAAACTTGCTTATCATTCGGTTTTCTAGCATCGGCGATATTTTGCAATGTTTAGGTGTGCCCAATGCTTTTCATTTAAAATTCCCCACAAGTAATATTGATTGGTTAGTAAGAAGTGACAACGCCTTTTTGGTGCAATCTAATCCTCACATCGTAAACACAATTGGCTTTCAACGGAATACGGGATTGTGGGGTCTGATCCGTCTAGGTATTCAATTGAGAAAAAATCACTATACACATATTTATGATGCTCACAATAACTGGCGCTCTCACATTGTGTGCTGGCTTTTGACTTCGCGATTGGGGACGTCCAAACCGCCGCAACAACTATTAAGACGTTCTAAATTTCGCATCAAAAGGTTTCTTCTTTTTACTCTAGGAATAAATACTTTTTCTAGGCCATTTATGGGACAGGGCTCTTATTTGGCGCCTTTGATTTCATGGTTGGGCGTCCCAGAGCTTCCGCCGGCCCCGCAGTTGTATCTCAATCAAGAGACTCTCGATTCTGTTCGGCGCAAGATTATTTGCCCCACGCCCTTTGTGGCTCTCGTGCCCTCGGCGGCTTGGAAAATGAAGCGATGGCCGGTAGCGCACTGGAAGAAATTAGTTACGCTCTTACCCAATGAAAACTTTGTTATATTAGGTGGACCACAAGATTCTTTTTGTGAAGAAATTGCCAAAGTTTCTCCGCACAGAACACAGAATCTGAGTGGTAAACTGACGCTGATCGAAAGTTGTGCCGTCGTCCAGTTAGCGCGCCTTACTATTTCTGCGGACACGGGGTTACTCCATGCGGCTGATCAACTCGGAAAAAATGCCATTGCCCTCATTGGACCTACCTTTTGCTACCCGTCTCGTCCTACAGTCAAAGTTCTTGAAGTTTCAAATCTTAAATGCAAGCCTTGCTCCAAAGATGGCCGCGGCCGTTGCTCTCAAACAGTTTATCAGCGATGTATGGTCGATATTACTCCGCAAAATGTGGCCAGTAATGTTTAGAGCCTTTTTTTACCTTTGGCTATATCGCCTGATATTGCACCCCATTTTTTGGATCGTCCTTTGGTTTTTTTCTTTTTTTAATAAAAAAATAGCCACCGGTTTTTTGTTGCGACAAAAAATAGCTAACGCTTACCCTTGGCTAAAATTTGCCAAAAATACAAAACCAATTTGGCTTCACTGCTCTTCGATGGAATTTGAGTACGCCAAACCCGTCATCCGCGAAATCAAAAGACAAAACCCCGCGCAAAAAATCATAGTGACCTATTTTTCGCCGTCAGCTCAACGAGCGGTTGAGGGTTTTGCCGGCGTTGATTTTGCTTGCCCGTTGCCATGGGATTTTTGGTGGGTTGTCAAAGAATTTATCGATTATCATAAACCTAAAATGTTGCTGTACGCACGCACTGATGTGTGGCCTGAGGTTACGGTTCAATGTTTGTTACATGGTATTCCCACCCTGCTTTTTTCAGCAACACTCACTCAAACAAGCAGTCGCCTCAGAGTATTCTCACTGGGATTTACACGGTGGTGTTATTCGCTTATAACTAAAATTTTTAGCGTGAGTCAGAGTGACCAAAATAATTTTAAGCGAGCCGGAATCGAGCGCAATTGCTTGGTGCTAGGAGACACTCGCTACGATCAGGTGCTCTATCGCTTGCAAAATCCAAAGGTGCTTAAAAATATTTTTCCGACTAAGAATTCATCTTTACGTACCGTAGTTTTTGGCTCCACCTGGCCCGAAGACGAATGTGTGATATTTGCAGCAATTGAACAGTTAAAAAATAAAAACCTATGCTTTGTTATCGTACCCCATGAGGCAACCGCCGCACATATGCAAAACATTTCTCAGCACAAAATCGTACGCTACTCGCTATTTAATGGCACCTTAAAATTAGACGATGTTTTAGTGATAGATCAAGTGGGAATATTGGCTGAACTATACACTCACGCCGACTTGGCTTTTGTCGGTGGTTCATTTAAAAAAAACGTGCATAGCGTGATGGAACCGCTTGCCGCTGGCAATGTAACTCTTGTGGGACCCTATTATGAGAACAATCGTGAAGCGGTGGAGTTTCAAGAGATAAATCTTAAAGGTGACTCTTCACGTTTTCCGCTATTAGCGAGACCTGTTGGTGTGATCAAAAGCTCTGCTGATTTAACAAAATATCTCTCGCAGCTTTCAGACGTTACAGCAGGAGAATTAAGCCTTATTCGAGACGAAATAAAAGGACTAGTACAGGCACGCGCGGGAGTGACTCGAAAATTAATGAATAAAATTATGCAAGAATTTAGTTAATCCGAAGATATACTAACATTAAAACAAAACTTTTTTATTACCGCCACGGACCACTGCATGTTCCCCTTGCAAGGTATCCTAAGTTTACAGTTATGCCCGCCGCAGTGCTGGAAGCCACGCTGGAAAATTTAAAAAAAGCAGCGGCAGCTGAAAGCACTCCAGATCCAGAATAGGTTCTAGTATTCCAAGTCATTGAAATTCTAGTTGAAAAATTTGCGGGGAGGGTGCCACCCCTTAATGTTCTTGTCGCGATTCCGGTGGCTGAGATTGCTCCACCCGCATCAGTGGCCGAACAGGTGGCCGTCTGGTTTATATCTGCCCCGCCAGCACCAGCCGGCCCAGTTGGCAGAGCGCAATTAGGAGCTGAATAAGTTCCGCCTAGAGCGAGGCACATCTGTTCGACCTGAAGATCCGAAAGCCCGCCTGGCCCTCCCGTTGACGCTGGGATTACGGGCACCAGTGTACCTGCGGCACACTCAATGATGGTACCTGTGGGATCCGTCTGAAATTGCATAGCGATGGGTTGCCTTGTTTGGCTGCCCCCCATAACGACTCCCCGCTTGGTTATCGTTACTAACATGTTGGCCCGATAAATAAAATTATCGGCATCTGATAGCTCGAACCCTGATAAACTAATATTTGAAACCCAGACCGAAATGCCTGGGTTAGTCGGAAGTGCAGGGGGAATAATTACCGGCATTACCACGCCACCCTGATCTACAATTCTTGCCATTGTCATGGTCAATCCACCCAGAGGCGGTTGGATCTGACTGCCACTAAAATTAGAAATATTTAAAGTGCACGATTTCTGATTTCCAAGAACCATTCTGGCCAATGTAACTAAGTTATTAGCTTCTCCGGCAAGACGGACTGCATTCACGGCTCTAAACTGTGTGATAATGAGTTGGCCGATGCCCAACATGGCAATTAGGCCAATAGACGAAGCTACCATAACTTCGATAAGTGAAAAGCCAAATAAATTATTATTCCTGCAGATACGGTGTTTCATTTTGATACTCATCCCCAGAGTAGATTAAACTAGAAAATCTCATATTGAGATTACTGGCACCAGGTTTTAGTTAATTCGTGGACAAACCACTGTTTGAGGAGCGTTGCAAAAGATTTGCCCCCTTGCTGTAGCTCCAGGATATGTAGTGCATGATCTTTTGGTTGTTGTTACCTGGTTTATGCAATCACTTATGCCCCCAGTACGACTATTATCGCTCGGCGTGCAAGACCCCCCTTGTGGGCATTGATAAAGCGCCACCACCGCACCACCAGCAGGGGGAGGAACCGTAGGCAAAGTACAAGTTGAGCCGTTCACAATTCCGCCAAGGTAAATACAAATATCTGAGAGCGCAAGTGGGCCACCCGGGCTACCAGGGGGTGGTAAAACAGGAACTAGCGCTCCTGCCGCACACTCCATAATTGTTCCTGCGGCATCTGTCAGAAATTGCATAGCGATGGGTTGTCTTGTTTGACTGCCCCCCATTACCACTCCACGTTTAGTTACTGTCACGGTCATATCGGCCCGGTAAATAAATTCAGCAGGATCCGGGCGCACGAATCGGGATAAACTAATATCTGATACCCACACCGAAACAGCGGGATTAGCCGGAAGTGCAGGAGGAGGAATTACCGGTATTACTACGCCACCCTGATCTGCAATTTCACTCATTTTCATAGTCATGTTACCCGGATTTGCTGGGATCGTGCTTCGACTAAATTTGTTAATATTAAATTTGCAGGCGGTCTGATTTCCAAGCACCAATCTGGCCAATGTAACTAAGTTATTGGCCTCGCCACTCATGCGCACCGCACTCACTGCTTTAAACTGTGTAATGATAAGTTGGCCAATGCCCAACATTGCAATTAGACCAATAGCTGAAGCTACCATTACCTCGATTAGTGAAAAACCTAATAATTTATCATCTTCGCAGTGTCGGCGTCTCATTTTGATACCTCATCTTCATATCTGTATACATCTTTTATTCTAGCAAATACACTTCTAAGAACATAGCTAATTTTTTTCTGGCTTAATTTGTTTTTTGGGTCCCTTAGGTATATTCGTTTTAAAACTGAAATTCTCATTCTGAGATTTCCTACATTAAATATGGTTAACCAATGCATAAAGGTTTATTTTTATTGAATTCCTTTTTAAGACCGAAAAGAGTTTGTGACTCTAAGGTTTTGTCTAAATTTAATGTTGCTAATAATTTCTGGTCTAACAACTGGATGTGTTACGTTTTCAAATAACCTCGCGTGTTCGTCAAATGAAGTTCTCATTGGCGAAACTGATTTTAAAGTACAACTCACCCACTATGATCCCGAGGGAAAGTCATTAAAAAGCATACTTATCCTCCCACCCACAGGCGGCACAAATCTCATTGATCGAAGCTACGCCAAGGAATTCTGCGCCAAGGGATATGACGTATATATTTTAAATACTTGGACAGATAAATTAGAAGAATCCCCCGACCTTGAGTACCATCAAAGGTTCTATACACGAGGCCAAAAGGCGATTTCCCGGGTGCTCGCTGAAGTTAAAACTCCCTTTGTGGGCCTGCTTGGCACTAGCATAGGGGCACTTCATTCCAGTATAGCTGCGACCACCGTTGAAAAAATCGACGCTGTGTTTATCATCGTTGGCGGGGCACCAATAGCCGAAATTGTTTTAAGCTCTGATCAGCAACAGATGATAGACTTAAAATATGCGCGGAAAAAACTCTATGGCTTTAAAAACGATCAAGAGAATATTGAAGCGATTGGTAAAGCCTTTCAGTTAGAACCCATGCAACAGGGCACACTATACAAGAAAAAAGACCTCGGTATGTCGATCGCCAAAAACGACGAAACCGTTCCCACAATAAATCAAAATAAGTTACGTGATTATTGGCAGCCCAAAAAAGTAGTGAGCTTATCTAGCAATCATTTTTTTGGTATTTTGAAAACTTGGTTGTTTCATACTGACGAACTTGTCAGTTTTTTCGAAGAAAGTTTTAGCTCTCGGCAAAAATAACATTTATAAACTGATACCCTTTAGTGGTATGGCTTCGATCTAGCGCCTCAATAAACTCATAAATTTAAAGAGCTTATGTCCTCTCGTTGCTCTCCAAATACACTTAAGTGTATTTGGACCACAAGGAGTCCCAGATGCCTCTGAGTTTACTGAATTTTTCGACGCATGAGAGAGGATCCATACCACTAAAGGGTATCAGTTTATTAAATAAAGGAACAATCCACTGCGAAGTTTAGGCTCAAACCAAGTGGATTTTGGTGGCATGACCAGGCCCATGTCTGCCACTGCCATCATTTCCTTAATCGAAGTCGCAAAGAGGCTCAGGCCAATGTAGTCTCTATTCTGCTGGCAATAATCTTCAATCCCGGCCTGTCCCCCTAAACCACGATAGGTACCCCCAATAAAATCAATATTTTTATCAGTACGTGGGTCAATAATGCTAAAAACATCTTTTAAAAAAAACTCTTGTAAGATATGAACATCGAGAGTTTTTATGACGTCGTCATCATCACAAATGTTTTTTTTGGCTGTCATCTTGAGCCATTGGTTTTCAACATATACGCCAAATTCATGCTTTTTGCTAACTGGGCCTATTGAAAAATCAAAATACCTCTCGGCAAGTAATTTTATTTTTTGCCAACCCAAACCCTGGTGGTCCTTGACCACCCTATGATAGGGCAATACTAAAAGTTCAGTGTGCGGAAAAATCACCGCCAAAAAATCCGTGTTACCTAAGCGCTTTGATACTTCACTGGCTGCGGCAGCTCGATGATGACCGTCGGCAATGTAGGAACAAGGTACTTCGCTAAAAAGTTCGGTGATTTTTTTAGTTTCTGAGAAACTTTCAACCTGCCACAATTTGTGAGTCACACCATCGGAACTGGTAAAATTAAATCGTAAATTTTTATCCGTCATGGCCTGAGCAAAAACTTCCCGAAGCTGCGCCGGGGCTCTCAGCGTTAAAAACACAGGTTCGGTGTGGGCCCGACAATTAAAAATGTGATTGATACGATCCTGTTCTTTTTCTTTACGAGTGAGCTCATGTTTTTTAATTAAATTGCTTTTATATTCAGCTATTGAAACTAGGGCCACAAGTCCCGTCTGAACTCTCCCCTGAAAAGACTCCTGGTAAATGTAAAAACTCTCATTTTTATCTGAGACCAACCAACCTTTTTCTAAAAACGATTTGAGAACCTGAGAACTTTTTTCATAAACAGATTGATCGTAGGGATTTTTTATTTCGGGTAAATCTATTTCAGCACGAGTAACATGAAAAAAACTTTTGGGGCTCATTACTTGAGATTTAAGTTCCTCGTATGTCACCACGTCATAGGGAAGTGCCGAAACTTCGGCGACGAGGTTTGGGTTAGGGCGAATGGCGCAAAATGGGGTGACTTTCATAACAAATTTAAGCCTCTAGTTTGAATAATTTATCACTACGCGCCCTCGACGCCAAGGAAAGTTAAATAAAATCAAGGCGTTGGGAGCCTAGAATTTGAGCACAAGAGTTGTATAGGGTTATGAGTCTACACTGAGGGGGCGGGATGTTTTTTGGGGTATTTTGCAGGGTAAATATTCTATCTTTTTTAATGATAATATTGGTGGCGGCACCCAGCCCCGCTGCGTCCTATAAAGAAACCCTCGTGATCAGCCAGTTCCAAGTTCAGCTACAAGGCGTTCGCTATAAAATAGATGACCTTCTCAATATCACTACTGTTAGAAAATACACTTTTAGTATCCTTCCCGAACTTGCCCTGCTTAACGACAAAAAGGGTGAGCCCACCAAACGATTACCCGATGGTCCCTATTTGGTTCGACTGACATTATTTAAGGGAGGAAGTTTTGACGATTTGAACGCTAAACAATTTTTTGTGGACTCTCACGAAAAAGTCGCCAGCGCTCTTGGTGGAAGAATAGTTTCTGATTTTGAATTCGACATTCGTGATCTCATGATCCCCGGCGCACGAAACACACTTGCTGTCGAAATTTATCCCATTAATAATAATACAAAAAAAACACTCCAGCCGAAATTGCACTTGACCCAGTTTGTCCCTGCCACCGAATTTAGTCCCGGCATTTTCTCGAGCACTAAGACTGAAATAAATAAACAAAACCCTCAATTATTTATGAGTAATCTTGTCGCAGATGCTCGGCTCGAACAAAAGAAAACTCGAGCGCAAATGTCAGAAGTTTTTACTGTGCCCTCATTTGCAAAGGACTCAGGACTAGAGCTGATTTCGCTCACTGAAAAAACACTTCCCTACAATCTTGATGCTATTTTACTAAAAGACCTCATCACTCAGGGTCTTATAAATCTTGTTCCTAATAGTGCCCGAGTGGCAAAACTGTCCGAGCTCGCGGCGCACCTTTGCCAACAGGCTTACGTTGAAAATTTGGGTTTTTGGAAATTAAATGGAAGTGGAGTTTCACAGAGCCAACAAGCTCAATATCAACAGGCGCAAAAGGTAGCCTTTGACTGCCGCCAGCAGCCCTTTAAGTATTTTGATTTTGATCAGAAAGTTCACATAAAACATATTGATCCCAACGTAAGGTATTTGGGCGGCAGCTCGCAAAATTTTAACGTTACCAGCAATTTCGAATTGAACGCTAATCACGCTTTATCAGCAAGCCTTAGGGAAAGTGCCACGGCGGGCGTTACGGTGGGAGTAAGGCTTTTAAAGCTTTTTCGCACCGGAGCTGGAATTGTTCCTCTCTTAAAGGATATTTTTAATGCCTCAGTCGACTATACTTTGAGTCAGGACTCGTCCCTCACTGATTCTCTGACTCAAAATCGAGGACATAGTGTATCTTTCTCGCGGGGTTTATATCTCATCGAACAACAGGCTAGTTTTGAAATAGTCGTCACTGAATACACGCCTTGTATTTCGATTTTAGCGAAAGAAGAAATTTTACGACAGCTTTTTGAAAAAGAAGCAGTTCATGTGCTGCCATTTAAAGGGTTTCATATTTGTGGGGATTCCCAAACCCAAAATATCTCTGTTGCCGAGACCTATTATTTTTTCTCGCAGCACTTTGCCTCGGGTGATCTCTTAGACTCCAGGAGCTTTGAAAATCGACCTTTTGTAATGGCCTTAAGAGGCGTCAGAGATTATTTCGTATTTTTAAATGTAAATAACGCAATTTTGGAAACCAATGACCTCACTAAGGCAGAGTCTGAAAAACCTAATCCTAAAGGAATTGTTATGAGCGGCATGGGTCTGTTCTCTCACCAACAACGAGCCTACCCCGGCATCTATTCCACCGTGACCAAACCCAGCCAGTTGCAATTTTTGAGCGAAACAAGCTTAAACTCCAAAGCCAAGGAGTTCTTTTCGGGATTAAACAAGACTCTGTCGCCTTGGACGCGTAAAGATTTACAGCCGCTTGAAAACAGGCTAGTAAACCGCTAGCGCCTATTCAAGTGCCTAGAAATATTACACTTACCTGTCTTTTCCTTCATTGGCTCATAGACAAATCGCCCTGCGGATACTATATTCACCGCACCCATTCATTAGGAGAAATTTTATGCTTCGGATTGTTACTTTAGCTATTTCTTTTGGCGTTTCTGCACCTTTATTTTTTACGCCAGCAGCGGCCGCTGAAAAAATTCCTCAGGTGACAACTCTAGTAATCACCGAAGAAAATATTCAGCGAGTTTTAAAATATCCCGCTGTTGTCGCCCCGGTGATTGAGGGTAAGTTAATAAGCGAAATTTCGGGCAGTGTTACACGCATTATAAAAAATATTGGCCAAAAAGTTAAAAAAAATGACGTCGTATTTTATGTTAAAAATACGCAGGCAGCGCTAAACTTCAACGAATTTGCGGTCCGCTCACCGGTGACTGGCGTTGTTTCAGTACTCGAAGTTACAGTAGGAAAATCCCTAGTTGTCGGGCAAAGTGCGGGAGAGGTGGTCGATCTTAGCCAGTTTCGTTGGCTTGTCGAAGTCCCTGCTAAAGATTTACAAAAAATAAATTTGAACCTTGAAGCTCAATTTGAATCACAGGGCAAAACCATGCGGGCAAAGGTTGTGGCGATTTCGCCAGTTGCCAGGGCTGCTACGGGGACTTCATTGGTCGAGCTAGCGCCTTTAGAAAAATCTCTTAAGTTAGTTTTTGGGACTGTGGGCAAAGCGACTATTATGCTCCCACCAGAAAAGCTGATCGCCATTCCTCCTGATTCCTTAGTCAAATTGAATTTAAAAAAATTCGTTCAGAAATTAGATGCCGAAGATCGCATTCATTTATTCGAAGTTCAAACTGGTGACCTCATTCAGGGTAGACAATTGATATTAAGTGGGCTAGCGCCAAAAGATGAAATAGTAGTTAAATCAAGTGACTTTTTAAAAGATGGCGACAAGATTGCCCGCGCACCCAAAGAGAACAGCCAACCCCGATGAGAACAGCCAAATGAGGTCGCTATTTTTACATCCTAAAAAGGTTTACTTTGCCCTGTCGGCTCTCGCCTTAATCGGCTTTGTGCTGGCGCAATTTTTGCCCGTAAGCCTTTTTCCTAATTCTAGTAAACCTGAGTACTACATTAATGTGAGCCTGGTTAATTTAACTCACAGCGATTTTTACAATGAGTATGGCGATGGCTTTCGGGAATCACTTAAAAAGCTTGAGGGCATTGATCATGTGACTGTTGAAGGAAGTGCCAACAATCTGAGTTATGATTTGGAATTCAAATGGGGCGTAGATGCTAAAAAAGCGGAACGCGAAATTCAGACGGCCGTAGAATCATTTCGACCAAGAGTTCCGTTAGAAATGCAAGACTTAATATCTTACGGTAAAAATTCATTTAATAATGCGAAGTATGTTGCGAGCATCTCTTCTCCCGATGGACAGCTTTCGACTCTAAAGAAACTCTTAGAACCCCTATTGGTTGGTCCTCTTAAAGCCCTCGATGGCGTGGAGTCAGTGGGCTTTCATGACCCCAATTGGACTAACGTATATATTACGATCGACCCCGAGTCGGCGGCCACCTACCACATCGACATCTTTAGGCTTAATAAATATATTGATTCTGTAATCACGCCCATCAGTCCTGGGCGCCTGACTTTAAAAGATGAAAGTTATCAGATTTTGATAAAAAATAGAGTTAAAGATTTTTCGGAACTTGAAGAATTGGACCTGGGACCGCTGGGAAAGCCAGGGCTGAGACTTAAGGATATTGCAAAAGTCGAGTTGCGTAATTCCCTTTCGGGTTCGAAAATTTTTAAAACGGACGGTAAAGCAAGTTTAATACTTGTCGTAGAACCAACAGACGACGCCGACCTCAAGGCCCTTTTTGCCAATATCAATAATCATCTAAAGACATCATTCTCTAAATGGCCTGCAGGCGTTTCCTATCGAGTGCTACTTGACCCCGGTATTTTTATTAATGCAGCCGTAAAAGATGTTTATGAATCCATGCTTTTCGGAGGAATTTTTGCAGTCCTTATTCTTCTTTTATTTGTAGGCTCTTTTAAACTTACAATGTTTTCGGCCATTGAAATTCCGATCTCTATGTTGCTTGCTTTTATACTAATGTATTTCTTTGGTGTCGGAATCAACCTGGTGTCACTTGGTGGCCTAGCGCTCGCTGCGGGCATGAATGTCGATGCTAGCGTTGTGATGGTTGAAAACATCTTACGGCACTTTGAGTTGAGCCTAAAAACCGGCAAATCTCGCATCGACATAATTTTGGATGCAGTAAACGAAGTTAAGTGGCCGATTATTAGCTCGACTCTGGCCAGTGTCATTGTCTTTTTACCTTTGTCTATGACCTCAGGAATTACCTATGCAATTCTTGGAGATTTGGCCAAAGCCGTGGTCTTTTCGCACGTCTTTTCTGCAGTAGTGGCTATTATATTAGTGCCAACGATTCGCCTTCAGATGATGAATGACTCCCACGAAACGAACCGCGTATCTCAAGCTTTTAACATCTATTACGATCGTTTTGTAAATCTCTATAAAAGGGCTCTAGGTTTTTTGCTATATTCTCAAAAGCGACGAGTGGGTTTTGTTGGGTTGATTTTTTTATTGGTTTTCTCAGTAACGGCATTATTATTGCCAAAAATAAAAAAAGAGATCATTGCAATTCCCAGCACAGATCTTTTGTATATTTCTACTAGCATTCAAAAGTCCGAAGACACCGAGGAGGTTTCGGCGCTTTTAGAACCCTACGAAAAAATGTTGCGAGATGAGTTAGCGCAGTACGTGGAGTTTACCTTTACTCAGATACATAGCAAAGATAGCGCCGGAATTATCGCGAAATTGAAGAGTAAGCGCGATATGGACGCCGCGATTTCTGCGATTGACAAAAAGCTTGTTAGCACACCGCTAGTGCAGTTTCGAATTTTTCCGTGGAATCCTTCGAAACTTCCGCTACCCAATCCCCCCGATTTTTCGGTGATGATCTCTGGTAAAGAAAATGCCCGAATCGAATATGCGGAGGTCCTACTGCGTGAGCTTAAAGGTACGCACCATTTTAGCTGGGTCGGAAATTCCGTCCGTCGAAATACACAAATTGTTCTGAACCCTGATTTTAATATTTTAAATGCTTTGAGTGCGAATCATGGGCCTAGTTTTTCTGACTTGGGCTTATTGGTGAGTACTTCAGTCCGCGAACTGGGTATTGGGCTCTTAAAAAATGGCGAAGATACCAAGTTTGTTTATTTAACCTTTCCCGACAATTGGTTTGCTACGTCCGAAGATTTTGCTTCTCTTCCGGTGCTGGCAGGTGAATATGTGCTTCCCTTAAGCGCCCTAACTGAAATTAAAATCGACGATGTTGTCACGGGTATGTTAATCAAAGATGACCAAGAAGTTACCCAAGTCTACGCTTATTACAATCATGATTCCAAGAAGAAAAAAGAAGCCCTTAATTTATCTGTAAAACAATTAATTGCGGATGTAGAAAAACCAAAGGATATACAAGTCACCGTTGAAGATTCAAATGTAGAAATCAATAAATCACTCAAAGGGCTAATGTGGGCCTTTTTAATTAGTTTGGCATTAATCGCATCTATTATTTATTGGCAATTTGAGAGTATTCTCGATGTCATCACCGTTAAGGCCGCCATCCCCTTGGGATTTATCGGAGTAGCGCTTTCTCTCTTTATTTTTAAAAGTACTCTTTCTATTAACTCCCTTTTAGGAGTCATTTTGCTATCGGGTATCGCCGTTAACAACTCGATTTTACTGGTCGCCTTTTTTAAAGACCTAAGGCGCCAAGGTCATCCATTAATTGAATCTGCGATTGAGTCAGCTGGCGTCAGGCTTCGACCGATTTTAATTACGAGCCTTACCACCATACTCGCCATGGCGCCAATTGCCTTAGGTTGGGGTGCCGGGGCTGAAGTACTTCAACCCTTAGGAATCGCCGTTAGTTTTGGAATGATTTTCTCCACGGGTTTAACTTTGTTTGTGATTCCTTGCCTTGAGGTGATCTTTGCACGCAAAAATGTCTAAGATTATTTTAATTGCCCTCTCATTTATTTTTTTAACACTTAGGGCGGACGCACTTTCGTTTTCAGAAGCTCTTCACGCGGCAAAAAAACATCCCGACGCAAAAATCGCTGATTTAACGTTAGAGCAAAGCCAGAAACAGACCCATAAATCCTATTTGAACCTCACCCCCTCAGTAAATTTATATACCAGTCAAATTGCCTCCCCCAGCCCGCGTGATTTTTCTGAAACAACTTGGGGTATAGGGACGACGCTTAATCTTTTCTCTGGACTAAGAGATTTCCACAGTATCCGTCAAGAACGGGCCAATTACCGCGCTGCCGCCGCTTTGAGACAAACAGAGATGTTGGAGCGCGAAATTACTGTAGGCCAGATCTATTTAGAATGTCTCTTCTACCAAACTTCAGAGTCCTCAGCTCTCGAGAGCCACAATGTGGGCAACCAGATCTCTGAAGTTGCCAGGAAAAGATTTGAACGAGGCTTAACCTCTAAAGACGAATACTTAAAACTCAGAGTTGATGCCGAGACGTCACAAGTTAAATATATTTCTGAGAAATCGAAAAAGGAAAATTGTTATTCTAATCTTAAATATTGGGTCGGCAGCTTTTCAAATCTTGATAATATTAGCTTGAAAGAGGCACCAAGTTTGCGGACATTAAGCGAATTTCCGATTAATCATCCCAAATTCACCTATTATAAAGATATCGTGGGGCGAGAAAAGTTTTATTCTCGTGTGCTACTCGCAAAAAATCTGCCTCAGGTGAATTTGGAGTATTCCCGAGAATACCAGCCCACAGTTGTTGATCCCATTAGTTTTTGGGCTCTTCGCGGAACTTGGACCTTGTTTGATTCGGGACAAAGTTGGATGAACACGCAAATTCAAAATATTGAGCTAGAGAAAGCAAGTGAAAAGTTAAAAACCGTTGAGAAAACAATTTTGCGCGACAGTGAGACCTTAGAGAGGACCTATCTGGACAATTTGAAGCTCTACAAAATTCTTGAGAGTAATTTGAGTCAAATTAAATCCACGTTTCGTACCAGCCTCAACCGTTATCGCGCCGGCGCCACGACCGCAAATGATGTGGCCTTAGATCAGTCTCGAGTTATAGTGGCGACTTACTCGCTGGATGACATGTGGCTGCAAAAACACTTGAGTTTAATTCGCTATCAAAATAGCCTAGGAAAATCAATAACTGAACTGTTACGATAACGGACAGGAAATTTATGAAATATACGCCATTAAACCGTCTGCCTGAGAATGCCAGCAGTAAAAACAGTTATAAAAAAGGTGACCTATTAGTTTTATTCGGAGAGCTTTTTAATCGCGGCTATGCCAATGGCCTTTTAGAAGAATCCAAAAAAAGAAATCTTGATGTCATTTACTCGACCGTCGGGCGCAGGCAAGACGGAGTTTTACGACCATTAAACGCCGAAGAATTAATTACTGCGCCTAAACCAATTCTAAATATTCCTTTAGAGGCAGGGTTTGATTTAGAACCGGCAGAGGGAGGCGCAACACCTACGGACTTATTAAAATCAGTAAAGATGGATAACTGGCAGGATTTTAAAATAAATTGGGATTTAGTGAAGGACTCTCAAGCCCGAGCTGAAGCCAGGATAAAAGAGAAATTTAAAATGTACATGGCTCAACTCGAAGCACATATTAAACCCAACCAGAATGTATTAATCGCGCATCTGATGGCTGGCGGCGTGCCACGAGCCCGAATTTTCATGGCCGTTTTAAACAATGTCGTTAAAGCAAAGGGCGATAAATTTATTAAATCGAGTGACTTTTGGAGTTCCGATCTCGGACGCCTTTCTGATCTCAATTTTAATGATGTGACCGCCAACACTTTTAGATATTTAGTCGAAGCCGCCGCACCCATGCGCGAAAAGCTTGAAAAATCAAATGGAAGTTTACGTTTTGCGGCCTATGGCTACCATGGCACCGAAGTTTTGGTTCAAAATAATTATCAGTGGCAAAGTTATTCGCCTTATATTCAGGGGTGGGCTAAATTGCTTCTCGAAAAATATTCGAGCGATTTTTTTGCCAGAGGGATTTCGACATGTGTTTATAATTGCCCAGAGATTCTCACCAATTCCTCGTCAATATTTCAAGGGGTTGAAGTTCCACTTTATCCCCTGCTTGCTGCCTATAAAAAAGAAGCCCCCACTGCGACCTACACCAAGAATCTGATTGATCGATGCCAGGCACTATTAAAACCAAATAGAACATTAGATGACCTCGTTAAGATTACCGATCATTTTTATTCCCTTAAAAACATCGTACAGAATTTTAATAAATTTGAAGTCTGGCCCCAGCATAATGAACAAACCCAGATGGAGGCCTTGGTCCAGTGTTCAAACGAGTTAATCGATATGCATCTGGACCCCAAAAATCTTATTACATTTATCTTAAGCGAAGAAATATTGAAGGGCACCGGTCGCCTGATATTGGCAGATTCATTCAAAATGAGACAACCTGTAGCTTGGCTTAACCACGATATCATCGTGAAACAGAACTTAGAGTAAATCCGCCTCGATTTTGCTAAAAAATAGATGACATGCTACCGATAGGCCATAATGGGAATGCTTGATCGCTATCGCAGAAAAGGGGGTTTTTTACAGCTTTTAAAACTCTTAGAAGGCTGTGCTCCCGCCAAACAAGCTCAGCTACTCGATGTTATCCAGAAAGAAGATGCTGACTGGGCCAGTTTACTCAAGAAGAAAATGTTATCCCTAGAAATTATCTTTAACTGGAAAGCTGAAACTCTTGCGGAATTTACCCACCTCTTGCCACCTAAAACTCTGGCTTATGCTGTAAAAAAACTTGGCCCTGATGCACTTCAAAAAGCTATTACTTGCTTTGCTCACACTAAAAAGCGCGAAATTGAGGACATCTTCAGCTCTTCGTCACCTTCTCCAGGAGAAATGCTGGCGGCGACGGGCAAAATCATTGAAAAAGTTCGCGAGCTCACGGATAATGGAACCTTGAAGTTTGAAAGGTTTGCCCCGGAGCTGACACTTGACGACGAAGCCGCATAAAAAACACCTAGTAACTCACCAAATTGTAGATCGTTCCATTTCACTTAATGCCTATTTGAGAGAAAATGTAAATTTAACCGAGTCGACTGCTCAGTTTCTAATGTCTATGGGGGCAGTTTATATCAATGAAATCCGCACTGACGGCAACCCCGATCTTAATCCCAATGATTATTTGAGAATTCATCACGAGCCCAAAAGATTTCCAGCGGATAAAATTGAGTGGAAAAATACTGTGATATTCGAAAATTCAGAATTGTTGGTGATTGATAAACCCTACGGAATACCTGTTCATGCGACTCTCGACAATAACCAGGAGAACGTGCTTCATTGTCTAAGCGAAGTACTTAAATCACCGCTTCTCGTCACTCATCGCCTTGACATCGGCACCTCTGGCCTCCTAGTTCTAGCAAAAAATGTACGAGCCCAACGAAATATTAATGAGCAGTTTGCGTTCAAAAAAGTCAGAAAATTTTACTCTGCTGTCGTCTTTAAGAGTGCCACTAAAGGCGTCACTAATGAGTTAGCGCTTGGATTTTACACTCATTACATGAAGCGAGACCCCAGGGCGCCTAAAGTTTTATCAAGAGAGGCCCAATTCAATTGGAAAAAATGCGATCTCGAGCTCGTAAGCTGCCAACCCGTCAGCGACAGTTTGTTTCGGGTGGAAATAGAACTATTAACGGGCCGTAGCCATCAAATAAGGGCCCAGTTTTCACTTCTGGGAAGTCCGATTTTGGGTGACATTATGTACGGCGGAGATTTTCATCCGGCACCAGATTACGCCGGTGAATTTTATTTTTTAAGCAGCACACGTCTTAAAATTTTTGATTTTGATTTTATTATCCCGTTTTCACTAAGGCCTTGCGTTCCAGATACGGCTTTAAAATCTCTCCCAGAAACCTTGATTTAAAAAAATACCGATAAAAATCGGTTTCTTCATTTTTATAAATAAAGAGCTCGTGCTCCATATCTTTTAATCTTTGAACTCGCTTGGCGGTAAATTTTCGGCCCTTCCGCACAAACAGATAGTATTTTTTATTTTTTGGTAGGTGAATGTAGACGCTAAAATCTAAAGGTATATCGGAGGCAATATCCTCGTGACTGACAATACAGGTCTTTCCATTTTGATCTTGTGTCAGTTTTGGCGTATTTTTTGAGTCGTTAAACGCAAAGAGCATCGTCAGTCGGGTGGTATCTTCTCCCATAAAAAACTTTTGCGCTGCTGCCAAAAAGGTCTGACGACTTACTTGACTAAACTCGACGGCAACAACTTCGCTAAAACTCAGCGTTCTCCCAAGGTTGGTGCATGTAAGTTTAACTTCTTTAATAAACGAATTTACAAGCTTAGTTCGTAAAAACTCAGCTACCTGCAAATCGAACACTAAAAACCCTGAAAAGCCTTCGGTCCTTACTGAGATCACTTCGGTCATAGTTATATCAGGATTCATTTTTAAGGCGATCATACCCTCGCGCCCAAATACTTTTCGAAAGGCCGGCCCAACAATTTGCGAGAAAAAGTCTTGTTTATCTTTTGGTTTACTAGCTTTCCGCTCAGTGCGTTTATCACCGGGTATGATCTTCATTTTTGTCTTTTTAGCTTCGCCAGCAATCACAATCACACCAGCATCTTCTAGCGCCTCAGGTTCTACGTCAAATAAGGCTTGATGTTTGCGCGTCTCCTTTTTTTCGGGCAGCGGTTCTTTAAGTTTCGATTTTTGAGTGCTGGTTATTATTTTTAGGATTTTATCATAGATCCCCTCACCCGAAATAGGCGGAAAAAGCAAATAACGAAAGCCCGATTGTGCTAGCACTCGGCTGCTAATCTTGGTTTTGCGCTCGCAAAGGGCGATCACCTGCACCCCAAAACTGCGGGCGATGATCGGTGCAAATTCGCGAATTTTTTCATTCTTGTGATCGTAACTGACTAGCACAAAGTCGGGGTTTTCTTGAGCGATTAACTTCATACCCTCTTCAAGATCATGAACGCAGGTAGCATGCCAGCCTTTATTCCTGCAGAATTCAAGCGCGCGCTCTATATCTTCGATGTTCTGAGCTAGTGCTAAAATTTTGATTTCTTTAGACTGCATAACGGTCTTTTCGTCAGAAAGAAGGAATACTTAAAAGGGCCCTTACCTTTCTCCTGTCTATTCTTTTTACTGTCAAAATACCTGACGTCTCACTATGGGATTCGAGTGCCTCAGTTTGAGATTAGGTAGATTTGTAATGCCGGAAAAAGTTAAACTTAAGCTACCTTTGGTAACTTTGGAGAATGTATGAACAACAAAAGTTTGTTCAGGGCATCTTTGCCCTGGAGCCTTCTAGGTGTCATCCTAATAGTATTAGGATTTTTTCAAAACTGTTCTAAAGTTAATTTCGCCAAGAATGATGTTCAGAGCACTTCGAGCATACTTTCTGTGCCTAAAATTTCTATAGAAGGCGGAAGCCCCTTTACCAAAAAATTAAATGTCACCATAGACATCAGTGCTTCAAGCTATTCTGAAATGTTTTTGACAAATGATCCTGATTGCGCGGGTGAGCCTATTTGGTCCCCCGTAAAATCCAGTGAAGACTGGATATTATTAAACGCTGAACAATCAAATTCAGTTTTTGCCATTTTTAAGTCGGACGACGGCCGAGTTAGCCTCTGCACCTCAGCAGGAATTTTACATGACTCTATTGCGCCCGTAGGCGACTTCACTGTTTCACCAAAGGCATTCCTGAATGTTCAGTCGGCAAGTCTTGAGTATTATGCTGAAGACCTCGGAAGCGGACTTGATAAACTAGAGTGTAAACTCAACGCCGGCCCTATAGATACTTGCAGCTCTGTATCTCAACTTTTGTTTCTCCCCGAAGGTGTCAATACCCTTTATTACCGGGCACTGGACAGAGCAAAAAATTATTCTGAATTTGAAGTGGCCTCGTGGTGGGTTGACCTAACAGACCCGACAGTGGCTATTACTAAAGCACCATTGCCGATGATTAACAAAAGTAATACTGAGATAGTTTCTTCTTCCAGCGATGGAAATGGTTCGGGCATAGACCGACACGTTTGCCTCGTTGACAATATAAAATATGATCCTTGTTTGCCGACCTATATCGCCACCAACCTTTCCGAAGGCAACCATGTGTATCAGGTCGTCGCCATCGATAAGGCTGGGAACGTGTCTGCACCCGTAGAGGCTAAGTGGCTTGTAGACACCGTCCCCTCAGATGCTTTTGATATTCTGGGTGTGCGTGGTGATAACGAAAATAAAATTGATAACTATTTAGGTACGAGTCCGAATCCTAACATTTACTGGACAGTGTCTTTGGGCGCGGCCAAATATCAAGTTTCGGTACTCGATTCTAATAAAGTAGAAGTTTGCCCAGTGGTCGAAGTTATAGCCCTTACTCAATATAAATATATGCCAGCTCAATGTTCATTGATGGACACAAAATACTATTTTGCGAGAGTGATAGCTATTGACCAAGTCAATAACTCACGAACGGTGGATTTTCTGTTTCGAGTTGATCTCACGCCCCCCGCTTACCTAATTAACCCGCCCATTATTACTTATATCAATAATGCGGGAATTGTTAATTTATCATTTACAGTATCTGACCTGGTGAGCGGAGTTGAGAACGCCACTTGTTACCGAGTCTTAGGCACTAATATTTTGGAATACCCTTGCAAAGGTTTAAGCCAACTAACTTTGACAAATTTAGTAAAGGGCGCCTATAAATTTTATATCCAAGCTATCGATATCGCCGGCAATACTTCGCAAAGTACGCCGCTTGATTTTACTGTTCTGCCTATCGTTTGTGATCCATTTACGATTGGGATGGATAAAAATTGCAAGACGGGAATAAAAGCCAACCTCTACTACATTCCCGCTGGAGTGACTCCCCCAACTACTGTCGACGGCTATATTGCAAAGGGAACATTAGTTGACGTCCTCATCTACTTTTCTAAACTATTTGTACCTACTCGTTCCTTTACTGATGGTTTTGCAACGACCGATAATTCGGTGATAAAAAATGGTAAGGGTGAAACCCTGTTTGAATATTTTGCGCTTGATATGCAAACAATACTTAAATTGGGACCTAATGATTTGCCAGGAAATTACCAACTGGCCCTATTATCGGACGACGGTTCAATACTTTCGATAAAGCCTAACGGACAAATTGTTCCCAAGATTATTGTTAACAATGATGGGGACCACCCCACCAAATTAGGCTGCGCAAATGAAGCTCTGGCCTTTGATGCCACCACTAGAATTCCCACTCAGATAAAATACTATCAAGGTCCAAGAACTCACATCGCACTCTCAGTAATGTGGCGCCCGATTGCAGCGGGCACCTCTTTGGCCGATCCTCTTTGCGGCGTCGCTGGAAACGATACTTATTTTGGTGCTGATTATAAAAACTTTACTACGGCCGGTTACGCTCAACTCTTACAACGTGGCTGGAGAGTACTCACACCCGAAAACTATATTCTGGACGAAAAGCAATAATGAGGTTCGCGTAAGCTGCCTTACGCGGGTTCTTTCTTTTATTAGTGGATAGGACTAACGCCTTTAAGACTCGCATTCATCCGAGCCATCCGGCCTCCGTGTTTTTGTTTTCCTTGCATTGAATTTACCCCCTCGCCCCACTTGCGACTTCTTTTGCAGTTATCTCTCTCTACTATGAAACAACAAAATCCTTTTAAAATTCCCAGTCACAAAAAAATTTTTGGCGGCGCCCTCTTAAATGGACGACGTAAGGGGGCACGCCCTCTTTCTGCTAGTCAGGCAATGCACTTAGTGCTGAAATCACAGTGGGCAACTGCCGCAGATAAATTCACAACTCGTGCTAACAAGTCGATTGTTGAAGGAATCATAGCTTCTGCCGCCAGAAGATACGGCATTCGAATCTATCAAAGCGCCATATGTGGAAATCACATTCACCTGATGATTCGCACCA
>JAWXAY010000017.1:0-20968 GCA_034439715.1 Pseudomonadota bacterium
AATCAAGATAAGTCTAAAAATATTCGGAAAAGTGAAGTTATTCCGGACCTCTCGGCAATTAAATCTCACCCGGTATACCCAACAAAGGGTATCAGTTTAATAGCTAATGTATTTTTTTAAAAAGTGTCGCGGTAAATACCAGAATAAAAGGCCCAATAAAAAGTCCCGCAAATCCAAATATAAATAACGAACCGATAAGGGCAAAAAAACTTAAAAATGGATTTAAATTGGTTTTATTGTTTGAAATCAAAATTGGGCGTAAAAAGTTATCTATTATTGAAGCACTTAAACCAAAAATGCCCACGATTATTGCCCTTTGAGTACCGAACTCCGACAGAGCGTAAACAGTGCAGGCAATGGTAATAGGTAGCACACCAACAATGGGAATCATTGCTGAAAAAAAAGAGAATATAAATACAATCGGCCAGCCAGCAATTCCAATAACAATTGAACCTATGGTTAAGATAGAGGCCTGGGCTAATGCTGTCACAATTGTCGTGGTAACTGACTGATAGGCGCTCCGTTTGGCTGTTGAAATCAGAAAAGACAGCGTGGCGTTATTTTTTGGTGAAAAAAAAGCAAATCCAAAATGTTCAATTGTCTTAATTTTGTGAATTAAAAATACAAATAGAAAAAAAAAGAAAAATATCTGAATGGCATTGCTAGGAACTCGCGTGAGACCTTGCAGCCCAAAGGCAAAGATAGAATCGAAAATAGTGCTTGCGGACTCTGAGAGTTTGGACTCAATTGTTCCCGTATTGTCAAACTGATGCCAAACTTTTGTAATCTGCTCTTTTAGAATCCGTAGCATCGGCAAAAATAATTCAGAAATTTTTATTTTAATTTTTGCAAGGGACGTGGGATCAGACACTGAACTCATGGCCGACAACATCATTTTTATTGTCGACATAGAGAGAGAGATAAATGCGAGACTTGCCACCCCGAGAGATCCATATAGTAATAGTTGTTTTTGTTTCGAAAGTTGCGCTATTCGGTCCTTCACCCCGATGACCGCAAAAGAAAATATTATGGCCAGCGTTGCTGATTTAGCAAAGGGCAAGAACAGGGTTGTAAGGGCCAATATAGAGATAATGAGTACGATTCGGAGAAGTTGAAACCTCGAACCAAAGGAAAATAAATTTCCTTTGGCTAAACTTAATCCAGTAAGCTGCTTCATTTTATCGTCCGAACTGTCGTGTAGACTAGAGTTCTAGCGGAAAGGATAAGCTGGCCAACCAAGTCTTACTCTCTAGTTCGACGCTATCTATTGTAGAACCAGGTGCAAATGAAAATGTGCCGACTTGCTCGAGGTTAGATTGTCCGTATTTTTGTTCTTGATACTCAAGGTTTAGACTCACAGCTGCCAATCTAAAACCTGCGCCCACTCGGTATCCCGAGGCGTCCCGAAATCTGACGTCAAAGCCTTCACTTTCTTCAGGATTTAGGTCGCCACCGAGAATATATGATCCCCACAACCTGAGTCCAACAATGGGCATTTGCACGCCAACAACTGGTCCGTAATTTGTCGAAACAGCCCTGGCATCATAATTAACGGACGAATCCTTAAACTGGGGCATCGAGTACCGACCATCAACGCCTAGAAAAAAAGCTTCACTTAAATGAAAGCCAATTCTCGCACCCAATCCAAAGCCTTCTGAATTGCCCGAAGAGTTCGAAAGGGGGGTAGGATAGCTGACGGAATTTTGGCCCGTCTCACTATTTATCGAGGGTTCGACAAAAAGCCCACCTTCGGGTTCTTCGGCCCTCACCTGTGGTGCCACGATCCAAATTAAACTAAATACTATAATGAGTTTTTTTAAGGTCAAAATAACTGTGTTCATAACGGCATAGTCCTTTCTATTTTGTTTGTTAGGAATGAAGAGCTGTCGTCCGGGGCACAGAGCTTCTTGTTTTTCTACCATTGGCATTTCTGTTTCCCATTGGATTTTCATATTTCTCGCAGAGATCGGCATCGGTACTGTCATCGAGTTGTTTTTTCAGTTTGGGAAAGACTTCAGTTTCTTCTTCGTCAACGTGATGCTCGATGAGCTCGGCCAGTACTTTACCTTTGGCCGACCAGTCTTCTGGTGAGATTTTCTCTGATTTCATTTCCTTCACTAACTGATCAACAAGCCGGTGCTCTTCTTCTCCCTCAAGTGCCATAGGCTTGAGATCCTCGGCATCTGCCGATTTCATATAGGAGTAAACTGCACTCTCTTCTCGCTTGGTGTGCGACACGAGATTAGGAATCAGTCTCGCAAAAGAATTTCGTCTTTCTCTCATTGAGAGTTCGGTATCCTTAAGATTCCTAATATCTTCTCGTAGTTCGTCATGATCTCTTACTAACGCATTTACTGTTTGAGATGAAAAAAACATAGCTCCTCCTTTAATTTATTTTGTTACTAGGGAAGTTGTCTGGGACTTCTTCCGGAAATCAATGAACCTGTAAACGAAATTGCTGCAAGAATTAGAAATACTACTAATAGTACTCTACCAATCTCCATTGACAGCCCAGCCACTCCGCTGGCTCCAAGTACAAAGGCAATAAGGGCCAGTACAAAAAAAGCTATTGCTGCACGTATCATAAATTCCTCCTAGTTAGTCTTCGTGTTCTTTTTGAATAAATTCTTTGTTCTTGATGGTTTCTTCTTCAGGGTGTCGCTCAGTATCCAAACTTTTTTTATCGTGGTTTTTTTTGGGCTGTTTTTTTTCATTTTTGTTATTAATATAGGGATAAGGTATGGAGTTTGCCTGATTGTTTTTAGGTGGCTTTGCATCTTTGTTATACATTAATCCTCCTGCGTCAGTTGTTTATTTAAACGGCTGCTAAACCTCTGGCTACTCAGGGTTGCAAAACGCTGGCCAATCTTAAAATATAGTAAAAGTGATTTAGAATCGCCTACGGGGCGTTGTTCTCCTAAGAGAACGATAACGTGAACCAATTATACCCGCGAAGCTAAAAGGGTGCTCCACGAGAAATCCAAAGGAGGAGTCGCGCTTTAGGTTCCGCGGGTAAAGGTGGCGCTTCACTGGGCGGCATATCCCCAAATTCAATTTGGGTCCTAATACTTTCAAGTACACCAACGACGTTATCGTAGTTTTCCAAATTTACTAGACCCTTGTTGCCGCCAGCCTGGCTGTGACATTCAAAGCAAAAAGGACTAAAGACTTGCGTGGTTATGTTTTCAAAACCGTCCGAAGTCGCTTTGTCGATGGGGTCTTCAAGCACCGGAGAATGCTCTGGGTTTGTAAAGCCACAGGCCCCTAACAAGCAAACATAAATTATAAGGCTATCACGCAGAATTTTTTTCATGGCTCCAACATCCTATCGGTGCCTCGCTTTAGATTTTAACTAGCCATTGGCCTCAAATTAAGATCAAAGTCCAAAATTAACCGCATTGATGTAAAGGCGTTGAATGCCAGCTGTCCCAAGGCAAGTATCGTTTAGAAAGGCGCAGGTAAAATAGAAGCCCACTACAGTGCCACTGCCAAAGCGCCTCACGGCGACAGCATCGTTGCCAGCTTGATCCTTCATGATTGTCTCAGATTGCTCGCTGCCAAATTGACGTAGTCCTCCAATGGAATGACCGGCCTCCAGAGGTATATCAGTAGTGACTCCATCTAGCATAGGATGGCTTTTTTTCTCAGGCAGAGGTATCAAAGAAAAAGTGCCACTGTTTGAAGTTGTAAATAAAAATAGAACGAGGTCAGGCATTTCTTGGAGAAATCTCTCACTATCGAAAGCATAAGAAGTCCACTCAGAAGTAATAAAAGTACCGCCAGCCTTTACGAACTTCACTAGCGCTTTTTGTCCTGATACATTCATGTCAATTCCATAATTCATTCCATTAAAATAAATAACAGTACTAAAATTCGACAGTCCGACCCCATCGAAGGAGTTGGAAGTGTCTTTATAAAACGTTATAGTGGCACCTTCTTTTTCGAGTGCCTTTGTCAATGATACCAAGGGCTCAAGTTTTTGGTCCCATAGTACTAAAATTTCGGCGCCTTTTTTAAAGATCATCCCGAGCTCTTGAGCCTTGTCTTTTGAAATCGGAAGAATTGTTTTTTGATTGAATATCACCTTGCTAAAGTTGGCGTCTGCGAAATTTATCTTGCTAAGATCAGCGCCACGAACATCAGAGGATTCAAAGTTGCTACCAGTGAGATCGGCACCCTTTAGTTGAGCTCGTTTTAGCGAAGACGAAGTAATTGAGGCCAGAGATAAGTTCGCTTTTACTAGAATAGTACTATTAAATATTACTTTTTCGCCATGAACCTTAGATAGATTTGCCTCTTCAAGGTTAGCACCCGTAAAATCGGCGCCAGAGAGTTTACTGCTTGCAATAGAAGCGCTGTCTAACGTGGTCTCGATAAATTTGGTATTTGTAAAATTACAAGACTCGCAGTTAAAATAACTAAGCAGCCCTTTTGAAAGATCTGCTTGCGAAAAATCTGCCTGAACAATGCTAGCCTCATTAAACACTACATTTTTTAAAATGGATTTTTTAAAATTGGCATTCTGAATTTTTGCATTTGCGAACTCAACACCCGAAAGATTCGCTCCCTCAAAGTTCACGTCGATTAAAATGGTTTTGTTGAGTGACGATAATTGCAGGTCCGAACCCATAAATTGAGTGCCACTAAAATCTATGTCATCGAGATTAAAGCGACCAAGAATAACTCCGCGTAAATCAGAGCATTGGCCAAAGTAACCCTTGTTAAGGCCCGCTTGGCCCTGCTCATTGATACATTTTCCATCTTTGTATCTAAAGCCCATATCGCCAGTGATAACCGCGCTTGTGCTCAAAAATAAAGTGCCGATAAAAAATAGTCCTTGTCCTAACATTTTTTTGTTCAGTTTATTCATTTGGGATCCCCGTTGGTGCTTTGTGTAAAAATGGCGTGAGCTTCTTTTCGTGTTTCTTTCAGCTTTTTGATTTGTCGTAATGACTCTTGCAATAATTGATCTACGACTGTGCTCTCGAGACCTTCAGCGAGAGTTATAATTTGATTCATAATAGCTTGGTATTGAGCCAATAGTTCCTTTTGTTTAATCGGGTCATTGGTAATGTGGTCCAAGTTAGGGACCTGTGATCTTGCCTGACGAAAGAGAGCGGTCAATTCGCGACAGTCCGTCAAAGTGTCACTTCCTAAATCTCCCTCTGAGATGACGGCTGTTTGAATGCTATTAAAGATCTCGCCCGTACGAATCATTGTTTGTTTGAGGTCTTCGGCATGAGAATTTGACCACAGTAATAATCCCAAGAAGAGTGTTAAAAACCATTTAGTCATGTTGTCGCTCCTGTCCTTCGGCCAGCCAAAACCTGACAGCATCAATAAGCTCCTGCTGCTCTGATTCCGATAACTGTTTGTGATTAGAGGTGCCTTTAACAGGGAATGATACTAGGGGAGAGGTCATTGGATATTGTGCATTGACGAGAGCGCTGGTGGATTTGCATAAATCAGATTCTGAATCATCAATGTTTAGCATTCGAGTCCCAATTGCCTGGCCTTCAGAATTATGGCAAGTGTCGCAGCGCACGCGGTTAAAAATCGGTAGCATGTATTTTTTGAATCGATTCCTACCAAAGCAGTCAGCTTGCTCGACCTTTTGAATTTCAACAAATGAAATCGAAAGTTTAGGATTAGCTAGGCCGTCCTTGAGTATTATAATGGCTTGGGCTGATAGCAGGGGAGTAGCAGTCTCTACTCCGGCAACGTCTATGGGAACAAATGGTACAGATTTGGAAATATCAGTAAAGGCATTTGCGACTTGGTCGTATTTTCCATTGAGAAGTACTTTTATGTCTTTAACAAGTAAGGCGCCAGACCCATTTATGAATCGAGGAAAGCGCACTCGGTAAGCGCCCTTGGTATCAGGAGAAGTAGGTATAAAATCTTGAACTTCAATCTGAAAGCGTACTCCGTCGAGATCTTTTTCAAGGTCTTTTAAATTAAATGTCAGGCTCGTAAATTCGTTCTCAGATTTGGGTAACTCTTTTGGTAGGGGTATTTCTGCTGTAAAATATTTTCCATTTCGAAGACAGATTTTTTCTCCGCTCTCCCACCAAGTGCGAGCTTTTTCTGCCATGTCCAAACCTGATTCAAACTCGCACGATTCTTCTTTACAATGTCCATTGCCCGCTCTAATCACAAGCAGAGATTCTTCTATTTTTGAAAAATTCATGTAGTTTAAAAGGTGTTGATAACTTTTGAAAGGATCGCTCGTAGCAAATGGGGGAGCTTCAGCTTTTCGGCCGTCATGGCACTTCACGCAGTCTTTTCTGACTTTGACATAAACGGACTCTTGAAAGGACTTAAGGCCCTCATCGCAAGCGCTTACAAATTCGGGAGATCCCAGGAACAACGAAATTACAAATATTAACATCATGCTTTAAACCTTTCCTTCAAAGATCAGTACGCTTTTTAACTGTCCCGCTTCGGTAAAAATACCTGGCGCGTGAGTTGGAAATTCGTCAATTTTGCCGCAAATATTAAGATAATTTGCGAACACAGCATAGCCAACAAGTGAGGGGTCTCGACCAAGAAGGGTATTTCGATCAGCACCTTGGCCTTCGGTAAAGTGGCCAACCTGAGTTCTTATCATTTTTGGCGGTCCACTCGGTGAGTAGTACCCTATCACAGTCATACACTTGTCTTCGCTATCGCCCGACCACATGCGTGTGCCTTCAATGTTTTCGTTACCACCATCTGTTAAGAGCTGAAAGAAAAATGGTTTTTTTAAGCGATGTGCCAGCTCGATGGCGCGGCCTATTTGCACTCCCATTTCTAAATCTTTGGCGTCACCTGTAGTTTGTGTTCCATCATGATAGTCGCAGTCACCGAGAGTCCAAACCGCTGGACCACTTTGCCCTTTCAACGTGTTCATCACCAGAGCTGCAGCTACTGCGTTTGCTGTGCTCGGTGTTGTATTTTGATCGATTTGGTAAACGGCCTGTACCTCAGGATCAGTTCGAGGATCGAGGCCGGCCACACCCTCTAAAAAATCGAGACTTTTTTCGTAAGCACACTTTGATAATTCACCTAATACTTTACCGTCAGGCAAATCAAGGTAGTCATTTTTTTGAATTCGACTTATTTCAATGGCACTCTGTGCGAGCGTTTTTAATTGCGGCAGCTTTAAATTTCCGAGCGAGCTGCCACCGAAGCTTGAAGATCCCAAAATATCGTCGATGCTCATTACGAAAATGGGTTTTAGCACCACACTGTCGATGACGGACGAACTATTGCCGCCAGAGGGTGAGCTTACAACTCCAACACCGTTTGAAATATAGGTCCCACGAAAGCCAGCACGAAGAGCCAAGGTGGCAGCATTGGTTTTATTAGCAGTGGTATCAAAGGGAGCCGCATGACAGATGCTTCCCATTCTGAAATTTTTTCGAGCCTCATTGCTACTATTGGAAAGAATGCCCTCTAATATTTTGCTGACACCAGCAGCCATGGGCAGCCCAAAGTCTTTATTTAACGCCTTGCTTTTATGTGGGTTCCATCCCAATAAGCTATAAGATTTAAGTAAATCTTCTGGCCCACCTTTTTTACCGACTAAAAAGTTTCCCGGAAAGGACGCGCCGCCTGCCATGTCAAATGCCATAAACGGAACAAGCGATGGGCCATCAACTCCGCCGCCACATTCTTCGAGTGCCTTTCTAAGGCCCATGCCAAAAGCACTCGGTAACGAAGCCATTCCGGCAAATGCAATTAAACCGTGAGCTAAGAAATCTCTTCGTGTAATTAATTTATGTTTAAAATCTTTTAACGGCTTCATAAATGTACCTCATTTTACTAAGAAGGCCAAACTAGTGGCGTAGGTTGTGCAAAGTATATGTAAAACATTTTCTGTTTCTATTTTTGAGTATTGGTTGGCAGCTCCAGCTTCGGACACTAGCTTTACCATTACTGTTGCCTCTTGGGGGTTGATGTCGCGATTCCAAAAGAGTCGAGAAAGGTGATTGGAAATTCTTTCGACAAGATAGTCGCTGAACTGTATGGGTCCAAGTTCAAAGTCGATATCTAAAAATAAAATTCGCTCACCTTTCGTGAGAATTTTTTCTCGGTCAATAGCTTTTTTACAAAACGCTCCAGACAACTCAGTCATTGCTAATACCGCAGGAGAATTGAGCTCGTCCGCCGTTCCGTTACGGGGTAAGCGTTCTTTACTTAGGCGAAAGATCTCTTGCAATGTACCATCCTTACCGTCGACACGGGTTACGCTTTCATAAGAGGCGTAGATTTCTCTGAAGTTTTTTAAGCGAATAGGATCTTGGGCACTTGAAATCTCTAACTGGAATAGACCTAAAATAATAAAAAAAGTTTTCATAAAGACTCCGATTCTTGTTGGGGATAAGAAAGGCACTCATTTCGCGAAGCCACATTTGCAAATAACTTTTTTAGATTATAGCCAGAATTTTCGAGTTCAGCGGTTAGGGGTTCTAACAGCTCAGGGGCCGTGTCCTTAATGACCTTGCCGCAGACTTCTTTAAAGACCTTAGTTACTAAGCAACGACTATAGGCCGAAGAGTTTGCGAGCATTTCGCCAAAAGCTTTGATTCCCACACCTTCGAGAGGCGTTCGCCAACCAAAGTCGGCGCTGGGATTAAAATTTAATAAATTGTACCAACTATCATCGACAGTAACAAATCCAGCTGGGTAGATGTGACCATTCTGATTCATTTTTGGTTGCACACCTTTTTTTTGATAAACTAAGGTGAGATCCTTAAAATCTATTTTGGCAAAGGCGCCACCCATGGCATCCATAAAGCCATGACAGTTTCTGCAACGATTCTGGTATTCAGATCCTTCATTGCCAGCGGCACGCGGGACATCTCTTCTCACAAACATATCGGGCACGGCCCGCATTTTCCAACTATCGATAGGTGCGCATAAGAAAACATTAAAAGCATTAGTTACACCTAGTCGATTTGTGTCTCCCGTATCATAATTGATTTTAGACCAGGCTCGAGACGTTAGAGCGCCTGCAGCAACATCTAATTCTTTCCACTGGTCTTGAACGAGTTCAAGGTCGTCATGAAAGCTGTAGTGTTGATTTTCAAATGTTAGGTAATGATCATTGTTAGACAGCGATACTTCCGGCAGGCTAAGAGAATTTTGTCCACTGTAGCGAATGTCTCCGGTTAAGATAAGTCGCGCGTCTAATTCGTCGCGGGTTACACCTAAAATTAAAGCTTGAAGGTCATTTAAAGCTTCGTGCGGCGAGCCATCCTTGCTAGAAAAAGGCGCCACAAAGTTTTTCATTCGAACATTCAGAAAGTTTTTTTCTTTGACGATTAAGTTAGCTGCCTCTAGGTGCTTTTTTTCTGCCAAGAGTCTTAGAACTTTCACAAAGTGGGGGTGTTTATCGGGAATAGTGCTGCCAGTTAGGATAGTGAATAGCCGTTGGGCATAGGCCATCTCAGTGGAAGCGTTGTTAAAAAGGGGTAGATTCAGAATTTTTTCGGACTTTATTTCGACTTTAGTCCCGCTGCAAATGGGTGCTGATGTCGCCATTGCCAACTGTACGCAGGCGGTTAATGGTAAAATAATTTTGGCTAGGTTTAGGAACATTTTTACTCCCGGCTGTTGATTCAAAAATATAGGTGTTGTGCTAAGATTTTATCTAATGAGACGACATATGTGCAACAGAAACCTGATTGATTAATTTACCTAGGACCACGACTTTAGTAGCGTGAAATTAAGTGGTGATTGATTTGATTTAAAATCATCCCTACGATCAATTTTGAAAACTAAAAAAAGGGGAGAACATGAATAGATTTTTAGTGGCAATATTTTTAGGTTTTTTTTGTAATCAAGCGAGCGCCAACCAAGAGTTAATTTTTGAGTTTCATATTAAAGCCGGGACCCAGAGTGGTCCATGGAATGCTCCCGAAGATATGATCGAAGCAAAAATAGGCGACGTGGTTAGAATATTCAATGACGACTCAATAGATCATCAGTTACATACCGGCGGTGCACCATGTGCCCATAGTCCGGTGATAGCTCCCGGAAGAAGTTGGGATTGCGAAATTAGTAATGAGTACAACGCCAAATCCTCGGGCGCTCTTTATGATCATTCTTATGGTCCTGATGCTGCCTTTTGGCTAAGTGCCTCAAGATAGATTTATAATCAGATGCTCTTTGTTGGGTAAGCTTTAGTCTAGGCTCCAAAATTCCAAACCGGGCTGTACTAAATCATTTTAATCTTTAATGTTAATTTTCCGATAATTAAATGGGTAAATCATGTATTTAGACTATAGCGTGTTTGATTCATTTTTGGATGGAATTTTTATCGTAGATAAAAATTTAAACCTCATTTATTGCAACGAAATTGCCGCTAATCTCAGCGGTAATTCTTACCGACGTCTCAAATACAACTATGGAAAAGCCTTTACCAAATTCATTAAATTTGAAAACGAGTGGTTTACCGATAAAAAAATTCTGGCAAATGTCAAAGAGGCAACGCCCTACCTCCAGTTGCAAATGCTATTACAACATGGGGCGCCCAACAATGTTTTGGTAAGCATTCAAAAAATTCCACGGGAGTTACAAGGGTCAGATCACTGGATACTCATTATAAAGGACCAGACCGTTGAACAGATTCTTCACAAAAAGTACCGGCGGCAGCTAAAGCTTAAAGAGGATAACATTCGGGCACTCAAAGATCTAGATCACGCCAAAGATCGATTTATGATTTTGATAACGCATGAACTTCGAACGCCGCTGTCAGCAATTCTTGGCACCTGTGATGTTTTGATAAATAAGCTTTATGACGATGAGTCGCAGCGAGATGCCTTTACTAAAACTATCTTTGAGCAATCAAAACATCTCTTAGAAATGGCCAACAACATATTGGATTACACGAAAATTCAAGCTGGTAAAATGGAGTATTACATTGAACACTTGGATATCCTGCCTCTAGTGAAAAGCTGTTTGGGTGCTTATGAATTGTGGGCTAAAGAAGAAAAAGTAAATCTGGAACTTAAAGCGAATATCGTTGAAAAATTTGCTTGTTACTATGATGCCGAGAGGTTACGACACGTTCTTAGGAGCGTTATTCACAATGCCGTCAGGTTTAACAAAAGAAACGGAAAAGTCGTTGTTGAAGTTTCGAGCGACCAGAGGTCCGATTCTACTCTAGTGACAATAAGTGATACCGGAGTGGGAATTCCTCATGAAAAACTCAGCATTGTTTTCAATGATTTTGAAGTGGGTATGGGAATGAATAATCACCAAAAGGGTACTGGCCTTAGTATGCCAATCTCAAAGAGAATTATTGAAAGTCTTGGAGGAAGAATTCTTTTGAGTAGCCAAGAAGGCGTAGGTACTAAGATAAAGATCTTTATTCCTAATGAAAAAGTTCTCGAAGATGAAGTTTACAGAACTCCACCCTTAAAAAATAATTCTGGCGATCTCGCTGCCTAATTAGTTCAAACAATCGGTATTGACAAATGCCGCGCCGGCTTTTCGATAAACTTTAAACCAACTTTCGTTGACTTCTTCAACCCAAATTTTAGATTTTGTTTTTGCCTTACCTACTTCTTTTGAGGCGGAATTAGCTCCTTCACGCATTGCGCACGCAGTTTTTACGGTCTTAAAGCCCACGTATTTTTTTATTCCCACTGGTTTTTTTGGCGAAGGTTTGGGTGCTAGTTTGGGCGAGCTCACTATTTTGGGCGTTTTAAAGGGTGCTGAGGGAGCTGAAAGCGCCGAGGTCCCAGCCGATACTGGAGGAGGGACTAGAGCAGGCTCTGGTTGCATTTCAGTTGTTTCTACTGGTGATGGAGCGACAGGCGGAATTTTTTCTCCCTCTTGAACAATGTTTAGAGGAGCATCATCACCCTCTTCGTCTTCTCCTTCGTCATCTCCTTCGTCTCCCATGTCATCTGAAGCCGCCGACTCATCCTCTGGAGAATCTGGCGCTGTGTATCCGGGGTAAGAATAAAGAGTTATCGCCAATATAGCTGTCAGTAGTATATGAATAGTATTTGCCATGTGTACGTCCTTGTCGGATTCATTTTTATTAAAGGTTCCCAATGGTCCTTATCGGTACAATAGTTTTTTGTTTGACTGGACTTTTGCCTTTAATTCGCGCGACAATGTAACTTATAGTCCAGGAGTTGGGATGCCAGATTCTCGTAGTCGAAGAATTCTTTGCGTTGATGACCAAAGCGAAAACCTCAAACTTTTGCGTGAGGCTCTTGAGAAAGAATCCTACTCAGTCAATACCGCGAGCTCGGGCCCAGAGGCTGTCGAAAAAATCAATCAATGGATGCCAGATCTAGTTTTACTGGATCGAAACATGCCTGGCTTAAGTGGCTTAGAAGTTTTGCGACAACTCCGACAAAAAAGAAATTATACAGCAGTAATTTTTTTATCGGCGGATTCACGCCCTACGATGGTTTCAGAATGTCTACTTGAGGGCGCAGATGATTATATTAGAAAACCCTTTTCATTTGTCGAACTCATTGCTCGTGTCGAGGTGAGATTTCGATTTAAAGATTTACAAGAAGAAAAAAACGAAGCGATTTTTCAGCTTCAGGAGCAAGCAGAAAGGGACCATCTGACAGGTTTGTTTAATATGCGGAGCATGTACGACAAAATTGACTTTGAGCTAAAGCGGGTTAAGCGCTATGGAGGTCAAATTGCTTGTATTATGATGGATATGGATTTTTTTAAACGGGTTAATGACGAACATGATCATCTTTTTGGAAGCTACGTTTTAAAAGAAGTTGGCCAAATTATTAAGGGCAATATTCGTGATACTGATTTGGCTGCTAGGTATGGAGGCGATGAATATTTGATCGTACTTACTCAAACCAATGCTGATGGAGTCAGGAATCTGTGTGAGCGCATTCGCCAAAAAATTGAAAGTACAAATTTTCGTAGCGGCAGCGATTCAATCAACCTTACAGCTAGTCTAGGTTACTGCATTGTGGGCAATGAAACCAAACTAGATGCCAGAAAACAAGTGCGTAACGCCGATCACGCTTTATATGAGGCCAAAGGAAAAGGCCGAAATCGCGTGATAGGATTTTCCTCGACCTAAGGACGAATAAATTTACAGAATCGTTAGGAATTCCGATAAAGTAGAGTGGACCGCTATTTATTTATTATTACATTTATATTGTTGATTTTAGAAGCCGGCTGGTTTCTTGGGGATTTAGGGTTTATAGATCTTAAGTTTTTTTCAGGCAATTCAATTTCCAAAGTCGAAAGAAGCGTCGGGAAATTGACCCAAACAAAACGAAACGTGCGCCGAAGAATAAAAGACAGTATTGTCTGGGAGGAATCTGCCCCGGAAGACTCGGTTTACAACCATGATTCGATTTTAACACTTTCACAAAGTTCAGCAACGCTTGAGCTCGGCAATCTAAGTAGAATTTCTCTCTCTGAAAACACTTTGATAATGGTGGAGTTACCTGACATTCAAGGAGACTCTCGAATTCGTCTTAAATTTTCAAAAGGAGACATCAAAACGAGGACCACCGCGAGAAAAATGCAGATTACTACTAAGTCATTTACGATCGATGCCAGCGAAGGGGCAGAGCTAAATTTACGATCAGTGGGGCTAGACAATGTGGAGGTCGAAATTCTTAAGGGGAGTGCAAGTTTAAAAAATGAGAATACCAATCAAAATCTCGTTCAAGGGGATTTGGCTCTGCTGAATAAAGAATTGGTCACTTCTACTGTTAAACTTAAAGAAGACTTGAAGTGGATCACTCCCGATGGGGGCAGAGCTTACACTCACACAGTTCCGGTAGGCGTTCTTTTAAAATGGGAGGGTGAGGCCGATACACTTTGGCATCTATCACCCGCCGGGGCGACGAATGAAAAACCGATTTCAGGCCAAAGCACAGCCTTAATATTAGGCCCGGGCTCACATAGTTTTCGTTTAAAGACAAAGGATAGCACTTCAAAAACTCTGCTGTTAAGCGTGTGGAAGGCTCCCGTCATTCATTTGCTTTCTCCGTTGCCTCGAGACCGCCTGTCGCTCTCTTCAAACCAACTTTTTAGTTGGGTTTCTACCAATATGGCTAAAGAGTACCGAGTACAACTTAGTCTCGATCCAAATTTTACCAACGTCGTTTACGATAAAAAAACTTCGAAGCCAAATCAGGAATTGGTTTTGGTTGATGAAGGAAATTACTATTGGCGCGTTGAAGGCATCGATGACTTAGGTTATGTTATTCCGCCGCCTTATAAAAACCAGATATATAATTATCAGGATTTATTGGAAGCTCCGACACTTAAGTCTCCTCGAGCCAGAGAGCCGGCTAACGAACCTGCCCAAGAAAAAGACGGTGCTTTTTATAGGTTTATTCAAAAAATATTTGGGCTGGCCATTAACAAAGCTTACGCAGAAACTCCGAAATACGATGTGGAATTTGAGTGGGAAGTTGTTCCTGGTGCAGATCATTATGTTGTCGAAATCGACCGCGAAGGAAATTTTCAAAAACCCATGACGGTGGTAAAAGTTGAAGGCCAGTCATTTTTGTGGAGAGGCTCCGAACTAGGCAGTTATTTCTGGCGGGTGGCTGCAGGTCGTGGCCCAAAGATGGGTAAATTTTCGCGGGCCTCAGTACTGGATATGAACAAGGCGATCAGGGATTCCAAGGTGGCCAAAGAAATGGGTGTGAAAATAAAAAAATCGGAGGTGGCTACTCCGGCAGCTCTACCTTTGCCAGTCGCAAAAACTGAAAAAAAAATCAAACTTGTTAAAGTTGCAAAGTCGCTGCCACCACCCCAGCCAGCACCATCGCCCTCACCGCCAGATCTAAAGGTTCCCATTTCTGTAACTATTGCTGCCGAACAAGAGCAAAAAACTTTGAAGGAAGAAAAACCACCCCCAGTGCCAACCCCACTGGCAGAACCAAAACCCGCCAAATTGGCGTGGTCAAAAACTAAAGTTTCCGGGAAATTTTTTCTGGGAACCGCTTATGAGTCTACCACAATCAGCGCCCCTCAATCACTACAGTCGGAATTTAATGGTTTGGCTGCCTATTACGGACATTTAGAGGTCGAGTTGGCACATTCTGAAAAGCCAAACTTTCTGGTTCACTCCAGTTTCAGTCGTAGCGACTGGCAGCCAGAATCGAAAATACTTTATCCCTTTCAAGGAGAAGTTAGCACGAGCGCGCTAAGAAACTCCTTTTTGATTTCTCGAGAAAAATATTATATTGGCCTTGCACTGTCACAGGTGTCCATTATTGAACGAGCCACTTACGATGCGCTATTGACCAAAGAGATTTGGCTTTATGGCCTAGCGGCATTTTGTCGCTTTAACCTTCGACCGAATCTGCTGGCCGCGCATGAATTGACACTTACTGGTGGCAGCGCTGTTATAGAGTTATATTTGAAAAATAGTTTAAATTATTTATTTCCGACAGGACAATCAATAGGTCTTATCTTAGGAGCCGATCTCAATCTCGGCTTTCAAAATGGTCAGGATCGCGACGGCATCCAAGGCAGTTTGGGTGCCACCTTGGGATTGAGTTGGTAAAAAATATAAAGACAGGATTAGCCTGTTTTTTTATTGGCAGGATTCGGTAAGGGCATGCGAAAGCCTAGGACTTCCTCTACTTTTTCTTTAAAGGCCTGACCGCGGAATGGTTTAATCAAGTAGGCGTCGACCTTCCACTTTGCGGCGCGAGAAATCTTAATTCGCTCCATCGAGTTTTGGCTAGTGACCATCATAAACTTTAAATCTTTTCTTTCTACATTTTTTCGAACCGCTTGCAACACCGAAAGTCCGTCACCGCCTGGCATTTCCCAGTCTGAAATAATAAAGTCGAGTCTTTGTTTGGTGTCTTGGACCACATTAATAGCTGTTTGAGCATTTCGGGCAGAAATAATTTTTTGAAAACCAAAACTTTTCAGATATTCGATGAGAATGTCTCTGACCATGGCGTCGTCGTCTATAACAAGAACTACGGTTTCGCTAATATCCATATTATTCTTCCTCATTCGCGGCGTCGTTTAAAGGCAAGCGAATAATGAATTCAGCTCCCTTGTGAGGATTGTTCTGCACGCGAATTTGTCCGCCGTGTTCGATTTCGACAATTTCGCGGCTAATGGCAAGGCCAAGGCCAGTACCCTTAGATCCCTTTGTTGTAAAAAATGGTTCCATGATTTTTGCGAGATGTTCTTTAGGAATTCCAGGTCCGTAGTCGCGAACGATTAATTCAACCCAATTGCCTACATGGGCCACAGAAAAATCGATTTGTCCCCCGTTACCCATGGCGTGAAGAGCGTTGATGATGAGATTAACAAAAACCTGAACCAACGAGGCCGATGCCGCCATCACTTGAATTTTATCGCTCTTAATGCGGCACACTTTAGTTTTGGTAAGCTTAAGTTGGTAATCCATCAACTGAATAGATTCTTCTAGCGGCTGAACTGCCCATATCAGCTCTCTTTTGATGTGTTCATCCTTCGTGCCTAGATGCTTGAAGCGATCTAAAACCTTGGTGGCGATATCCGAAGCTTGAAGAATACCCGTCAGCGCCTTTCGCATATCATCGGGAGGGCTGTCCATATTGAGTTCTGCCTGGCCGACAATCTGCATCAGTATATTTCCAAATTCATGAGCTACACCTCGAGCTACAACGGCAACGGAATTCAAGCGTTCACCATCCTGTAGTCTTTTGTGAGCCTCAGCAAGATCAATATCCTTTTGTTCTTTCTCTTTTCGCAAATTCCATAGCGCAATGTAGTTGCGGGCTTTTTGAATAATTTCGCCTTCAGAAAAGGGTTTGGTCAAGTAATCCCAACGATCAGTTTTATCGGTGCCCAAAAATTTTCCGATAGTGTCGACACTTCTGTCTTGATAGGCCGTTACAAATACGGCGTAGAGTTCGGGATCAAGTTTATGAACTTCTTTAACGAGCTCGATTCCATCCATACCTGCGCCGAGGCGTACATCAAAAAATCCCATGGCAAAAGGTTTTCCAGCAGCGTGAGCCCGCCGTACTTGTATGAGTGCATCCTGGGCGTTGTGTGTGACAACAATTTCGTATTGATTAAAACGAGCGGGGTCAGTCGGTGGTAGCGCCACGGGAGCTGGCGTGGAACGGCTGGAGCGCGCAATAGGTGTCACATTTGCTGGTGCATTTAAAATTTGAACATAAGAGTTAGCGATTTCGACTTCATCATCTACGATCAGTATTCTTTTGTTCCATTCCTTTGTCGATGCAGTCTGAATATCAGAAGGTAGAGTGGACTCGGGTTTTAAAATTTTGGCGGTATTTTGGCTCATGCAACGGCCCCCTCGCTCGAAACTTGTAAAGGCAATCGGATTCTAAAAGTAGTTAGAACACTAGGCGTAGAACTGACAAACTCTAAATCGCCGCCAAAGGCGCGCATGAACCGGCGACTGATACCTAGTCCAAGTCCGGTGCCTTCTTCTTTGGATTTTGTTGTGAATTGAGTTCTCAATAATTTTGTTTGATTTTCTAAGCTGATACCGCTGCCGTTGTCCGAAATGTCAATTATCAGTTGTCGGTTTTCTTGCAGGGTTTTGATCATCACCTTACCAGTTACATTTGAGGCAGTTTTAATGGCTTGCTGCGAATTTCGCAAAAGGTTTGTCACACTTTGAATAAACTCATCTTTATCTACTAAAACTTCATCATGATCTGTTTGGGTTTCCAAAACGATATTGATTTGAGCCTGATTGTAAAGGTCGCCCATGATATTAATACATTCCTTTAGTAATTGATGGGCGGAGTGCTCCTTTAGTTCAGTTCGCACGGTGCTTAGCGTCCTCATTCCAGAAACAATTTTATTAATTCTCTGTGCCTCATTAATAACAAAATCTGTATCTTGTAGAAGTACAACGATTTCAGATTCCCACTGCGCCACGACGGATTTTACATTTTGAATGTCTTCTTCCCAGAGTGACTTACTGGGATCAATTGTTGAGGGAGCCTTCCAATTAGTAATTAACGTTTCAAAGCCCCCTTTTGTATAGTCGGTTGACCAGGCTGACCAAATTTCTCTAAGCACTGTGGTGTCTCTTCGCGCTTCTTTTCCAAAGCGGTTCTGAACTTTTTTTACTCGAGTCAGCAGACTTGTGAGTGGATTTAGAACTTCGTGAGCCGCATTACCCGCAATTTCTCCAATTGCCGCCAAGCGGGAAGTGCGGATGAGCGCCTCCTGAGTCTCTTTGATAGCGCGATTTTGCTCGGCTAATTTTTGAGTGCGGTCGAGTACTTTTTTTTCTAGATCACGATTAATTTCTTCAAGCTGGTTTCGTGAACTTTTTAAATCTTTTATCATCGTATTAAAGGAATTGGCCAAAACTGAAATTTCATCACTTGTTGAAACTGTAATATTTGTGGTGAGATCTCCCTCTGAGACTTTCGCCATGCCCTCCATTAGGACCTCTAATGGCTGCGTGAGTGAGCGCGAAAAGATGAGCGAGCATAAAAATGCAAGAGTTACTACAAACAGACTTACAACAAGAGAGCGAATCAGTAATGTGTCGACAGCTTCAAAGGCTCGCTTGCGGGGCATTTGAGACAGTACAATCATTCTGTCGCTAAATGTTTTGGAAAAGCCACCAAAAACTTCTGAGTTTTCGGACTTAAAACTTCCAATTGAAAGTTTGGTGGGAGAGGTGATGGCTTTGGCTATGAGTGGCCAGGTGATGGATTCTTTATATTTCAGAAGCTCAGAATTTTTGGGATGGGCCAAAAGTTCACCCTTATGGTTTGTCAGAAAAACTTCGTTGGAGCGAACATCGCTTATCATTTTTAATAAACTGTCGATTCTAATATAACTCACGACAGCCCAGCGTTGAACAACACTGCCATCTTTGGCCTCTTGAATCACACTACGGCCAAAACCTATGAGGGGAGGCCCATTGGGAATAGTAGCGTTCCAAATTTCTTGTCCCGATTGTTGAATCAAGCCGAACGGAATGGGGCGGGCAGCTGCGAGATCATTTTCAAAAAAATCTTTTTGTATACCGTATGTTTCTAAAAACTCGTCGTTAAAATAGGCTCTGTAGGTTTTGTCGGGAGTTGACGAAAACGCCAGAGAAACAAAGGCAATATTTTTATCTGTTTTAAGGAGATCTTGAACGGTGGCGTTGACGTCATCAGACTTATCGTGGAGCAATGCAAAAAGTGTCAGTTTGTCAGAATAGCTCTTAAATTGAGTTTCAATTTCTGAGGCTAAATTTAGAACCATGTTTTTATTAAGGTCGTATACCAGACGTTCTTTGTCTTCACGAAAAGTAATTGTAGCGATGCTTAAATATATAAGTACACAAATTCCGAGCAGAAGCGACATGACCGCCAAAAACTTATAGCGAATTGAAAACTTGGGTTTAAGCCTTAGTGCCAACTGTAAATTCCTCTTTGCTTTCATTAACTTCATCGGCAGTTTAAGGGCGAAAGGTTAGATTTTTTGGAGGAGACTTTAGTCGAGAGTGCATTTATTTTGAACGCACTTGATGTTTTGCGGGGGCATTAGGTATTCACAAGTGCTGATGGCACCGCTAAACTCGTTGAGTTCAGCTTCGATCGAATTATATTCCTCTACCAAAGTTTGGAGTTCGCTGCCGCGATTGTTCACGGAATTAACGATATAGGACTTAGGTCCGCCGCAGGCTTTTGAACCAAATGGGTAAGCTTCACAGTCTCCCGCAATTGAGCAATAGTCTTGAACTAAAATGTCATTAATTTTTTCTTCAAGTTTGTATAGTTTTTCTATGTTGGCGGCGGCGCTACTTCCGTCCGTTAAGGTAATTTGGGAGGGAATGCAGCCCTGAAAAGTCATCAGGGCGCCCAAACAAAATAGCCATACTGGGTTGTACGATTTACTGAGCAACGTTAAATCTCAGTCGTCGATCGGCAGCTGCGTGAATATGGCAGTGATAGGAGACTGGAAAATTAACAGCGGTTTCGGTGACCCTTATGTCGTAGATCTGTCCGTTAACACCCAGGTTTGTGGGCTCGTGGTACTTACCGGGAGCAATGTGAACCCGGTGGACGACGAGTGGGTCTATATTGACATAACGAATTGTCACGCCTCCAACATGCGGGCTAAAATCAACAGTAGCTCCGGGTGGGGGAGAACTCCAGACCATGAGGTTTCCGTTAGGTGGCCCTGAAAGGTTTATTTGATAAAGGGCGTTTACTATAACTACGGCGTTCCCTATAATTTGGCCTGTATAAATTCCGCTGGTCGGGGTTACAACAAACTTAAATTGCCCTGTGCCAGAATTGGCCATAGATCTTGTAGTGACCAAAAATTCTTGCGATTTGGATTCACCTTCCACAAGGATTATTGAAACTTCACTAGGTGTGATAACAATGTTTTGTGCGGGATCGAAGGTATTAAGCAAAGTTCTGTCAATGGCGACTCTGAGGCTACCATTAAAACCTTTCTGAGCAGTTACTGTCGCCGTTATCCTTCGTTGGTCGGCGAGGTTAACATTTGCGGTCTCGGTAAAAGCAAGCCCTACGGGAAAGCCCGGTGGTGCCGGTACTACTGTAGGAGGCACTGCAGGAGGAGTGGTATTATTAGTGCCTAAATTTGCCGATTCGTTCACTTTGCCGAGTTCTGCACTGAACTTAGCGCATCCATTAAACGATAAGCTCACGAACAACAATAATAGCGAAAAAATCCCAAGCATTTTAAATTTTTTTATCACTTATACCCCCCGGCCATATTGATTATTAGTGCAAAATCAGGGTCACGTTATGCCGACTATATCCTACGTCGACCTAATAAATCGTATGGGACGTAGACGCCTGTCAAAATAGTGGATGATTATAGTATCATTTCGGGTTTTTGTCTCAAATCGAGATCCATTATGCACAAAGAGGCCTCTTTCCTTTTTTAATGGGAGCTCAATTAAGTTTAGCTGGTTGAATTAACCACTCGGCTCAGGTTTCAGGCTGATTCTCCAGCGTGCGTAATAGTCGCGCCGCTTAGTGTATTC
>JAWXAY010000018.1:0-25821 GCA_034439715.1 Pseudomonadota bacterium
CAATTAAGCGTACCTCATCCACAGCATCCTGGTAAACTTAACTTCGCCTGGAAAATATTGTTTCCAAACGAACAAATTCCACAGGGGCCTTTTTCTTATGACACTAATTTTGATGTTCAATTAAGTGAATTGGGCGTCTATTCGATTGGACTTGTCGCTCAAGATTCTCGTGGAGTCTGTGCCCTGTCGGTGGTCGAAGTGGGGGTCACGGACAATCCCCAGTTAGTGCGCAATGCCAATCCAAATCTTCTTCCGCTGTCAAAACTTGACGGGGACTTCGGACATGTACGGGCACTAAATGCCGAAAAAGCGTGGACGATTTCTCAAGGTAAAGGGCAAAAAATTGCCATTATCGACACGGGAGTCAATTATAACCACCCCTACCTTTCAAGTAACATTGCTATTAATGACAAAGAATTGCCTGGCAACAACATCGACGACGATCGAAACGGCCTCATTGATGACGTATTTGGTTGGGATTTTGTTCAGGAAGACGCTCTGCCCTACGATGACTCCGGTCATGGTAGTCACGTTGCAGGTCTTGCAGCAGGAAAAGTTTTCGGTATAGCTCAGGATGCCAAAATTCTTGCTATTAAGGGCGTCATGGTCGATGGAATCACTGACCTCGGCTTAGTTATTAGCGGCATATATTATGCCGCTGATAATGGTGCCACTGTAATTAATCTTTCTCTCGGAGGCCCCGCGAGTAAAGACCCTCAAAAAGATCTGATCCCACTAAGAAAGGCTTTTGCTTACGCCGAGTCTAAAGGTGCTGTCATAGTAACGGCCTCCGGGAACGGTGCAAGATCGGCAAATGGCTCAACCGTCCCTATAAATATCGATATTAGTCTCCATTTACCAGCTGGGTTGGATATCTTAAATAACATTTCTGTGGCGGCAACAAACGCATTTGGACAACTAACTTCTTATTCTAATTTTGGAATAAAATCGGTTAAGGTTGCGGCACCTGGTGGAGATGATAGTAAACCAGTATTTAGCGCCAAACAGGATAACTCTAAAGGGAATCTTTTTTTTGGCGCCAGCGGCACCTCGATGGCGACTCCGATAGTTTCAGGCGCCATTGCTTTAGCTCGCGCGGCTAATTCTGAAATGTCCATGAAGGAGCTTAACGAAATACTCCAGAAAAGCGGCACGACCAATCCGTCTCTTCGTGGAAAAGTAAAATCGGAGAGAATTCTGGACGTTTTCGCCCTTGTGAACAACGCTCAAAACAGGCTATTTTAACGCTTGACTTGTTGAGTCGCTAATTTATTCTCATAGGATGAGCTTTCGAAGATTTTATATTCATAACCAACTGTTTTATTTCATTCTTTGTTCACTTTCACTAGCTGCGCACGCAGAACTATTTAAAAGTTCGTACCTAAGCTTCGAACTTCCCTCTAAATGGCAATGTACGCTCGAGGGGACTGAGCATGTTTGCACAAGTACTACCCAATCAGGAAAAAAAGAAGCGGTTATCGTATTAACGGCCAAAGAGCGTGGTCCAAGCGATTCGCTGGCGGCCTATGAACAACACTTGAAAACTCCCAGGACCATTCCCGACGACAAAGGCAAGCCAGTCCAATCTAAAATAGTTCAAGTAAAACGATCCTCCGTTAACAATCATGAATGGGTGGACGGCTTTCATGAGGGTAGCGAAGTTGCCAACTACTTCACTCGATATATGGCTACTATAAAAGATAACTTAGGAATTCTCGTGACATTTTCGGCTCACAAAAAGGTTTACTCTAAATTTAGTGGGGATTTTGCTAAGGCCATTCAAAGTTTAAGGGTGCTTTCGGTTCCCTCAATCAACTTTAATGCCACCAATATTACTACCACCAATAATCCCATAAACCCTCAACGCCAAGTGGTTGTCGATGACATCGATCCGTCGGATCCAGAGCCCATTGCCGAATCGAGCGACAACTCGACAACCCTTCTGGGCCTTATTTTACTTATACTGGCCGTAGTCATTTATTTCTTATTTGGGAAAAAAAGTAAGCCTCGTCGCTGATAGCATTGAACTTTAAACATATCTCTTGTAGTTATCCTCCTATGCCCTTTTATTCGGAATGGTTTAAGCGTCTATCTGATTTCGAAGTTTCACCTAACCTTTTATGGATTGCTGGTATTTCTTTTTTAGTTGCCTTTTTATTTCTGATTCGCGAATTTTTTTCTTGGATGGTCAAACAAGGTGAACTCAAACGAGACCTAAAAGACATAAAGGCTGAACTTGAAAGTATAAGTGAACTCTTGAGAGATTATGAGAGAAATAAAGGTGCGGAATCGAACACTCCGCAACCTGCATTCCCTTTAGTTAGCAATCAAAACCACGATCAGTCGTTAGAAAACTAACTTCATAACTCGAGCTTCGACATCACTGGACATGGGACCGGTTATGGCAATACCCTCGTTGCTCAATCTCGAACGTCGTCCGAATGCAGCATCCGAAATCTGAAGTCTTCAAAATAAACCTATCTCCAGAGCGAACTTAAAACTTGTAGAGTTTGGCCTGCCATTTGCTGACAGTGTAGTTATGAGTCGACATAGGCTTTGGCATTTTGAACCTAAACTGGTGCGTGATACCCTTCACCACGTTTTTCAATGCGCCAAACAGATTCACGAAATTGAATTGGAATTAATAAGACAGCTTAGTCAAATCGATGAAAACCGCTACTTCGTAAGACTTGGGTACAAGTCCTTGCGAACATTCTGTGTTCACGACCTTAAATTCACGCGCACGCAAGCGCAAAGAATCGTAACAGAGGTTCGACGCCATCGGACGACGTTCGAGATTGAGCAACAGGGGTAAGTGCTACTACCCAGTGTGCATTTCAATTCGCCAATTATTTTTAAACCAGTGCTAGGTGGTCAGAGTAAAGTGAAGCGCGGCGTCGCTTGGGGAATGTTTTTTACGAGAGCCGTTACAACTTCATTAGGGAGCTCTGTATAAAAGGGTTGTCGGCTATAGTAAAGGCGAATAGGACTTCGCAGTAGCGTCAGCGCTTTGTTGAATAACTTCTGACTGTAACCTCACCCAACGCCGAGAGCTGAGATTTTACAGCGTTGGCATTTGAGAAAACCAATATTTTTAAATTTTTTGGTTGATAGTATTTTCGAATGGCTTCGTTAATATCTTCGGCGGAGATTCCGCGTACGTTTTCTACAAAATCAGTTAAATAATAATCAGAAATTTTATAAAGTCGTAACGTCAAAAGATTGAATGCGAGGCGCTCAGCCGTTTCAATGGACCTCGGAAAATTACCAATCAAAAGAGCTTTGGCGTCATTGACTTCTTGTTCGGTAACGCCCTCGTCGCGAAATTTTTCAACCTCTCCCAAGGTCTTTCGGATTAATTCGCCCACCTTATCGTTTCTTGTGCTCGCCGCTACTATAAAAGGACCAAAATCTTTACGGGCGTCAAACGCGGCGGATATGCCATAAGTCAACCCTGCCTTAACTCGCACACTCTGCATGAGCCGACTGGTAAATCCCGAACCTAAAATCGTATTAGCAATTCGTAGTTTTAAAAAGTCGGGGTTATCTCTTTTTATGCCCACATGCCCAATTCTCACCTGTGTCTGCACAAGATCGGCCTTGTCTATAACTTCTAGCTTTATGCCCTGCCACGGATTGAGCGTGGGGTATTTAGTGTCGTCGATATTTCGTGGCTTCCATCGTGCAAAGCTTTTCTCTAACACTTCAATAATATTTGAGTCATAGTTTCCGACAACTGCCAAAACTGCATTGTTAGGTCTAAAATATTGTAAGTAATGTTTTACCACGTGCTTTTGTTTAATTCCACCGATGCCAGAAACAGTGCCCATGACTGGGTGACCGTAAGGGTGATTGTTATAAAGAAGTTCGCCAAAACTCATGTCAGCAAAGGAATCAGGTTTCTCTGAGATTTTTTTTATACCATCGATGGTTTGTTTCTTTAGTCTTTGAATTTCGCTGTCAGCAAAATTGGCCTCTGTGATTAATTCGGCAAGAATACTTAAGATCGTTTCTCGATGGAAAGATAATCCTGAAGCCGAGACTTCAGTATAATCATATCCCGTCGATATCTCTAGCGAGGCGCCCAATTGTTCTAAGCGATCAACTATCTGCATCGCACTGCTCTTTTGTGTTCCCTTTTTAAACATGTCACCCACAAAATTTGTAAGTCCCGGAATTTGATTGGGGTCATGAGCTGCTCCGGTGCCAAACATCATCGAGAACGAGGTGTATGGCAACGACTTGTCTTCAACCAACAGTACTTTTAAACCATTAGAAAGTTCAGTTTCAGAATAGGGTTTGATGTTAAACGAAGACCCACTAAATGGATTAATTGAAGCACTGGAACAACCAATGAGCATCAATAGACCGCCAGCTAATAATCTTTTCATAAAAGCCTCACTTGGGATATATCCTAACAATAGATCTTTGCTCTGGTTTTAAATATTGCTCGGCTACAGTCTGGATTTTTTCTCGGGTGACGGCATTGTACTTATCTAAATCTTTAAAAAACATTTGATAGTCACCAAAGAGGGTTTCGTTCATGGCAATAATATTGCCTTTGCCGTGAATAGTTTTTAGCGAATTTACATAGTCAGTCATCACTGAGTTTTTTGCCTTTTGTAACTCTTCTTCCGAAATAAGTATTTGCTTTACCCGCCATATTTCGCCAAATATTCCCTGCAATACAGGGTCTTCTTTTATTCCGGAGCGTAACGATGTGATAATTCCAAAAATTCCATCGTCCTGCAGTGTATAGTTAAAAGCCTGCATCGATAAAGCCTTTTGCTCTTTATAAACAAGCCTTCGATGTAGCCGACTTGACTCGCCGGCGCCAAGAATATTTGACAATAGATCGAGCGCATAAGCATCATCAGTTCCCGCTTTAGAAGTTTTAAAGGTAACTCCTATTGTGGGTGTCTGAACCTCTTTGGAGATTTGCCGTGCTCGCTCCCCACGCTGGAGAGGCTCTACTTGATATTCAGATTTTTCAAGAGTTGTCGAGGCCGGTAAGGATCCGTAGAATTTTTCGACCAATGCCTTGGTTTTTGAAATACTAATATCGCCCGCAATAACTAATGTTGCATTGTTCGGAGCATAAAACTTTTTATAAAAGGCGATGCAATCGCTAACCTTCATTCGGTTGAGATCCTCCATCCATCCAACTACGGGCCATTTGTAGGGATGAACTTTAAAGACCGCACCAAATATTAATTCAAATAGAGTCCCCTGAATGGAGTTCTCAGTCCGCATCCTTCGCTCTTCTTTTACTACCTCTCTTTCGCTTTTGAGGTTGGCTTCTGTGACTTCCAAATGAGTCATTCGATCTGACTCTAGATCCATAAGCACCTCTAACTTATCGCTAGGGGCATCGATATAGTATCCCGTGTAGTCATTTGAAGTGAAGGCATTGTTGACAGCTCCATTTGCCTGCAAAATTTGATCAAATCTTTCTGCTGGATATTTGGCTGTGCCTTTAAACATCATATGCTCAAATAAATGAGCCATACCCGTCAGTCCGGGTTTTTCGTTCTTAGAGCCAACACGAAACCATGTATGATAGCTGACAAGCGGTACCGAGTGGTCTTCGTAGAGAAGCACATTCAAGCCATTATTTAATTTGAACTTTTCAACTGCTAGTTTCAGTTGAAGTTGATTTTCTGGCGGTTTTTCTGGCGCCGAAAAACAAAGGCCAGAAAAAAGCTCTAAAAAAACAAATGCTAGCGAAGCCACAATCCTTTGTGCCATATCCGCTCCTATTAAAAAACCTTATATCTATTGTGATTATTGAAACTGATTTTAGTCAAGAAGGTAGATTTTATTGTACTACAAAATCAGTAAATAAGACGTCTTTGACGACACCTTCTTTAAGAAAGCCATTTAAGCTTGCGGCTATTTGATCTTTTAGAAATAGCTTTCCTTGAATAGTCTCTATGTCCTGGAACCTTTTTGCATTGAGAATTTTAACAATTGAATCGCGAGCGACGGCCCCCACCTGGACCACCTCTTCGAATCCCTTTTCGTCGAGCATTTCTAAGGCGATTTCAAAGCGAATTGCTCGACGCGGGTGCCCCGATAAGTTGAGAGTAAACTCGTCCATTCGATAGAGTATAATATCTGATTCCATTTCATCTAGTTGGGATGCGAGAGTCACCACTTCGACCTCTTCAGTGATCTTAGGAGCTTCAAAGCCTATCGTATTAGCAAATACAAAATAGGACCCAACTCCCAGTACCCCGAAGTTCACTACAATTGCTATCGGTAAAAGCAGCATTCCAATTCCGCCGGATTTGGTAGGTGTAGGATTCTCATTTTCAGCCATAACACTCCCTAGACTTCTTATCGGCACCATGACAAAAGTCTTGAGATTTTATCTAGAGTTGGACTTCAATTTCTTGACAAAAAAGCCGTTTAATCTTGTGATTAAGACTTGAAGATTTACTTGTATCTAAACGCGCCAAAAAAGATGGGATTTTTGACTAAGTTTTTGACAACATTTTATATACTATTACCCGCTGCGTTAGTGACCTCGGTTACAACTATGTTCCCCTGTTATACACGTGCTTTGGAAACAAAGGACCTGCCCGCCAGAAGTCTCGAGGAAGAGGTAAAGGACAACTCCGGCAGTCTTCAACAAAAGCTCGGCTCACAAGTCCCAGATGCAATACTCAATATAAGCACAAATCCCTTTTTTTCGAATTATGTTTTTTTGATCGACAAGACCGACCGAAGTCTCACTATTTGGCAGAAATCGGCAGACAGCACGAAGGCTATCAGAAACTACCCCACCGACATTGGCAAAAATCAGGGCGATAAAACCTCATTAGGCGATCACAAAACCCCCGAAGGAATTTATACCTTTCAAGAGATGTTCGAAGGTCCCAATCTTGATTTCTCTCTTTATGGGAGTCGAGCTTATACCATTAGCTATCCAAATCTTTTTGACAATCTTTTGGGAAAAACAGGATCAGGCATTTGGCTTCATGCCGTGCCTGATACTGTGGCCTTAACTCGTGGGTCTAGAGGGTGTGTGGTTGTGAGAAATGGTGTCATTAAAGAACTCTCGCAATTTATTAACCTCAAGAAGACTCCAATCATAATTCGCGATGCGGTTCAATATGTAGCGCCCGAATTGCAAAAGAAAAAATATCAGGACATAGCCGCAAAAATAGAAGACTGGCGTCTGGCCTGGGAACGAAAAGACGTCAATAAATATATCGATTACTATAGTGAAAGCTTTGCGGCTCTTGGCATGAACAAGAAGCAATGGCGAAAATATAAAGAAGAACTTAGCGTAAAGTATAAAGAAATAAAGATAAAATTTTCGGAGCCCAGCATCTTTGAACAAAAAAACCAAATTACCGTCAGAACTTTACAGTCATATGAGTCTAATGAACATTCCGACTTTGGTGAAAAAACAATTTATCTAACTTATGACGGCACGAATATTTCAATTGTAGGCGAAGAATGGACTGAAACAAAAGATCCAGGTGTGATTCAGGGGTTTAACAGTTCGCTGTTTTCTCTTAAGCCTAGTACAAATTAATCAATCTAATTAGCGTGGCCGTTGCCTTCATAATCAGATTCTTCAAGGTCGAAGGTAACGCTGTTATGTGCCTCGTCCGGAAGTTTATCTAGATGTTTTTGAATTTCTTCATTTGAAATATTTCCACGTCTAAGGTTCCAATCGAACATTCGCTTGTCAGTTTTTAACAAATCCAGTGCATCTTTTAAGTCCAATGTTTAACTCCTTAGTTCCAAAATTTGGGATCCTTCGGCTTCGAAGGTTCATTATTTACCACGAGCTTTAAATTACGTCCACGCCATTTACCGGTGCCACCAGTACCTTGGCGCCCCATGTAAAATCGCGTATAAAAGAATAGAAAAATGTATCCCGAAACTAGACCACCCAAATGGGCGAGATTGGCAACATTACTGTCAGAACCAACACCCGCATTTAGAACCGTCACTAACTCAATTCCCGCTAAAATCATCACGAAAAATTTAGCCTTCATCGGAAAAATCATCATAAAATGAATAATTCTTTCGCCAAAAATGATCCCGTAGGCCAAAAGTAGTCCAAATACTGCACCACTAGCGCCCACGACCGGAACACCCCAAGCAGAACTACCACCGACCACCAATTGATAGAAAGTCAAAAAAACGGTGTAAAGGAGGCCTGCTCCAACGCCGCAAACCATATAATAGACCAAAAAAAATCGTGAGCCCCAGCGTTGCTCTAACTCCGAACCCAACCACCACAATAAAAGCATGTTAAATAAAATATGAGTAATACTTAGGGCGTGAATAAACATATAGCTAAGAAACTGCCAAATAAAAAATCTCTCGACGATCAAGGATGGAATCAGACCAAAATAGCGAGTAAAAAAAGGTGCCTGAAGAAAATAAGGTTCAATAATAACTGTGATAAAAAACCAAATAACGACATTAGCTATGATGAGATATTTCACCACGGGAGTTAGGGGAACCACTGCTTGAATATTAAAGTTACCTTGTCGCATGGGACTTACTATCTCCACGAGGTTCACTTAGTTCAATAAGCACTCCACCAGTAGACTTAGGGTGTATGAAGGCCACCCACATGTCATGAGCACCTATTTTAGGCTCTTCGTTAATTAACTGTATACCTGCTTTTTTCAAACGCGCCAAGACTTCACGAATATTTTTTACGCGAAAACAAATATGGTGAATGCCAGGGCCTCTTTTTTCAATAAATTTGGCGACGGGACTCTCTTTATCGTTGGCCTCCAGCAACTCTAGAGTACAATCGTTAGTGAAAGGTAAAAAACTTGTTTTTACTTTTTCAGATTTGACTGTTTCCTCGTGAGTACTGACTAGTCCTAAAATCTCATAGACTTTTTTACCTTGAGCTATCGAATCGACCGCAATGCCAATATGATCAAGCCTAACGTCAACCATTGGCTAATTCCTCAAAACAAGGCTTGAGACGTTTATAGACCTCATCCAGAGTTTCAATCATAACCTTGGAGCGAGTCACAAGTGGGAGAAAATTCATGTCTCCCACCCAGCGAGGAATCACATGCTGATGCAGATGATCTGGAATTCCCGCGCCGGCAGCGTAGCCTAAATTCATACCCACGTTTAGACCCGCACAATTAAAACTTTTTTTTAGTACTTTTATGGTTGTCAACGTGAGGCTTTGAAAGTCAGTAAATTCTGCCGAGCTCAATTCTTCAATGTGGGCGCAGTGTTTTTTGGGAACCACCAATAGGTGGCCCGTGTTGTAGGGATACTTATTCATTACGACAAAAGAGTGCTTTGAATCATAAACCACTAAGCTCTCTTTGCTACTTCCCGACTTTTCCGCAAGACAAAAAACGCAGCCTTTGGGAGGATTTAATTTTAAAATGTATTCTCGCCGCTCGGGGCGATAGAGGATTTGTGGGACCAGCCACGACCCAAAATCGAGTGACATAACCTCCGACGCTATTGTACTTTTTTTAGTATTTTTCTTAGTATTTTTTTTTCGCTTCAATCACGCCCGCCCTCTAATACAGAGGGCATAAGGAAAAGGGGCATTCCCACTAAATCGACACGCAAAAGCTTTCCAATGACCTTAGTTGCCTCTGAGTATTCATCATCGTCACCATCTTTAAACATTTTAAAAAACATAGGCTCTCGCCAAGAAGATGGCTCAAAAATTACTGGCTTCCCTTTAATTCCCCCGCGAGAGGCAGCCTCTTTAAACGCATCCTCTAAATTGCCAATCTTGTCGGCGAAGCCCAAGCTGACTGCTGACTCCCCTGTAAAAACTCGCCCATCTGCATATGGTTCCACTTTTTCAAGCGCGATATTTCTGGATTCACTCACAGCTGTTTTGAACTGCATATGAACACTATTAATCATGTTCTGAAACAACGCTTTTTCGTCTTCGCGCATAGGGCGGTACTCCGCGCCTGAATCTTTAAAAGGTCCGGTCTGAATCGTATATCGTTTAATTTTTGCCCAATCATATAGACCTGCAAGGTTGGCAAATTCCATTATGACCCCAATAGAACCCATAAGTGTGCCAGCGTTTGCAAAAATCACGTCCCCAGCAACGGCAGTGTAATAAGCACCACTAGCTGCCACATTTTGACAAGAAATTATCACTGGTTTTTTGGTTTCGTTACGAAAGCGTTTAACTTCGGTATACAGTTCTTGACTGGCCCCAACCGCTCCCCCCGGAGAGTCGATTCTCACAACAACGGCTTTAATCTTATCATCACGACCGTATTTATTAAGCTGCTTAATAAATTTCTCGCTCGATAAAATAATGCCATTAAGCTTTAACAGTAGAATGCTATTGGCCTCGACCTTTTTATCCGGCGGCTGCAATACCGAAAAAAAGGCACCCGTGACCGCTAGGTAAACTCCCCCCACAAACATGAGGAGAACAAGGATCATCATGAACTGGAAAAGTCGCTTCATTCGTTAGAATCGCCGGTCTCTGCCTGAGCTTTACCGAGGTTTTTAAGCGCATCACCAAATACATCACCGAGACTAGTTTTGGCTGTAGACGCTGCCTTTTTAACATAATCAGCAACATCAGCTTTAGTTTCTCGAAGCTTTACTAGTTTTGCACTTAAGCCAATTTTTCGCGAATCTCTGTCGACCGTAATGATCTCAGCTCGAATTGTGTCACCAACATTAGCCACTTCACTGGGATGCTTAATACGATTTACCGAAATTTCGCTCACGTGAATAAGACCTTCAACGTCAGCTGCCAGCTCTACAAACACGCCGAAATCGGCAATTTTGTTGATCTTGACGTCGTGCTGAGAACCAATTGGGAACTTAGCTTCAACCTGACTCCAAGGATCGGACTCAAGCTGTTTTACGCCGAGACTGAAACGCTCGTTTTCGGAGTCGACACCAAGGACCACTGCGCGCACCTTATCACCTTTTTTATAAAGTTCTGAAGGATGATTAATACGTTTGCTCCAAGAGAAATCAGAAATATGCACAAGTCCATCAATTCCGTCTTCGACACCAATAAATACGCCAAAGTCAGTAACAGATTTAACTTCACCTTCAATGATTGTTCCTGGTGGGTAGCTGTTTTTTAGTTCATCCCAAGGATTGGTCTGAAGTTGCTTCATACCCAAACTAATGCGACGGTTAGGCACATCTATTTCTAGAACCACAACATCTACTTCATCACCCTCTTTTACAATTTGAGAGGGATGTTTCACGCGCTTAGTCCAGCTCATTTCACTAATGTGAATTAAGCCTTCAATGCCGTCGCCAAGCTCTACAAAAGCGCCGTAGTCTGCCAAGCTTACTATTTTGCCGTGGAGTTTAGTCCCTGACGGGTATTTTTCCTTAACCGCTTCCCACGGATCAATCATCAACTGTTTTAAACCAAGGCTGACACGGTTTTTCTCTTGATCATACTTAAGAACTTTCACTTTAATCTCATCACCCATTTTCAAGATTTCAGAGGGGTGTTTTACACGGCCCCAGCTCATATCTGTGATGTGAAGTAGACCATCGACGCCGCCGAGATCGATAAAGGCGCCGTAGTCAGTGATGTTTTTTACATTACCGACGACTTCCGAGCCTTCTCTCATAGCATCTATTGTCTGAGTTCTTAGCTTTTCGCGTTCTTCTTCTAATAAAGCCCGACGAGAAAGCACGATATTGCCGCGCTTTTTATTAAATTTTATAACTTTAAATTTATATTTTTTACCAATGTAAATATCCATGTTCCGAACGGGACGGATATCAATTTGGCTTCCTGGTAGAAAGGCTTTAACTCCGATATCAACACTTAATCCGCCTTTAACCTTGGCAATGACCACACCCTCGATCAGCTCTGAATTTTCAGCCGCACGAGAAATATCGGTCCACGCTTTTAACATATCCGCTTTATCTTTAGATAAAACTAGCATGCCATTTTCGTTTTCTATTTTATCGATAAAAACTTCGACCTCTTCACCGACGATGATATCCTTTTGTCCTTCAACAGTCCTGAATTCACCGATAGGAATCATACCCTCTGATTTATAATTGATGTCCACCAAAACGTAGTCTGGGGTGACCTCAACAATTCTGCCTTTAACAACATCGCCAACACCAAAATCACGATCCTTTAGTGAAGTCTCAAACAGAGAGGCAAATTCGGCGCTCCCGTTTTTATAGCCTGTAGCTTTTTCTGTTGCTGCTTTAATTTCTTTGTCACTCTGATCTAAGAGAGACATAATTTCGAGTTTACTTTTTTGTGCACGTGTAAGATTCTTGTTTTCATTTGTCATATTTATTGTGGCTCCTCCTTCTGGTAGGTTTTCCAAAACCGACCTTCATGACTTTATTTTCTGTCATGAGTTTTTTTGTATGGAAATATCGTTATAGGGGGTAAATAGCAGAAAAGTCCAAACAAAATTAAAGAAATCTTTTCTGAGCAAGACCAAGCACTTGGACTATTACAGACTCGAGCGGCATGCTGGTGGTATCAACGACTGTAGAACCTGGAGGCACTTGCAAAGGTGCGGCTTCTCTCCCCTGATCAGACCTGTCACGAGACGAAACGTAAGCCTTTGTTTCTTTTATTGTTTTGCCTTCTTCTTTAGCTCGTCGACGTGCCCTATCTGTCGTTTTTGCGGTTAGATAAATCTTGAGAGAGGCTTGCGGAAATACCACTGTTCCGCAGTCTCTGCCCTCTGCTACGAGTCCTTGAGGGGATCTGATAAAGCAATCTTGTTGGGCCGAAAGGAGCGCCTGCCGTACTGAAGAAATGGTGCTCACTTGGCTAGCAACAGCACCGATTTCTTCCTGTCTTAATTTTGGCGTGACGTCACCTTTCATGTAGCGAAAAATAGTCTGTTCAGTGGCCATTTCTACTGACCAATCTTTGGTGTTTAGTATTTTCAATAGACCAGGCTCATCGTCGGCACTGACTCCCAAAGTTAGCGCCACATAGGCAATGCCGCGATAAAAAACGCCGGTAGAAACCCAACTCCACCCTAAACGTTTTGCCACCTCACGACTCACTGACGACTTACCCGAAGCCGAAGGCCCATCGATGGTTATTAGCTTCAATACTTTAGAAAAAGAAGAAGGAGAAGAAGAGTTCATCCTTTAGCCAAAACTTTCTTGATCGCACTAATGGCAAATTTATTATTTTTCATGGTTCCAACACTTAAACGAATCAAATTATTCAAACCATAATTCTTAAGTGGGCGAAGGATAAGGCCCCTTTTAAGTAAGGACTCGAAGATGCCACTTACATCGCGGCCGCAATCAAACAATACAAAGTTACCTTGCGAGGGGTAGACCTTTAAACCCATTTTTTTGAGTTCACTGTTATAATATTCGATTCCGGCCCAAGCTAATTTGACGGATTTTTTGACATGATTAGGATCGCTCAGCGCCGCTACGCCAGCAACCTGAGCTAAACCGTTGACGCTAAATGGCGTTCGAACTTTGGCAACGGGCTCTATCACCTGGGGATTCCCTATGAGAATTCCGACTCTTAAACCCGCTAGCCCGTAGGCTTTACTCATGGTTCTGAGTAATACAAGATTGGGGCAGGTTTTTAAAAACTTTTCGGCATAACCATAATCGTTGGCACGAACAAACTCTAAGTAAGCCTCGTCAATAACTAAAATCAAATCTCGCCTAAGCAACACGGCGTCGACTAGGGCTTTCATTTGCTCACGAGTAATGTAAGCACCCGTGGGATTATTGGGATTCGCCAAATAAATAAATTTATGTTTTGGCGTCCAGTCGTTTTTAATGAATAAAATTAATGCCTCAACGTCATACTGAAGGTCACCCTTAATTTTTATTTCGAAAGTATTTAAACAGTGAGCCTGAGCACTAATCTTAAACGCCACAAATGAGTTTTGAAAAGTGACGACGCTATCGCCTGGCTGACAATAGGCTTGTAGCAAAAGCCCCATGAGTTCATCGGAGCCATTCCCAAACACTAACTCTTCAGTTTTAAAACCAAAAATTTTTGAATAGGATTTTTTGAGCTCAAAACAGGCGCCGTCAGGATAAAGATGCAATTTTTGCTTCAGCGCCTTTTTTAGTGCGCTATAAACCTTAGGACTTGCTCCCAGAGGATTTTCGTTGCTCGCAAGCTTTATAACTTTTTTAATACCGTATTCCCGCTGAGTTTCCTCAATCGGTTTACCGGTCACGTAAGGGACAAGGGTTTTGATTTTTGGGGCTACTTCTAACACAAGCTTTGATTGTTCAAATATTCGTAAGCGAGTTGCAAGAAATAAAGAACTGACTCAGCGTTTAAATCCCTGAGGATTATCTTTTGCGAGTCTTTGCAAGTAAACGCAGGATTTCGAGGTACAACCAAATCAGGGTAACCAGCAAGCCGAACGAGGCATACCACTCCATGTACTTAGGCGCCCCGTGTTCTGCGCCTTTTTCGATAAAATCGAAATCGAGTACTAGGTTTAGGGCCGCTATGACCACGATCACTATTGAAACCATGATTCCCATGGGCCCACTGTCATTGATGAACGGCATGTTGATGCCAAACATTCGCAGAACAATTTCCATCAAATAAACTAGAGCAATGCCACCGGTTGCAGCAACCACACCAAGTTTGAAATTTTCAGTCGCGCGAATTAGTTGAGACCGATAGGCCGTTAAAAGTGCAATAAAAGTGCCCATCGTGCCAAGAACCGCCTGCATCACTACGCCTGGATATTTGGCCTCAAATAAGGCTGAAACTGCGCCAAGAATTATCCCCTCAAGCGCAGCATAAATGGGAACTAAAATCGGCGAAGCGGTCGGTTTAAAAACGATTACTATACCTAAAATAAATCCAATTATGGCTGATGGCAAATACCACACCGGAATTGTCGGTGTGACGCCGATTGACCAGCCACCAGGAAAGGCCTGTTGCCACGACCAAATTGCTGTTAAAAAAACGATGCCAATTAACAAAAAAGATTTGTTAACAGTACCAGAGATGGTCATCCTATCCGTGGCAGAAGTAGATCGAGCTTGAAAGACTTTGTCGTTAAGTGCCGGGTTTGATGTTCTCATACCATGATCATAGACATGACGTTTACAGGAAGTCTAGTTCGCATTATTCTGCGCAGCGAATTTCAACTTTTGAACAAAGAACTTGGATCACGTTGGGATTTCCAGCAAGAGGCGTTGCTCCTACCATTACCGTGTTGGCTGGGCACATATTAAGAAAAAAAGTCCGACCAGAGATCAATAATCGACATGATGGAGTTAAATTAAATTTTTCGCCCAAACCAAAATTTTCTTCTGCCAAACAGGTTGCGCCAACGATAAAAATCAATAGACTAAGAAATCGCATAAGTCCCCCCGATTTGCAGCCCATCCTATTTACGAAAGCAAAGGGGAGAAATCAATCAAATTTATGTTTCGTTAAGATTATTTAATTGATCTCGAAGGAGGGAACATTTTACGAGATAACTCGTGCACCAATGTCATGCAGCGCCTTTTTTATTTTTTCAAGATGCTCGTGATTAAATGTTTCAATTTGAAATTCAATGCGCGCCTCACGGAGCGCAATATCGAGATCCATACGATTATGTACAACCTGCAAAATGTTCGCGCCTTCACGCGCCAAAACCTGCGTGAGGTGACTAAGGCTGCCTGGCGCATCGTGAAAGACTACGCTGATTTCGGCCTTACGACCTTTGCTAATTAGTCCCCGCTCAATCACTTTGGCCACGCTATTCAAATCAATATTTCCTCCAGAAAGAACAGCCACTGACTTTTTTCCCAGCTTTAGTTTTCCCGATAATATCGCAGCGAGTGAGGCCGCACCCGAACCTTCAACTACCGATTTGGAACGCTCTAGCAACAAAACTATGGCCTCCGCAATTTCGTTATCGCTCACCACTACTATGTCATCGACTAACTTAGAAATATAATCTTCGTACATATTAGGTTCTGCTTTTTTGACGGCAATTCCATCAGCGAGCGCCGAATAACGAAGCGGAGTTTTAGACAATCTTTTATGAAACATGTCGGCCATGGCAGGAGTGGTATCGCTTTGTACGCCATAAACTTTACATTTGGGATTAAGGGCTTTAATAACTGTTGCAATGCCGCTGATGAGCCCTCCGCCGCCAATAGGAACTACAATTGATTCGAGGTCTGGCAAAAGATCTAAAACTTCAAGCGCAACTGTGCCTTGACCCGCAATTGTCATCGGGTCATTAAAGGGATGTACAAATACGTAACCTTTTTCTTTCATAATTTCTTGCGCCTTCGCATAACAATCGTCATAGATATTGCCATAAAGGACAACTTCGGCCCCATAACTACGAGTTGCCTGAACTTTAACTAGGGGTGAACTCTCGGGCATCACAATGATCGCTTTAGCATTTAATGCTGTTGCCGATGACGCCATACCTTGCGCATGATTTCCGGCAGAACAGGCAATGAGACCCTGATTTCTCTGCCCGGCCGTTAAAGACCTAATATTATTATAAGCGCCGCGAATCTTAAAACTTCCAGTCTTTTGTTCATTTTCCATTTTGAGATAGACTTCACAACCTAACCGTCTTGAAACTTCTAACGAGTGTCGCAAAGTTGTGACTCGCGCCACTCCCTCTAAATGTTTTTTAGCTTCTAGAACATCTTTTATGTTAATGGGCACTGAGGATCCCCTTCACCAATATGTCGATAACCCATAGAGCGGCTTAAACTGATGTCCAAAATACTCGGGCCGCATACCATTATCAGTTATAGCCTCGGCTTTTGCCTCATCAAAATAATAAAAGGGCGCCATGACCTTACCGCAGAACTTACACTTCTCCACGGGAAGCGTACGGTTTTCATTGACCTGGCCACAGATGTGACATCGACGAAAATGCAATGTTGATTCCATGAACTCGCTCCTAAACCTCTGACCACCACACCTATAATCCTAGCATTTGGACTAAGGTCCAGCAATAGTCCAATTTGATAATTAGCTAATTTCTTTAAAGATTTATGGATAATGACTTTTCACGGCGATGGGATGCGCGCTGCGGGTGTCAAATGACTTTTCGCAACAGATTTGACTTCGGCTCATTTGGGTACGATTTACCAATTCCGTTAAGGACTTGCGTTTAAAAATGGATCTGGTACCACTCACTCCGTCTGCGGAACCAATGGGGAGACTGATCATGAGAACTCAGGTATTCTTGATTCTAATTTTTTTACTAAATTTTAATGTCCAGGCCAGAGAGGATGCCCCGTTGGATCCCCCTTACCCTCATAAGATGGGCCTCAAAAGAGACTTAGGCTTTGAAAGCTTACGGCGCCTAAGGCCTGCCTCCAACAGCGAGAAAGTTATTGGCATACAAACAAGTGTAAAGGCCCAAATATCACGTGGCACTTGTTCGATGTTTTCAGCAACGGCTATTTTGGAATCAAAGCTGATCTCGATCAAAGGGCTCCCTATCACTTTGGATCTTTCTGAGGAATGGTTAGAGTATATAGCTGTTCGCGGAAAAACCAGCGATGGCGGTAACTCGCCGACCAATTTTTCGCTCCTCAGAGAACACGGCATTCCTGACGAGATTGACATGCCCTATATCGGCGATGCTTGGAGCAGTCTTTCTTCTTCGGGTTTAATATTTGAGCGTTGTGGTCACCTTTCCTCGCATAAACTGACTTCCTGCTTACTGACACATTGGGATCCTGACTTTTTGTACATGAGCGAAAATGAATTGCAGCAAAAAAGTCCTGAGTTTTTTGCCGCTCGTGCGATGGCCAATGCATTTAGAGATTCTTCTATTCACACCAGTGACGAAAGCGTTTACGTGAGCAGTGAATCCGAAGCTAAAAAACACTTGGAGGATGGCACGCCTATTATTTTGGATATCGATTTTTATTATGGCGCATGGAACCACCGAATTGCTCCCACTATTGGTGTCAAAAGAAATATGGCGAGTTGGTATCGTGGAATTGTAGGTTACCCTGAAGTCGGATCCGTCGACCTAAAGAACTCAACTGATGAACCTGCAGGACATTCGTTTGTAGTGGTAGGATACGACGACAAAAAAGTGATTGAAACCGAAGTGCTTATGACTGATGGTTCTAAGAAAAAATTTAAACACGTTGGCGTTTATTACTTTAAAAATTCCTGGGGTACTGACGGCTTTGGCAAAAAATTTACTTTAAATGGTAAGTCCTACCCCGGTTACGGCCTCATTACGCAAGATTACGCGCATGAATACGGGGCTTTTTTTAATTTGCCACTCAGATAGTACTTAACATGAACTCGCAATCGCTAGAAAAGATTTAACCTCAAGCGACGCGCCACCTACCAAAAAACCGTCGATATTTTCTTTCTCGATTAGGCTCTTCGCATTGTCGGACTTCACACTACCACCGTAAAGAATCGAAGTCTTTTCGGCAACGGGCCCCCCGGCAATGGATTTTAATACTTCTCTTAAATATTTGTGAGCGTCTTCGGCCTGCTCAGGTGTTGCGACCTTACCCGTGCCGATAGCCCACACGGGCTCATAAGCAATTGTAAAAGTCTTAGTAAAATCAACTTTGGCCAAGCCCTTTTTTAGTTGCTCAGCAATTATTTGGTTTGTTTTAGCGCTCTCGCGCTCACTTAGGTCTTCACCCAAACAAAGCATTGGAATCAATTGAGCTTTCTGCGCACACATTACTTTTTTTGCCAGCAGCTCATCCCCCTCACCAAAAATCTTTCGGCGCTCGCTATGGCCAACAAGCACATACCTCGCGCCCATTTCGCTTAAAGCACTCGCTGAATTTTCGCCTGTGAAAGCGCCTAGGTTTTCAAAATAACAATTCTGCCCCCCCCATTTTAGGGAGGAATCTTTTGTTACGAGTGCCAGCGCTTCGCAACTGAGAGCCTGCGGAAAAATCACGACCTCACATTTTATCAATTTCAACTGCGGCAAAAACTCTTGCATGTATTCACGAGTTTCTCGTGGGGATTTGTGAAGTTTCCAGTTGCCAGCACATATAACCTCTCGCTTACTCACCGCGCTTACCTTTTCTTAACGAGTCTATTCCCGGTAGCGGATCACCCTGGAGATATTCTAGGCTAGCGCCTCCGCCCGTCGAGATATGAGTCAACATATCGGCAAACCCAGAGGCTTTAGCCGCACTCGCAGTGTCGCCGCCACCCACAATTGTGTCAGCTTCAAGACCACTTAGAGCTTTTGCTATCGCAAATGTGCCCTGACACATTTTAGGGTTTTCAAAAACACCCATAGGCCCGTTCCAAAATACCGTTTTTGCCGAAAGCAGTTCTGTACAAAAAAGTTTTTCAGTTTGGGGTCCTATATCCAATCCTAAAAATCCGTCGGGTATCTTTTCGTTGGGAGTTGTGATCACTTCGGAACTTTTTATACTTTGAGAAACTCTGTGGTCTATAGGTAAAAGAATTTTTTTGCCACGAGCCTTAACTCTTTTAATAAGTTCGCCAGTAAATTCTATTTTTTCACGCTCAACAAGAGAATGGCCTACCTCCACACCCATGGCTTTTAAAAAAGTATATGCCATCGCGCCACCAATAATAAAGCCGTCTACTTTATCTATGAGCTTTTCAATAACTCCAATTTTATCGCTCACTTTAGCCCCACCCATTATTACCCAATAAGGGAGCCGTGGACTTTCCAATAGCTTGTCTAGCATCGCTAATTCTTTTTGAATCAAAAAACCAGCACCTCTAATCGGCATCAGTCTTGGCAATTCACTTACGCTAGCGTGAGCTCGGTGACTAGCCCCAAAGGCATCGTTAATATAAACATCGATGTAACTGGATAATTGCGCGGCGAACTCGTGGGAATTTTTTTCTTCACCAGCTGAAAATCGCAGGTTCTCAAGCATGATGATTTGATTTTTCTTAAGTCCTGCGATTAAGGCTTTCGGCGCATCGGATTCGGGATCATCCACTAAAATAATCTCATGACCATACTTGTCGCGAAGATATTCCGCCACGGGTTCCAGCGAAAACTTTTTGTGATCTTCGGATTTTTTAGGCCGGCCCAAATGGCTTCCTAAAATCACGTCTGCCCCCTGTTTAAGTGCATAGTCAATGGTGGGCCAGGTTGCCGTAATGCGAGTGTCATCAGTGATATTGCCGTTTTCCATTGGCACATTAAAATCACAACGAATAAAAACTCGCTTATTTTTTAAATCAAGATTTTCTATTCCGGTAACGCCTTGAAGTCCTTTACTCACTCAAATCCCTTTCGCGTTCATATGCAGCGCCATATCCACCATTCGACTTGAAAAGCCAAACTCGTTGTCGTACCAAGAAAAAACTTTTGCCATACGGGTGCCAGACACCATCGTACTCTGTAAGTCGACGATGGAACTATAAGGACTGCCGTTAAAATCGCAGCTGACCAAGGGTTCTTTTTCAGTTGTCAGAATCCCCTTCATAGTAGTTTTACTGGCCTCAATGAGTGCCGAGTTGATGGTTTCTTTTGTCACGTCCTTTTTAGTGGTAAAGTTAAAATCCACCAAACTCACGTTGGGCGTTGGCACTCTCACCGAAAGACCGTCAATCCTACCTTTAAGTTCTGGCAATACTAATCCCACAGCCTTGGCGGCCCCAGTCGTAGTGGGAATCATCGAAAGCGCCGCTGCCCTGGCTCGTCTTAAATCTTTATGAGCACTGTCTAATATTTTTTGATCGAGAGTGTAAGAATGAATAGTAGTCATCAAACCGTACTCAATTCCAAAAATCTCGTGAAGAACTTTGGCCAAAGGTGCCAGGCAATTTGTGGTGCACGAAGCATTACTAATCACTAAGTGTGTTTTGCTATCATATTTGTCGTGATTAATGCCATAGACGACGGTCATGTCGACGCCGTCGGCAGGCGCTGAAACCAATACTTTCTTGGCGCCTCCCGCAATGTGCTTCATAAAATCTTCTTTCCCTTTAAATGCACCTGTACATTCCAATACAATGTCGACTTCCCAATCTTTCCAGGGAATTTGGGCAGGGTCCTTAGTTTTAGAATAGTTAATGGTTTTACCGTTGACCACGATGTTTTTGTCAGAGGCTTCAATGGTACCCGGAAACTTTCCATGGGTGGAATCGTATTTTAAAAGATGAGCTGATTCCTGGGGACTACCGAGATCATTAATCCCAACAATATCTAATTTTTCAAATCCAGCTCGAAACAGAATTCGACCAATTCTCCCAAATCCGTTGATACCTACGCGCGGTTTTTTCATGGCAATCTCCTCTTTGAATTCAGCGCTCTATACAAGAATTATCTGCTAGTCTTGTCAAGACCATAATAGCTTAGAAAATAAGCGTTGCGCATTTTTCTTAAGCTGGGCGCTTAACACCTCTTGGCTCAAACCGAGTATCTCACAAACCTTTACTGCAGTTAGCACAACAAGTGCTGGCTCATTTTCTTTTCCCCGATGTGGTACAGGCGTCATGAATGGAGCATCAGTTTCGATATGAATCCGATCCAGTGGCAATGTCTTGATGGTTGAGCGCAAATTCTCGGCATTTTTAAAAGTACAAACACCGCTAATTGAAATATCAAAGCCCAATGCCAAGGCTTCGTTAGCTAACCACTGAGTTCCTGTAAAACAATGTAGGACTCCTTTTACCTTACCTTGAAACTCTCTTAAGATTGCCACGGTGTCAGCTTCAGCATCGCGAGTGTGAATTTCGACTGGCAATTTATGATACTCAGCGAGTCGTAACTGGCGACGAAAGACTTCTCGCTGCACGTCTTGCGGCGAGTGATTGTAATGAAAGTCGAGTCCAATTTCGCCGACACCTATAACCTCGCGCTCTCCTAATAACGAAGATAGATTTTTTTCGACTTCATCGGAGTATTTACTCGCGTCGTGTGGATGTATACCGAGTGTACAAAATAATGTGGGGTAATGTTTTTTGGCGAGCGCTAAGACAGTCATTAAATCTGCAGGATCGGTTCCAATCAAAATCATTTTCTCGACGTCGTTCGCCAGCGCTCGACTTACGATAATGTCAGAGTCCTGCTTTATCATATTTATATGAGTGTGTAGATCTATCCAACCCATGAGCTATTCTCTAGAACCTTTTTGCCGCCCCAATAAAACTTTTCAAGCGTTAGCTTGCTGTCGACATTTCGCTCTAAATCACGCTCACATTCAAAACTGAGATTCCAAAGATCTAAAATGCAGAGCGAATTTCGCCCTCGCAGCTGTTCAGCAATGCTGGCAAACCCTTGTCCGAGCGTCGCCGATCTTCCTAGTCTTAAGTTCAAAACGTCCCGCAAAGCTCTCTGGCAATAATTAAATACATCGCACAGATTTTCTCGGGTACTTTCTTTAGCACATTTTTCGACCTCGAGATTCAAATAATTTCCCGAGACAACAGCTGTAAGCAGATCCACAGTTTTTTGGCGAGCTTCCTCAACTTTTTCAGGATGGGTGCCTCTACTTGCACTCCATTCTTTTTCTGAAAGTGGCCTAAATCTTAAAATCTGGGATCGCGAACGAAGAGTCGGCAGCACTGCTGAAAGATTTGAAGAAATAAGAAAAATAAAGTTATTGGCCGGGGGTTCTTCAAGTGATTTTAGTAAAGTGTTAGCTGCCTGGGTGGTAAGATTTTCGACGCCGTCAATTATGACGACCTGAGAATGTCCCAAAGATTTCAGCGATAGAAAACGAATGACCTCATGGGCGTCTTCGACCTTAATGCTTTCGCCAGTGGGCTCTATTAACAACAGACTTTCGCTCTGCCGATTATAAATCCTCAAGCAGGGCCCACACTCGCCACAGCCGGTTTTCTTTTCACAAACAAAAGCTTGGGCCAATCCTAGCGCTAGGTGCTTTTTTCCGACGCCTTCGGGCCCAAAAAAAAGCCAAACCGGGTGTAGACGATTTTCTTGATGAAGAGTGAGCAGCTGGGTTTTATGGGACACGTGCCCTACAAATTTTTTTAATAGTGATTTCAATGTGTTGTCCAATTTCTATGTATAAGGTCATCAATTATTTGCTGGTGAATTTGCGATACCGAAGTAGTTCCGTCAATCACTATCCAGCCCTTGGAATCTTCTTCAGCCTGAGCCAAGTAACTTAGCCTGACTTTTTCATGAAATTCTTGCTCTTCTTGTTCAAATCTATCGTGCCCAGTCGAAAGATTTCTTTGGCTCAGTCTCTTTTGGCACTCTGAAACCGATATATCTATTAAGATCGTTAATTCAGGTTTAATGCCGTCAGTCGCGTAAGCGTTAAGCCACTTTATGTCATTTAATTTTAAATTTCGGCCAGCTGACTGGAAGGCAGTGGTAGAGGCAGAAAAACGATCGCTAATCACCCACTTCTTTTGATTCATCGCGGGCTTTATGACTACTTCTACATGCTGAGCCCTAATGGCTTCATATAGTAGGAGTTCAGCGCGAGGGTGTGGGACATCTTCGCCGTTGGTTCTAAGGAGCAATTTACGGACTTCCTCGCCTAGAGGTGTTCCGCCCGGCTCACGCGTTAATATAAAACCAATGTTTTTGGATTTCAGAAAATCGGCAAGGAGCTTGATTTGCGTACTTTTTCCACAACCATCAATGCCTTCAAAGACAATAAAAGCCATGACCTTTCTTGTACCAGATTGGGTGGCCTGTAAAGCAATTGACTTCAAAATGCCAGGTTCATATACTGCGTCAAACTTTTAAGGAGTATTCATGATCTCTTTCATAACCACAGTACATGTCGTTGCGTGTGTTCTGCTCATTTTTTTCGTATTGATCCAAGATGCTAAGGGTGGCTCTCTAGGTACATTTGGTGGCCAAGCCTCAACATCAATTTTAGGCGCAGCTGGTGCTCCCACATTTTTTGCAAAACTAACGACAGGTGCAGCCATTATTTTTGCTGGTACAAGTATTTGGCTAACGATGTTGACAGCAAGTCCCAGCAAAAGTGCTACGGATAAATACGTTCCAGCTCCTGCGACTAAACAAACTGAGCCCATCAAAGTTGACGGTTCTGCTCCTCCTGCTGATTCCACAAAAAAAGAAGAAAGTATTCCCCCTAAAAAATAATGAGACAAAAGAGTCTAGTCATTTTATCGTTTGTATTTGCGATACTGGCTCTCTGGCTCATATGGTTCTTATTGAGTAAATCTATTTCTGGTCCTAGTGCCAAATCGATTGCCTCAGCTGATCTAGTCAGTGGTGAAGTAGTCATCAAACACAGCGAAACATTCCAAGAAAATCCTTTAACTCAGGGCGATTTGATTTACTCTTTTGACCGAATTTCCACAGGCGTAGGTGCTAGTGTTATTGTTACCACAAATCAGGGTGATCAGGTAAGGCTCGGCGAAAACACTATTGTCACTCTTGAGGAATCGGGCAGAAATGAGTCTTATCTACTTACCTTGTTGGCAGGCTCGCAGCAAACACTCAAAAACAACGGACATATTTTAGTAAATAACATCAAAGAAAAATGGAAGAGTCTTTATTTCAGCACGACCTCAATTAAAAAAGCTCCGGTAGTCCCGGTCCCCTCATCTGCTAAAATTGGCAATGACGCTGTTGTGGTTAGTAAGGATGTGGTTGATGGCCGCGGCATTAAAGAAAATCTCGATGGGCAAAAAGGCTTTCTGAATCGTTGTTATGCTAAATTTTTAGCGACCAACCCTGACGGCAAAGGCAAAGTGGTGGTCGGGTTTATTTTAGAGCCTTCAGGAAAATCAAGCCAAATTAAAATTTTAACTTCGAGTTTTAATGAAAATGATATCGAGTCTTGTGTGGTGTCGGTCATAGAGCGAACGCCGTTTAAAAAATTTAACGGCGATTCGATCTATGTGACCTATCCAGTCGATTTTGAATAATTAATTAAGAACCTGAGAACCACTTGCCAACGGTGAACCTGACGAAACATCGAGGGTAAAACTACCGCTCGAAGCTTTCATATACACACGGTCCGAATATGTCGAGGCGTTAGGAATAGTGGCATTCAAAGTACTAACAGCCGTAGTAGTGCAACTGCTATCACTATAAAGATAGCTTCCTGAGGTCGTAGTAAATGTAATTGCGATATTTGAATTTGCATAGATTTGGCTACCACTGGAATTTTCTGCCTTAGCCTGTACTTCGTAACATTGATCCGGCGTATAGGCGCTGATTATGCCAGGATTAAAATAGAAAGAGTAGACTGAAATCACATTGGTTTGCACATCAATTGGCGAGGATGTTACCGGTGTCAGAGCGGCTACACTGTCCGTTAAGGTAATAGTGCCTGTGTTGCTTACGGCAGTAGCCTTAAAGTAAGCATAGGTATCAGGGCTGCCACTGGAAATAACTGCACTCGTAGTCGTGGCAGAACAACCATAATCAGAATAGAAGGCTGCGCCTGGAACACTTTTAGTCAAATTGACAGTTGTCGCACTCGACACAACTGCGGGTTCATTCGAACTATTTTCGGCGCGTATGAACATTCTATAACAGACGTCTTTTATCGCTGGGTTTGGCAGGCCCTGTGACAGTTTTGTAGCTGGCCCAGCCCCTAACACTGATAGGTTGAACATGGATTCCGAATATCCACTTGCGCCGGCCCTGAGGTAGGCATAGCCAGAATTTACGCTCTTAAAATAAAAAACAGGAGATACAGAAGTGCCCGAATTAATAGTGACCGACGAAATTGTCGGCGTACTCGATATGCAGTTAGGACTAGAACTATAAAAATAAGCTCCGCTAACTCCCGTAACGAGCGGGAAATTAACCGACAGGTTTGAAGTTGCATTCTCTGGGCTGCCATTGTTTGTAATAGCGATTCTCATTGCCATGCAAACATTGGAATCTACAAAACTGTCAGCGGAATTTGCGTCGGTACTTTTGATAAACGAAAACATTGGCCCTCCAC
>JAWXAY010000019.1:0-15835 GCA_034439715.1 Pseudomonadota bacterium
CGCTGTTTTAAACAAAATTTAATCTAAATAATATATTAAGGAGTTCATTATGAAAATCTTTGCAGCCGCTTTTTCTGTTTTATTGAGTTTTAATGCTTATGCCGTCTGTCCTTTGCCAGATAAAACTGTATCTATTGAGGCAAAGGGTGCTGCTGTTAAAGACCTCTTGAAATTTATTTTGGATCAATCGGGATTAACGTACGATATTAACAGCCTGCCGAAAACAAGCAAAACCGTTAGCCTTGAGGTAAAAAACGGGAAAATTTGCGATGTTTACGAGTTCCTAATGGAACAAGGTAATTACGAACAGGTTCTGAAAATTCAAACCAAGTAGTTCGCTTTAATTCAACTAGCTCTATAGCTTTTCAGTTTGGCCAACGAGCCTTGACTTTAATTTTTCGAGAATTAAATATTGTTACGTGGCGCTGAGAAAAATTGAGTATAATATCATTCTAAATGATGCGTTTTAATGAAATACTTATAAAAGACGGTATCCTAGCTACTTACGAGATTGGAACAGGCCCAAAGCTTATTTTCCTCCATGGCGGTCCCGGCGATACCCACCATTACCTTCGTCCTCTTGCAGAAAAACTCAAAAGTCATTTTACGTGTATTTTATATGACCAAAGAGGATCGGGTAGCTCACAAATCAATGAACGAAACTCATCAACGTTAAGTTTGTCTTCTTTCTTTCATGATCTGGACAGCATTATTGAATTCTATGGAGCTGACCGAGTAAATTTATTTGGTCACTCATGGGGTGCGATGTTGGCATTATTCTATAATATCGCACGGCCTAACAAAGTTTCTAAAAACGCGATTGTTAGCATAGGACCTCTTACCGAAAAATACGGCGTAATGAATGCAGAGAGAAGGCTTTCCGTTCTGACAGCCTCTGAACGAGATTTATCAGGTTCTTTGAGAGCCGATCGTACGATAGCTCTCAAAAACAAGAAATTTGCCGAAGTTTACAGGCTTGATAATCAACTTATACGATTAACCGTCAAATCTTGGATTTATGATCCCCTAATACGGGAAGATTTTTTGAACAGTTACTTCTCCGAACCGCCCGTGGATCGTGAGTTAAATAAGCTCGTATGGGAGTCTGCACAGAATTTTTTTGATTGGAATTTACTTAAAAAAATATCAAACCCAGTTTGGCTTTGTTCTGGGAGCCATGATCCAAACCCACCGGATCAAATCAAAGAACTTGAAAGTAATCTCCAAAATGTAGAAACATTGGTGTTAGAAAAATGTGGACATATACCCTGGATCGAAAAACCGAATGTATTTTTTGAAGCGATTATCAAATTTTTGCACCGTTAATCACTGGTCTTCAATCCACGATTTGGCCAAGTACCCACTCGCAATAAACGAGCTATGAGGGCGAAAGTTCGCTTGGCCGTAGAAGTCCTTTATTACCGTGCATAGAGGCCCTTTTCTGACCATTTATCATTTGGTAGGAGATCATTTTAATTTGTTCTGACCTGAGCCCCGCATATTAGACAGCCCGATAGATTTCCCTGCTCGCATTTGAGGGAGCAAGTGCAGCTGGGCCTGCGCCGCCATGGACGACTAAACGTCTGCCTGCTATGGCTAATCAAAGTATTGTAGGAGGTAATGTGAGATTATTGCCAGTTGGATTAATTGCTTCTCTTGTTTTGCTATTAGCTAGTTGTACAGGGGAAAAACCTCTACGCCCCAAGGCTAGGAATAAAAGTCTCATTGAGTTTAAACAGGACCTTCTCTTGGAGAAAGATCCAACTAAGAAATTTTATATTCATGCAGATATAGTTAAAAAATATTCAAGTGAACCAATGACATCCAGCGCAGCCATAGAGGCCGAGTCTTTTTCTAAATCTCTTTTGGAAATTGCCAAAAACTATGAAAAAGATTGGAATTACGGAAACGCCATTCATCATGGCAATCTTGTTCTGGGTCGAGTGAAATTATTCCAGGGAGACCTTACCGTCGCCAAACAGTATTTGATTTTGGCTGCCGGTACGAATGGATCGCCTCAGTTAGGTTCTTTTGGCCCCAACATGACACTCGCAAAAGAACTTCTTGAGAAAGGCGAGAAAAAAGCTGTTCTAGAATATTTTGATAACTGTTTAAAATTTTGGAAATCGCCAACGGCTAAAACAGAAGTAGAACCATGGAAGACGGCTATCAATAAAGGAAGCACTCCAGATTTTGGTGGCAATTTAGTTTATTAGGTCAGGAAAACTCCACCTCGCATTGAACGAGCCATGAGGGCAAAAGCTCGCTTGGCCGTAGAGGCCTGGCTCGTACCCCAACGACACAAGCAAGCTCCGTAGCTTGTCGCCCCACCGCAAAGGCCCCTCTCCCCAGCCCATTCTTTGACCAAACATCATTTTTGATAAATATGGACTCCGATGGGTAAATCATCGTTGTGAAATCGTCAAAACTTTGGACCTAAATTTGCAATTAACTTTTCAATGAGTTGTCAGGTCTTACGCAATTGTGATGAGGTCGAATTGTTAAAAAAATTGAGGAATTATTCCCCATGTTTTTTTAAAACTACGTCCCTTTTCCTCTTCTTAAGATCGATTATTAATGTCGATAAACATAGTCAAAACTTTGTAGCAAGACCTTTGACATAAAGTAAATGCAGGAGGCAATTAATGGACGGTTACACTCAACAGACAGCTTGGTCGCCCGCGTTCACCGTCTCGCCGTTTTACAAAGAAAAATATAGCGGGAATTTAGATTAAAAGGGTTCGTATTTACTATATATAAGAGGTCAGAAATGTTTTTTCAGCGCATTAAAACACCTGGAGTCGCTCATAACGCTTACATGATTGGTTCAAAGGGCATCGGAGTCATTATTGATCCACGACGAGACGTAGACGAATACTTTCACATTGCCAGAAAAAATAAACTTCAAATTAAATATATTCTCGAAACTCATCGGCAAGAAGATTTCGTATTCGGGTCTGATCAGATTCGGGAACTAACCAAAGCTCAAATCGTAACAGGTAAACATAAATACTCAGGTCATAGTGATATATTTTTAGAAGATGGAGAAACACTTCAAGTCGGAGATCTTATTTTTCGCTGCCTCTACACTCCTGGACACACGCCAGAAAGCGTTTCTTACGCGGTGTTCATGAAAGATAAACCAAATTCTGCTTGGGCCGTCTTTACGGGCGATGCGCTTTTCATCGGTGAAGCAGGACGGACCGATTTACCTGATCCCGAGAAAACAGCAGAGAATGCTGCGATACTTTTTGATAGCATCCAAAAACGAATTCTACCACTTGGGGATCAAACATTGCTTTTTCCTGCGCACGGTTCTGGTTCTGTTTGTGGCGGCAATATTGCCGAGTATGATGAATCAACCATTGGCTTTGAACGCACGTATAACCCGGCGTTTGTTCACTCCAAGGAAAAGTTCATAGAAAATAAAGTAAAAGAGCGTATTCCACGACCGCCTTATTTTCGGTTGATGGAAAAATTAAACTTAAAAGGTGGAATTAAGCTAAGTAAATCTCCTGAAACCATTCCCACTATGACTCCAAAAGATTTTGCGCGTGAATCTGAGAAAGGGATAGTTATTGATACTCGTCACCCAGAAGCCTTTGCGGGTGGACATATTCCGAAATCTTACAGCATTTGGCTCGATGGCTTGCCCGTTTTTGGTGGCTGGGTGGCTGATGATCAGACTCCCGTCTATTTCGTATTAGAAAAACCAGACGATCTTAGAAACGCATTTCTTCATCTTCAGCGCATCGGTGTCGACAATATTTCCGGACTTCTAGGTGGAGGATTTGAAGGATGGCGTGATGCGGGCCTCCCAATCCAAATGTCTGGGACACTTAGTGTGTCTTCGAAGTCTTTTGAAAAAGGCGACATTCCACTTCTTGATGTGCGGGACATCACAGAATTCGAAGAAGGTCACATCGGCGGTGCAAGGCACGCCTATGTCGGCTTTATTCCTCAAATGAATTTTGAAAGCGAATTTGATCCGCAAAAACCATTAGTAGTGACGTGCGCCGTCGGACACCGAGCGAGCCTTGCTGTGAGTCTTCTTCTTCGCGCCGGCTATAAGAATCTCTTCAATCTGCTTGGAGGCACAACAGCTTGGAAAAAACTCGATAAACCGCTTGTAGTAGGTCCTAATGAAAAACGGACACTTGATCGTGAGATTATTAACAAGCGCGTAACTCACGAATCAATCTCTGAGGTCGCGCAAGGGCAACGAACTTGAGGTCTATATAATGAAAACCTTCAGCCTCTACGCTTTTATAAGTTTGCTTGGGCGTTCCACCCTCGCAGCTGCTGCCGATACGACTATGCAGACTGGTGGAGCTTGGTCTCCATACCTAGCCGGTGCGTTTATTGGGGTGTTAGTTTGTCTAACTTTTTATTTTTCAGAAGAACCCGTCGGAGCCTCATCATTTTACGCAACCGTTGCAGGATTTATTGGAAACGCGATCGCACCAAAACACACCATGCAGCTTGAGTACTACAAAGAGAAACCTCCAAAAGTAAACTGGGAGTTTATCTTTGTTATTGCAGCAATTTTTGGATCAGCCATTGCGGCTCTACATGAAAGCGAATTTTCGCTACGAGGCCTTCCACAAATGTGGATAGACCGATATGGAGAAAATAGTTGGGCGCTATACTCCGCCTTAAGTTTTACTGGTGGTCTATGCATGGCATTCGGGGCGAGACTCGCTGGGGGATGCACGAGTGGTCACGGCATTAGCGGAGCTGCGCAGTTAAGCGTTTCCTCATGGACTTCACTGATCTGTTTTTTCATTGGCGGCGTGATCGCAATTCGGCTTATCTATTAAGGAGCATTGTTTAAGAAATGGAAACTTCACCTGTAGGTAAACAAAGAAAGAAATTAGCTCAAGCTTTGCTATTCGGCTTGATGTTCGGTTTTCTTTTGCAAAAAGGTGGAGTCGCAAAGTACCACGTTCTCGAAGGCCAACTTTTATTCACAGATTTTACAGTCATGAAAGTTATGATGTCGGCGATTCTTGTCGCTATGATCGGGCTCTATTTTCTTCACAGAACAGCTAGAATAAAATTGCATATTAAACCTACTAAAATTGGAGCCAACATTATTGGCGGCCTCATATTCGGTGTTGGATTCGCCTTTGCTGGCTACTGTCCTGGCACAGGCGCAGCAGGACTTGGCCAGGGAGATATACCAGCATTGATCTTTATGTTCGGACTTGTGGCTGGCTCCTATCTTTTCGCCGAATTCTCAGAAACTTCTAAAAAAACAATTGAAAAATGGGGCGACAAGGGAAAGATAACTTTTCATACTTTAATCAAAGTAAATACCGGTCCATCAGTTGCAATTATGGCAATTGTAGTCTTGAGTGCGCTACTTGTTATTAGTAAGCTCTCTTAATCACTGTGACGACGAAAACCGCCCTCAATAGGATGGGTATTCTTTTAAATTTATTTTTCCCTAGTCGCCCCATTTTTCAATTGATTTTCGAGATTTGCAACTCGGGCCTTGAGACTCTCTATTTCTATTCTAAGAACCTCAACATTAGAAGCTTCGCCCACAAACACTTCTCGAGGAGTGGCCGTGCAGCTCCAGCTCCTCGTTTCATTAAAGTAGGTCCAGCGATCACAAGTCAACAAACGTACTTTACCAGACAACTCCTCAGCGTCAGCTGCGCTGGCTAAAATTCCCAAAAAACAGAAGGCCAAAATTATCTTCATCTTTATCTCCTCTATTCAACAGTCAATTCCAAATCTTGGTAAAATCCCTTCAAAACCAGACGTTCAACTTTAGACTTTGCCATTAAGAGAGCGTAAACAGCAGTAATTCGATTTGCACTTGCTTTAAGTAAAATCGAACTCGCGTCTGACATCTCTTGCACAAAATATTCATCGTTAACTCGGTCATCACCAACCTGTAACCGTCGCAAAAGAGTTTTTAATCTATCATCTGCGTTTTTTAAACTTGCCTCGGCGATTCTAAAAGACCTCAAACTATTATTGTACTCTGTGGCGGCAATTACAGTTCGCTGATCAATTAAAGATAAAGTTTCTTCTTTTTTGTTGGCAAGTTCGCGCTCACTTGATTCACCAACATTAAGCATAGCTGCATAGCCAAAACCCATGACATCATTAGAATTAGGATCTAAAAAACCCCAAGCGTGAGCTTTAGTATTTTGCCGACTAGCCTCGATCAAAAAATCAAATGTAGCAGCCTCAAAAGACCTTGTTTGAGCCTCTTTAATATACTTGTTAGCATCGATACTATTTTCAGTCGCCAAATCAGGCAAACCAATTGGAAGAATTTGCTTTATGCCAGTTGATGCGGGTAAGGCCACGGCATGAGCAAGCGAACTATGTTCAAGACTAATTAAGGTCTTAAGTTGAACTAAGTCCTGCTCAAGAAGTAACAAATTTAACTGATATTTTTCCGCACTGCCTCGTGGTAAAAGTCCCAGAATTTCTCGCTTCTCAATAACTCTATGAATCTCATCTTGTTTAGCAAGACCTTTTTCCATAATGTCTTGAATAGCTAAATCCCGCGAAACCAAATAGTAAAAACTTTCTACATATTGCATTTCGTTTCCACGAAGAGAAGCAAAAGATTTTCTTTTGGCACTCTCTAGCTCTTTTGCCTCATCCCATTTATACCAATTACTCGGAAATATATACGGCATCAAACTACCAATGGCTTCAATCGCCCCTAATGGACCGCCAGAAACAAAAGCCAAGAGATCTTTCATATTAAAATGAGGGAGTAAATTTCCTATGGCTATCTTAATTCTCTGTTTAGCTTGAAATACGCGCTCTGCTTCTTGGGAAACAGCATAGTTATTAAATCGTGCCCGTCCCACAAGTTCATCTAAGCTATATTTACCCTGAAGTTCATCACTTTTTGGTGCCGGTGGTAGGGTATCATCTCTCAGCAAATGAATCGAAATTACCATCTGTCCTGAAGCCTTGCTAGTAATGTCAAAATTAATTTTGCCCGGAGCCACGCAAAGCTTCTGAATCTCACCACTATTTTCACCTACACCGCAGTTATCTGAGTTTAGGGTTAGGCGATATTCTCTATTGCCAAAGAGCGGGCTTTGTATTGTTAAAAAAGAATCTGTGCTCTGTACAAATACTCTTTCAGCTTTAGCAGTTCCCAAAGTTCTAAATATTGAAAACTCAAGAGTCTTAAAATCACCCTTATCTTTGACGGTCGGAACCTCAGCTACGACCTGCGAAGTCACCCCAGCAATGCTCATCAAGCCATGGTAGCGTCCCCTAAGCTCATCTAAGCTCTCATCCCGGCAACCAGAAACTACCAATAACAAAAGACTTATTAAAATAAATTTCGTTCTCATTTTTACCTACCTTTTAAGTGATAATTCAAAAACCGAAGTTGTTTTAGTCGACTGCCGCAGCCCTTTTATCTCATCCACCTTATCTTTTACTCCCGTAAGGATTTCGTTAGAAAGCCTCTCACTCACAACTTCTAAATTAGGTTTAGGATTAGAAGGGTCAGGCTCAAAAATATTTAAAGAAAATAAACTTGGGCAGCCGTCTTTCGCTAAATTTATTGTTCCCTTTGCCACGTCAGGCCTTACCTTTTCAAATACGCAACCAAAAACGATAGCGCTATCTTTGGCGTCCCAATGCAAAACCTCTACCGTAAAAAACAAGTTGTTTATATCGGATATAATTTCGTCAAGGGCCCGTGAGCGTTCGGAATTATACGGCGGCAAACTTGGTACAAAGGTAAAACGAACATTAAGCTCTAGAATTTCTCCATTTGCCAAAGTGCTTTTAATAGTCCCGTCAAATTTACCCGATAGAGCCTGATAAAATCTCTGGCGAATGGCTAAGTCTTTTTCCATTTCCAAAGCTCGTAGTGCTTCGGCTTTTCTCTGCCCTTGCGCCTGAGCCTCTCCTTCAATATTGGCTTTATCTGTCATACGCAATTCATCCTTGTTACACGCGCTTAAAAAGGTAAGGCAAAGAGCCAGCGTAAAAACAGTTAATTTACTTATTCTCATAAAAAATCCTCCCATTAATATTCATTCGATAAAAACAAAACTGCACTTTTAGTTAGTTGATAATTTCTTCGTCTCTCGCTGTATTCTTTTTGAAACGATAAATAGCGTTGAGCCGCACTCAGCACATCAATAGAATTTTTTACACCACGGTTATATTCATCCAAGGTGCGGCTAAAATATTTTTTACCTTGTTCTACCCTATCTTCGCTAAAGTGAATTAATTCGTGCTCATGTTTTAAATCTTCTTTGGCGACCATGGCTTCTGCCACGACAGACTTTGACTTTTGTTGAGCTTGCTTTTCATAGGCTTTGGCTTGCAGTGATAAGGCAGAGGCATCAGCAACCTTATAAAAATCAAATTCAAGGGATAAGCGGGCACCTACGGCTGAATCAATTCGATCTTGTTGGGTGAGATAATCGCGTTCTCTTAAAGTATAGAGTTGAGTGGTGCTATAGACATCAAGAGATGGAATCCACCAGCGGCTGGCTTGAGTATACTGCGCGGCGGACGACTCCTGACTAGATTTAAATGTCACATAGTCAGGATTTAATTCTGTTTCTAGCTTTTTATTTATCAGCTCTTTGTCGTGAATATGGGGGATAAAATCGTCTGTTTTATAATTTGTATTCGTATCCATGCCCAAAATAGCCGATAAACTTATTTGCAAAAGCAGTGTCTGATGGGTGGTACTTTCGATATCTTCGTTCAATTGAGATTTATGGATTTGAAAATCAAGGCGATCTGTTTCGGTCGAAAGGCCCCTTGAGATACGTCGATTAGCCATTGCTAAACTTTTTTCATTTTGTTGTTGCGAAACAGCCAATGTCTTTAATATTTCTCTATTGGCAACAATACGCCAATAGAGCCTTCTTGCTTCTAAGAGTTCAGTTGAAAAAGATCTCTGAAGACCAGCAGCACTTGCTTTAGCCTGACTCTTTCTAATATTTTCTTCGAGTAAATCTTTACCGCCTCTGAAAATATTAATATTTGCTTCGATGCCTCCATAGGGTTGGGTCTGCGTGGGATAAATTCCTGTCTGAAAAGTCTCTTGACCGGTAAAGGCTCTCACAGAAGGCAGATAGGAACGCAAAAGGTGGCCAGTTTTTGCTTGGCTTGCATCCTTTAATAAAACTGCGCCCGCGACATTCTGATTTTTCTCGCGAACAAACTTTGTTAAATCTTCAAAAGTTAGTTTTACTTCCTGAGCAAAACCAAATTCAAAGAAACACGTTACTATTAAAAAACTAAAAAAGCTGCGAAACATGAAACCACCTCTTAATTGCATCAGTCTAAATTATCAAAAGCGGTCAACAATTCTTTGTTGCCTTCTTTAACCACCACATCAATGTTAAATGGCTTAGAAAGAGCTTTTGGTGCTTTGGCAACGTACGCGCCATCGGTTTGATTTAAAGCAAATTCTTCTTTGTTCCATTTTTTATTTTTTTTGAAAGAAAGAACTGCTTTTCCCGATTTATCAAGTTTTGCCAAATCAAGCGGCTTCATATCTTTATCATAGTAATAAATGCGGACAGTGCCGTCCTCTGAACGAACAAGCTCAGCTTTGTAGAGTAGAGCGGCCTTAGTGCCTTTCGAAGCTTCAGCGGCGTCCACAACCGGACTTACAATGCCACCTTGTTTACCTGAATCATTTAATTTAGGTCCATGCCCTTCGTCATGCGCCAAAGCACCTGCACTTAACAAAACTGTCGCTAATAAAATAATACGTTTCATAAAATACTTTCTCCTTTTGGGTTATTAAGTTTTTCTTTATTTTCTTTAACTAATTTTTCTATCGATTTTCGACCAAATCTATAAAACACGGCGGGTGTTACTATTATATCTAGGAGGGTGGAAGAAAAAAGCCCTCCCACGATAACAACAGCAACTGGGTAAAGAATTTCCTTACCCGGCTCTCCTTTTGAAAGTAACAGCGGGAATAAGGCCAAAGCAGCAGCAAATGCAGTCATTAAGACGGGCACAAGTCTTTCCAGGGAACCTCGAATAATCATCTCTTTACTAAACTCTTCGCCTTCTTCTTTGATGAGATGAATGTAATGACTAATCATCATAATACCATTACGTGAGGCAATTCCGCATAAAGTAATAAAAGCAATAAGCGTGGCGACAGATAACTCGCGCTCAGTAATAAAAATCGCAAAAATACTTCCGATTAAAGCTAATGGCACGTTAAGCATAACCTGAAAGCTCAACATAATAGACTTAAAGTGTATATAGAGGACAAAGAAAATTCCCAGAAGCGAAAGAGTCCCTAGTATCAGAAGCAATCGAGAAGCTTGTTGCTGACTCTCAAATTGCCCACCATATGTTACAAAATACCCTGTCGGTATTTTAACTTTCTCAGAAATCTTTTCTTTAATTTCTTTGATCAAACTTCCTAAATCGCGGTCATGAGAATTAGCTGAAACGACAATTCGTCTTTGCATGTCCTCACGATTCACCATGTTTGGCCCTGTACCTTTATAAACCTCAGAAACATCACCAACTGTAATTAATTGCCCTGTCGGTAAAGTTTTTATGAGTGTCGATTGTATGGCTTCAGGAGTAGATCTCGACTGATCATCTAACCGCATGAATATAGAATAAATACGCTGTTTTTCTAACACTGATCCTACTTCAACTCCATTTAATGCCATTTCTAAATCTTCGGTCATAGTTCCGGGACGAATACCATATTTGGCGGTTTCGTCTCGATCAACAGCGATTTTTAATTGAGGAATTAAAACCAAAGGCTCAACTTGTAAATCTACGATCCCTGAAACATCTTGTAAAACTTGTTCAATCTGAGCCCCAATTCGGCGAAGCTCTGATAATTCTGTGCCAAATACTTTAATTGCGATTTGTGCCCTGACGCCAGATAATAAGTGATCTAATCTATGGCCTATCGGTTGGCCAATATTGACGTAGACATCACCAACTTTTTCAACTTTCTCTCGGAGCTCCTGCAACACAACTTGTCGATCTCGACCTTCTTCTTTAAAATCGACGTCAATTTCGCTCCAGTGAACACCCTCAGCATGCTCATCCATTTCTGCGCGTCCAGTGCGGCGAATAGTAGATTTAACTTCGGGAATTGAAAGCATGGCTTCTTCGATTTTTGTTCCGAGTTCATCTGAAGATTTAAGTGCAATACCCGGAGGGGCGGCCACGCCAATAGTAGCGGTACCTTCATTAAAAGGTGGTAAGAAGTTTCTGCCCATAAAAGGAAGTAACAGTAGCGCCAGAACAAGGGCGACCCCGCACCCAATTAGTACTTCTTTGGGGCGATCAATGGTTCGCAAAATCATTTTACGATCAAGTTCTTTAAGGTAGCGTACGAATTTGCCTTCACCCTCGTGTCCAATAACTTTGGCGTTAGGAAGTAAATAAGAACACAATACGGGAGTCACAGTGAGTGAAATAAATAACGAAGCGGTTAACGAAATTATATAGGCTATCCCAAGCGGAGCAAAGAGCCTGCCTTCAATCCCGCCGAGCGCAAAAAGCGGAATGAAAACTAAAATTACTATAAGGGTTGAAAATACAATGGAGTTTCTAACTTCTGATGAGGCTTCGTAAATAACTTTTAGCGGATGTTTAGGGTTTCCTAATGATTTATTTTCTTTGAGTCGCCGAAATACATTTTCTACGTCGACAATGGCGTCATCAACCAATTCACCAATCGCAACAGCCAGGCCTCCGAGAGTCATGGTATTTATACTGAGACCCATCATTTTAAAAACTATTGCCGTAACTAATAGCGATAATGGAATTGTCACTAAAGTAATGGCCGTTGTACGTATATTTAAAAGAAAAATAAATAAAACGAGGGCAACCATGATGGCGCCATCACGAAGAGCTTCTTCAACATTTGAAATTGAAGCTTCAATAAAACGCGCCTGTTTAAATAAATCACTTTCAATTTTTACCCCGGCAGGAACTGTCTTTTGAAGTTCTATTAGCATGGCATCGATTTTTTTAGTGAGCTCTATTGTGCTGGCGCCAGGTTGTTTTTGAACGGTCATAACAACAGAATGTTTGCCATTGATACTTGCCTCGCCCCTTTTTATTCTAGGTCCCAGCTTTACTTCAGCTACCTCTTTTAAGAGAACCGGACGCCCCAGATGTATTCCTACAGATGAATTTTGGATTTCTTCAATCGACTCGACACGACCGAGAGGTCGGATTAAGTATTCCTTATCATCTAAATCTATAAATCCACCGGTGGTATTTTCGCTGATTTCAGAAAGGGCGTGTTTTAAATCTTCAAGAGAAATTCCTCTTTGTTGGAGTTTGTCGCTTGAAACTAAAATATGATATTGTTTAACTTGGCCGCCCATAACGACTACTTGGCTGATTCCAGGAATTGTCATAAGCCTTGGCCGCATTGACCAGTCGGCAATCGTGCGAAGCTCCATCGGATGAACGGATTCATCGGGGCTTGTTAGTCCAACAAATTGAATTTCACCCATGATAGAACTTACCGGGCCCATAATTGGCGTCATTTCGTCAGGAAGTCTCTCTTTAACTAACTGAAGACGCTCAGAAACAAACTGACGATTTCTAAATATATCAGTGCCCCAGTCAAATTCGACGTACACAATTGAGATGCCAATTCCACTTGAGGATCGCACACGAATCACACCCGGCGTACCATTGAGGACTGATTCGATGGGTAATGTAACTAAAGTTTCTACCTCTTCGGGAGCCAAGCCATGGGCCTCTGTTAGAACGGTGACCGTCGGGCGATTAAGGTCGGGAAACACGTCAACAGGAAGGTTGACAGTAACAAAGGCTCCATAAAATATCATTCCCCCAGCAATGATTAAAACAAAAATTCTATTTTTTAACGAACTTCGTATAATCGCATTTAACATTTTACTTCTTCCTTGACGAGGAATATTGACCCAAAACCTAATATTGTTAATAAAAAAGTGGAGCTAGCGCAGGAGAGCTTAAGAGATAATTGGAGGTCGAAATACTGAAGAAAGTATTTCGACTATATTTGGGGTTTCAGTTAGAGGAAATAAAAGGTTCAATGCAACATCGACGTTTTTCAAGTTTGTGGCATTGGCAGTAGGTATATCTAGTACTAAGCCAACACCGCCAATAACTTGGTCATGAGTATGTTCGGGGTCGCTCGGTGAATGCCTATGTTTGTGGGAAGTACGTCCTGAACTTTCGCCATGGTGATCGTCATGCTCTTGTTCATGGGCGCCAAAGTTTTCATCAATAAAGGCAGCAAGGTGGATAAGAATAGAAACCTCTTCTTGATCCGCTTGAAACTGAACGTTATTAGCCAAAGTTATTGCTATAAAAGGAATGGCTAAAAGTTTAAAAAGTTTACCCTTCATGAACGAAACCCTAGCAGCGCACTTCAGGAAAGGCAATCGTTATATTTACAGCGAACAATTACCGAGGTATTGTTTTACAAATGTTGAGGGGAGCTAACATGAAATGGGTAACAAGAGAGCGTCCAAAAATTGACCGCATAGCCTGTCCATGGCTAATAGTGAATTTTATAGATAAGGAAGCCGAATTTCTTTATGTACCTTCGACTGAAGTTATGAAAACAGCGCATGAAAAGAATGCTATTCCTTACGATGTTCCAAACGTAGAGCTGACACATGATGGCCCCCTTTGTAGCTTTGATGCTTTTATTAGAAAATATAAATTAACGGATCCTGCGCTTTTGAAACTAGCCGATATTGTAAGAGCTGCTGATACCGACACTTTAGAGAAGTCCGCCCAAGCACCAGGGTTGTTAGCAATAACATTGGGATTGGGAGAAAATATTAAAAATGATCATGAACTTTTAAAAACTGGCATGATTATCTACGATGCTCTTTATTCTTGGTGTAGAAGTTTAGACAAAGAAAAACATGGTTGGCATCCCGATCAAATTAAGATGTAGCTTTAGATGGAGGTACACTCACTCCACCGTATTGAACGAGCCAAAACGACAGGTCCCCTTGTCCGGCCTCACCACCCACCGCACCTTCTCATCCAATCTCGAAAACTCCGTCGGCATTCCACAACCGTTATTAGTGATTTTGATTACGATGTGTCAACGGCCTTTGAATTTGTTCTGCTCAGAAAAATTTTAGATTATTTATTTCTTTAATTACAGCTTCTTTAGACCACCCTCTACCCGGCAAACTGCGACTAGTAAAAATATGTTTTTGCCCATTACTTAATAACTACGAACTCGCCGTCGAGTTTGAGACAATTTACTAACCTTATTTAGTTAGTAATAGTCTAAGCCTTACTACGACGAATTAAAAATAGAGTTAATGCCACCAAAGCCACAATTACCGCGATTCCGACTGCACCCGATATGACCATCCCGCCAGCTCCCATGTTTCCCATGTCTCCTCCGGCTTTACCCATCATTCCTTTTTCCTGTGACATAAGCGTGATCGAATACAAAAAGGACGCTATTCCAAAAACAAAAAAAATAGGTCTCCAATAATTTTCTTTATTTAGTTTCATGCATGCTCCAATTCTTTCTTATGTAGGTGTTGATCCACAAATTTTTCTCTCCAACTGTTGGTGCGGACTGATTCGCGTCCTTTAGAAAGCCAAAACAGAAATAAGCCTAATAGAGTAAAACCGAAATCTTGTCCAGCCATCACCCAATCCAGTGGGTGTTTAAAAAAAATCCCGAAACATCCACAATCTTCCAGGCGAACACCTTTTGAGAGCGCCGCGATAGTCAAACCTGTATACACAAAGTGAAATGCCGCAGTAGCTAGAGCGGCGTAAGCTAAAAATATTCCTGAGAATAACCATATAGAAAGAATGAGTTCAGATAAAATAGCTAATACTCCGATAGTAAGAAGGCTCCAGTCCGGAAAAAGATTCCATTGTGCAAGAATTTCTGCAAAATGCCGGTTATCTGCCATTTTACCTAATGCGGCGATTAATAACATCACAGCGAAAAATGATCTTATAGCGAATTTCAAAATTTTTTGCATACCATCCTCAAGCAGTGGCTAATCATTTTTCTCTGCAAATCTCGGTACCATCTTTCATTTGAGAACCTTGTAACTTTCATTGCCGCTAATGAGCGGCCATCTTACGGCAGCTGTCTGCACAGTGGCGGCAAGCTTCGGCACAGCTTTTCATTATTTCGTCATCTCCCATTTTTTCGCAGTCCTCTGCACATGCGAGACATATTTCTGCACAGAGAGCGCAGGTCTGAGATTGAAACTTGGATTCTCTCGCCATGACCCTCGCTGAGGTTGCGCAGATGTCAGCGCAATCTTGTAAAAGCTGGATGTGGTGCACTTCTGCGTGGGCTCCCCCTTGCTTTAAACAGTACGAGATTGCTTGTCTGCAAATCTGTTCGCATTCGATACACGTTTGAATGCATGTTTGCATTTGGTCGGTCATTCCGCGAAACGCGTTTTTCACTGCTTGGCTGACCGTTTCGATCGTTGATTGCGAATTCATTCTTTTTCTCCTTATAAATTGATTAAGGTTGCAATTTAATTCCCTGGATGAGTTGTGCGACTTCGACGGATCAAGTAGATCGCAAGGGCGCCAAATGCAGCGATGACGCTAACTATTAGCAGGCCTCCTAAAATCATCCCGCCCCATCCCATTACGCCACACATCGGACACGACATTTTGCCCCCCGCCATTTCTTCAGCATAAACCTGGTGTGTGGAAAGCAGCATGGTCGCAAAGGTTACGTTGAACAGATACATTATACGGGGCATGAGTAACCAAGTCGTAGAGGCGGTTCTAGCTTCCGCTTAAAACATCGCATAAAATCCGCCTTCGACAGAGGTGGTTATGAGTGATCTTGAATTGATCAAAA
>JAWXAY010000020.1:0-26090 GCA_034439715.1 Pseudomonadota bacterium
GGGTGGAACATCTTTTTGATCGGGTTGCATCGTCGAAACTCCTCTCGACAAAACATAGCCCAAGATCAATTAAGTTACAACCGGATAGGCAGGGAAAAATAAATTGAGGAGAAAAAGAATGAAAAACAATAAGTGCATTTATTTTCTAATGAGCCTAGCAGTACTCTGTGCCAGTTTTGGGATTTCGGCCCATGCTGAAGGTGAAAAGAGTCTTTGTGATAAATACGGCGCCGCTCTTCCAAAAGTGATTGATGACTTCGTGGCAAAAACAGCTCCAAACCCAAAGGTTGATTTTTTCCGCAGTGGAAAATTTAAGGATGCCGATGTACCGAAACTCAAAGAGCACCTTGTGAACTTTGTCAGTGATGCCATTGGCTGCCCTGGTAAAAAGTATAAAGGTCGCTCGATGAAGGCGATCCACAAAGGTAATAACAAAAACAAAAGCATGAAAATAACAGCGGCTGAATTCAGCGCTATTGCCGCCGATCTACAAGCTGTTCTTGAACAAGACGGCGTGACTCCTGAGGACGTCAAAACAATCATGGCAGTTGTCGGTGGAACAGCAAAAGATATCATCGACGTTAAATAGTTGTACGGAGTAGTATTCCTGATTGATCTCACGTTGTGCTCCGGTATCAGTTTCGTCGGAATGGTACCGGGAGCGCTTTTGAATTAAATGTTAGGTAATAGGATTATCAAAACAATCTGGACCGCTTTAGCATTAATACGTAGGGACAAATCACTTCAAATCTTTACTGACGGAAGTTTTAAAGGGCGCTGGGGTACTTGGGCTTTTGTCATTCTACAAGATGATATCGTTATACACGAAATTTCTGGGCGAGAGAGCAAGACCTGTAGTAATCGCATGGAGTATCAAGCTGCGATTGAAGCCCTAAAGATATTGCCGCGAGGTTCGAAGGCGAACATTTATTCGGACTCTCGCATAGTAGTCGATAATATTACCTTGCATGCGCCATTTTGGAAGGATAATCGTTGGCTCAAAAAAAATGGTCGCCCGATCCCGAACGTGGATCAAATTAAAATTTTGTATCGTCTATGTGCACGGCATTCAGTAAAGTGGAAGTGGATTAAGGCGCACTCGGGGATACAATACAATGAGCGATGTGATCGACTTTGTATAAAAGCCCGTGGCTCAAAATAAGACGGAGTCTCAATCTGACTGTCGACTTTATGCCTATTGTTGCTGAGACATGAGGCGTGAGATAATAAGAGTCAGCAGGGAGTCCCCTTTGTCGAGACGAAACATAAAATTTTGCCAGAACTTAATTTTGACAGTCTTGATAACCGCGATGCTGGGAATGCATCACCTGTCTCAAAAATCAAACTTAGCAAAAATGTCAGCAGTAGGTAAAAAAATAGCGGTAAGTCCTTCGCTTAAGGATTGTCTAAAGGCTAATGCATCGCCTGAGCTTCGAGAAGCAGCAAAGGGAATAACTGCACCCGCTGGCCATGAAAATTCAAAAACGTCACTTCTTGCACACTATAAGTCAATTCTTGGTAAACTATCTCCTGGATCCTATCAAGATGTGTACACCACACTCGACGAGTGTGGCTTGGGAATATTTGCCAACGATTAAGTATTTCTGTTCTCAGTCTCGTTTTTGGGTGCCTTCAAACTGTTTCCACGAAAACGATTTAATTTTTTCACACTTATCATCCCAAAAGCTAAGATCAACAATTAAGCGTTGAACGGCAGAATTCAGAGCAAACTTTGGATGTGCCAAAGTCTTTATTTTTTTTGAGGATTCTTTTGAACAATTAAGTGGAGCTAGAGTTCCGGCCATACTCTCCACGTAACTAATATCCGACTCATTTTTGAACTTAGGAATTTGGCTATAATAAACCGGTGACAGCTCTAAGCGAGTTCGCATTTGCGACCTGGGCAACAGGTTATTTGCTACTGCTTTTACCTCGGCATAACTCATTTCGGTTTTACGATCAAAAATTTTAGTGAGCCATTTTTTTTTATTCTTTATGCCAGGACGAATAGCCTCAATGGCTAGTAATGCCTTTTTGCCAGTGTCTGATTTATCAGATTCGGTTTCTTTATCAAGCAGGATTTTTAAGTCTGCGATATCGAATTCTACCAGTTTTTTGAGAATGTCCCAGCGGCGGTCTTGATCCAATGTGAAGCCTTTAATAACTGTCTGCTTCATCAGTAGCGATTTTAATTCTGTGAGTGAACTATCGCTGAATGTGACGCGTACTAGAGCATCAAAATACATCAGCTGAGCATCATGAGGGTTCCCCTCTTTTTTCAAAAGAGTCCACAAAAGAGTTTCCATTTTTTGGCGGTACTGATTATAAATTTGTCGAGCTTGTTGGCTATCTTGAGAAGCGGAAGCAAGAAACGCTGTGGACGCCGTCTTGCGTGGGACGAATCCCTCAATAAGGTATTCACTAACGCTAAGATCGGTTTCTCTGGGCAACTGCTCGAGCACGAGATCTGCAAACTCATAAATAGACATTCTCGTCTCTAGAACCAAATCCCACAAGGAACCAATTAGCATTGAGCGAAGAAGCGAATCTTGAGTCTGGGGAATTAGCGATTTGATTTTTTCGCGATCTTTGGAATTCACTAAGACACGCACATAATCGTGATCATTGTAATTAGCAAAAACAAAATCCGGACAAGGTTCGCCCTTTAATTCTCTTATTGATCCCGCATTCGTGTCGTAACTGACATCGTATTTTTTTATCAGATTGAGGCCTGGCGATGAAGTTTTAAAAAAGGCTAACTCCATTTTGTGAGGTCGGGCTATATCCGGGCCGCTGCTGTGTCCTTGTTTAAATTCTAATTTTTCTACAAGATTATTTTTACAGGCATAATTAATTTCGAGAGTATTAACTCCCTTGGTTTCAAACCATCTATTGCTCCATAAGGCGAGCGATGTACTTGCGGCCTCAGATAAAGATGCGATAAAGTCGCTGAATCTGGCATTTTTAAAGGCATTGCGCTGAATAAAATTTTGCACACCTTTTTGGAATGCGTCTGGCCCCAAATAATAATTGAGGAGTTTTAATACCGATGCGCCTTTGCCATATGTGATGCCATCAAAGTTACTGAAAGCTACGCTAGTATTAGCCACTTCAGTAGTGATCGGGTGGGTCGTCGGCGTGATATCGACTCCATAGGCCCACTGTTTGGTATCTTGGTAAAAGTCGACCCAGGCAGTTTTGAACTCTGTCACCTCAACCGCAGCCATATATGCCATAAGCGTGGCAAAGCTCTCGTTAAGCCAGAGGTCGTCCCACCAATTCATCGTGACCACGTTGCCAAACCACATATGGGCCATTTCATGTAATAAGACATTGGCATTCCGTTGTCGGTCTTCCTGAGTTGGCTGGTAACGTTTTACGAAACGTTCGCTAAAAGTTACGGCAGCCACGTTTTCCATTGCGCCAGAACTAAAATCAGGAACAATAATCTGATCATATTTTTGAAAAGGATATTTAAAGCCGAAATATTTTTCGAAATAATCAAAACCGCTCTTGGACCAAGTGAACCAATCGCTGGAGCTCACAAAAGAGGCTAACGATTCGCGAGCAAACAACCTAAGGGGAATTCGGAAAGTTTTGTCCTCCCAAACGTGATAGGGACCAGCATGAAGTGCGAAAATGTAGGTGCTAAAAGGTAGCGTTTTCGGAAAAGTCCATGTTTTAATGTTAGCCTGCTCGACAATCTCAGTTTCACGTAAACTAGAAATCACGTGCCAAGTTGAGGGAGCATCAACCTTTAATTCGTAGGTTGCCTTTAAGTCGGGTTGGTCAAAACAGGGAAACATTCGATTGGCATCATAGGGCTCAAAATCAGTAAAAATATACACACGGCTATCTTCGGGATCCTTAAATCGATACAGGCCAGAACTATTTCGACTGTAGGGGTGCTCAAAATCCACTTCGACCATGTTCTTTCCAAGAATTAATTCTTTTGAGCTCAAAGTAATTTGGTAGCCGTCGTACTTTGGTTTATCAATTGGAGTGCCGTTTACCCTAAGGCCGGTCAACTTGCCTTCGGCAAAGTCTATGGTGATGGGTTGAATTTTACTGGGTACCGACTTTAACGTGAATCTCAAATTTGACTTTCCAGAGAAGTCCGTCTCAGATTTACTTAAATTGAAATAAAGTTCGTAACCGACGTCAGAAATAAGAGACGATCGAAAAAAGGCCTCAGATTTAGAAAGTTCGCGCGTACCCTTGGCTTCAACAGCACTAAAGTTCGAGAGCAACAGTAAGAATAAAAAAACCATTTTATATACTCCGGGGTTATTCAAAAATTAGTGGCAATGTAATTAGAGTCGGTTTCTGTTGTTTCTTAAAAGAAAAATTTTTTGTTATGAGCTGCTTAATTTTCTCGATCATCAAACTGACGGACTGAGCTCCATCACTAATGTTTCTCAAGTCACTCCTCAAAGTCGAAGCGAGCGGCACTACACTCTTGATTTTTCCTGAAGTCGCGATTGAGATTTGAAAGCTTGCAGTACCAGTAATTCCCGATACCAAGTCAGAATTCTTAAAAATGAATTCGTCGAGGGCCAAAATTTGGTTTGCCAGTTCTTTGGTAGAAATCGGTCCCTGAATAAAAGGGCGAGGATTGACAAACCAACCATGAATAACCAAGCGACCTTGCTTGACGTCGTTGACACCTGATACTCTGCTCACCCCGTGGGGCCGGCGAGGATCGAACACTAAGAGCTGGTTAAACTTTGTCGGAACCCTGGCAAAGGCCTTGTTGCTTTTGATAAGGGTTTCGCCACCCGTAAATTTCCGGCTATTCCAAGCGGTAAGTGAGTAAACGAACGCCCAAGGACCGTGAGGAAGGTCAACATGAATTTTCTGCTCGCAACTTTCGACATAACAACTGAGCCAGGTCGGAGTAATATCGTGGCAACCCAGTGTCTGTCGGCCCCACCACACCAGTTGGTTATGAAAATCCTCATAAATTTTTTTTGGAAAAAACAAATAGGCCGGTGTGCGAAGGAGAGTGTATTTTCCTTCGACATGCCAGTAGTCCCAAACAAAGGGAGCGGCCGTTTTTGCCGAAGAATAGTCAAAGCGAGTTTCGAAAGACTTTCGTAGTTCAGGAGCCCTTTTATAGAATTCAGGCAGTCGATATTCAGCCGAATAAATCATGCACCTAACCTGATTAAAACCGCGACCTAAGTCAAGGGTTTCGCCTTGAAAAGACTCAGATTTTTACAAAAATGAACTCGTTGACGAAAGTCACTCGTGACCTGGAGGTGCCAAATCGTCCCCAAAATTCTGGCAACCCTTTTGCAATATAAAATTTGGGAGACATTTTGTATTAGGGGAGGGGTCAGTATGAATTTTTTATTTGCGGCTACTTTAGTTTTTATGAGTCAAGTGGTTGGGGCGCAAGTCGCTCCGAACCCCAATGAAATATATGTTAAAAACATTTCGGCCAACGGCAGTGGTTGCCCAGCGGGAACGGCGCGCTCAGTGCTAAGTCCTGATGGCAAGACGATGTCACTATTATTTGATGATTATATTTCACAAATTGATACTTCCCAGCAGATTCTTGATCAGAAAAAATGCCTTGTAACAATTGAAATGAATATTCCTGCAGGGTGGAGCTATTCACTGGTGAGCGCCGATTATCGTGGGTTTGCTGAGCTCGACGCCCACACTATGGGAACCCAAGAAATCGTTTACATGTTTGGCCCAGTGATTGAAGAACGTCCCGTTCCGCTTAGAAATTTCTCGGTAGTAGGACCCAGAAATTTAAAGCCAACCCGTGTAAGAACTGCCACGTTTAGTTCGCGCATTGTTAAAGGACCATTTAGTGGCGACTACTCATTTACTAACATGGTGACAGTTGGAGAAATGCCCTGGTCGTCATGCGACTCTCGATTGAATCGCGACCTAAATATACACACTTCTCTAATGACGAGATCTTTGACAAGGGTACCAACCCGAGAAAAGGGAATGGCTCTCATTGCGCTCGACACTATAGACGCTACGATTGCCCAAAGGTTTGATATCGCTTGGAAGCAATGCCCTTAAGCTGAACTAGGCGGCTTTCTTTTTTTGTAGCGAAATAATGTAGTCAACAACTTTAACGTGATTTTTCGAGCGCGCATAATCTACAGCCAGTTTACTTTTTGCGTCCTTTTCTTGGGGATCGGCTCCGCACTCAATCAAGGCGGTTACCACTTTCAGATCCCCCATAAAACAAGCGATCATAAGTGGAGTGGCGCCTAAGTGGCGGGTATTAATGGAGCACCCGGCTTGCACTAAGATCTTAATAGCATCAGCACTGCCCCCCTCAATCGCATGAAGGAGTGGTCCGCGGCCTTGGCCGTCCTTTAGTTGTAGATTGGCACTTTTCTCTAAAAGGAGGCGAATGATCATGGTATTACCCTGGCGAGCGGCTAGCATCAGTGGCGTGTGTCCCGCGAAATCTTTAGCGTCAATTTCTGATTGGGCACTTAAAAGTTTGAGCACGGATTCTTCGTTTCCGGCGACACAAGCCTGCGTAAGGGGGGGTTGCCCTGCAGGATTTCGCGTTTTTATATCGATTTTTTCTTTTTCAACTTTTTGTTCAGGGGCTGCTCGCGAAAAAAACTCATTATTCTGTTTATTGAGCTCCTCGTATTTTTTTAATAAATCAATCATATTTATTCGATTATAGGCCTTAACTATTTGATGGACTGACTCGCCTTTAGAATTTTTCACATTAACATCGGCACCTGCATCTATGAGAGCTTCTAGCATTTGGTCGTTTCCGACACGAGCCGCAACCATGAGAGCCGTTTCGCCTTTATTATTTTTAACATTTATGTTTAAAGCGGTTGATAACCATACTTTTCCAGAAGTGGCAGGCTCATTTTTTTTACTATCGCTAACAAAGCCAGTTTCAAAGGCTGCGACAAGTATTAGATTAAACATTTCGTAATTGTTGGACTCAATTGTTTGCATTATTGGGGTATTGCCACTTGGGTCCTGCACATTTAAGTTGGCTTTGGCCTTTAAAACAGCCCTTGCGATGTCACGATTTCCAGATTTAAGGGCGTAGTTAAGTGCCGTGAGACCGGCCTCATCGGTGGCGGCGAGATTGACTTTGGCGTCAAGTAGCTTTTGTAGAGCAGTGAGGTCGGCGGATTTAATGGCATCAAAAATGGGGCGATTATCAACTTCAAAAATGGGAACTTTGGCTGGTGAAGTCAATGTCGAGATGTCCGCAGCCATTTTACCCAAGGTATCTTTTGAACTTACGATTTTAACAGTCCCAGGCGCTTGTACGGATTCGGAAACAGTGACGGTCACGGCTGCGGCCGGGGCGGGATCAGGTGCGACCGTTGGAATTTCAGACGGGCCAGCGAGCTGGTCAATTTCGCTTTGGGTGAGGCTCTCGCCTAAATCAGTTAAAAAGTTTTTGACAAGATTGCCGAAAAATTTTTCTTCGAAATACTCGGAGGGCTTACCGCCATCAAGACCTGATATTTTTCTCATTGCGTTTGCCGCCGAGCGAGTTTGTTTGCCATATCTTAGACTTGTCAGTTCGTCAAACTCATCAGCGATAGCACAAACCTTTGCATAGGGGTGGATTTCATCACCCTTTAATCCGTAAGGAAATCCCGAGCCGTCTATTTTTTCGTGGTGTTGCAGTATCATTTTCATCACAGCATCTGGAAGCTTCATTTTCTTAAATTTAACAGTCATTGCGCCATTGCCAGGATGTAGTTTAAACTGGGCCCGTTCGGATTCGGTCATTTCAGAATATTCTTTACCGATAAGTTCACTAGGGAGATCTCCCATGCCGAGATCGTGTAGGAAGCCACCCATTTGTAGGGTTTCTGGTTCGGTCAAGCCCATTGATAAACCAAAAAGCGCACAGTAGGTGGCGACATTTCGACAGTGAGTGTAGCTCGTCATATTTTGTGAAGCCAACTCCTTAATGACATTTGCAAATTGTTTTTTGGAGCCAGTGCTGTCTTCAAGCTGATCCAAAACTTTTCGGGCATTTTCGAGCATGAGTTGTCCCTGTGTCTCATCAACGCTTTCTTGCGCAAAAAAGCCACCGAGAAGCTTTCGCACTTCCCCAGCTATTTTCTTTTCTTTTTCTAACTTGGAAAGTCTTTCGTCTTTTTGTAAACGACCTAAAACTTGGGCGCTATAATTAAAGTAAGTCGAAAGTTCAGATTTTTTAATGTACAGCGAATATTTTGACTGATGCTTGAACTTTTCAATAGATTTCTCGTCGAGGTTTTTGCCTTTTTGGCGGTAAAGTAGAATTTTTTTGTTGTGAGGCAGCACAACAAAAATGTCAAACGGTAGGGCTTCTGACCATTCCAACTCTAGAACATTGACCCGCGAGATGGTTTCCATGGTGAGATTGTTCTCGCCGATTTCGACCGGAGCAAATTCAAAGATACTGTTTATAACCATTTCTTCTTCAAAGGGTAGTTGATAAACAAAATCAAGGCCCTTGGCATAAAGTTGGTCAGGCCTATAGATAAGTTTTCCTGAAAAGACTCCCACAATTTTCATGACCGAGGAAAGTTTTCTAATCTCAGTCACAATCTGTGAGAGATTTTCATTTTCTTTGTCGGGTGCGAGTTCGATAAGTGCCAGCTTTGGCAGATTTTTTTTTCCAGCTTGCTGTATGCTTCCGACAGCCATAATATCTTGAAACTGAAAACCATAGCGGGTCATGCGCTCTTTAAAAGGGGACAGATGGGACTCCAACAATGGAAACACCAAAAGAACTTCACTGCCTTTTTGAGCGTTTGTTTTTTTAGCCATTTTAATATTTTTCTCTTCTAGTTTCTTATCGGGTGTACCCAGAACAACTATACAATTTTGTTTAGTATTTTGAAATCTGACCTAGGTCTGCAGTTTCTGCTTGCATGGCCCCCACGAGGCATGTTTGATGTCTTTACCTAGATGAAAATTCTATTGATTCAACCACCTGTCGAAGATTTTTATGATACTGATATCAGGCTCCAGCCTTTGGGCTTGGGATATCTAAAGGCCATTCTCAACCAAAAAATAAGCGGATTGAAAGTTAAAATACTCGACTTTCATCAAGGTTGGGGGCGGCAGACAGTACGGATCCCTCCCGAATTAAACTATTTAAAAGCTTATTATCAACACGACGATCGTGGTCCGTTTTGTGGTTTTCATGGTTATTACCGTTTTGGCGCAGGCCCTGATGAAATTAGAATCGCGATAGCCAAAGAAAATCCTGATGTAGTAGCCATTTCTAGCCTCTTTTCTCCCTATTATCGCGAGGCTCTAGAAGTCGCGAAAATTGCTAAGAGTATATCATCTGAGATTCGTGTGGTTTTAGGTGGCTCACATGTTTCTAGTTGCCCAGATTCAATATTAACCTCTAAGTATGTGGACTATGTCATTGTTGGTGAAGGGGAGCGCGCACTTGCTGAGCTAGTCGAACATTTCAGAGGAGAACGGGCCGTTTCTGAGGTGTCGAGCTTAGGCTACAAACATTTAGACAAACTTATTTATAATGAAAAAAAAGAAAACTTTGATTTGAATCTATTGCCATTTCCGGAGTTTTCGGATTTGCCAATGAGCCATTATTTATTTGAGGGCAGACCGTTAACATTTCTTGTAACTTCTCGAAGTTGTCCCCATCGCTGTTCCTTTTGCTCAGTGCATAATACTTTTGGTTTTAAATATCGTCGGCGTAAGATCGACAATGTTTTGTGTGAAATTAAATTACGCTATGAACAAGGTTACCGAGTTATCGATTTCGAGGACGACAACCTTACCTTTTATGTAAAAGAAATGAAACTCTTATGCCAAGGTCTTATTGAAATGTTTCCCAATAATGAGATGGAATTTTTGGCTATGAATGGGGTGTCGTATTTAAGTTTGGATTCGGAATTATTAAATCTGATGTGGTCCGCCGGATTTAAGCGTCTAAATTTAGCACTTGTGAGTTCAGATAAGTCGGTATTAGAAACCACAAAACGCCCCCACACGGTAGAAAAATATGTCGACATTGTGAACGAGGCCAAGAAATTGGGCTTTAAAATAACTAGCTATCAAATTTTAGGTCTCCCGTTTGAGACGCTCACAAGTATGATTCAAACTCTATCGTTTAATACCCAACAGCCGGTACTTTTAGGGGCTTCTATGTTCTATATGACGCCCAATTCTCCGGTCGCCAAATCTTTAGATTACCCAGTAACCGCAACGAATATGTTCACGTCTCGACTAACGGCAATGGCCATCGAGAATGAAAATTTTTGCCGAGATGATATATACACATTGTTTGTTACTACGAGGATTATTAATTTCGTCAAAGGTCTGACATTTGACCTTTCGAACCGAGATCAGAGGGGGCTGCATATTTTGCGGCATCTTTTAAATAAAAAAGAATTGCTGGCTGATACCAACAAGGGATTCGTAGTACAGAAAAGATTTAATGTGGATTTGTTTCTAAAGGTGTGGTCAACTTTTAAAAGTATCATGAGCATAAATGGCAGGATGGTCGATTTAAAAAACTTTACGGACCCCGAGGTACCACATCATGAAAGTCAGAATTATCAGGGCGAAATCTTTAGCTCTTAGTGACTGCGAGCGTCTAGTAGTTGGCACTGAGCCATTTAAAACTTATGGTTTTAATAGAAAAAGTTGTCAACGAATAATCAAAAGTTTAAAGAGTTCAAAAATTTTGATCGCTAAATGTGGCTCTAAAACTCTCGGCTATGCAATATACACTACTTCTTTTTTAAATGGATATTATCTCAAGCAAATTGTCGTCGATTCTCAGTATCGTGGATGCGGATTTGGTAAAAAGCTGATGAAAGAACTAGAGAGAGAAACTTTTAAAAATAAAAAGGCTTTGTATCTTTGTGTATCGGATTTTAATCGCTCGGCGCAAAAATTTTATAAAGAGCAGGGTTATTCTAAAATCGGGCTTCTTCGAGATTATTTTCTTAAAGGTGTGCATGAGATTTTATTATGTAAGTCGAAAGGTAAACATTTTTAAGTAACGGCCTTCTGGGAAATACTTTAACACCGGGTGATCCGCCGCATGCCCGCCTTTTAGCAACACAGTTCCTTGTCTTTTGGCTCGATTCATTGCCTTATTTAAAATCTCTTTGAAATCGTCTTCAGATAAATTTCCTGAACAAGAGCAAGTGACCATAAGGCCGTGAGGTTTCGTTAGGCGAAAGGCATGGCTATTCAGTTTTTGATAGGCATGGGTTCCAGTGGCTATATGTTTTCGTGATTTAATAAATGCTGGGGGATCACAAATTACAACATCAAATTGTTCGTTAAAATGTTTTAGTTCATCCATGACATCCATTTTCAAGAACCGAGCGCTAGCTTGATACCTTTCCATATTGATCTTCGCCAAATCTAAGGCCTTCTGAGAAGAATCAATCAAGGTAAAATCCATTTTTATGTCCTGTGTTTGAGCCAAATGGGCCAAATGGGTTGACCACTGACCCACGTAACTACAGAGGTCTAAAATTTTCAGTGGTCTATCTTGCCGTGAGACAAGATCTAGCAAGCAATTAATGTTAAAAGACTGGTCCAAAAAAAATCCGGTCTTTTGGCCTCCCAATAAATCGGTCGTAACCTTGATCAGATTTTTTTTGTAAGAATTCAAGAGAATTTCTACATTTCTTAAATCAAGACCAAAAACATTTTTTAAAACGATGGGCTCTTTAACTTCAAGACCTTCGAGTCTCCGAATATTGGCATCGCTTCTTAAAATTACAGCCGTTCTATCCCAGTCGGTAGAAAATGTTTGTTCTAGAATATAAAGAACTTCAGAAAATAATTTATCCATTCCAGCGGTCAGAACCTGGCATGAAAAAATCGCGGCATCAATGGTTTTATAGTAGTCAATGACTAGGCCAGGCAGTGAGTCCGCTTCAGAAAAACAAAGGCGAAAGCTTCCGGTAAAACCTTCACGAATACGCAAGTCCCAAGCTGCTTTAAGTTTTTTTGAAATTGTTGCCGACGTAAAATATTCTGTGTCATCGGCATCAGTGCTCAGGGCGCGAAATGCTATGGTTGATAATGGATTGCCGTAACCGTAGGCCACAAATCCGCCTTCGCGGTCTTCGAGCTTTACAAGGCCTCCGGGAGCGTGACCTTTGCCGATATTGTTTAATTCATTTGAATATTTCCAGGGATGGTTTTTACGCTCATCTTTGAGTGAACTTTTTCTGAGTCGCCAAATTGTCATATTTTTTTTGGTACAGTTGTACACTCTCCCTGAGGATTAATGGTAACGTCAACTCGCAGACTTTCGGTATGTGCTAGCCATTTTTCCTGTAGATCCTGAGGCAAATTATTTTTTTCCATCGCCTTTTTTAAAAGAACCCGTCTTCGATCAAATTGTCCACCTTGAATCACAAGGGGCCGGTGTAACGTCTTTAGATCGCGTCCTGTATACAGAGAATCAAAACCCAAAGTCTCTTTAGCCAATTCAAGTTCTTTTTCAATCAGTCGCTCTTTGTTTTTACCCTCAAACATATATCCAATCATCGCATCCGGAAAAACCAGATTATAAAAATCAACCACAATTTGACGCAGCTTATTTTCAGTGGTCAAAATCCTACCCATTGGTTTAAAAAAGAGTCATTGGACTTCTTAATCATATTTGAATCAAAATCAAGGAGAATGTATGCCATCGTTTGATTTAATCTCTGAAATTAACATGCAGGAGATGGACAATGCCATTGTGCAAGCTCAAAAAGAAGTAGCGGGCCGCTATGATTTTCGCGGAAGCAAGTCTCAAATCGAATGGGACAAAAAAGAAATTAAGATTTTGGCAGAAGACGAGTACAAACTTAATGCCATGAAGGACATTTTACAGAGTAAGGTTCATAAGAGAGGTATCGATCTTAAGGCTTTAAAATTTGAAAAGGCTGAGGCTTCTGCCGGGCAATCACTTAAACAGTTGGTCAAATTGGTACAGGGAATAGAAAAAGAAGTGGCCTCAAAGATCACTAAAGCCATTCGGGACTCTAAACTTAAGGTTCAAGCCCAGATTATGGACGAAAAAATTCGCGTGAGCTCAAAAAGTATCGATGAATTACAAAGTTGTATGAAGTTTGTGAAAGGCCAAGATTTTGGAGTTCCTCTTCAGACCGATAATATGAAATCCTAGGATTTCCAAGAAGTGATCAAAGAGTAAAAAAATCACAACAAAACACGCAGGCAATGTCGGTTCCTGAGGCACGAACCTGCTTACGTTGCTCTTCGATAAAAGCGACGACCTGCTGCCTAAGTATTTCTAGATCCTTTTTTGAAATTGAAAAAACATTTGAGTAATGGACATCCTCTTTAATCATAGCTCTTTCGACAGCTCTAATACGCCAATTCAAATGATGTGAGTGGCATTGCGGGTGCTCTGAGGGAAGATAGATGTCTTTTCCGGCATGAATATATTTTTCCTTTTCTTTTTGCACTAGATTCATTTCAACTAGATCCCTGAGTGCATTAATGACGGCGTTGACGGGCAAATGAAGTTTTTCGGCGATAGCGGGTGCGACCTGAAAGGTCGGTATGCTCGTGAGGATATGGATTGCACTATATAGCCAACTTGAATAGTACAACGTCCTTTGTGTTTCTTGAACCTCATTTGGTTTCTCTCGTTTTAATATCTTATCAGTCAAAACTAGCGTCTGCTTTTTTAATTTGTCAATTTTTCTCTGAAGTTGTCTCTTCGCCTCGATAGACGAACTACGATTAAGGAGTAAAAGTAGTAGGAGGTATTCCGACTCAATCTCCGAATAATTTTGACTGACACAAAATTGGAGTGTTTCTTGGCGGCTTTCCGCACCAAAGTGTTAGCAAATCTTCTTCGCACCCCCAGGCGAGTTACTACACAACATTGAAGTGTGCGCGTGAAGTTTGGAAGTCTGATGACAATATTTCTATCGTACTGAATATGACCATTGATCCAATAGTCAGAAAGTATTGTGGATCAGTTTTTAATTCCGATTCTGATCGAGCTCTCTGTATGAGGGGATCGATGGCAGGTTTTGCTTTAACTACGGCGTTGTCCAGAATATCAAAAGAAAAGCAGATTGAGATTCTGGCGCCAGAAGTATATCAAGAACAACAACAGACCTCGTTTTCACAATGTATGTTTAATACGTTTTTCTCAGGCGCGCTTTGTTCAGTAAGAAGTGACGTTGATGTGAGTGATGTCGATCCTCGTATCGGCACATGCAATAAGGAGGACGGGCATTCTCTGGGTTACCGCCCAGCTTGCTGGTATTCTAACTGAGTGTGCATTTGGGGCGATAAAGTGGTTTTTATCTAACCTTAGTCTAGTTTGGCAGCCACTATATTGCTCCACTTATATAGCCGATAAAGGGTCATGAAATTCGAAAACCTCATTGGGCAAGTATTTTTTGAAAATGAATTTTATGAATTATTATTATTCGACATCGAAGAAAATTTCGAACAGTATTTTTCAAAATTTATTCACTTTTATTTCGATCGAGTTGAAGGCAAAAAAATTATAATCACTGAGCTGGCTTATTTTAAAGACTCAAAAGAAATGAACAAAGAAAGCCGAAAAATTATAGAAAAAAAAGAGTGGTTTGAGGTCTGCCAGAATCATAACCACTTTAATTTGCTACTTTGTCGCTTTGACAGGACTGGATTCGTCTCATCTGTTGAGAAAGACTCAACTCTAACCCAAGAATGGCGTCGTGGCTGGGCTGATGAGGAGCCTGATTTGGGGCCGATGACTCCCGATGAAATCCGTCAGGCGGTTCGTGAACTTAGCGGCTTTTTTTGTGACCAACAGGAGTTGCAAAAACTAAGATCTAAAAAAGCCGTTTAACTGAAATTCTTCGTTTAAAAACTCTGATGGTGAGGGGTGCTTAAGCGACGCTCTTACTAGGCGACGACCATTTGGCGTCAAGCTATTCCGTATGTCCTTTTGTTCTATATCAAAACAGATAATAATTGCTTTCTTATGATCATCATAGTCGTGCATCAACATTTGATTGTCTCTTCTGCTAAAATATAGTTTTACAAATTTTCGGTCCTGCTTAATCTGATACGTCCGAATTAACAGGTTTTTGAGTTCCGAAAAGGCGGACATTAGTTCTCGTTGTTGCACTTTAAATCCTTTCTGCCAGAAAGAAGATTAAAATTGCAAAATTTGAACCTATACCACCATGCGATTTTCAACCCTTCAGACCGATAATATGAAATCTTAGAGCCGAATGAGTTTTGGAATAAATACAATTATTTCTTCAAGGTTTGACAAGTTCCCACTGGGGCTAATAAGTGACTACTCACAATCCCTCTAAGGAACCTCAAATGTTGAAAATTTATTTTGCATTACTTCTCTCTTTGTTGAACAGCCCTATGATGGTTTCTGCCGCTGACTATCCTGCTAACCATTGCGAGATCTACGTCGACAAAGCAGCAGCCTGGAGCAGCAGTTACGGTTATGCGGGAGTGACTTTTAAAATAAAGACTATGCCCAGCCGTATAGATGGAGCAATTAAGCAAGTCGGCTTCCATTCAATTGTTCGAAGTACTCCCAAGATTGAGGCCTTCTGTAAAGCCCATCCTCCCTCAAATGGAAATTCGAACGACTGCGACTTTGTTGATAAGTGGATGGATCGACCAGCTCAATCCTTTTTCGGGCCCGATTACTTTAGAATCGATTTTGAGCTTTACCACATGTACACCTTTGATCACATTTTCGAAGGTGTGTTCTATGTCGAAACCGTCAAAGGCACGAGGTATTGGCTGGCTCCAGCTAGTGGTGGAAACTTCTTTGTGGACCAAAATTTACGATCGAATTTGCTGAGCCTCGGAAGTGGCGGCTACTTCAAGCAGGGAAAAGATCTTAGTACAGCTGATGTGTTTGATTACGTAAATCCGTCACATTGTCGCTAACCTAAAATTCGAACAGTTTTAGCCCATCAAAAAATAACTTAATGGCTAATAGTGAAATCACTATTTTAACGGCAATTGTAAATTTTTGAGTCGGAATTCTATTTAGCAATTTTTTGCCAACCCAGTTTCCTAAGAAACCGAAGGCAATCATGCCTATCATAATGGGGAGATAGGGCCCAATGACAAAACCGAGTGAGAAAAAGACCAAAATTTTCACGAAGTGAGTGCCGGCTTGGCAAGCCGCTTGAGTTGCGACTAAGTTCTCTCTTTTTAAATCATTACGCACTAAAAAGGCAGCTAGTAACGGTCCGACGGCTCCGATAAAAAGAGATAAAAAAGTAATGATTCCGCCGAGAAAAAAAAACTGGCCTGGTATTTTAATGTTTGATTTGAGCTTTGGCAGCCAAGTGAGAACAATAGTTACCACTGCAATTAAAATTTTAAATTCTCTTTCGGGTAAGTTTATTACCACTTGAGAGCCGAGCAGACCGCCTACTATGCCACCCGCGAACGATGCTAGCGCAATATCCCTTACGATATTCTTAAAGCTTAGTGCCACTCGCGAAAGGTTACTGGATAGCTGAACTATACCATGGAGAGGAATTAAAATCGCCGGCGGAAAAAAAACCGCCATATAGCTCATGAGTAGAACACCACCTGCCATGCCGATGGTACCCGAAACTATCGCGGTCAAAAAGCTTGCGAGGTAGAGATGCCAATCAGCCATTTGTTAATCGTTGTCAGCAGAAACCGAAGAGCGTTTTCGTTTATGAATATCTAAATGGCGGCAGCGAATACGAATATTTTGTGGAGTGACCTCCAAGAGCTCATCGTCAGAGATCCAATCTAAGCCGTCTTCAAGTGTCATTGCTTTAATAGATGTGAGGCGAATTGCTTCTTCACTGCCGGAAGCCCTATGGTTTGTCAGTTTTTTTTCTTTACAAACATTCACAACCATATCTGTTGATTTGGCGTTCTCTCCGATAATCATCCCTTCGTAAACAGCCGTATTAGGAATGATGAAATGTCTCCCGCGAGCCTCTAAATGATAGAGTGCATAGGGATTAGCTTTGCCCATACGATCAGATACCAATGCTCCCGTTGTGCGGCCACCGATATCGCCCTTATAGGGTTCGTAACCGGCAAATTCTGTATTGATCAGTCCTGTGCCTTTGGTGTCGGTCAAAAACTCACTGCGATACCCAAAGAGTCCACGAGAGGGAATCTTAAATTCTAAGCGAGCTCGCCCAGAGCCCTTATTAATCATGTTAGTTAATATACCGCGCCTTGAACCCATCTTTTGAGTCACAATGCCAGTAAATTCTTCCGCGACATCTACCGTGATATGCTCCATGGGTTCGCATAAGACGTTGTCAATTTTTTTGTAAAGCGCTTGGGGCTTGCTGACTAAGAGTTCATAGCCCTCACGACGCATTTGTTCTAGCAAAATACAAAGTTGTAATTCCCCTCGACCTAAAATTTTCCAAGAGTCAGTAGCACTCGTTTTTTCCATTCTCAGCGCCACGTTGTGAAGTAATTCTTTATCCAAGCGATCTTTAATTTTTCGGCTAGTGACGTTGGTGCCCTCACGCCCACCAAATGGACTGTCATTAACCATCACTATGATTCCTACTGTTGGTTCTTCAACTATGATTCGAGGCAGCGGGCGAGGCTCTAACATCGACGTTAGCGTGTCGCCAATAAAAAAGTCCTCAAAGCCAGCTACAACTGCGATATCGCCGGCGTGCAATTCTTGGACTTGAATTTGTTCGCTGGCCTTATAAGAAAATAAGGCCTTAACTTTAAACTTGGTCTGTTTGTTTTCTTGCAATGCCAACAGATCATCACCCACTTTTATAGAACCAGCTTCAATGCGGCCTACAGCCAGTCGTCCTACATAGTCATTGTAAGAGACATTTGACACCAAGATTTGCAAGGAGCCTTTGGGATCAATGTCCGGCGGGGGAATGATAGCGATAATAGCTTCAAAGAGCGGCGTTAAGTCTTTACTTTTGTCTTCAGGATCTAAAAAAGCTTTACCTTCTCGAGCAATGGCGTAGATGGTTTTAAAATCACATTGTTCTTCGGTGGCATCAAGATCGATAAAGAGATTAAAGATTTCATTGTGGACTTCTTGAATCCGTGCGTCAGGTCTATCTATTTTGTTGATACACACAACAATTTTTAAATTTTTCTCAAGCGCCTTTTTCAGTACAAAACGTGTTTGAGGAAGGGGGCCTTCGCTGGCATCTACTAGCAACAGGCAGCCAGAAACCATATTAAGAATTCGCTCAACTTCGCCACCAAAATCACTATGTCCTGGAGTATCGACGATATTTACTTTAATTCCCTTATAATTAAACGAGGCATTTTTTGCTGCGATAGTGATTCCGCGTTCTTTCTCAAGGTCCATGGAGTCCATGTAGCGCTCGGTCATCGTTTCGTTAGAGCGAAACGTTCCGCTTTGTCGGAGCAAATGGTCGACGAGAGTTGTTTTTCCGTGATCCACGTGAGCAATGATGGCTATATTTCGTATTGGTACAGACATAAGTGGCTTATATTGTCACAGGCAGAAGCGCCTAGTCAACTGGGGGCAGGACGTTTTCTACCTTTTCTTTTCAGAGTTTTCATATCAAACACGATGATGGGTCTGATAATAGCGCCAAACATTGGGCGAAGGGCTACTATCTTCCCGAAAAAGGGAATTTCCTTCATAGGAATGCCCAAAGATCGAGGCATCAGGAATAAGGGAACCACCCGCAACATTGTCGATAACAAAAAAACGCTATGATAGGCAGAAATACTTTCACCCAGAGCGCGTAAGAGAAAGCCGCCGATAAATGAGCCAATGAGTATTCCACCGTAGTTCAAAAGATTGAAAGTTGACATAAAACTAGCGCGGTCTTTGTTGGGAATGCGATTAAAAAAAGTCAAAAATGTCCCGAGTTCAAGTGCTGCCCAAAAGGCTCCGCCTAACACTTCTAAAAAAAATAGAAAACCTAAGTTGCTGGATATAATCCACAACGACGGAAGTAATATGACTCCTGACGTGCCAGTGACGAGTAGGTAGTCAACGGACTTTCTTTGGGCCAATTTCGACCAAATTGGCAGCATAAAAAATTTTGCTAAGAAGGCTACGGCTACAAGACTGGCATATGTTCCATAAGGAAGTTTTAATTTAGATAACATGTAGGGTGCAAAAAACGGCGACGCCACATTGGCGGTCATCTGCAACAGGATGAGGTACAAATAGACCTTGCCTAAGGAGGATCGACCCAGTGTTTTTAAAACTGATGGAAACGAAACCCGGTTAATTTGCAACGCTAATTCGGGAGTTTCAGAGTGGGAGAACAGCAAGACAGTTGAGATTAAACGACAGAGAGCCGCCAACAGAAACAAGACAGAAAATTCCCGAGCTCCAGATATGTCATTCCCTGTCACTTGTAAAAAAAATCCTCCTAGCAAGAGACTCAGGAGAGCAAATATTTGAAGGTAACGACTACGCTTAGCAAAATACTTTATTTGAAGGCGTTTGGGAATAAGCGAACCCATCCAGGCACTCCAAGCAGGACCTGCCGCCATGCTCGAGGACCAGTAAAATAGTGCTGCGATAAAAATTGTTACTTTAGATTGAGAGGGGCCAAGCGCTAAATAAGAAAAAAACAATAGGCTCAAAGATTGTATGCCCGTGCAAACGCACACCCATATCCGGTAGGAGCGTAGTGATTTAACTCCCCAAGGTACGATCAGTTGAAACAGTGAACCCAGTAACATGGGTACAACACTGATAAGCCCCGCAAAGGTATCTGTGGCGCCAGTGGCAAGGGCAAACGCTATAAAATAGGTCTCACCAAATCCCACCATGGCACTATAGAAAATGCCATCAGTTGTGCAGGCTTTTAAGTTCCATTTTATGGAGGAAGGCTGTGACATTTATCCAATCCTACAGGAAATTGGTTCAAATTCCGACATGGTTTTATGTGGCGATTTTTAATAGGCACATCATTTTTAGTATTAAGTAAAGTTAGTTTGGCTGAATATCGGGCGTTTGAATTAAGAATTTCAAATACCCAAACTGGTAAAAACCGCATCGTGAGATCAATATTAGACCAAGGTCAATACCCTCAGTACTATTACCTTTCTGCGGCTGAGATTATAGAATACCAAGACTCTTGGATGTGTTACGAGCGCAGTGATCACTTCAAGCCGATCTGCGCCAATCCCAATGAGTCGCAAGAGCGCGCACCTACTCCACCTTGATCGGGTCCTGAGGTTTAACTTTTTTAGAATACATGATATTATTATATTGAGACATGGAGGTTTCAAGCGGTCGTTATGGCTGATAAAGTTTTACTTCAATCTACAGCGGCTGATCAAAGTAAGGATTTGCAAGATCTCTATAAGGGATATCAGAAACGTCGCCAGCAGGTCGTCGAAAAGGGCGAAGAAGAACTTCGCCAGGCGACAGAGAATTATCAAGCTCGCAAAATGGGTCTGCTAGAAGCTAATGAGGCGACCGTCAATCATATCAACAAAGCTAACAAAGATCAGATCACTGATGCTAAACATCGTGGCTACGAGAATCTCAAGACAATAAAAAATCAGTTTATCGACGAGTCTGAAGCGACAAAGAATCTTCAAAAAGGAAAAATCGAAAGTATGCATGGACAAATAAAGGCCCAAGAAAAATCTATGGGTCAAAATGTTGATGCACTAAATGAAAAACAAAAAGAGTTGCAGAATAAACATGTAGATAGTATCGAGAACTTAAGGCAAACCCACCAAAAAGAAGAAAAGGGTTTAAGGATAAAATCGTCGAGACAGATTTCGGAGTCCCAAGCAGAAGAGCGCGAAAGGGTTAAAAATCTCAAAGAAAAATCGTCAGAAGTTTTTACCGAATTGCGCGCTGACTTTAAAGAGGATATCGATCGAGAGCGAGATCGAAACACTCAGGTAGCCCGCGAAGCGCGAGATAAGGGTTCCAAGGAGCTCACTAAAATCGCCCAAGACAATCAGCTTAAATTTAAAAAAATTAAAGAAGAGGATTCGCAGAGATTAAATCGAGAGCATGATCAGTTTTTAGAAGCAATACAAAAAGAGAGAGCGACTGGCAAGGCCCAGGTGCAAGACCTTCGACAAGATAATGGGTTAAAGATAGTGACTGAAAGAGATCGACGGCTTGAACAACTGGGTAAAGTGAGAAAATCATATGAAGAAAAAATTGCGGCTCTTCATGGTAAAGGCAATGAGCGAGTCAATGAACAAAATGAGTTACAAAAAAAACGCCTCAAAGAAATGAAAGAAAAATTTCAGGAGCAATCTAAGTATCTGCAAACCGAAACAGATAAAGATCGTGGCTTCTTAAAGGCCAAGTATAGTTCTCAAATCGAAAACGACAAAGAGCTATATCGTGGCAATTTAAAAATGCAGAAAAAGGAATTTGACAAAACCTTTGACCATAATACTAAGTTTGGCCGTGAGGCACTGACAAATCAGCGCGAAAATGTTATTCGCGAGCTCAGTAAGCAGCGCCACAAGCTCACGACGAAGCTTGATAAGTATAAAGGCCTTGGCGAGGATCCTTTTTATGGAGTCAAACATCTCGAGACTGAGCTAAAGGAAACTGATCGGGCGTATATTTTGTCGGCAACGGTGCCCGAACATCTCAAACGAGATGTCAAAGTAACAGTGCAAAAAGACAAAATTCGAGTTTCGGGTCATAGGGCTTTTCAGGAAGATTTAAAGTCTGAAGAGGGTGAGCATCGATTAAAAACAGATAGCTTTCAGACGTTTCATGAAGAATTTAAATTTGGCACGCCAGTTTTAGAAAAACATTATGTCGAAAAATATGAGGGCGGAGTTTTAACTTTAGTGATTCCTAAGGTGGGAACGGTTGTTTAGCTATTCTATTTTCGAAGTAAATCTTTAACTTCTGAAAGCATAAAACTAAGGCGAGAATTCAGATCAATAACTCTCGCCATGTTTTTTTCAAATAACGAAAGCGAATCACTAGGCTCATCATTGAACAGCGTCTCAAGTTCTAACTCGACACACTCCTCTATACTTTCGACTTCAGTTTCAGTCTCAATTTCGTGTTTTAATACTTCTTGCCTTGCCATAGTTTTAAATCCTATCTAAAGGTTCTATCAGATAACAACTTAAATAATCTTACAAATCATAAGCATATGAAAAATCTACAGATTTAATACTCACATTTTAAAGATGCTAAGTCTGTAGAGTTCACTTCACGTCGTTTATAACCGGAGGCCAGGCGTTCTGCCATTACACTGCCTGATAAATCATTATGAGAGAGTCCCAGTAAATGTCCTAGCTCGTGCAGAAATAGGCTTTCCAAATCTACGCTTGAGGCCACCAAACTATCACCAGAGAAGAAATTAAAATCCTTATCATTAACCCGAATGTCGCCTTCAACAATTTGATCGCCTTTCCAGTAAATCGTAGTGCGGGCTTGTTCGCTTGGCTTATCGGCCTCCCAGGTATTCATATAATAGATAATTGAAACACCATCGCGACTGGGCACTGGTGAGCCACCAATAACTCCTGCGATTGTAAAAAGGTGCTTTCCTAAAGCCGTTTCCCAAGTTTTAATTGCGGCGGTTAAGGCTGGAACAGCCTCTTTTTCTCTGGAAAACGATTCATGGATATAGATATTAATAGGGAGTGTGGCATTCCACGATACGCGTTGTTGGAGGCTATTGCGGACGAAGTTACATGACTCCTCAGGCTTTACCTTTAGGCTACAGGCATTCAAGCTGAGTAGGGCTATTGATGAGATCATGAGGGTAATAAACAACTTCATTTGTGCGCTCCTTACGGCTTTGTATCGCAAGGATGATGCCTACTAGGTTTTCACAGTGATATTGTAACTAGCTGACTTCACAGATGCTTTTTACGGTGACGTTATTGGTCTTTCTGTCGATTAATTTTGATAGTGTTAGTAATCTGTATAGTCTTTAAATCGGCCGTGTCGCAGGAATCTCGTAACTAATTGAAATCTAGGGAGTATTAAACTGTCGTTTTCTTTGACAGCTGTTTTTAGTTAAACCGCCCTTAATTGTCTGGATCAATTGGATTTCAACTCACCAGAGTAAGGGCCAGTCCAACCACGCGGAGTGGGAACTGAAAAATACTGCGTGGAGCTCGCCAAAATATTTTGTCTCTGTAAAACTTCGGTAAACTTTGGTGGTAGCTCTTTCACGCCTGATCCTGTTCGGACCATCAGTCGTGAGGTATTCAGAATTTTATGTTTTTTGCCTTTGTTTTGAAGAAATACATGAAGCCGTCCGTTTTTAGACAAAACACCTTTAACTGATACTTCGGGTTTAGAAGAATCAGGCGTCACGTAAACCGAAGCTATAAATTTTAAGAGATACTTAATGTCGATATTTTTATTAGTTGTTTTATCCACGTCAACCGAAATTTGTTCAGCCACTAATCGATAAGCTAGTTCTTGATCGACACTCTTTGCTCCCTGCCACGTTACACGAATGGCACGTTTTTCTTGCGCCTTTAGCTGAAGAGCTCGAGGGAAGATAAAAAAATCATCTGTAGCAGTTCTTTGCTCTACTCCGTTAGCACCATGCGTGCGTCGAAACATATTGATTTCAAGGGCAACAGGTTTTGAGCTTTTGTTTTCTACAAAAAATGTTTGGTTGGATCTTACTCCCGACGAAGAGAACTCTTTTTCCATCGGCGTCAACTCGAAAGCATGACCAACAGATAATGAACACAACATAAAAAGAGTAATAAAGAAATATTTTTTCATCGTTTGCCTCTTTAGCTAAATCAAAAACCATTTAGAAATAAAGATGGCCGCTTTACGCGGCCATCTCACTAACCTCTTTTAACAGAGCTAGTATACCAACAATTACAGAGCTTGAATAGTAAAAGTTAGTGTGTCTGAATAAGTTCCAAATACTGCACTAGCTTGAGCTGGGAATGTAACATTTACATCGCTCGTGTCAGTAGTAAAACCGGGAAGTGCGCCACTGGCTTTAACTTGAGTGGGCGTAGTTAACGGTGAAATAGCCGCGCCACCATCATACGAAACTTGGTATCCAAATAGGTTACCAGGAAGCGTACTGTGAACTAATTTACCGTTGTTAGCTGAAGATACTGATACTAAATAGCCAGCAGGGCTATTTGATTGTTCAGTAACAGTAGCAACTTTAGTGTTGGCTTCTCCGCCAACTATATTTAATTGAGCCGCAGCTAATTCAGGGACTACTTCGATATTACAAATCGCAGCAACTTGTCCTGAAATAACAAGGTTAGCAGTATCAGTACACGAAAATTGCACTCCACCGGGGGGGCAAACCGTGGCTGAAGCCACACTTGACATAACTGCAATCGCAGCTACTAACATTATTTTTTTCATTTTCTCTCCTCTGTTATTGAGCAGACGAAATTGTCTACGCATGAAATGAAAACTTGCCGCAACTTAACCAAACAAATAATTTTAGTCAAATTTTTTATCTGCGGGTGAATTTAATACAGCCAAAATGTTTTTTTTATTTTTGCAATTTCTCGAGTGAAAAAAGATAATTTGCGAACGCGTTGAACTCGCGCCGTCATTTTCAAAATGAAACACTTTTTAAAATTAATTTTTTGTAAAAAAAATAGACGATAAAATTATTTTAGACAAAAATAAAAAGTTTTAACGAACCTGCGCTGTGTGAGTCGGCATACGCGTTGCAAACTAATATTCTAGAACTAACATCACGCTGCTAACACAATTGAGGAGACCACGATGACACAGCTGAGATTTTTTCTCGTATGTTTAATTTTTTGTTTAATCTCTTGTCAAAAATTTGAAACTGACAATTCGGAAACTTTAAGTAACTGGCATGCATCTCCATTTGAGAATCAAAAAGTTCAATTGGATTTACCAACTCTACTGCTCCATAATGAAAGTTTTCAAAAAGCTAACGCTAACCTCCTAAATAAGGGACATGAACAACTCTATGATCCCGGTGTAAGTAAGGTACTCCTTCCAAAAGGCATGCCAATTATTTATGTGATCGATAATAAATGTTTATTGAAAGCGGCTAACGTAAAAATAAATTCTCAAGTCAATCATATGACGCTTGACGAAGAGGCCTACACTATATCGCTCGAGAGAACGATGACAATTGCAGAACTATCAGCGGAAGTTGAAAGTAATTTATGTATCAAAGGTGTGTCCAACGACCTTCCCGTTGAAATTTTTTCAATTCCCAGTGACCCAAATTTCCCCTCTCAGAAACATTTAGCTGCTATTCAGGCAGCGAGTGCCTTTGACGTTTTTTATAATAGTACAAGCGGAATAAAAACAAATGTAGTGATGGCGGTCATTGATACTGGAATCGACTACAACCACCAAGATCTTAAAGATAGAATGTGGAGAGATTCCTCTGGAAGATTCGGCTATGACTTTCATAATAATGACAGTGATCCTATGGACGATCACTTTCATGGCACTCATGTCGCTGGAATTATGGGCGCTACTTTTAACAATGGAATTGGGATTTCGGGCGTGATGGGTGCCGGCGCCAAACTGATGGCGGTGAAAGTAATGTCAGCGCAAGGTCAAGGTTACTCGGGTGCTGTTATTAATGGAATCAACTACGCAGTTCAAAATCGTGCGAAAGTTATAAATATTAGTCTCGGAGGTTTTGGTAAGTCCGCTGCCTGGGAAAATGCCCTTGCTAACGCCGTCAACTCGGGTGCTGTAGTTGTCGTGGCCGCGGGGAATAGTAACCAACTATTGACAGATAGCAATTGGCAGACCCCTCCTTCATATGGAAGACAATTTAATGGGATGATCACCGTGGGGTCACATGACTCGATCTCAAAAGCCAAAAGCAGCTTTTCGAATTACGGAACTCAGTTTGTTGAAATCGGTACTCCTGGATCCAACGGAATTTTTTCGACGCTTCTTCGCAATACTTATGGAAATCTAGACGGGACCTCGATGGCTTCGCCCGTTCTTGCGGGTGCCGTCGGTCTTGCTATTGGATTAATTGAAAGTCGTGGATATACGGCACCGGGCCCAGCAAGTCTTGAAGGTCTGATTTGGGATTCTGCACCTGTGCAAAGCATTCTTTCAAATTACTTTAAAGGTGGGAAGCGCTTAGATCTTATGACTCTAGCTACAGCTATTGACAATCAGTACCCCAGTTCTCAAC
>JAWXAY010000021.1:0-4437 GCA_034439715.1 Pseudomonadota bacterium
CGCCTTCGCCTTTGATCTCGAAGAGAACGGAAAGGGGAAAGCCATTAATTCGCCTTTAAACTACTTTATGGGCGTTTTGAACAAAGGGGTCTATGCACCCCCAGAGAACTACGAATCTCCCAAGGATCGGGCTAATAGGCGTTATAACGAGTGGAAAAAAAGGGAGTCTGAGAAAAACGCCATTCTTGAAAAAGAGAATATGGAATTTGCCTTCGCTGATTGGGTCAAAGAACTCACTCAAGAGGCTAGGGAGCAGGTAGTGCCAGAAAGCCAGTTTGCAAAGCAGGGGAGTGCTCCTTATCGGCTCATGTTAAGACAATACTTCTGTGATACGGTTTGGCCGAGTATAAAGGAAAAGATAGCACGAGGTGAGATATGATACTTTCCCAACTTAAAAATTTACTTAAAACAAAAGAGTTTGAACTTCGCGCTCTTCATGTGAAGAAGTTGTTTGTATTTGGATCAGTGGCAAGGGGAAGTGCAGAAAGTACGAGCGACATTGATCTGTTGGTGGAATTTGATTGCCCTGTAGGGATGTTTGAGTTTTTGGAAGTGAAATATTTTCTTGAGGCCCTCCTAAATGCGAAGGTTGATTTAGCAACCGAACGAGCTCTTCATCCTCAGCTGAAAGACAATATTTTGAAGGAAGCTTTACGTGTTGCCTAGAGCTTGGAAGTTAAGAATTCGCGACATCCTTGATTCTATGAATCATATTAAGTCGTTTATTGCAGGAATGAATCAAGAACAGTTTCGTTCCGACAAGAAAACCTATTTGGCAATTGTTCGGTGTCTAGAGATCATTGGCGAGGCGTCTCACCATGTGCCAGATACAATTAAAAATAAATACGCTGATATTCCTTGGCGCAAGCTAAAAGACTTTAGGAATGTTCTCGCTCACCAATATTTTGGAGTTGATGACGAGATTGTTTGGAAAACTATTCACGATGATTTACTTCCGCTTGGCTCGATCTTTGAAAAGATCATGAGTTCAGAGCGGGAGTAGGAATGTATTGTTCATTAGAGTCTGTATTTCGGAAAGTTGTCTTAATTTTTGGATTAAGTCTTGTTGGCTGTTCAACAACAGGTCCTGTAAAAACACAAATTAATACCAATAAAAACCCTATAGTCTCAGCGCCAGCCGATTTTCAAAGTCCTCTTCGGGCTCTAGATTTTTTTGGTACCAGTGTAAATGGAAAAAGCGACAAAGAAACAAAAAGCTTTGCTATTGGCGCGCTAAAAACACTTACAGAGCAACAAGAAAAAGTTTTTAAAGAACTATCAGCAAGAGGGAAGCTTCTTCTCCAGCCAGGCCTTTCATATGAGTTCACCTTGGAATCCTTTTGTGTTAACGCCGGAGTGGAGAGGCCGGTTGTAGGGGACGGGCTGTTTTTAGGTGATTTAGAGGGAGCTCCCACAAATTGGCTTCCGAAAATATTGAATGAGTACAAGGTGAATAAAATCCCTCAAAACGTCACCCAAGTTTTAATTTGGGGTCTCTTATCTGGGGCCAAGTTTGATGAGCTGAGTGTCGAAAGCCAGCAAAGTCTTCTAAAAATTTTCCCTGACGCAAGTATTCGATTTGGAAATTCAATGATTCAAAATCAGGCGGAATCATTTTTGTTTGGCCAAATACCGGGTGAGGTTTTTGAGGCCAAAGATAAGTGGGACAATTACAAAAATCTAATTCAAGACAGCAAGGCCTCTTTTGAAAGTATTGAAAAAACATTTTCACCAGAATCATCTCGGAAAAAAGCAATACCGGTAGGATGGATTAAAAACCAAGATGGATATTTTATTCATTTAACGTCTGACGGTTATCAACGAGTAAAAATTAAGATTTATGCCCCTGAAAATCTAAAGCCAGGGACCTACTTTGAGCCCACCAAAATGGTGGCACTACCAGGAGAAGGGCAAAGACTGGCATTGTCCAATCACGTCGTAAATGAAATCTCCCAATATCTTCAGGATCAATTTAAAACAACGACGAATATTACATTTGGCGAAGCAGACTTTGTTCTGAAACATCCATTGGATGCGTATTCGATATATCTGGCGGCAAATAAAGCCAAAACCTTAACATGGAAACATTTTCCCAACTCAAAAGACTTTTTAAACGACCGTGCCGACGCATTTAGGCACTTTGTTTGGTCTGGTTTAATTACGCATGAGATAGGGGAGATAAAAGCGAAAAATTATTTGGACGCACACGAGGATTTTCCAAGTAATCCCGTTAGCGACAAAAATATGGACCTTTTTAATAATCAACAAGGGATAGAGTACGGGCGCTCTTTCAAAAGCAATAATTTTGAAAATGATCTTATCCAAGAAGGCCATAGAAAAATAGATCGCAGAGAATTAAAATGGCTAAAATGACAAAATTACTTGTTGTTTTTGGTCTTATATTCTTTCTAGGTTTTTGGCTGGCCAACAGAAATGACTTCGATAAAGCGATTAATTTAACCTCTGGTGTGGAGTCCTTAATAGAGAGATCTAATCAAGGAGAGCTTGATTTGAGGGGCTTTAAAACAGAATTATGGGATGAATTGGTAGTTCTTGGAGCCTATTCCAATATCTGCGCTTACGGTCTAGATGGCTTTGAAAAAGGCAGTTCTAATTGCATGCCAAGGTTGAATGAGGTTTACGAATACATTTTGTTTTTAAGGCAGAACAGAGTTGTTGGAAAAGCAGATATTAAAAGAAGGCTGGTAGATCTATCGACGGCCGACTTGGGTTTAAAAAGAGTAAAACAAATTGAAGCTATATTTCAATATACAACAAAAGGTGAGTGGGCAGCTGTAAAATTAAAAAAATAGCCTCAGCGGAAAGAGCAAATCGTTGAGAGTTGCAAAGCAAGAAAGTGGCTATTGTAGCCGATTCAGATAGCTAGCAAATTAATATATTTTATGATATACTTGAAAATATATTGGAGGTTATTCATATGGGTAAACCCCTCACTATTCAAGCCGAGGATGACGTAAAAATAGAGGCTCTTAAAAAACAACTCGGTTTAAAAACTAAGATTGAGGTTGTGAGGTCGGCGCTTAAACTCCTAGAGGCCGAGGCAGATCGTCAGACGCGAGTTGAGCGTTGGAGAAAAGCGGCTAAAATTGTTGGCGGCTCCGGGCTTGAGATTTTAAAGGAATTTGTAAATCCCAACAGGTTTAAAAATATTCCATGAGCCCAAAAGTATGGCACGCCTACATCGTTGATCTAGAACCAAGAGTCGGCACCAAACCAGGCAAGCAGCGCCCATGCATTTGCATTCAACCCTCTGAATTTTGTGAGTCCGGTTTAAAATCAGCTGTGATCATTCCGCTCACTACCCAACTCCAAACTCAAGACACCTATCCCATCAGAGTAAGAATCCCGAAAGGTACGTGTGGCCTGGAGGAGGACAGCGAGGCCCTCATTGAACAGATCCTAGCTTGGGATATTTCATTTTTTAAAAAAGAATTAGGGCCAATGCCTGAAGGTCTCAAAGATCTTTTAAAGGCTGCCGTAAAAGATTTTTTAGATCTTTGATGTTCTTGACAATTACAAGTATAGCAAGTATACTCTATGTATCATATGGAGGTAGGCTATGGCTCAGCTCAACGTGTATGTCCCTGACGAATTAGAAGAGAAAATCAGATCTCTTGCCCAGCAAGAGGGCAAAAGCATCTCCTCTTTTTTGGTGGAGCTTGTGAGAGAAAAGTTTGCCCCCAAGGAATGGAAAAAGGAGTTTCTCAAAGTTTTAGGTAGTTGGGAGGGGGAGTTTCCAGAGATTGAGCGGAAGTCCTCACAAAAAAGAGATGAATTTTGAAATACCTTTTTGACACAAACATTTGCATTGCGCTTCTCAATGGCAATGATTTGCCCCTCAAAGGGAAGATGACCGCCCACCAGCCAACGGACATTGTTCTCTGTAGTGTGGTAAAGGCCGAACTTATCTATGGCGCCCGAAAGAGCAAGAAAGTCGAAAAGAACCTTACACTACTTGAAACGTTCTTTAGCCAGTTTGGAAGTCTGCCCTTTGATGATAAGGCTGCGGAATTCTACGGGATGAACCGAGCCATTTTAAAAGAGCTTGGTAAGCCGGTCGGGGAGAATGATCTTCTCATTTCGAGCATAGCGCTGGCGCATGATATTGCTGTCATCACACGCAATCGGGATGAGTTCTCTAGGATTCCGGCCCTGAAAGTAGAGACCTGGTAAACATCATAACGAAACGTTCTTGTCACTTAAAGCATGTAAAACCGATCATCATTTTTAATTAAAAATCTCTCCCATTGACCTAATTTATGCATAGCATTATACATGTTTTGTGGGTCCTCTTTTTAGGTCCTCAAAATGATCCTCATTCGGATAGATGAGAGAACGGTCTTTGGAAAAGTATGGGTCATTGAAATAATTGAGGAAATTGGAAGGAGGCTCGCTATTTTTTTCGTACCAACTCCC
>JAWXAY010000022.1:0-38185 GCA_034439715.1 Pseudomonadota bacterium
GGGTGGAACATCTTTTTGATCGGGTTGCATCGTCGAAACTCCTCTCGACAAAACATAGCCCAAGATCAATTAAGTTACAACCGGATAGGCAGGGAAAAAACATTATTAAACAGCAGGTGAATCTCTTTGGCCAAGTTATTGAGTGGAATATTGTGGAAGGTCTAAAAACGGGCTTTGTCATAGAAACGGAGGATTCTCAAGAAGTAGATACAGAGGCGTCACTACAAAAAGAATCCAAATTAAAGCCCAATGTGATTTGCTATGACAGTTCGCCATCCCAGCACTCAATCCATCAGGCCGTCGACGTAGTTCGCTTTGCAGGGCCGCTGCATCAGTTCGACAAGGACGTAGTCATAAGTAATTTTCTTGAGGCCCCAAAAATAGCTTCGATGGATCCTAAAGTGTTTTTTGAAACATTTGGCACAAAGTCAAACTTTGGCACAAAGCTAACTTTCTTTATAAAAATCCTTCGACGATTTTTCAAATAAGTGTTAATACTTTCCTAATGTTAACCTGGCAAATATTTAAAGGTTTTTTGTTCTCGACACGCGCTGGCGCCTTGGTGCGAACAATTGCTCGCCTTTGTATTGTGGGAATCGGAATCGGTGTTTTTGCTCTAATTCTCATCAACTCCGTGATGAATGGATTTAACCAAGCTATTCACGATCGTCATTTAAAGGTGGAGCCTCACATTGTTGTTTGGTTTGATAAGAATTTTGGAGAGAGCCAGCAAGAAAAAGTCACTAACGAGATTTCAGAGGACCCGGATGTTGAGGTTTCTTATTTTGAAAAACAGGATGTCCTTGTTCGCACGACAGACGGGAATCACAGTGGTGCCGTAGCGGTCGGTTTTGAAGAGGCAGCTCTAGAAAAAATCCTTAAAGGAGTAGAGGGAATTGAGAGAGTTGATTTACGCACCAACGAAATTTACATTGGTCGCGATCTTGCCTATTCGCTTGGTGTTTTTACTGACGATTTGTTAGTGATCGTAGCTCCTGAGACTTTGCTTTTGCCGGCAGGTGAAGTTCCTAAATTTGAACAGGTTAGAGTTAAAGGTGTAATATCTACTCGTGTGGCCGAAGTAGATGCTCAAAAAATATTTTATGTAAGAAAGAAAAGCTTGGCTCGATTTCAGGATTCGCCGTCGTTTAGTTCTGGTTTACAGGTACAACTGAAAGACCCTATGAATTTTGAGAACAAGGCCGGGGAGTTAAAGGCTAGGGGATTTAAGGTTGAAACATGGGTCGATCGCAATTCCACCATGTTTTTTGCTTTGAAAGTTGAGAAGGCGATTATCGCTGGTTTTTTGGGACTCAGTACTATAATTTCCAGTTTTTCAATCGTGACTGTATTGGTGCTTCTTTTTGCGCAAAAAAGGCGTGAATTTGGTGTGCTTATGGCCTTGGGGCTATCTACTCTGAGAATCCGGCGAATTTTTTCAGGAGTGGGATTGCTGCTTTCAGGTTTGGGTTTAGGTGGAGGAATCCTTTTAGGTTTGGCCTTTGCTTTGGCTTTAGAAAAATGGCCGCTCGATATTTTGCCTAAAGATATTTATTATGATTCTCGAATTACGGCAAAAGTAAATTTCGTATTTGTCGGAATTGTAATTGTAGGTGCCGTACTACTTTCTCTGATTTGTACTTGGCTTGCGACCTTACAAATTATAAAATCAAACCCTTCAGAAGCTCTACGTTCAAAAGTGAAGATAAGCGTTTAAAGACTAATTTCGAAATCCCTCAATACCTGATTGAGAGAAGTTTTTTTATCTGTACTTTCTTTCCTCTGGCCAATTATTAAGGCGCATGAGGTGTGATAAGTGCCGGCTGGGAAAACTTTAGGCCGCGTCCCTGGAATGACCACCGAGTTTTCGGGAATTAAACCTTTACTCATTTTTGCTTGCGCTGAGGAGACATCAATAATGGGAGTTGAGGCTGTTAAGACGACTCCGGCTCCGATAACAGCACCCCGTTTAACCAAAACCCCTTCGACAATGATGGCGCGACTTCCGATAAAAACATTGTCCTCTATGATGACAGGCTGAGCCTGCAGAGGCTCTAACACGCCACCAATGCCTACACCGCCTGAGAGGTGACAGTGGGAACCTATTTGAGCGCAGGATCCTACGGTGGCCCAAGTATCGATCATAGTGCCAGCCCCGACATAAGCGCCTATATTGATGTAGCTGGGCATAAGGACCGAGCCAGGCTCCACAAATGAGCCAAAGCGTGCAAGCGCGTGAGGTACCACGCGCACACTTTCTTTAGCACTCCATTTCTTTAATGGGATTTTATCAAAAAATTTTAATTCTCCAGCCTTAATTGGCTTTATCTTTTGTATTCGAAAATAAAGCAAAATGGATTTTTTAATCCATTCATGAGTTTTCCAGCCTTGTTGACTAGAAGTGGCTACTCTCAATTCGCCTTGGTCAAGAGCCTTAATGACCTTTAAAATTAGGGTTTTAATTTTGGAATTTAATTTTCCGTCGAGCGGAAAAACAGAAATAGTTTTCTCGATTTCTTGAAACGACTTCATTTAGTTCTCACTTTATTTTTCTCTGGTTTCAGTTACTTTTAAACATTCATCAATGGCAGGGCAATGGGTTTTTAAGATATGGGAAGCTGCAAGACCTCGTTCGACTTCATAGGTAATGGTGGGGATCTCTCTTTCAAGCCCGCTGTAGGTGCCGAGACAACCGGGAGTGGGGTAGCCGATATCCTTTTTTATTTCGTAACCGGTCATTTTTTTTAAGATATTGGCTTCTTCCTCACAACTGCCATTAATATTAATGAGAGGGTACCAGGAGTGAAGCGAGAGTATAAATTTTAATTTATGATTTTTGATAAATTCAACAAGAGCCTGATTCTCAGATTCACTGTTGGCAATGAATCCCGGGAAATATTTCGGGTCTGAATGATTCTTAGTCCAATCATTGGTGGGCAAATTTCGATTGAGATCGACGCTGTTGGCATTCTGCCTTTTACCTAACAGAACGCCATCGATATTAAAAGAGGGAATTATTGTGAGGCGGAGACGATGCGAAAATCTTTGAGAATATTTGTCTACAAGGAAATGTGCCAGCATCACTCCTTCGGGTTCATTGCCGTGCACTCCCCCTAAAACTAACACCTCAGGCCCCTGGACCCCAAATTGATAGGCTATGATCGGTATTTTTTGACTAGAGTAACCAAAAACCAAGGACTTCAGTGTTCACCTCTAAAATTCATTTTTCATATCTTTTAAATCAAGCGGTAGCTCGTCGTCGGGTGGTAACCATTTTTTTGGTTCACCTAAAAGACTGATCGCCTCCGTTGAGGCAAATTCTTTATCGTCTTTGGCAATATAAGAAGTTTGCTTAATTTGTTCCACAATTTTAGGTCCGATGGCTGAGACTTTTAACTCCTTGGCCGCGGGGATTTCTTCATCTTTAACTACCGGCGGATATTCGACTTTAACTTGCTGTCCTTTTTCAACGAGAACCTTTTGTCCGGTTGATTTTTGTTCGACCTCAACAGTACCTGAAATTGTCGCTTGCTCGGTGGTTAAAGTATTGGGGTCAAAACTAGTAAAAAAATCAGTACCCCGAACCCCCATGACCGCCGACGGCGTTGTGATCTTAAATGTGGCGTCGTCATTCGCCTGCTTATTAACGAGTGTGCGAATTTTTCCGTAAGTCAGGTTCAAAAGGCTGACGTCGTGGCTGTTTGAGTCGTGCTCTTCAATAGAAAAGCGGCTGCTGGGAGCCAAAGTTAAAACAGTAGTTTTAAGTTTAATTTTCGCTCGCGAAGCACGAGAGGTCAGAATCACATCTCGGCATTCTAAATCCATTTTTGGCGTGGCTTTCATGCCCATTCGCAGGTTATCTTGAGAATCTACTTTAAGTCTTAAAACCTCAACCTGCCCCTGTTGGCTTATTATTTTACCGCAAAATTGACCGAGTGTTTCTGCCTGCGAGGTGGTTCCGATTAATATAAAAATAACAAATTTAACCACGTGTTTTTTCCAGTGCTTCAAGGGCAGTCTTAACTTTTTCGGATGAACCTTTTTTACAAATAAGTAGACCATCAGTAGATTCCACCACAATTAAATCCGCACAATCAATAAGGATATGTTTTTTTGGGGGGCTGGTAAACACAAAATTTCCGTGAGCATCGCTTCCTTTAATTTTAGCAACTTCATCCCAAGAGCCGACATCACTCCAACCGGGATCGCAAGGGACACAAAAAATATTTTTTGATTTCTCCATTACACCATAATCAATACTTTGCGAGGTGAGACCCGCGTAAATACTGTCGAGATTCGAGAGATCATCTTTAAGGGGAGAAAAGGCCTGCCAAGTGTCTTTCATATGGAGGGACAGTTCTTCAATCATGGTCGCAATTTTAAAAACAAAAATACCGGCATTCCAAGAAGTGTTGCCTTCTTTGATAAAGGCTTGGGCCTTCACCATGTTAGGCTTTTCATGAAATTTTTTGGCCTTAAATAAACTGAGTCCGGCACTTTGATCTACGCGATTTTTCTCCACCTCAATGTAGCCGTAGCCAGTGGCTGGATACGAGGGAGTTATGCCAAAAGTGACAATGCCGCCAGTTCGAGCCGTTTTCTCGGCGAGTGCGCAGGCATCTAAAAAAACTTGGGGCTTTGACATTAAATGATCGGCCGGAAAAACCCCGACCACCTCATTTAACATATTTTTTTGCTTGAAAAGAGCGCACAGAAGCGCAACTGCTGGAGCTGTGTTTTTGGGCATCGGTTCAAAAATATTTTGGCTAGTAGGAATTCCTAAATTAACATTTAATTGATTTACAGGTTCATGAATACTTTTGGTCGCTATAACCCAGGGATTACCCAGCGCTCTTGTTCGTTTGAGAGTGAGCGCTTGCAGAGACTCATCTAGAATCTGACAAAACTGTTTGGGGAGAATGGTATTTGAAACTGGCCAGAGGCGCCGACCCTCTCCCCCAGAAAGCAGAACTGGAATCATCGCGAAATCCTATTACGTGGGGCTTCTTTAATTTGTCGACCCCGCTCCCACAATTCTTTTTGCTCATTGGTTTTAACTTCGAGTTTTGGCACCGGACTGGGTTTACCATTTTCATCGACACAGACAAAAACCGTGTACCCAGATGTGGCTTTTGTTAACTTTCCGCTCGACTTTATATCACTGTGATAGACATCGACCTTGATAACGAGGCTAGTTTTTCCGGTGTAGATAATGCGGCCCTCTAGCTCGAGAATGTCGGCTAGATGTATCGGCTCTAAAAAATCGATTCGCTCAAAACTGGCGGTAACGACTTGCTTTCCACAAAACCTAAAGGCAGTTATGGCGGCACATTTATCGATGTACTCTAAGAGTTTGCCACCAAACATTGTGCCAAAATTGTTGGCATCTTGAGGCATGACTAACTCAACCATTTTTACTTCAGGCGAAGGTTTTGTTTCCATAGTTCAAAATTGTACAAGAGAAAATTTGAAAGCGCTACTTTACAGTTTCAAAAATGGCGTCAGCCACGCGCACACCATCTATCGCAGCGCTTGTAATGCCACCCGCATAACCGGCGCCTTCTCCACAGGGATAAAGTCCTTTGTGTGAAAGAGATTCAAGGGTGGTTTTATCACGAGTTATGCGAATGGGACATGAGGTGCGAGATTCGATACCGTGAAGTTGTGATTGTTCTGTAACATAACCTTTAATAGTTTGATTGAAAGCCTTAAATCCTTCGCAGAGTTTATCACGAATTTGTTTTGGTAGAATCTCATCGAGGCGAACCGCAACTACGCCTGAGGGACTTGATGAGGGGAGTGCTAGACTTGGCTTTTGTGCGATAAAGGCCAGGGTGTTTTGCACGGGAAGTTGCTTGGTGCCGCCATTTTTTTTCACGGCCAAGAAGTTTGCTTTTTCGAGCTCTCTTCTAAATTCCAAACCTCCAAAGGGATTCCGTCCAAAGAATTTTTCGTGATCCACGCTGACTACAACAGCTGAATTTGCAAAAAGTCCATTCCTGGCATAGTTGCTCATGCCATTGCAAACTACGCCTTCGCTATCGGTAGTGCTCGAAATTGTGTAACCACCGGGGCACATACAAAACGAGTAGACCCCGATACCGGACTTGTGATCATGATGGGCCAGGCGATAATTGGCGGCTCCTAGTTTTTTGTTCTCAGCGTGCTCACGATACTGAATAGCATTAATAAATTTTTGCGTGTGTTCGATGCGAAGACCGATGGCAAAGGATTTTCCTTCCATTTGTACGCCGAGGTCTTTCAAATGACGAAACACATCTTCTGCCGAGTGACCTGTGGATAGTACCACATGTTTGCTCTCGAACATCTTGCCATTTTCCACTCTAACGCCGGTAACATTACAGCCGCTAGCTAAGATGGCGGTGACTTTAGAGTTAAAATATATTTCACAGCCCTTTGAGATCAAAAATTCACGAATGTGAGGTATGACTCGACGAATACGATCAGAACCTACGTGGGGGTTGCTCAAGTACTCAATTTCGGGAGGTGCGCCAAACTTGACCAAGCGATTCATGATATAGCCAATGTGTGGCGATTTAATGCGCGTAATGAGTTTGCCGTCTGAATACAGCCCAGCACCACCTTCGCCGAAGCAGACATTGCTTTCGGGATTGAGTTCGCCATAACGCCAATGGCGATTTATATGTTGAATACGAGTTTTGGCGTCAGCCCCTCGTTCAAATATTATAGAGGGAATTCCGCGTTCAATAAGCCTTACTGCCGCAAAGAGACCGGCAGGACCTGCACCAATGATAATAGGTTTGGGACCACGATAGGATTTTTTCGTAAGCTCAATGGCGTTTCTCTCCTTATAATCATCGGGCTCGCCATGAGCAAAGGCCTCGACAGAATAAATAAACTGAGGGGAGCTGCCTCTACGGGCATCGACCGACTTTCGGGTGATATAGAAGTGATCAAGGTTGGGCATTAGAAGTTTGAGTTTTTCTTCTAAATCGTCATCGACGTCCACGTGTATATTTTTAAAAACCTGGCTCATTTAATTTCCTGGCTTATTTTTATTAAGCAAAGCAAATATTTATACTGACTTTTCGTTCCAGTTTACTAACATAATTCAATCTTATGTACCAGAGCCTGCTTCCATTATTATTGCGTTTTGTTCCTAAAAACTATCTCAGTTATTTTTTAGGACGTCTGGCGGCAATTAGATGGCCGTTTGCTTGGAACAAAAAACTTATTTTATGGTTTTCTAATCGTTATGGGATCAACCTGGACGAGGTGGAGAAGGACGTGAGCCAATATCCCTCACTGTCTGATTTCTTTGTCAGGCGTCTTAAGTCAGGTGTGCGACCGATTGCTAACGGCATTGTTCACCCTGCAGATTCTACAATTACCACTTTCGGACCTATTGATAACCAAACTTTGATTCAAGCGAAAGGCTTGAATTATGATTTGAGCGAATTTGTTCACGACCTAAATTTAGCGGCAGCCCTCGAGGGTGGCACTTATATTACTTACTATCTCTGCCCTGCGGATTATCATTGTGTGCATTCGCCGATTGATGGAAAAGTGATTAAGGCCACACATATTCCTGGAGAACTTTGGCCGGTGAATACGTGGAGTGTAAAGAGCATTAAGAATTTGTTTCCCCGTAACGAGCGTCTCGTGGTTGAAATGGATTATGAGGGTAAGCGTGCTGTATTAGTGATGGTGGGCGCGACTAATGTTGGTAAAATTACTCTGGCTTTTGATGATACTCTTGTCACCAACGATTTAAGTCACCGTAAACCTCGTACGCGATTTTATAATCCCTCAATTGGCATCAAGCGTGGCGACCTGTTTGGTAAATTTCATTTAGGCAGTACCGTCATTATGCTCTATCAAGAGGGGATTTTACCGACAGGTAAAGTGATTAGTTCTGTCGCTGTTAAGTATGGTGAGAGTTTGTGAAAGTTTTAATCATCGGCGGTAACCGCTACTTTGGTCTAAGGCTAGCAAAAAAAATCACTGAAGCGGGTCATCAACTAACTCTTCTAAATCGTGGAAATCTCAAAGATGATTTGGGTCGGGGAGTTGAGAGAATTGTTTGCGACAGATCTAGCGAGCCTGATTTCAGGCGAGCTTTGACAGGCCGCGAGTTTGATATAGTCTACGATCAGATTTGCTATAACTCGAAGGACGCCGTGGTCGCCTGCGAGGTTTTTTCTGACAAAATCAAAAGGTATATTTTTACTTCCACCATGAGTGTCTATGATGGTGGCCGCAGTATTAAGGAAGCTGAATATGATCCTTTTACTTATCCTGTTTGCATCGAAGCTAAACCCAGTGATTATCAACTGGGCAAGCGCCAAGCTGAAAGTGTTTTTCATCAGAAGGCAACATTCCCCGTTTTGAGCGTGCGCTTTCCGGTAGTTTTGGGTCCTGATGACTACACCAAACGCTTTATTTGGCATGTAGAAAAAATAAAAAAGGGCGAGGAGATTTACTTTCCTGATATGAATGTCAGTATTTCTCTTATCCATGCTCAGGACGCTGCTGATTTTTTATATTTTAATTTAGAAAAAAATAGCGTAGGTCCCGTTAATGTGGCCTCAAGTGAGCCAGTAAAGTTAAGTACACTAATGTCTCTGATTGAAGTCGCTTGCGACAAGAAGTTAATTCTAGCTAAGACTGAAATCGCTGACAATGGATCGCCCGTTGGCCCTGCCAGCGATTTTTGGCTGAATGTTGAAAAAATGCAGAGTATGGGTTTTCAAACTCAGCCTATTTTGGATTGGGTTTCTGAGCTTCTTATGCCTGCCTTTGGCTGAGATGCCTATCTATTATTTGTAAGGGTATAACCTTACAAATCCGAGAGTGCTGTTTGAGGGCCGTGGGTAGGAGTTTAACCCCGACCAGCAATCAGCTGTTCCACCACGCTCGGGTCAGCTAAAGTTGAAGTATCACCCAAGTTACTCAAATCATTGACGGCTATTTTTCTTAAAATTCGCCGCATGATTTTACCAGATCTGGTTTTAGGGAGTTGTGGCGCCCAATGAATATGTTCGGGCGCAGCAAAAGCGCCTAAATCAGTTCGCACTTGTTGAACCAAATCTTTTTTTAATTGCTCAGTACCTGTAATACCCGAGCGTAAAGTCACATAGGCGTAGATCGCCTGACCCTTAATCGCGTGAGGCACGCCCACGACGGCACTCTCCGCAACAGATTTATGAGACACCAACGAGCCTTCAACTTCTGCCGTACCGATGCGGTGGCCTGAGACTTTTAACACATCGTCAGTGCGGCCTGTGATCCAGTAATAGCCGTCCTCGTCTCTAATCGCGGCATCGCCGGTAAAATAGTATCCTGGATAGTCTGTAAAATAAGTTGTTTCAAAGCGTTTGTGGTCACCGTAAACGGAACGCATTTGACCTGGCCAGGAGCCTTGAAGTGCCAGCACCCCTGTGGCAGCACGGTCTGTTAATTCTTCTTTGCTTTCGGGATCCAAAATGACGGGCCTTACGCCAAAAAAAGGTAGTGTTGCCGAGCCCGGCTTCGTGGGAATGGCGCCAGGTATGGGACTAATTAGAATGCCACCAGTTTCTGTTTGCCACCAAGTATCGACAATGGGGCAGCGACTCTCGCCAATCACTTCATAGTACCACTTCCAGGCTTCAGGATTTATTGGTTCCCCAACGGAGCCCAAAAGTCTTAAACTTTTACGGCTGGTCTTAGTAACAAACTGGTCGCCAAAGGCGTGGAGTGCACGAATGGCGGTGGGGGCGGTGTATAAGATACTGACTTTATATTTATCGACCATTTGCCAAAAGCAAGAAGCATCAGGGTAGGTGGGAATTCCTTCGAACAAAACTTGCGTGGCACCATTTAGCATGGGTCCATAAACTATATATGAGTGTCCTGTAATCCAGCCAATATCGGCGGTACACCAAAAGATATCATTTTCTTGATAATCAAAAATGTATTTAAAAGTTGTGGCCACATAAATCATATAACCCGCTATTGTGTGCAAAGCACCTTTAGGCTTTCCGGTTGAACCTGAAGTGTATAAAATAAAAAGCGGGTCTTCAGCGTCCATCCATTCTGGTTCACAGCTGTCACTCATCTGGGCGATAACTTCATGCCACCACACATCCTGTGCGGAATTAAAATTCACCTTCTGGGGCATTTCTTTGCCGAGGCGTTCGACAACTAAACAGTGATTAATTACAAAGCCTTTGGCTTTGCAGGATTCCAGCGCTTGATCGGCAATGTCCTTAATAGGAATCACCTTGGTTCCTCTAAAACATCCGTCAGCGGTAATAAGTACCTTACAGCGAGAGTCAATCATACGGTCGGAGAGGGATTCGGCTGATAATCCACCAAAGACAACTGAGTGGATAGCCCCGATGCGAGCACAAGCTAATACGGCAATTGGCAATTCCGGAATCATGGGCATATAGATATGAACACAATCACCTTTCTCTACTCCGAGAGATTTTAGGGCATTGGCCGCCTGACAAACTTTTTTATGAATTTCTTTGTATGTGAGGGAAATGGCGCTGTCGTGTTTTTTGGTGGTGTCATTGGGCTCCCAGTAAAAAGCTATTTTGTTACCTGAGTTTTCGAGATGTCGATCGAGGGCATTGTAACAAATGTTTGTTTTACCGCCTTCAAACCATTTGATACTTACAGGGCCCTTGCGAATATCTAAATTGAAGTTCGAAACCCTCTGCCATTTAGTTTTCCAAAAAAAGGATTCGGCGATCTGACCCCAAAATTTTTCAGGATTGTTGAGTGATTCATTATAAAGAGTTTGATAATCGCGTAAGCTCTTGAGATGAGAATTTTTGACAAAATCCACTGAGGGTTTAAAAAGGTGATGCTTTTCTTGTTCAAGGCTTGGCATAAGATCCCCCGTCGATTTTGCCATACTAGATTAGTAAAGGCATAAGGGGGCGTCAACTCTAAGTTAACCGAAAGTTAAGACCGCGCAACTTTCTTTTGAGTTTTTCGGATGCGCTTTTCAGTTTGGTCTAAGTTTTTCTCAAGCTTTTTATTTTTTTGAGCCAATTTACGATTCTTGAGACTCAAATCTTTAGCTCTTTTTTTCGCTAATGCCAAAGTTTTATTAGCAGCTTTAAGATTGGCTAATAGCTGGTCTTGTTGACGCTTTGCCGCTTTAATTTCACGATTTCGATCGGCTATCTCTTGGTTCATTTTTGAAACACGCGTGCGTGTTTCAAGTAGCTGTTGACGCTTGCCTTCGGCGCGTGTTTTTGCTGCCTGTGATTTCTGACGAACCTGATTTAATTCCCATTCTAGCCGAGTTTGCTCGCGAGAAAGTTTGCTGAGATTGGTATTAGATTTTTCGGTCTGTGTTTTGATGCCCATGAGTTTGAGTTTTTCGTTGAGCGCAGCTTTTTTGGTTTTTTCTTTTTGTGTAGTGATGGATTGAATTTTGGATCTAATCTGCTGCTCTTCTCGATTCAAACGAGACTGTTCTGCCTTAGAAAACTCAATGTCCTCTTTATGATCTTCGACATCTAGCTCTTCAACTTCTTCAGAAATATCAAGTTCGCTAACCTGATCTTCTAAAGTCAAATTATCCGCATCTGGATTCGGCGTTGCCCAAATAGTCATGGGTGACGACATCAAAACTATGGTCATAAGACGAAAAAATACATTGGCGCCCATTTTTAAATCTCCCTATAAAGTATTCGAAGTCAGATTAGTGCAATCCTTATTCCATACTTAGATTAGCACTGGCCCGTTTTAAGGACATTTGTCTGTAAAAGTTTTAATATCCGGCCCAAAATTGTCTGAATAAACCAGTATCTGGGCGATTAACAAATCTAATACAGCCCATAGCACAAGGTTGTGGACCAACTCTTGCTCTTTAACCGCACGGAGGTTTTAATTGGTGCACATTTGGCCCCAATAACCAATATATGTTAGCTAAACTGTTAAATTCACTTGAGCACACCCAAAAATTGGCTATATCTGCCATTTTTTGTGTAGGGGCTTTGCTACCTTTGAATTCACAGGCTGTAGCTAAGACTAAGGCTAAAGCGCCCGAATGGAAAACATCTCTTACAAGTTCCAATTACACAAATACCATTCAAAACTCCTACGAACAGATTCACGTTTCGGGAATGTATTTGTTAGGGGTAACGCGAACCTTGCCGTCCCTAAACAGTTTAATAAATTTTAATGGTGGCTACACACTTGAGTATACCCACAAAGTTGAGGACACCAACCGTAATGGAGATTGGAATAATCCCAGTTTTTCTTATCGATATATTTTTGGCGATGGGCGAATCTTCAAGAGAGTTACAACAGGCTTTGACAGCGTAATACCAGTCTCTCGCGGAGCCCGTGGCCGATCCATGATATTTGGAATGGGGCCAATGTTAGGCTGGGGATTTGACATGGGAAGATTTTCTTTAAATCAAAAATTGAATTACATTTATACAGCCTTTACCTACGATACCAGTCTTGACGGCCGAATGAATTCTCCACATACAGCGAGTTTTAGTAATAATTTGGGGCTTAAGTTTAGTAAATATTGGTCAGCGGCATTAGTTTTTGTTTATGTTTACGCCGCTGATTACGAGGGCATTGCGACGACTTCCACAAATACAGCTGGCAGCATTAGTTGGACAATCGCCAAAAATTTTTCAGCTAGCTTAGGGCTGGCCACTACCTCGGGCACACTCACCGCGATGGGCGATTACCACCGACTAAACATTTACGACGCAAATAAGGCAAATGCATTTATGGATTTAACATTAACTTTTTAAGGGGCGAATTTATGAGTCAGAGTTCACGTTTATTGATGCTAGCAATGGTTATAGGGGCGGGAGTGGCGCTTTCGGGTTGCGGCAAAAAGCGCGCGATTAAAGAGGAATTTAAACCTCATAATCTAGAAAAGAGCTTGATATCAACTAGCGAGGATTACATTTACCTCATTAGTGTGAGTGATTCTGATCCACGCTCTGACAGCACGCGACCCCACTGGCAAAGTTATCCAAAGATTGTGAGAATGAAATTCACTGATAATTCCTTAGAGGTTTTTCAAGTGAATCGCGATAAAGCAACTAATGAGAATAAAGTCTCGGCAAAACCGGTTATTTCGATTCCGGTGAAGCACATCGACTATCGTTGTAAACAAAACGATTTTAATGAGTGCACGGGTAGCGAAGAAGAAAATAAACAGATTTTGGAAAGCCAAAGAAGATTCTTTTTACCTGACTTAGAGAAAACAGATATTATAGAAAAAAGTTTTTTACCAATAGCACTTGACGGAATAGACGACAAGTGTTTCACCAAAAAGAAACAAACTGTCGTGGGTGGCAAGCTGGAGAAAGACGCATTAAGTATCGAGCTAGAAGCGACCTATGAAACCAAACCCGAATGCGTAAACGTCAGTAACGTCGAGGGTATTGAGGATCTACTGGAACGCATGACATTCCGAGTTCGTTACTACGTATCTATAGTCAAATCGAAAAGCTTAGCTGATCCTGAATATAAGGAAATACTCTACTCGGGTCGAGATCAAAGCACCTTTGGCTTTTTTACGACCGAAGAGTCAGTTTTGGATGTGGATAATCGCAACACAGAGACCAGTCGAATTGTAAAGCTTAATCGTTGGAGTCCCAATAAGAAAAAACTTATTTATTACTTAAATCATGAGTTTGAAAAGCCTGAATATGCACAGTTAAAAACCCTTTCTTTTAAGGCAGGCGAGGCCGTCGCACAGGCACTAAAGACAGCGGGAGCAAACATCGATTTTGAAATACAAATGGGCCAAAAGGAAATGGTCCCCGAGAACTTACGAAATACCATGATCGTATTGGTGCCAGAACCGCTAGACTCTGGACTTCTAGGGTATGGACCGTCGTCCGCCAATCCAGCTACGGGTGAGATTCTGCATGCGGGTGTGATTATGTATGCTGGCAATATGAAGCAATATATAAATAGAACTTGGGATGAGGTTGTGCGCGCCTATATTGAAAGTCAGATGCCCCAAGTGCCTCTAGCTGAAAAAGAACCCGAAAAAAAGGAGCAACCTTCGAATAGCCGTGCTGCGGTTTCTCGACAAAACCTCGAAAATCAAAAGACTAAAATTCCGGGTATAAATATTGAAAAAACTATAAGTGACACTATTAAATACAGTAACCACTCTTATATGCCCAAGGAACGAATTTTGGGTATTAGTCAAAAAAAGGAATCAGAGTTAAAGTCAATCAACGAGGCGCTCACTTACGGCTCACTCATGGATTACTATTCTCGCAATAACTACTACCACAGCGATGTTTTTAATTTCGGTGGTGCTATTCTTGGAGCTTTTAAAGGCAAAATTCCTGGTGACCTCTTAAAGCCATGGTCTCAATTGACAGCGTCCGAGAGGCAAAGTGTTATTGACTTAACACTTCCTCACGTTTGGTCAGTCACTTTGATTCATGAGATTGGACATACTTTAGGATTACGTCATAACTTTGCGGGTTCTGAAGATGACAAGAATTTCTATGATAAAAAGGAATTAGAGAAAAACGGGATTGACTATGCGATACCCTTTTCATCAGTAATGGAATACCCTTTTTCTGACATAGGCGCCTTACCTATCATGGGTAAGTACGACGTCGCGGCATTGGCTTTCGGATACAGCAGAAAACTATTTACAAAAAGTGGAAAATTAGTCGACGTGACCGGGGGCGGAGTTATGGCCACCAAAACTCGTCTGAAAGCAGAGTTTGAAAAGCTACCGCAAGAAAAACAAACACAAAAAGAGAAAGATAACTTTGAGTTGAGTGATTTTGAATTTTGCACTGACGAACATGTTGAAGTGAATCCGGGATGTAAACGATTTGACACGGGTACCAACTTGCCTGAGATCGCACAACATTTGATAAATACCTACGAGAGTTTTTATGAGTATCGTAATAAACGAAATGGCCGTAGAAATTTTAGCGCCACAAATGATGGCGCCTATGCCATTGGCATGGCTCAAAATTTTCGCTATATGCGCATGTTCTTCGAGCGTTACGAAGACTTCGCAGAACAGCTGCCGATGGTCGACAATTGGTCCGATCCCACATATATTGCTAATGCGAACTCACGAAAGTATCTTACAGAATTGAAAGAAAGCGTAATTTTGATCGGCAAGCATTTCATGGATGTATTAACGGAACCTGATCAAACTTGCGTACTTCACGACTCTGAGACTAATGAAACTGTGGCTTTGCCGCTTGTCACTTGGATGGATCGACGAGCAGCCGGCTTGAAGAAAGTTGATCCCGATTTGTTTTCGTGCTCAGAGCTCAGTTTTTCTAAGGATTCAGGCGAAATGCTGGCAGAAATTGGCAAACCATTTTCTAACAGAAAATCGCCTGACAATGCAAACAATTATGCCGATCAAATTGATACCCGAGGTATTTGGTCAGACAAACTGTTGGCTGCTTACTTTTTGCTGACACGTAAGATTGGGCTCGGAACAGTGGATAACTTTTCGGCCAACTTTTTAGATGTGCCAGAGCTGCAAGGTCGGTTGATAGTATTGCTCAAAACGATTATTCTCGACGAAGTCGCGCGCGAATTTAAAATTTCAACTCCTAAAGGAGTTGTCAGTGTAGAGGCTCATACTCCAATGGATATTTCACACTTGATTCGTCCTTCTATGTCAGGATTAGCAAATCGCATGTTTGGAATCAGTGGTGAATTTCGTTTTTCAAAAGCGATTCTCAACACAATTAAGTTGCGCGTGCCGAGCGTCGTCGATCGACCACTGGCAGACTCCATTTTAGAAAATTTTGTAATCTATACTCGCTTGACAGAAGACGAAATAAGACATGGTGGCTTTCAAACGATTGTGACTTCTGATGGAAAGCGCTATTATTTTAGAGCAGAAAAAAACTCCTTAGCAAAAGACATCAATACTCGCATTACAATTAGAGATAATTTACAAGGGCTCTCTAAAGATTCAGTGACCAAGATTGTCGCGGCGCTAACTGAGTTGGATAAAATAGAGAAGACAGAAGAAAGACCGGCGAAGATCGAAGAACTCAAGAAGTCGTTGATAGAATCTGAAGCCAAAAGTTTTGATTATTTTGCTAAGTTGCCAAACGGCCAAATTGCTATCCAGAGATTCTTAGGTGGCGCATTCAAAGAACGGGCCTACTATGAAGACGTTCTCGAATCGATGATCGAAAGAACCGACGTTAACGTAAATGTAAGCGTTAGGGTTAAAGTTGATGATTAAGCAGCAGTCACTCTAAAGAATTGGCTTAAGGTGTATTGCTGCTGTCGATTTAGATTTTCGAACTTGATGCCAATTCCGTCAGGATATGCTCCCTTTGCCTTTTGATGGCGAACTACTCGTGCATCACAACGTAATGTTCTAAAGGCACCGAGTTTAAAACTCAAGCTTAGACTTTCACCTTCAGAGAGTTGTGTGGCCATTGCTGACTTTAACGGAATAAAAGTGCCGCCAGTAGAAATATCAAAAGTATCAGTACTAAAACCCTCGCTACGCTGGGGACTGATAAAGACGGGCACATTAACTTTAATCCTCGGAGAATTTAGCCACCAACGCTTGTGGGGTGCGGCCATTAGCAACTGAATCTCTGTCTGAAAAAATACCATATTACTGCTGGCGAAAATAACAGTGGCCATGAGAGTCGTTGCCACATTGTAGTCATAGCCCACGTAACTTACGATTGTGTTGTTCCAGGCGACCAAGACCGTTAGAAGTGGTAGCGCTATTTTAAATTGAGGAGCGGCAGCAAAAGAGCAATAGGCCGTATAGCCACAGCCAATCATCGTTAGCCAATTCAGAATTGAAAGCTTGGCGAGAATGGGCATTACCTCCCACGGATAATGTCCGTAGAGAAACATAACCTGTACCGGAAACGCCACAAGCAATACCAATAGCAGGACGGTAATAGTGTTAAATAGTTTTGGCTTCTTGACCATAGCTACTTACCTTTCGGCAAAATGATAGCAGTAACTTGAGATGCGATTTACATATTTTCGAGCTTCACCTAACTTATCGTCGTTAATCCAATCATATCCTCTGGTCTCAAGGGCAGTTTTCACTCGCGATGAACCCGAATTATAGCTCGCCAAGATAACTTGACTTAGGCCAAGCTCCAGGTCCTGAAATGTATTTTTGACCATTTCTAGGTTTACTGGTTTTCGCCAATAGTCATCGAGATATTTTAAGTAGGCAATGCCGCCCTTAATGGAAGACTCTGGATTTAAGCGCCACTCGTTTTTCTCATTTAGCGTTCCCATTAGAATCATAGTTTTTAATAAGGGGAGACTCATATCATTGATTTTTAGATTTCTTGGAAAGGTTGGAAAGTCACTGATAATTTCTTCCTCAGCCACGCGAGTGACCTGAGTTAGTCCGATGGCCTTGGCCCAGCTGACGGCCTTGGGGTCAAACCGTGATTCCTGAGCAACTAGTCCTGCAAAAAGCGAAGGATTAACCTTACCTTGCAAACTATATTTATTAATATACTCAAGGTAAGATTCGGGAATTTGAAACCGTGAATCAAGCACTGGGATTTTGTTGTCAAACATACTACAGGTGGGGCGTTCAAATTCTGCCATGACTGGCGTTGAGGTCTTTGAGTGGGCGTAAACAAACTGAATATTATTTTCTCGATCTGCCGGAAGCCTCAAACGTGGAATTGAAATAAATAATTGATTTTTACTTTTAATAACTGTGTCTTGCCGTTGTACTGAAACCGAATTTGTAATGTCATAACCGTCATAGAAGACAAAGGTTTTATAATCCGGGCTAATGCCTTTGGGGTCGTGAATCTGAATATTGAGATCATTGACCTGATGGAGGACCTGTTTGCCAGGATAAAAATAAATTTTTGGTTTGTCATCTTGAGCCAAAGACCGGGCCGGTGCTTGCGACAACTCCGGAAATTCTTCGGACTTTTGTGTTTTTATTTTGGCAAAGTTTTTCTTGTTAGGTTTTCCTAACGAATGAATGGCGCCTAGGGGAGTGGTGGGACCGGCACAACCCACAAGGATTGTGAGCAGCAAGGTGTTAAGAGTGATGACTTTGGCGTTTACCATATTACTTTATCGGCACCTAGACCAAAGGCCTTAACGTTTTAAGCGCTTGAAAGTTCGATTATTATCTTTGATTTTTTGGCTATCTTTTTGACAGTGTATTTTTGAGATTTTTGACGGCAACTTTGAACTTCAGTGTTAATAAGTCCTGCTCAAGTGGTCGTTGGCTTGACTAAAAATAGAGTCCAACATGGGCTCTGTGAGTCGTTTAGTGAAAGTGTTTTGTTGGCTGGGATGGTAACTCGCCAAAATTAACGGCCCTCCTGCCACCTGGATTTTCGCGCCATGAGAAAATTGGGGAACCTCTTCTAGACTAAAAAATCGCAACGTGTTGACCCAGGCAATTTGTCCCAGTGCTACGATAATTTTTGGATTTAAATCCTTAAGAAGTTGCTTTAGATATCTAGCGCAATGATTTATTTCTATAGGCATTGGCTTATTGTCAGGTGGCGCGCAATGTGCAATGGCTGTTATAAGTGCACCCGAAAGCTTCAAGCCGTCATTAGCAGACTCGCTCACAGGCTGGTTGGCAAACCCCGCACGATGTAAAGCACGATAGAGCCATAAGCCGCTCTGATCGCCAGTAAACATGCGACCGGTTCGGTTAGCACCATGAGCCGCAGGCGCCAATCCAACGATGAGGAGCTGGGCCTCGGGATCCCCAAAGTTTGGTACGGGCTTTCCCCAGTAGTTCCAGGTCGAAAACGCTTTACGTTTTTCTTTGGCAATTTTTTTGCAATGCCCCCGTAAGCGAGGACATTTATTACACTTTATGATTTGAGAATTTAAAATATTATATTTGTTTGTTGGGCTCATTGCTTTTTCACACGTATCTTAAGTTTTCACGTCTTTGCTCGATGAGTTTTGATAATAAGTTGGCCTCATCGCTCCCTTTAAAATATTCTTCTGATTCGGTAGCTACTCCCTGCCACTGCGGCTTCTTGTCTTTGTCAACTAAGAGGGCGCGTACACCTTCCGGAAAGTCATGTCGGTTTGAAAATTCAATGGCAAGATGCCATTCACGTGCGAAGGCCTCTTCGAGGGTGCTTGTTTTGCCAAGATCTAAGAGTTTTTTAACGACTGCGACAGAAAGAGGAGCCGCTGCATTACCCATTTTTTTTTCTTCAATCGGCAGGACAATGCCTTTTTCTTTGGGTTTCATATGAAAACTATAAAGTGCGGACTGAATGTCCTCGCGAGTATTGGCTTTAAGAAGCTTGTTTAATACCTCCTTTTTTTTGGAATATAAAATGGTGTAATCAGTCATGTGTAATTTGAGGGCGTCAGTGGCATTCAAGCGAGACCCCGTAAGGCCCAAATAATGACCCATAGGGTAGGGGACTTGATTTAAAAAATAGGACGCCCCCACATCACAAAAAAAGCCAATAAAAACTTCAGGCATACTTAAAATTGCGGGGGGACTTAAAATTCGATAGTGCCCAGAAAGAAAAAGTCCCAGCCCTGCTCCCATGGTAATTCCCTGGGCCCATGTCACAACAGGTTTTTTGTAAGTTCTTAAGAGGTAATTGGTAAAGTACTCATACAAGAAAAAATCCTTAACCTTTGAAAAGGAAGCGGAATTTGATTTTGATTCTAGAATCGATTGGCGAACTTCTTTGACATCCCCACCCGCACAAAATGCCGCTTCTGTTTCAGAATGAATAAATACCATCTTAATCTGCGGGTCACGTTCCCATTCGCCTAGACGAAAAGCCAGAGATGAAACCATATCTAAATTTAATGAGTGATGAACTTTAGGCCTATTAAGGCAAATTACTGCGATTTTTCCAAGCGTTGTACCTAAAAACCCATACTTGATGAAGTCGTTATCTTGTCTCATTTTCAGGCTTTATATATATCATAAAATCTTTGTATGGTTCAACGGCTTATACCTTGTGATAAAATTAAAACTGGATCCGAGAGGGTCTTGTAAGGAGGTGATGCCCATGATTAATGAATATCGCATAACCTGGGCGGGGGTGAGCTCCTCTTAAAAATTAATATACTAAAATATATTAATGGAGGAATTCATTTTCGCCATAAGTGTTGGGGGGCAATAATCAGCCCCCTTTTTTCGTGACAAGTACAATCTAGTTCACATTAACAGTTTCGCTGTGATAGATTCCCTCAAAGAGTAAATAATATGAACACAATTCCTATTATCGGGTTTAGCGAACCTGTCAGTTGTCTATCACACCTCATAGCGGCGCTGTTCGCGTTTATCGGGACCTTTTTTCTATGTCACCGAGGGCGCGGCAATAGTTCGCGAATTTTTGCGTTAGCGGTCTATTCCTTCTCGGTGGTCTTTTTATTATCTATGAGCGGAGTGTATCATTTGTTAGATCCGGGCGGTGTTGCTCGCGTGGTATTGCGTCGACTAGATCACGCAGGTATTTGGGTTTTAATCGCAGGGACATTTACACCTATTCATCTTATTTTATTTCGTGGAATTTGGCGTTGGGGGATATTGCTTTTTGTGTGGACGATCGCCATTACTGGATTGGTTCTTGAAGTTGTTTTTTTTGAGTCATTTCCAGAAGTAATATCCCTGTGCTTGTTTTTAGGACTTGGTTGGGTCGGTGGCTTAACGGGTTATAAATTCCGCAATTCATTTCGCGATAATAGTTTACGATTTTTGGTCGGTGGCGGAGTCTTTTATTCTGTGGGCGCCGTTATTGATTATTTAAATAGGCCAGTTCTGATTGTTGGTATAGTTGGTCCACATGAAATATTTCATTTCTTTGTGATCTTTGGCTGTCTCTCGCATTGGTATTTTATTTATCGCTGGGCAAATCACCCCATCGCAAATAGAATTGTATTTCATATCCATGTTTTCCCGAGCGGTCGGTATTTTGCCAAGGCGGTCGGCGAACCGATTTCATTAGAGTCAGACTCGCTAGAGAACCTAAAAACGATAATTAGAGAAAAAGTGAATCAGGCTTACCATAAGAGTATCGTGCCTACAGTGCATCTTAAGTATTTTCAAGAAGAGCATCTTTAACTAACTATTTCAGGGGCCCTTCGAGAATAACAGATAATGTAACATAATATAACTTATCAGACATTTCTTGGGGCATTATTCAGGCTTTTTAGCTTTTGGCGGATTTGCGTAGTCAGTTGGTCGAGGTAAGTCTTTTCCCGATTCTTGTAGAACTTTGTTGTACTCATCCATTTTTTTTATGTCTTCTTCTGATGGCACTTGCGGATTCGCTGCAGAATCAGAGGCAGATGGGTTTGGCTTAGGGGTTTGCGCTGGCGCCATTTGTTTTTTGTATTCGTCATAATAGGCGGGTTTTTGGGGCGGCTTTTTGGCACTTTCGTCTTTAGGTTTATCTTTATTTTCTGAATCTATGTAACGAAACTTAGGTTCTGCAATTGTTGTAGGACTAAACCCAACTATTGTTATTAAAATTAGCAATAAATGTTTCATCCTAAGCTCCTCTACTATGAATTTATATTTTAGCGCAGTTTTTGTGTTTGAAACAATAGGTCTTATTTCTTATAGTCGCTCTCAATGTTTAAGATACTTGCATTTCTAACTTTTTCAATCGGACTTTCGTCCCAAGTTTTAGCAGGATTAGACCTAGGAATGGGGCCCATATCAGGTAACTCTTCTCGGTTAGTGATGGGTGGTAACGTAGCGTGGAATACGCCGGGCTATTCGGTAAGTGCACATAGTACCGGGGTGCAGACGAATTTATATTACGATTCATCATATTATGTTTCATTGACGTGGTCGAGCGTCAGAAGCCAATTTTGGTGGGGTGCAATCCATGGTGGATTTGGATTGGGCGCCTATTTTACGGAACGCGGTTACCGCGAAACCACTGCTAGCTCACTAGAGAGAGCCTCTGACTTAGCTCTGGGACCCTCAATTCGCATTGTTTGGGACGTTTTGGGTCCCGTGTATATATCTCTTGAAGGCATGTATGGACTGCGCAATCCGTTGGCCCACCTATTCTTGAGTTTTCAAGATGTGGAACTTATTTCAGTCGGATTTCATCTGTGATAAAAATTATATTGCTCGCGGTTTTACTGAATAGTTCGACCCCAGCTTCCGCCTCTTGGAGTTTTTTTTATGCGGTAGGCCCAAATTTTGAGAGTCCGGGTTCCGTTCGTTTGAGGAATAACGACTGGGAAGTGGGTATGCTTTCAAGTTCGGGGTATGGTTTTGATAAAATTTTTCCAATAAGTGAGGCCTCGTACATGGCATTCGGACCCGTTCTCACCGTAAATTCTTTGGGATTTTATGGCAGCGTCGGGCGCAAAGGCAAAATGTTTTGGCTGATTAGTTACCGTATGGAACTCCAATCGATTGTGGGACTTAACGGCTACGCCCAAGGCAGCGGTCTTTTGGGTCTGACAATAGATTTTTAGAGGAAAATATGAAAAAGAAAACTCTAGTTATTGTATTTCTGGCTTGGATTATGGTGGGGTTTCGCATTTATTCCAGCAGCAACCCCTGGAATATTTCAGTCTCCGCTCCCCGACTATGGGTTAAGTGGTGTGCGACTTATCCCGTTGGCACAAATGATTTAGACAGCAGTGACCCCCTCTTTAGCCAGGCTCCCACTTTTCAACAGGTGGTGGATTCCATCTACAATGATTATAATCAAGTACCTGGTTCGTACGTAGAACTTTACGATGCTGCGACGGATCCGACTTACAACGCCTCAGCAGGCGCCGAACATACGATTGATATTTGCCTCGCCAGTTTAACTGTGCTGGGAGGAAAGGCTCGCCCCACATTTAATGGAGGTAAGATCGTAGCTTGTGATATCGTTTTGTCTCCAAAGACTATTGAAAAGCTAAGTGGATTTGTCCGCACTGTGACCCATGAGATAGGGCACTGTCTGGGGTTCGATCATCCCCAAGAAATTACTCATTCCGTAATGTCTTATTTTGCTCCCTCAAGTTTTAGGCGTCTGCAAGTCGATGACAAAATGGGGCTAGTCTATTTATATCCCGTTGATCCCAATAGTGGAAAAGAAAAATCCACCTTCGGGCTGAGCTGTTCTCCCTCCGAATAAAAATTCCGAAATAGAGATTTTAATCCTTTTAAATCCCCTATAGAGAGTTTTCCCTTTGATCCTCACATTGCATGATGAATTCTCTATGGACTTTAAAGACTTATTAGCCGCACTTTCTTGCTTTTATCCCTTAGACTATGCTCGCTTTTGTCACCTAGTTAATAGGGATGAAGAAAAAATTTCTAAACTTATTCCTAATTATCCTATTTTCATCGAAAAAGCCAAGGTGGCTCTCGAGTCCTTGAGTCAAAGAGGGATCTCATGGATGCACCCGTTTTCAGTTCAGTATCCCCACTATTTATTGTACATAAATGAGCCGCCCGTTTTCTTAACCTACCGTGGAAGTCCCACTTGGCTTAAGTTTAAAACACTATCAGTCGTCGGCAGTCGTCAGCCCAGCACCATTGGAATTTCGTGGTTAGAAGAACACTTAAGTTCCTTCGTAAAAAAAACACCCCGAGTAATCGTAAGTGGGGCCGCTCGGGGAATTGATCAGGTGGCGCACTCAGTGGCGCTGAGAAATGGTATTCCTACTATTGCATTTCTGCCTTCGGGCATTGATAATTTTTATCCTCGTGATTTTAAGTACTGGTTACCTGAAATTATTGAAACAGGTGGGGCCGTTATCTCAGAATATTTGCCCGATCAACCAATGTTCTCCCGTCACTTCCATCGACGAAACAGATTGATTGTTGGACTCTCTCAACTTCTTCTGGTGGTAGAAGCTAAGCGCCGAAGCGGCTCTAGAATGAGCGCTGGGCTTGCATTGAGCTCGGGTCGTGATGTGGCAGTAGTGCCAGGCTCTCCGCTTGATCCTCAATATGGCGGAAACCTCGATCTGCTTTATGATGGCGCCCATCTCGTACGCGATGCCGAGGATCTCAGTTTCTTAGTAAATAATAAGATTTACGAATTTGAGCGCCAAAAATCGTTTCCTCTAATGTAATTATTTCTTGATAGGGGACCTTTACTAAATTCAGGTGCATCTGATACCTGGCCAAGATCTTGCTCAGGTAGGCATTGGATTGTTTTGTTTGGGGGATCCTATGAAAATTAAAAATCTATTGGTATTGGTGTTGGCACTTAGTTTATTGTCCGCATGTACTCGATCAAAACGACATGGGCCAGCAGCAAGTCCCAAATCAAATCCCAAAGCTACTCCTGCTTATCAGGATCCTAACATTCAGCCCAACCAAAGAAATACAACCATATCTAAGAATCCCTATGCTGATTTTACTGAACGCGAAAAGACAATTGAAAGTATTGAACAACTGCTTCGCGATATGAGTTGTCAAATTACAGATACCAATCTGGCTTGTCACATACCCGATAACCAATCTAAATCTAATGATTTAGCAAAATTACTTGATACCTATAATCAAGTTTTAAGTCTTCAAATTAATTCGGGCATGTTGCCTCAAGATAAACAAACCGCTTATCAAACTCGCCAGGCACCTATAACTGGGTACATAGGTGAACTCAGGTATAATGGTATACGTTTGTACAGTCGGGATGAAACAGAAGTTTACCTAGCAACTCAAAGACTCGAGGCACTTGAGATAAGATTTGTTCAAGATAATAATGATAAAACTCGCGATGGAATCAGCGACGGAAAATGGCGAATGGCTGTGCCGAGTACATTGCTCGCCTATAAAACTCCCACTCAGGTTTTAAAAGAAATTAACTATTATCTAGACACCATTGAGTGGTTTTTAAGTATTTACTCTGGCAGTAAACATTTACCGAGCACCCAGCACAGCGGCTACCTTCAAAAGATCGCCCAGTTAGAAGAGCTCGCGGCCAGAATTCAAAAGATAGGCTCTAAAAACTAGGGTCTTCAAAAGTAGAAACGGGCGCCAATGCCAGCACCAATATCAGTTGAAGTATTGGGATAAATGCGAAGGCCCGGAACTAATTCTGCAAAGAGTCCAACCGGAAATTCTCGGGGTAGCCACTCAATTCCTACAGGAACTCTGAAAACTAAGCGCATCGAATTGTCGTCATTGCTTCTTCGCTTGTCATTTTCATCTGAGTACAATTTAATGAGTCCACCTAAACCGATATAGGGCATTAACTTGGCGCCATGTCCGACGTTAGCCAGCCACTCTGGGTAATGAAAGAGATAGTCGGCAAAAACTAAGAGATTGCTGCCGGAATCCCAACCCAAACCCATATCGATTGCCCTTTTACTTTCAAGCCAATATTTCCCGCTAATAGCAGAAGGATCTCCCAAAACAATACCTGCACCAAAAGTGCTAGAGGCCGATTTTGCAGAGACAGAACTTAAAATAAAAAATAAAAATATGATATTTCTTTTCATGCCATAAAATCGTGTTTGCGAACAGTTTTTCGACCGTTTACTTTAGCGCGAGTAGCTGCCTGGTCCAGTAACCAGTATACGAAATCGTTTAATCCCTTCAAAGCATCTCCGGCAGTATTGCAGCCACTTTTTTTGAGCTTCGCTTTTATTTTGCTGCTGATAACTAACATATCACCTGATTTTTTGCTTTTTTGGTTTTTTTTCTGCGCCATCTTTTGCTCCCTTGTTATTTATGGAATCTTAACAATATAGAATTACTTTTTTTCTGTAAACCCTAATTTTATTGCCTTACTTAAATCTTTTTGGCTAATTTCAAAGACATTTAGACGTCCAGTTTTGCCTCCACAAACAGCAGCATACATCTTGCCGTCGTCCTGTTTACTTTTCGAATAAATCTTTATCCCCAGAAGTTCCTTCGCAGTCTGATCTAATGAGATCCCTGAATTATTTTCGCACTGTTTGCTATTGTCTGGTTTAAAAATAAGTACGTTCGGATCTGTCCCGCCAGCAAACCCTAGCGAACTCGAAAGAATAGATATGGCTAGAATTTTAATCATGAATATTTACCGCAAAAAGATTGGCTTCATTCGAAATAAAATAAACTCGATTTTTCTTCTCATTTACTAAAGGAGTAGCAATTATTCCTCTTCCCGAAAAAAACCGGGTTAACAACTTTCCATCAGACGACCGACGAAGCTCCAAAGGACCATCTGAGATCCCTATTACTAAGTTTCCTTTGTAGAGCACAGGTTGCGTGGCGATTCCGTCGCCCATCTCCACTTGCCAAATTAATTTTCCTGAATTTAAATCTAAGGCTACAGTTTTTCGGGTCGTCGTCGAATACAACACAGTATTGTCAATTACCGTGGGCGGCAAATAGCCTCCCTCTTCAAATTTCCACAACGATTGGCCAGATTTAATATCAAGACAGTAAAGATTTCCATCAAAGCTCGATACTAAAACCTTTTCTCCGACTATTAAGGGTGTCGAGTCGACATCCTTAAACCGTTTATTAGTATTGAGCAATTTTTCCCAAATGAGTGTGCCATCAGAAACATTAAGCGCAACTAAATACCCGTCAGCTGTGCCCACATACAATTGTTTTCCAACAATCACTGGGGTCGAGGAACCTCGAACCGAGAAAAAAGAAGGGGCCTGGCGACTGTAGGACCAAATGAGATTTCCTTTTTCTTTCCCTAGTGAATAGAGGACGTTATTGCCAGCCAAAAAATAAATTCGATCTTGCGCCACTAAAGGCGCCGAAAACACCTCTGATGGCAGGGTGAAACTCCAAATTAATTTGCCGTTTTCCGCCTGAACGGCATAAAATTTACCGTCATTACCTCCGAAGTAGGCCACATCCTTTTCAACAGCAACGCCGCCCTCAACTCCACCACTAACCAAGAACTTCCAGATGACTTGGCCATCTTCAGTATTATAAGCAGTGAGACTATCAATGCCATTGCCCTGAAGTAGAATTGTCTTGTAAAGTGCCGGTTGCATGCGGTTAGCTAATCTTTGCTTAAAGTAGCCTTCTGTTTGAGTGGATCTTACCCAATAAGCCGACATAGTGGGCTCCGTTTTAGGTGGCTGCACCTTTAACATGGCACAACCGAGAAACAAGAATAAACTACTCAAGAAAAACGCTTTTTGCATAAACTTTCTCCGTTCTAATCCTCTACCCTGCTAACCATTAGGCTGAGACTTTCCTAACGACAGAATTCGCTTAAATTTATCGGCATTCTTGACGGCACTAGACGATTTTTTTTCTCTGGTTGCCTGTTCGATTTTATCCAACTCGGACTGCGCTGCTTTATCGACAAGACTAACCGAACGCAAATCTTCACTTGTTAGCTTGTTAAGAACGGTCTCTGTAATATCCGCGTGTTTGGGAACAAGAACTTCTCCAGTGCTAGAGCTAACTATGTTGGCGGCAACTCTTTTCTTCAAGATAAGTCTTTTTATCTTTTTAATACGCTCATCTTCAATGCCTTCGGAACCGTTCTTAGAATAGATATCTAGAGCCTTGTCTGGCATCGACAGCGTTTCATAACAAACAGCCATTTTTAAATTGGCATCCCCGTGAAGAAATCCCAGTTTTTCGTCTTGAATAATTTTCTGCCAAGTCTCAACGGCTTTACTGCAATCTTGGGCGTCTGCATATATTTGTCCCAGTCGCATTTGATAGAGGCCCGACAATAAATTATCCTTTTTGGTATCAAGCCCTGATTGAGTCAAAATTATTAGGGCTTCTTCTGGCTTCTTAGCCTCAGAAAGTATTTTGGAGAGATAAAGTGACGACATGAGCGCCGCATTTGATTTGGGATATTTTACAATTACGGATTTAAATTCAATCACATTTTTACCATGGTCTTTTTCAAAATCACCCGTTGGCAGCTTGGCCCGTTCAGCTTCTAGCTCTTTTTGCTTTTCAGTAACTTGCTTAAGCGCATTATTTTTTTTATCTTTTTTAATGCTTTCAATGGACGATTCCAGAGTTTTTATCTTCGCTTTGGCTTTTTCAGTTTCTTCTTGGGACTTAACATAACTCCGCTCAGCAACGAAATAAGATTCCTGGGCTGTTTGCTCCATTTTTTGCCGCTGCCAATTCATTAAGGTCCATGCTAAACCGACACCAAACGTCAATACTCCAAGAGCATATATGGCTTTCATATAGGGTTTCATAGATAAAAGAATTTTATCAACTACCTGAATGAATAAATCCGGTTTTCTCGCTTCTTTGTGCATTTGTTTATCTTGCTTAGACATAATTTATCTCCCTATCAATTACCGATTATCAATAGCTTTGATTGTAGTAAATAAGCGCGAGGCCCGGCCTTGGTGCTTTTGTTTAAGCCCGCCAATCACTCGAACTCTTTGTTCAGCCATGCGGTTGGCCGCCACATAAGTTGGAATATTCTCTGCCTTTGCAATTTTAAATACGTCCATGAGGTTATCATAAACCTGACGGGTTTTATCAAAGGCGCGCTCGGGAGAGTAGCCTTCAAGTTCCACGAACACATTCATTAGCCCTCCCGAATTAATTACATAGTCGGGAGCGTAAAGAATATTTTTTTCTTTGAGCATGTCGCCGTGGCGATTCTCTGCCAACTGATTATTGGCACCACCCGCGACGATTTTACATTTCAATTTGTGAATCGTCTCATCATTAATCACCGCGCCAAGTGCACACGGCGCAAAAACGTCGCAATCAGTAATAACAATTTCTGCAGGGCTAATCGATTTAATGTTAAACTTATCACAAATTATTTTTACTTTATCTTTATCGATGTCAGAAACAATGACAATAGCGCCTTCGTCTAATAAAAACTTCACTAAATTACTTCCCACATTTCCCAGACCCTGTACGGCAACCTTTAAGCCTTTTAATGCCACCGCGCCCAAGTGGAAACTGACTGCTGCTTTTATTCCGCAAAGAACCCCATGCGCCGTATAAGGGCTCGGATCACCTGAGCCCCCGAAGGCTTTGGGTATTCCCGTGACCCAAAGAGTCTCCATAAACATATATTCCATATCTCTCACCGAGGTACCCACATCTTCGGCAGTGATAAATCGACCATTGAGAGAGTTTATAAATATTCCAAACGCGCGAAATAGCGATTCTGATTTCTGTGTTTTAGGATCACCAATGATCACTGCCTTACCGCCGCCTAAATTCAAGCCTGCCATAGCCGCTTTGTAGGTCATGCCTTTTGAAAGACGGAGCACATCGACTAAGGCTTCGTGTTCGCTCGTATACGGCCACATTCGTGTTCCACCTAGTGCGGGACCTAGAGCGGTATTATGAATAGCTATGATGGCTTTAAGACCGACGTCTTTGTTATGACAATAAATAACTTCTTCGTGCTCGCCATGCTTATCGATGAGCTCAAACGTGTTCATTAATGAGATCTCCCATTTTTTTAGGCGTCAGTTCTGTGTTTATTCTGGTGTCAGTAACCACTACATTTGCCAACTCTTAGACACCCTATAAAAAAATAAACCTTTCAATGACTTAGACCTACAAATAAAAGCTTCTAAATAGATTTTAGTCAATAATAATTTATAAGGGACTTTGTAGGGGATCCCCTGTAGTGGTCCGTTTCTTGAAGTAAGGTACTACATCGGGGGGCACAATGATTACAGGTAGGTCATATTCAGAGCGTCGCAAAGCGGGACGGTACCTACCCGCGGATCAAAAAAACTATGACTTATTCATTGACGGTAAAAAAATAGGCTCAGAAAAAATGATTGATATCGGGCCCGATGGACTCAAGGTCTTCAGCCCCAGATTTAATGCCTTTAAAGACAACATCAGGTATAAAGTTGAATTTAAAAGCGGCACTAAAGTACACTTTGAAACAGTTGCCATCGTCAGCTGGAGGCTTAATTTAAAATTTCCGATAAATACTTGTCTCATTGGATTTCAAATTCAAGATATCAATCATGAGGTAGCCAAATTTTGGGTTGGAAAAGGTTATCGAAAAGGTTTTGCAATGGCTTTAGAGAACAATCTTGGGCGCTTCAAAATTTTTCATAACCTTCTAATGAGCATTAGTACCAGAAGGAAATTTAAGCAGTTCATGGCCACCTACTTTCCCATTTAAGGCTTTTTAGCTCACTGCCAGTTGGTTAGCTGACTAGTTAGTTGACATATCCCATTATATCATCTGAATATTAACTATTCTAATGGGAGGACATCATGGCATTAGCATCTTTTGAAGGTTTAATTTTCTCACTTCGTTGGTTTCATTTCTTGTCTGGCGTCGTTTGGATAGGGCTCCTTTACTACTTTAATTTTGTGCAAGGCTCATTTTTCGCAGAGGCTGATGCCAATACCAAATCCGTCTGCACCCAAAAATTAGTACCTCGAGCACTTTGGTGGTTTCGCTGGGGCGCTATGATTACCTTTCTGACAGGATTTACTATTTATGCATTAGAGGCTCCGCGCACGGGAATGAATACGGTCTGGGGACTCCTCATAACTATCGGTGTTGTTCTAGGCACACTTATGTGGTTCAACGTTTGGTTTGTCATTTGGCCCAATCAAAAAAGTAGTGATTAAGTCAGCAGTCCAGGCAGCAACAGGCGGTCAGGCCATACCTGATGCAGCCGCTCGCGCTGGCCGGGCACTTGTGGCGTCACGCACAAACGTTTTATTTTCAATTCCTATGCTTTTCTTTATGGGTGCCGCTCGCCATTTACCCATGCAGAAATTTGATGTCAGTTTGTTTCCCACTCTGTGGATTGTGTTCGCCATTGTTGGTGCTTTAGAAATTAATGCCCTTTGGGGCAAAACAGGTCCAATGACGACAGTCAAGGGAGTGATCACCTCAGGCTTTGCCCTGGCTGCCGCACTTTACCTCGTGGTTGAGTTTGTTGCGTAGAGGGTTTCTCACATTGGTTTGTGGTGGGTATTTGGCAGCTTGTGATGCCAATCCGCCCCCCGGTAAGAATAATTTAGAAAACGAATCTCTGTCGTCTCGCGGAAAAAATGTATACATGGCAAACTGTGTTGCTTGCCACCATTCCAACCCAAAACTGATGGGCAACATTGGCCCCGAAGTCTGGGGTTCCAGTTTAGAGTTACTCGAAGCCCGAATTTTGAAAGCTGAGTACCCTAGCGGCTATAAGCCAAAACGCAAAACGAAGGCCATGACTCCACTGCTCCAATTAAAAAATGAAATCCCAGCTCTGCACGCCTATTTAAACGCGCTTTGATAAGGCTCACTTTAGCAGCCTGAACCCTCTTTAGCGAACACATAAACAGTACCAGTGTAGGGATCAATGATCGCAAGTGCGGCGAAAGTCACACCACATTGGACGGCGCCCATTGGCGCGACACCAAACTTAACTCCTGTATTTAAGAGATATTTAAAATGATCTTTAGCCTTTTTAACATGACTCATAACTTTGGCTTTTTCTTTTTCGTTACCCTCTTCGTTAAGCACTTCTAAATAGCTTTCATCTATCTCGGTAATATAGTCGTAAGCTTCTTTCATCGAGGCTTCGCCCCAAGTAGAGGTATCAGCGTCCCAGGCTTCAGACGAAGTACCCACCCAAGTAAAATCTGACTCATTCTCAATGCCTTTTGATTTAAAAGCGAGGGCCAACATCATATCTCTTACTGATTTTGCCGGTTTTAATTTAAATTTCTCAACCCCAGACTGAGCCAAGGGCGAAAACATTTTAACTGCTTTTGCGATATCCGTTGTGGCGCTAGGCGCAGCAAATGACCAAGAACTTAAAGCCAGAAAAAAATTCAGACAAATAAAATACGAAGCAATAGTTTTCATAATTCTCCTCCAAAAGCATCAGCAATAGCGGAGGACCTTTATTAAAACAAGATCCAAAGTCTTGTGGGTAATTTTTTCAGAAATTTAGCGTGCGCTACGCTCGCCAAATAATTTTGCATCCACTGAGAACTTACCCGGTCCAAGTGCCATGAACAAAAGCGCTATGGCCAAGTAGCCCAAAGCTAGTTCGTATGACGAACCCCCTGTCATGTTCACAAAAGGATCCTTAAGTATAATCGCATGAAAAAAGACAGCTACCGCCATGGTAAAAGCAAGTCCCATTGAGGCCAGGCACGTTAAGAGTCCCAGAACTAAGGCAATTCCTCCACCAAACTCGGAAAGTGCTGCTAAAAATTGAAAAAAACCAGGAATTTGAATGGGAGCTTGAGGCGGCGCCCAACTAAATGGCGTCTGAATTTTACCTGCCCCATGGAGAATAAATGCAACACCAACAACCAACCGAAGTAGTAACAGTGCCCACGAGGCGCATTTTGGCTGAGAAATAACTTGAAAACAGTTCTTACATTTCGTGGAAAACATTTAAAGTCCTCTCTAAAGGTGTTTTTAATAATTTAAATTAGTGCCAGTAACTCCATGGCTAATGCTATACCTACATGAACTAAAATACCACCCCAAATTTGTCGGGTCTGATAGGCAATAGCGCCCAGAACTAGACCCCCAAAAAGAGAGCCCACGCTTTCCATCATTGGTTTTGCTTCAAGGTGAATTAACACGTAGAGTGTCACCATTAAAAAGACCGAATACTTGCCAATAAATTCTTTACCCTTTAACACCATAAAACCGCGAAAAAATATTTCGAGCATTACAAATTGCACAACATAAAAAAACTGGAAGAGAAAAAAAGCTTGAAGAAAGGAATAGCGAGACAAAATATCGGGACTCCCAGTTAGGAATAGCGGATAGACTGCTCGAAAGTGAGAACCGGTTGATGCTAGCCATAGAAATGGCAACACACCTATGAGAATGAGGGCGTAGGGCTTTAGGAGCGGTTTTTTAAAACTAAGTCCCCAAAAATTCTCTAAAGGCTTCTTAGAGAAAAAATAAAATATTAGGGGGATCAACAAGTAACTAAGCGAGCACTGAACATTATAAAAAAGTCTCAAAAAATAAGTGGCTGTGCCTCGTAAAAATGTGTCTGTAAAGTAAAAATCATACGCCCTGACAAAATGATTGACCTGAACAACCGCTACAACACTGAGGCCAAAGAACCAAAACTTCAAACCTCCCTTACTTATGAAGGCATTTTTTTTAAAAAGGCTGACTCCTAGAACGGTCAGCATAAACGGACCTAGATAATAGATTGCAAAATAGGTTTGCTGGAATTCGCGCCATTGCCACGGAGTGAATAGTTGATAGCGCAAAAGGATCAGGACCAAAAGCGCGGGTATGTAAAAATTGAGAAATCTCCTAATTTCCTTTTCCCAGAAAAAATCCTTGAGTGCCGAAAAAACATAAGCCATGTGGCTATCGTCTCACATTTCGTGTCTTTCGCTAACCGATTTCGGAAGTCTGCACTCGCTAGCAGAGTCTTACGAGTGGCAGCACTCTAAAAGAAATACAGGGTAATAGTTTATATAAACCAATAGCTTTGACCAAATACTTGAACTTGTTTATACACATTTATCAATGGTAATAGTTAGGCAATAAATAGCCTATTGGCCACAAAACTTAGACAAGAAGGGAAGCCCCATGAAATCTTTATTAGTATTGACTTTAAGTCTGTTCTTTTTTTTACCCACGGGTCACACAAAAGTGACGACTGACTATTCCGATGACTTCATCGTGGATTTTCTCCGTCATTCACCCGAGTTTGCTACCGTCAAAAAACAAAACAGGGACCTATTTAAAAAAGCGAAATATCTAGGCGCAGAGATTACTCGCACACCCATGGCAGATGGTTTACTTAGTTATGAAGTCAATCTTCAGTTTAGCACTGAAGTTGTTTACCGCGGTAAAAAACACGCTGTACCCATGTCGTTAATTGCCCATACTCATATTGAAAGATACATTGTTCCTAATCGTAGAATTGTTGCTTCTAAGTTGTCGGACCCGGTCTTTCAAAAACCACAGACGCCAGCACTTTCTGGCCCCAACGATTAAGTGTTGGTTAACTCCATAAACCTCAACGTGCTCCGCGTGTTTGAAACCGTTTACAACACGCGCAGTATGACCAAGGCCGCTCAAATTTTGTTTCTCACGCAGTCAGGAGTGAGTCAGCATATTAAATGCCTTGAAGAAACCTTAGAATTTACGTTGTTTGATCGATTGCAAAAAAAACTATTACCAACGGCAAAGGCACATGAACTTTTTAAAGTTTGTGCGTTGAGCTTTTCTAATATTGAGCAAGAGCTCGTGCGGCTTAAAGGGACAAAAACCAAAATTCAAGGTCAAATCAATATCGGGATGCCGACTGAATTTGGACAAAATATATTGCTGCCACTCCTAACTAAATTTGGCGAAGCCAACACGGGTATCACTTTTAACATTATTTTAGAATATGCTCCCATTATGAATAAACTACTCTTGGGGGGCGAAGTCGATTTTGCCTTTGTCGATGAATTTACCTTTGATGCGCGAATTAAATTAGAAAACGTTTACGATGAAGTTCTCGATATGTGTATTAGTAGTAAAAACCTAAAAAAATGGGGACCGGCTGAAAATTCCAGAAACTTTTACGAGTCTCTCGACTACATAGATTACTTAGAGGGTGCTCCTCTAGTAAAAAAGTGGCTATCCACTCACGCAAAAATCAAAGCTCCCCATGTCAAACTGCGAGCCTTTGTCGCGAGTCCGGTAATGCTAGCGCGGTTTATTATAAATGATATGGGGGCAGGGATTTTACCCGATCACGTTTATCGTAAGTTTAAAGCTGAAGGACATAAAATTGAATGTCTAGAAGGCTCCGGTCGTGACATCAAAAACACCATAAGTATCGCCTATTTAAATCAAAGAACTCTGTCGCCCCAGGCCTGCGAGCTCCGCGACTGGTTGCAAAAAAACATCATTAGATTAAATAATTAATCAATATTATTATCAATAATTTGAATTAATATACTCAGATTGTTATAAGTGGCTCGTTCCGTAAACGAACATTAACAATCAAATCTTTTAAAAGGAGATATAACATGAAAAAAATAATTTTTATAATGACAATGTTAGCTGTTGCTAACACTCAAGCCCGAAGCTTGAGACCTGTAAAAGCTTATCGAACGGCTTCCATGGAAGTCACCCAAGCAAGTGGCGAGTTTTCTAAAAACGATAGAGTAATCCTCACCGAGTGGTCCAACCCGAAGCAAGGTCAATCTTTAGCCTTAAACAAAGGAAACCTTTTGGTTCTAGACGTTAACGGTAAAGAGACTAGTCTTATTATTACTTCCATTAAAGACGCAGGTTGCGGTTCAAAATTGGCGACGGCAGTTAACTTAAAAGTCACACGAGACTATGCCGGAAAAGATGAAACGGAAATTAAACTTACCGATCACACAACTCGCACATGTAAAGATGCGCGACCCAACAGATGGGAAGCCACGGTAACGCAGTCACCACTCTTGACGGATCGCCTTGTAAGCCACATGCACATTCAAGGAAATCCCCAAAATGTTTTAGGAAGTATCTCACCAGTTTTGACTTCCGATTTAGAAAAATTCCTTGTCGATCCAAAGGTTTGGTTTGCAAACGATAAATTTTCTCACGCAACTATTACTATAAACTTAGAAAAGAAAACAATAGTGCTTTTTATGGCTCGAAGGTTTTATTGTCCTCCCGGTCAATTCTGTCCGATGGGAATGCCTGCACCAATTACTATTTCGTTGCCAATCACCGAAATTAAGGGCGGCGAATGTAATACCACGATTTATGTTGCACAAAAAGACCAGCGCTTTGCTGATGGGAGCCTTCAGCGCTTAGAAGTGCAGGACAACCGTGAATTTTATAAAAACTGTCGAAGCATATTAGCTGTTCCCGGAGTTAAGGTTTCTTATGATACGATTTCCAGCAGAATGAGTTCTGAGGAGATGACAACCCATTCTGAATTTACCGGCGATTACCTGCACCATCCGATTGCCAAATAGGACTTCTATACATTGACACTATTCTAATTTGAGGGCCCTGTGCAGACAGGGCCTTTTTTTTATTCGTCGCAATCTGCAGTAGACCTTCGCCCAGGGCCTGGCTTGCGGGTTCGTCTTGCTAAAGCGGAGTAATGTACTAATATTAATAATAGCGAGGCGACATGACAAAACAATTTTTTATCCTATATCTTTTTATTCTGACATCAACCCCTGCCTTTGCCGGGTGGATGGCCAATGCTGATTTTAGCTCTTGTCCCAGAAAATACATTCCCAATTCCACAGGATCTGAAGGGCCCTTTAATTCTGAGTCCGACTGTCTCTCGCGAGTAAATCAAGTTAAACGCGAAATGACTCTCGACTGCGCTCGTTATTCTTGTGTGAACCAAGCAGGAACAACCAATGATGCCACGCCTGCGGCCGCTGGTCACCAGTTGGATAAAAATATTGGCGACGCCGTGTCTGCGGGAATCAGCGGTCAGATCTCTGGTGCAGATGCCGTTGGATTAGTAGGTCTGGGACTTATGGGAAATGCCCTACTCGCTCCAAAGGCGGTAGAGACGCCACAGCAGAGAGCTGATCGCATCGCCGCCGAACTCTGGGCTCAGGAAGATTCTAAAAACAGAGCAGAACAGGCGCGACTAACGGAAGAGACCTACCAAAATAATCAAGATCAAAATGCGCTTCGCTTTCTCGATTCGATGTCGGCTGCTGTTACGGCTCCCATTTTTTCTAAGCCACAAGGACAAAACTTTCGTGGCAAAATTCTTTGTAAGGGAGGCGAGCCGGGACTTCACACTTGTTATGTTTTTGTTTGTGGAGGGGCCTATGGCGGAGATCCCATTTGCTGTCCCGAGGGCTTTCCCAAGTTAAATGAATGCGATTGTAACTGTTATCCAGCTAATGCCGAGTTTGAATGTAAACGGTACGCCGCTTGCCAGCACTCATATAAACAGCCTGAGTTCAAAGCAGGCACTCCATGAAAACTTTAAATTTTAGTCTTTTTATTTGCACACTGGCTTTATTTTTTAATTCTGTTTTTGCGCAAACGACGGCACCGGCCATTCCCGACTCTTCATTCAAGGCCTATAAACTCATTAAAGAAAAAAAATGGCGAGAGGCCAATGCGGTGGCCAAAAATGCGACGGTAGCGCAACCTAACGACGCCGAGGCTTGGTTTGTCTTAGGTTTGACAGAAGAGAGGCTAGAGAATTTAGAAGACGCTATAAAAGCCTATGAAAAATATCTTGAGTTAATCCCGGCTCCTGCCGCTGCAGAAATTGTTGTTGCCAGAATTGCAGAACTAAAACCCCGCGCCAGTCATCAACAACAGGATAAATATGGTGCTTCTTCTAACGGATTTTTTATTGAAAAGCAGCTAAGTTATAAGCCCAATTTTATTACTGAAATCAATGGCGAAATGAATACCCCTTTTTCTTTTGGATTTAGTTTTGGAATGGTGAATGTGGGTTACCGAAGAGCCAGTGGCACTTTCAAGGAAAACATTAAAGAACCGGCCAGCCACCAAGCAAGTCCTGCCTATACAACAATAACTGGCGGAGGGGCAATTACTCATCAAGATCTTTTTGCCAATATTTACTTCAGTCTTATTGATCCCTATACTTCAATGGGCGACATGCAATTGGCTATGCCATTTACGGCGGGATTAGTTTCTAATACGCTGGAAGCCACAGGTAATGGTAAGCGGTACGGAAATGTCACTTATGATTTTGGTTTAGGATTGGCCCTTCGTGGATTTACTCGCTCGCCACTATCTTGGTATGCGCAAGGAATTTACCATGTCGGCATTCCCTTCTGGGGAATTCGCGAGTCGGGCTATGACAAGGGTATTAAAAACGCTCAGGGTGATGACATCAAAGGTAATATTCATAATTTTGAAATCTCAGCAGGCATCACTTTTCTCTTTGGTGAAGATCTGTTGAAGCATTATTAGCGAGGACATTTCTCAATAGTAGGACGACTACATGTCGTAGGCCTGTCGAAGTTATAGTCGAAAAAAGGGTAAGCCATCTTATTTACTAAATTTAATATCATTTTTATTTAAAAATACCGCAACGATTTTAAATTTGTACATAGCAAGGGTGACGGATACGATGTCTATACTGCCTCCATTAAGCGCCTTCAGTATTGGACATGAGACCGCTCACTTTTTTCTAAGGCTTTTGATTATCGAGAAGACAAACCGTAGCGGGTTTGTCTTCTTTTATTAGTGGATATAACTGTCTCCCATTCTAATTGTTAAACTGTCAATCCGCTCGCATCCGGCCTCCGTGTTTTTGTTTCCCTTGCTTTGAATTTACCCCCTCGCCCCACTTGAGACTTCTTTTGCAGTTATCTCCCTCTACTATGAAACAACAAAATCTTTTTAAAATTCCCAGTCAC
>JAWXAY010000023.1:0-6137 GCA_034439715.1 Pseudomonadota bacterium
CTGGGGTAAATACAAAGAACGAGCAAATTCTATCTGATATCAGTGCGTTTTCGTCAAGATTATTTGACAAGAGGGCGTATAGTGTTCTACCTGAGCCTTGGGAGTCGATATTAAGGAAGGCTGCATAAAGTATGTCAAATCATGAAAATTTAGCAAAACAGAATAATCAAAAATTAACAGGTGCTAATTTAAAGCACAAATTTAGGGTAGTTTCAGGGATGTCTTTGGGTGATGTTGGGATTGCTGAGAGGACAGTGCACTTTGGTCATGGTAGTCAGATGCCTAAGTTTCAACTAGTTGCTGTAGAAAGTCTGAGGGTGCAGACGGGCCTTCCGGTTGATATTTTTGTTAGGCCGGCCGTGATTGACCTGAGTGCATGGAAGAAAGAAAATAAAGTTGGGGAGTACTATAGAAGTCCGGATGGGGGAACTTTTACATATACGGAAGTAGTTGAGGAGAGGGGAAGTGAGCGGGTAGAGGCGGCTGCTGCAACAGTGTATGTAGAAACTGTGGCTTTCACAAATATGTCGCGAGCTGATGTGATGATCAGTTTAGGTGAGCCTGAGAAACAAGCAGAGAATAATTTAATCCCTCTTCCACAGAGAAATCAACTTCTGCGCACAGGGTAGTCCGGCTTAGCTTGACTTATACGATCAGGCTCTGGTAAAATAACACTCACCTTAAAACCCATAAGGGTTAGGTTAGACTGGAGAAAGTTCTCATCGAGTAATACTACTTACAGTTGAATATCCGCATCAGCTCATTCTTTGAGCCGCGGGAAGCACTTTAACAACCGAAAGACAACATCTCTCTTTCGGTTTTTTCTTGCAGTTTTGCAGGAAAATGACCTATCAATTTTACCGAACCGGGTAACTTTGATTCCAAAAGAGTGGTGGGAAAAAACATGATCAATTAAATGATTGTGAGACAAGAGAAAAGTTTCACGAAAGTGAAGCCTATCTTTGTCAATTCCAATTAGTATGAGTAATACTAGAAAACAATAAATCGAAAATTCGTTTTTCAAAAAGCGGATTCAGCGTTTAGGGTTTGGAAAAAAACTTTAAAAGATGAGGATCAGCAATGATCCGAGCTCTTTATTTGAGAGTTTGATCCTGGCTCAGGATGAACGCTGGCGGCGTGCCTTAAGCATGCAAGTCGAACGGCTCCGCAAGGAGCAGTGGCGGACGGTCGAGTAACGCGTGGGGATCTACCTTGAAGTTGGACATAGCTCGTCGAAAGACGGGGTAATTTCCAATGTGAATGCAAATTCAAAGTCGCAAGACGCTTTAAGATGAACCCGCGTCCTATCAGCTAGTTGGTGAGGTAAAAGCTCACCAAGGCATCGACGGGTAGCTGGTCTGAGAGGATGATCAGCCGGAATAGCACTGAGACACGGGCTATACACCTACGGGTGGCAGCAACTGGGAATCTTGCGCAATGGACGAAAGTCTGACGCAGCGACGCCGCGTGGAGGATTGAAGGCCCTCGGGTTGTAAACTCCTTTTGACTGGGAAGATTATGACTGTACCAGTAGAATAAGCACCTGCTAACTACGTGCCAGAAGCCTCGGTAATACGTAGGGTGCAAGCGTTATCCGGATTTATTGGGCGTAAAGTGTTGCGTAGGCTGATTTGCGCATTTTGTTTAAAAGGCTAAGGCTTAACCTTAGTTTTGGGCAAAATATGGCAAATCTTGATGGTTTAAGAGGGTACTGGAACTTAACATGTAGCAGTGAAATGCGTTGATATGTTAAGGAACACCAAAGGCGTAGGCAGGTACCTGGGAAACTCATGACGCTGAGGCACGACAGCTAGGGGAGCGAAGCAGATTAGAGACCTGCGTAGTCCTAGCCGTAAACGATGGATGCTAGTTAGTCCTTTTTTTAGGACCGACGTAAGGTAACCCGTTAAGCATCCCGCCTGGGGAGTACGATCGCAAGATTAAAACTCAAAGGAATTGACGGGGAGGCGCACAAGCAGTGGAGCATGTGGTTTAATTCGATACAAAGCGAAAAACCTCACCAGGGTTTGACATGTAGATGCTAATCCCAAGAAACTGGGACTCCTTCGAGGGTTCTACACAGATGCTGCATGGCTGTCGTCAGCTCGTGGCGTGGGGTCTGAAATAAGACCAATCGCGCCCGCTGAACAGTAATGTCAGTTGGATAATTCGGCTCATATCGGTGAAGCTTGATTTTCGGATTGCTTTCGGGTAGTCTGAGATAAAGTAATACCGAGGGAAGTCGGGAAGATGATATTTACAGCACGTAAAAACCTAAAACTTGAAGTTTCTGATCGACAAGTAGAAATTTTGATAGGTTGTTTGCTTGGAGATGCTTATTTAACAAAATTAGGCAAAATCCAAATTGAACAATCGGATAAGCAAAAGGACTATATAGATTGGAAGTATCAAGAACTTGCCTCAATTAGTTATTCCCAGCCTAAAGAAGTTATCCGTTTTGAAAAAAACGATAGCAGACTTACGAAGTCGTTAAGATTTTGGACAAGACAGTACTTTAGAAGCTGGAGAGATAAATTTTATCTGAGTAACCGCAAGATATTCCCAAAAGATTTAGTTAGTTTTATAACTCCTTTATCTATTGCCGTTTGGTATATGGATGATGGATGTTATCAAAAATTTGACTGTACTTTATCAACCGAATCGTTTGATTTAGAAGATAGAGGATGTCTCATTAAAAGACTTAAAGATTTTGGAATAGATGCAATTAATAGAGGTGAGGGTAAACTAAGAATTAGAAGTCAAAGTTTACCAAAGTTTTTTGAGCTGATAAGAGAGTATATACATCCAAGTATGTTATACAAACTTCCTTGACCCCGTAACGACTAATATATGAGGTACCAGATAATCTGGAATTTAAACTCATATTATACGCCGAACTCCGTACCATTTAGTTGGCGGAGAAGGGATAGTCTAACATTTGCTTTTTGCAAATATTGGAGCTGTACCGTTAAGTCGGGTAACGAGCGCAACCCGCATCATATGTTAAATAGTTCATATGAAACAGCCCCACTTTGTGGGGAGGAAGGCGCGGATGACGTCAAGTCAGCACGGCTCTTACACCCTGGGCTACACACATCCTACAATGGCGAAAAACAACGAGCTGCAAGCCAGTAATGGCAAGCTAATCTCTGAAATTTCGCCCCAGTTCAGATTGAGGGCTGCAATTCGCCCTCATGAAGTCGGAATTGCTAGTAATCGCGAATCAGCAGGTCGCGGTGAATACGTTCTCGCCTCTTGTACACACCGCCCGTCAAGGCAGCAAAGTTGGGGGCGCCCGAACTCCTGTTTCAGGAGGAAGGCGAAACCAGCGATGAAGCTTAAGTCGTAAATGCATTCTGCATTCGTTGCGACCTGGTCGAGTAATTGGCCAGTAAAATCTAACTGTATCGGTGAACTCCTACTTGATTTTCGGTTAACTTTCGGGTTAATCTAAATTTAAGGGAGAATACCGAGGGAAGTCGTCAGAAATGATTGACCCCGTAGAGACTACACGTTGGCGCCTTAAAAATGACACAGGACACTAGAAGTGTTAAAGCATATTTGCTTGGAGCATTACATGATGGGACCGTAAGGAAACTTACCTATCGTATCGTTCAGAAAGATCAAGAATATATTGAATTTCTTGTAAAAGGAATTTTGAGTCTTGGTCAGAAAGCCTGGATGTATAAAGAAGGGAAGACTAGACAACTTTATGTTGTAGAGTTTTCAAGAAACCTTCTTAAAGATTTTGTAATTGAGACAAATCAAGACAAAATTGATTACATCAGAGGATACTTCGATGCAGAAGGTGGAGTTTCCAGAGATCCGAAGGTTCGATACTATCTTTATTTTGCTCAAAAGAATTTAGAAGAAATTGAGGAGATAAAGAAGTGGTTAGAACAATTTGGAGTAGAATGCGGTTCTGTCCACAACCCAAGTAGAAAAGCAGATCCAAATTACTGGAGATTTTTTATAGGAGTTAAATCTTATGAAAAATTTGCTCAACTCATAGGCAGTTGGCATCCAGTAAAGAGTCAGTTTTTAAGGATGAAGATATAGTCCATGCCCTTAGTAATAAGTGGAGAAACATGAACAAGGTATCCCTAGCCGAAGCTGGGGATGGATCACCTCCTTTCTGGAGACGTTATGTGGTTGAGGATTTCTTAAAGTTTGAGCAATCAAACAAGATAGCCGAGCGCACATACAAGATCACCTTCACGCAATTGAAGTAATAGAGACTTATATTTAGATAGAGCTCAAGAGCAATCTTGAATGTCTTACTAGGTAATAGGTCCACTGGACTTCGAAAACAGGTGAATGAAGTTATATAGCACTTCACAAAAAAAGCTACCCGGGGCAACCTGGGAAAATTCCCACCACTCTTTTGGAAAAACGGTTATTTAAGTCCCCCATTAATATGGGGGACTTTTTTGTGGAGATAGTTGGTAAATTATCATTTGTGGAGTATATTTGTTGGAATGGATAGAGGAGAGAGTAGTTCACCAGAAATAATGGTTGAACCGAGAAGAAGAGCTCATCCGGAAGAAACCTTAACTGAAGCTGCTCGAGTAAGGTATTCGCGAAAGCTGATAATAAATGGAGCTGGTATTGCTGGCGTGATTGGTTCTGTTGCTGTAGGAACCGCGGGGTACTTTCTTTCAGTGCCAGAGCTGATTTCTGGTAGTGCGATGGCTGCTATTGGTTCAATGTTAACTACGGCTGTGGCTGAGTTGGCCAGTGATCATTTGCCGCCACGAGGTTAGGCCCTCCTATTTGATATACTCAAATTATGACTCTGTGGATATTTATTACTCTTTTGGGCTTGTCGGCGGTTCTAGTTTACAAAAAAAGATTTACTTCGGAGAGGCGAATATCAGGGATGTATTTTGTGCAGCTTTATTACTTAGTTCTGGCTGTAATCGTGCCTTTGGTTTTGTTTTATGCGGGGCTTGATATATATCAGCGCCCAGAAGTGCGTAATTTGCCAATATCATCTACATTTTTGTTAGGGCTTTATACTACTTCTTTGGTTGTTGCGGCGATTGGAGGCGGGATTCATTCGACGGCGACTTCGGTTTATCAGTCTTTGGTTAAAGAAGGACAACAGCACCTTAAAAGCTTTAAGATTAATGAGATATTTCACCTTAATTTGAGTCATAATTTTTTGTTTTTGGGGATAATATTTGCCAGTTTTTTTCTGTCGATTTTAGAGATCAACCACCCGTCTTCCCGTAATTCGTTATTTCTCAATGCAGGGTCAACAATTATTTTGGGGGTGATTATTGGATTGATTGAAGTAGTCACAATTTTGCGGAGTGCTGGTGCGACTTTTTCTTCTCATATTAATTATTCAATTTTAGGTTCGGCAGGAGGGAGTTTGGCGATTTTTATTTTTTGTAGGCAATACATGACGAGCGTTGATGCGTATCCTGTAGCGTTTATACTTTTTTCATCTCTGATGACGGTGTTTTTTACACTGATTGGTATCACGGCTATTTTTATGACTTCACACAATTTGAGTGAGAAGATTGTTAATAAAACTTTTCCTCAGGGACATCCATTTAGAGAAGTTTTGAAATTGAAAGTTTTTTTGATCAAGATCGAGAGGGAGTGGTTGCAGTAATTTTCTACTGCGCGCGCTTCTAATTTAGGCTGCTGTTTGCTAGAATTCCATTTGAGCTTGTGTTTACAATGATGCAGTGGCGAAGTGGAAACGCTGGGGTCTGCAAAACCTCGATTGCGCGGGTTCGATTCCCGCCTGCATCTCCAGACCTTGCCTGTTGGCCTCGCAACAGGTAACAACCTTACTCTTCTGGCAAGAACGTTGCCTATTTGCTTCGCAAAAGGTAAAATACTAAAGATTTCTCCTTGTCAAATTGCATTGCAATTTGCAAGCGATCTCGCAAACTTTTAATGATGCTACGCATCTACCATATTTGAAGTTTGCTCTGATGGGCGCATAGCTCAGTGGTAGAGCGCGTCTCTGATAAAGACGAGGCCCTTGGTTCGATACCAAGTGCGCCCACATTTATATTGAATAACTTCTTTCTTCCTGAATTCTACTTTGCAAAAATTCTATGATGAGGCTGATGGACTCGGAGAAGGACTTGGTGAAGAGCTTGGAGAGGGGGAAGGGC
>JAWXAY010000024.1:0-27500 GCA_034439715.1 Pseudomonadota bacterium
GTCCTTGAAAGGGAAAGTCTTTGCTCATGTCGAGGTGTTCTTTCGCCTCTGCAATATCATTCTGTATGAGTTGTTTTGCGCCTGGTAGATTTGAATACCAGGGATAGTTGGTGTTGGAGCTGTGGCAATCAAAGCAGCTCTTTCTAAAGACTGGCTTCACCGTTGCCAGATAAGATTCGTTGATCGCTCTCGTTATCTCTTCAGCCTCTTTATTCGGATGAAAAACGTGATGCTTCTCCTTCTTGATGTTGTGCGACTCGCCCTCGTGAGCAACAGCAAACGGGAGCGCCGCCACCTGAAGAATTAACGCAATGGCTACTATGGCTGATTTTCTCAAGTCGATTTGAAAACAGAAAATAAGCAGCCATCTATTTTTCATTTTTCCATACCCGCTAAAGTTGAGACGTACTTCTCAAAATTGGCACGATTTTCAAAATAGAGAACCGAACCCGCTTCATTCGCAGCAATAACTGCCTTTGATTTGTCGATTGATTTCTGGGTCTGCGGATCGGTTGCCAACCTAGAGGAAGCATCATTTTTGATGGTTGCCTTACAATTTTCGCAGCAACCGTAGTAGGTCTTTCCCGACTGTTCTACCGGAATCTGTAGTCTTGAAAAGTGCATGTTAGTCACCATGCAGACTTCTTTGTTAGGTACGATTTTCCAATTCTCAATTGCGTGAGCGGGTCCTCCAAACAGGAGAATGCTTGCCGTGAAAACCAGGAAAAACGATGCGAGAGCCTTAGTCATAAATTTAATCCTTTCGTAAGTCCGTTCTAAAATTGTATTTGAGCACCAACTCCTACGGTCTTCTCTGTCGCCATTAAACCGGCAGCCCAATGCCACGAGGGGCCATACATCAGTGAAATTTCAAACTCGGAGTCGCGTTCTCCACCCCAGCCCGGACGCCACGTAAAATCGGCCTCGGTAAAGACGTTCTTCGTCCATTGAAAACGCTTTTCTACATCAAATCTGAATTTTCCTTCGTGGCTAATGTAGAGATTGGTTTCAATTAGCATTGGAAGAATGTAGCCAACGCCCGCCATTGCAAAACCTTCTTCGTCGTAGAGCGAGCCGCCAACCGACACATTGATGAAGTTAGAAAACCACCTTCGGTACGTCATATCTCCCTCGGTCTCCCAAGCACGGTTGAAGGAAAAGTTTTTCCCTTCAATGTTTGCCGACTCTAACTTCAAATTGAGTTCGTCCCAAGTACGCATGAGCTTGAATTCGGCCTTGGCGTGGTTGCTTGAGGCTTCAAGAAGGCTGTAGTTATAAATGTGATCGTGCAAATGCGGGTCTTGCTTATCGTGCTTGGCCATCTCAGGTGTAAGTTGAAAGTCCTTGTACCGCACCACGCGCGCCATGCCGGTCTTCATGTGATAAAGATTATGACAATGGAGCATCCACTGGCCGGGTTCGTTTGCGTAAAATTCGATTGCGCGAGTTCCGTGCGGCGGAACATCGACGGTATGTTTTAAGGGCGACAAGTCTCCATGCTGGTTTATGACTCGGAAGAAGTGGCCGTGCAAGTGCATCGGATGATGCATCATCGTGTCGTTTTGAAATGTGAAGCGAACGACCTCGCCTTTGTTGATCTCGATGAATCGGTTTTCGTAGATAGCCTTACCGTTAATATGCCAAATGTAGCGTTCCATATCGCCGCCAAGAACGAGCTTGAGGTCGTGAACTTTTGCATCTTTGGGCAATGCTGTTGATTCGATCGCCTCTAAACTATCCACACTGAGCGTCTCGATAACCGGAGGTTTTGAGTTTAGATCACGTGGGGATTCGTTTTGCCTCAGCATTGCATCCGACTGCGTGTTGAAATCAACTGGTTGCTTCGGCTTCGAGGGCTCTTTATGTTTCGAGTGCTCATCGGTCGAATGGACTTTGGGTGACGCCTTCATCGCGCCGCCATGCTTGCGATGCGCGGCATGGGGGTCAGTTGAGGCAGCTTCCGCTTTCCGTATCGTGGCCTTTCCATCTTCATGATCGGCATGGGCGCCGTGATCCATTCCGCTCATTCCGCTCATTCCGCCGTGACCCACGTGATCCATTGATGAATAGAGATCAGGAAGTGGTTTATCAGGAGCCCTAACCTTTTCGCCCATGCCGATCCAACCCGAGGCAAAGCCAGTCACGTCTTGAACGGTAGCTCTGAGTTCATAATTTTTATGCTCGGAGGGCGTGAAAAGGACATCGTAAGTTTCTGCCATGCCCATCAGAATTTCTTTAGCCATGACGGGCTTGATGTCTACGCCGTCTGCCGAAATTACCTGCATTGGGGACTGGCCTAAAGAGACGTAAAAATAGCTAGAGGCCGCAGCATTGATGATGCGAATACGGATTTTCTCGCCAGGATGAGCGGTTAGAAGCTGGGAGTCGCGTTTTCCATTTATCAAGAAGGCGTCGTAGCCAACGTCTGAGAGGTCCATTCCACCCATACGGTCCCATTCATTTGCAAGATGAGTTTTTAATCCCCCGGCTCGCAATGCGCCAAAGTAGGAGCGAACGGAATCTTTTTTGTAAAGGTAGTAGTCGCCGTCCTTGCGAAGATTTCGAATGATCTGGTCGGCATCCTCATCTGACCAATCGCTTAAAACGATAACAAGGTCTTTATCGTACTGAATGGCTTTCTTCTTTGGGTGGATGATGAAAGCGCCGTAGACGCCCTTTTGCTCCTGAACGGCCGTATGTGAGTGATACCAGTACGTGCCATTTTGTCGGATTTTGAAGCGGAACGTGTGCGACTTTCCTGGAAAGATTGGCGGAGTGTTCACGTAGGCAACTCCGTCCATTTCTGGAGGGAGCAAGATTCCGTGCCAGTGTATCGAAACCTCCTCATTGCCAGGAATATTGTTGGTCACAATAATTTCGGCGTCATCGCCTTCAGTGAACTCTAGCGTTGGCGCAGGAATGCCGCCATTGACCATCAGGGCAAAATCAACATTCTTTTTGCCACTCATGTTTATGGGTTGTTTTGAAACGGTCAGCGCATAGCGCACGGTTTTGGCGAGTGCGGGAGATGAAAAGAGAAGAACACCAAAAAGTGTGGCAAGAAGTGACGGCACGGCGAGCTTCATTATTATTCCTCCGAAAGAGGCTCCTTGAAGCCGCATGGTTTTAAGAGCGGGGCTTTCTTCGGGGGCATCTCTTCCTAATATAATATATATATATATATATACTATATACGACCGAAACGGCTATTTTGTGACATCAACTGAAAGAGGGACGGTTTTTAAAGTTCCCCCATCATTAAACTGTACCCGGCTCTTTATTATTTTCTGGGTAACTTCGCTAGGTTGGATTTAGAAACATAAATTCTTATTTTGAGATTTTCTTAATTTGATGGTCCCTTTTTAGATCAAACATTCTATTTGTGAATCGTGAAATCGATGGCTCCTGTGACGTTAGCCCGATAAATCTAAGCTTAAAATGCCTTCAAAGCCATGGGAGAACCATCGGACACTGAAAACCCTGTCTCGCTCATTTAAGTCTCCAATTCTAAAGTTCGTATGAATTGGTTACGGAGATGATTCAAAAAAAAGATTCCCTTGTTGGCGTCGTGCCAGAGATGAAAGGAATCATTGGCCTCGATCTATTTGGAGGGTGGCAACAGCATAGCTTGGCCCCAATTCGATGCCTGTGATTCTTTGATAAGATGAAGCTGCGCCATGTGAACGGCATAGATAATCTTTGGAAGATGACCAGTTGATGCCGCCAGAATAGCGAGAGCCGCTGCTAACGAGATGAGTTTTTCGAGTCCCATAAATACCTCCTCAAGGTTTGTAGATCATTATTGTTTTTGTTTTAGAAACAGGGTGTCGGGCTTGTAGAAGTACGCTCAAAAAGTCCTAGTCCGAAGGACTCGTGAGTTTAGAAATGATGTGGTTTCGCTCTAGAAAAAGTAGCAACGAAGTAGCAAAAAAGTAGCAGAGCTACGACATTTCAAGACGTTTCGTGAAAGATTCAAGCTGAGTCTGTCAGGTGCTTTTCAGTGTTATTAATTAGTTACGATCCTTAGGTTTTTTGCTTTTCTTACTCAAACAGTATTCGAAAATTGGTCGGGGCGACAGGATTTGAACCTGCGACCCTCTGGTCCCAAACCAGATGCGCTACCAGACTGCGCTACGCCCCGAGCATTGGTCAGACGCGTCAACCTACTGATCAATGGGTACACTGTCAATTCTCGGGATTGTTTTTTGCGTGACGTAATTTTTATTGCTTTATTGTTCCCCTCGGTTAAACAACAGAAGGTTTTGTTTAATATCGCGAGGTCGAAAATGGCAGCAATTCTGACGGTTTTATCAGCACTTTTATTTTTCGAAACCACACATGCCCGTGATGCTGAGTTTTATAACGAAGCCCAAATCCGAACTCGTTACGAAAATCGAAAAATGATAAATGGTAAATCCATTAACGCCGACAACCGCGAGGGAGTCTGAGCAGGATTTCACGACCCGCACTCAGCTGGGCGTTAATATGCGAAAAGGTGAGAGTGTTAAGGCCAAACTTTTATTTTCTCATAATTTTCAGTGGGGGAGTGATGTCGACGCAACTACTGGCGCAGAGGGTACCGACAATACCGAGCCTTATCAGCCGGACGGCATTAATAATAACGAGAATATTCCGCTCGTTAGCGAAGCCTGGCTATGGTGGAAGCTCAACGAGTCCATGTCCCTTCGCATGGGCCGTGGCCCCTTTTCATTGGGCGATGGCAAAGTTATTTCAAATAATGACTATTTGAAAGTGCCTTATTCGTTGGACGGCGTAGTCATCGGTTGGAGTGGCGAGCTTTCACATTCAGATTTTTTTGCGCTCAAGCTTATCGAAAACGTAAAGCCAGGTTTTGTGACTAACGATTCGGAAATGAATGTCTACGGCCTTAGTTTTAATGTTAAAAATCCACCTGAAATTTTTAAAATTATTCATTTTCATGTAATGCAAGTGGTAAAAAATGCGATTGATAAGGGCGGAAATGGGATTGGTGAGGACCCCATTTATGAACGCGGTCTCAATTACGGTCGCTACGGTTTGGCCTTTGTCGGTGGAAAGTTTTTTCAGTATGCCATCTCCTACGCCGCCCACTCAGGCGAAATCCAGTTGGGTACGAGCACTAAGGTATGGAGTGGCTCAATGATTGACGCCGAACTGGCCCTCAGGCCCACATGGAAAAATGCCAAAATTTACTATGGCTATCATCGAGACACCGGCAATGAACAGGTGAATGGAGAGAAAGAGGCAAAGTACGACAGTTTTCTATATGAAAAACATGGGACTTCGGGTGCGATGGATGTTTTGGGCTGGGGTAATTTAACTTTTTGGAAGGCTGGCCTACACGCCGATATTCTTGAGGACCTCCGACTTTACATTGATTATTATTCTTTTTTACGTTCTGAAACTCGGGATACTGTCACAGCGGGCCCAAATGGTACTTCCATGTTGGCCTCTCAACTGGGTGACGTTTCTGATGAATCAGAAATTGGCAGTGAGTGGGATGTCTCAGTCGACCATACTTACGATACCGGCCTCAACATGCTTTTACGATTCAGCACGTTTATTCCTGGACCTTATCTAAGTGAAAACTCAGGACCCAACAAAAATTTTTCTCAGGTTTTTTTGCAGGCAAAAATCCAGTTTTAATACACGACCCGACCTTGGCCTCTTGAGCCAGATCAATACGCTGTCGATAGTGTTATTGATGAGCAGAAAATTTCTAAAAGCTAAACTCTCAGTTACTTTTTTTGTCCTTTTGCTGTGTTGTCTTTCAGGTTCAGGCGCTCAGGCATTTCGCGGCGAAAAAGTTCAACTTAAAACTCAGCTCCAGACTTCTTTAAATCACCTTTTAGAAGGAACAACGTCTATTCACGAAGCTTTTTTTAATCAAGATGAAAGCCAAATTGAGTCTAACACGCGAAAAGTCCTAGCGGACGTTCAAAGCGCTCAACAGAAGACCAAATACGAAAGATCTAATGGCTTGCATGTCGAGCGAATACTCCAGGTTGTGAGTAATCATTTGGCGCAGCTACTCGGTTCGACGGGGGAGGATCGCAAAAAGTATTTGCGACTGGCATTTGACCAGGTCGTGCACATCGCTCAGACGTATAAATTGGATTCCTATCGTATTTTCTACTGCCATTCGAGTAATGGCATTTGGCTTCAAAAGAGTTGGAAGGCACAAAATCCCTATAATCCACAAACGCTCGCTAATTGTGGCATACCGGTAAGATAAAATGTTAGACAGATTTTTCGCAACTCTATCTCGAAGGGCGCTTGCGACCAGTGCGATTGCCTTCGGTATTTTATTTATCTTAGTTGCAAATCCCCCCCGAACTGCCTGCGACAGTCAGTATGAGGAATTTCAGAAAGATCAAGTCGGTCGACTAACGATCGACTCAAAATTAACGGTAAAGCCGAGCAAAACGACATTTCACCTTGCGGTGGAGCAGTGTCGATTTTCTAACAACATTGGCGGATGTTTAGAATTTTTTAGCATTCTCAAAACTGTGCTTCGCGAATTGGATGCCACGACCCAAAAATGTTTCGCCGACATGGGCGGGAGAAATGAAGTTAAGGATACGTTGTGGGTGAGTTTTGAACTCATCACGCGTTTGGCGTGGGGTGAGGCGCCGCCGCGATCCTATCGCGAAGCGGTCGGTTGGCTAGACACTCCTAATATTGCGATTTTTTGCGAACTAAAAGAAGTCATGTCCCAATTTTACGGCCCCGAACGTATGGCCGCGTTTTCCCGCGACCTCATCCCCAAACTTCCGGGAGGGTCTGGACTACGGTTCACTGATGCCTGGCCTCGGTCCATTTTGAGTAAAGGTTGTCGTTAGATTATGCGGCTTTTATTATCGTGGGCCTGTTAGGTTGACCTGCGACATTTCCGCAGCCTCGGCATTTAAAAACAAAGAAACCGCTATCATCATTGTCGAGGTACATAATTGTGCTGCAGGTCGGGCATTCGTGGAGGCCGACGGTATCTCCTTGGGTGACTATGTCCTTCAATTGGTAACATTTTATTATGTCGCTTTCAAAGCCTTTAAGTTTTAAGTCGCCTACAAATTCAAACTTAAACTGCTCTTTGTCTCGTAAAGCATCCATCAGATCATGATCTACAACAACTCCATCTACCGGTCCGGCGCCGCAGAGCCTTGAAGACAAATTTACGGCAGGCCCAATCGCCGTGTAGCTGTGAAAGTGTTTACGGGGGCCGTAGAACCCAATGTTGGCATAGCCCACAGAAATGCCAATTCTTATCTCGAGTTTTTGGTGCCAATTCTTTTCGTACTCAAAACTTCTTTCTCGAATCGCGGCCAGAATTTCCCAGCTTGCCTTTAAGCAGCGGTCCGCATAGTCGTCATATTTTATAGGTGCGTTCGAAAATGCAAAAATGCCATCGCCCAAAAATTTATCTATAGTGATATCATATTTCAGCAGGTATTTTGTCGTATCCTCTAAAAACATTGTAATGACCTTATTTACTTTTTCTTGGTCAATTCGCACAACTCTTTCTGTCGAATTTACGATATCAATAAACATAGCGCATATTTTATTACGCTTTATCCCATCGGTAATTTTAATTTCCCCCGACTTGATAGAATTTACGACCTGCGGACTAAATTGTTGGCTTAAGAGTCCCAGGTCAATGGCTTCTTTACTTTTTATTTCTATAATTTTGTCCCGGTTGGTGACTTCTTGATTAAGTGCCATTCTGCTCTTGATTTCTTCTGTGCGGAGTTTTTCGTTGAACAGGCGAGTTAGAATCGAAATCAATATTGTCGAAAAAACAAAGAATGAATTAATTGCCATTGCTTGCCAGTTTCGGTCTGCGGGGGCAACAAAGATTGCGAGCAGATAAAATGGTGCGTAAATTATTATTGGGTTGATAAAGTAGAAGGCTTTACTCCATGGAAAAAATGCTAGAGCTGCAATGGAAACTAAATTTAGCCCCGCGTAATAGGGTGAAGACATACCTTCTGCGCGGTAAGCCATTATAGAAATAAACAACGCGGCCACAAACATGAGAAAAGCTACATTGGCTTGTTGTCCAATATACGACTTGAGCCGCCTCGACAGCAACAACGTTTGGTAAGCGACTAGCGCTGTAAAAAGGCGATAGGCTAAAAACTCAAACTTTTTGTCAGGCACATAAATATAGTCGCATACCCAAAAAAGTAAATAGAGTGGCAATGCAATTTTGCCGCTGATTATTTCGACAACTTGCTTGATTTCTTGAATTCGTTCTTTGTTTCGAACTTCGTTAATAGTTAAAATTCAATCCCCCAAAAAGCCAACTAGGCCGCATCTTTTTTTGTGCAATAAAAAAGATTAATGCCGGTGCCCTCGTGCTCGACCGTCGAAGTGCCTTCGAGATGTGAGAAAAGGCCCTTCATTTGCTCAATCGATCGATAAATCAGGTGCCAGTCCAACGCTATAGCCATAATAAATTTATTAGGATTGCCAGTATTAAAGTTGCCGATAATTAGCTCCCCACCCTTTTTTAAACTTTTAAAGAGGCTGGATCCCGCCATTTGAGCTACAGGATCTGTTAGATAATCAAAAAGACCTGCGCTATAAATAAGATCATACTTTTCATCAAGGCCACGAGTTATTACGTTCTTGATTGCTGAGTGTACCATCCTAATGTCGATTTTTAAACTGTGTTTATTGGCGAGGTTTCGAAGCGTCCGTTGGGTAAATTTTAATGCCGACTCATCTTGGTCAAGTAAATGAATAGAAATATTCTTATTAGCTAATAAATCTGAGTTCTCATTTATGATTTTTTGTATCTCCATGGCAGGACCACATGCTACGGATAGAATTTTCAAATCTTTGGTGGAATTTGTTTTGATGATATTGACTATTTTATCTTGCAAGTAATCTGCCCTATTCTTTACGGCAACGGCAGAGGGCTCGTTAACTAAATAGTAATGCAAACATTTTGCAAATAAGGACTCTCCAATCACTTCAGATCGATAGATCAGATTCATCATTTCGTAATCACCCGCGTAGCCCAGCGGCTTGCTGTAGACCCTGTTGGCAAAGGGAGCCTCATAAATGAGTTTCCTCATGTTTTCGCGAAAAAATTTGAATGAGGCAGATTTTTGTATTTCGTCGCAGCCTTGTAGCTGTTGAAACAGCCGGTCATAAACAGGCACAAAAAACTTAGTAAAGTAATTCGAGAAAAACTGGCAAATGGTCATTTCGTAGTTTCGATAATCCATGGCCGACGATTTGTTGGCCGATGTCTCTAGATCAGTGATTTTTTGCTTGAGGGATTCTAAGTAGTCTTTTGTTCGCCATACGCCTTCTCGAAATGGTACGGGCACTAGGTCAGAAATTTTGAGATCTTCTTCTAGTGATTTTATTATTTTAAAGCTTTCAAAAAGTGCGAATACCTGTTCGACGGGGACCGGCATACTTAAAACTTCAAACCCAACGATGTAGCCATCGTCTTCGGTGAGTTCATTTCTTACAGCCTTTAGATGGAGGCTTGCGATTTCGAATTGGTCTACCATGAAGGGGCATTCTTGATACTCGGAATTTGTAAACCATTGCGTCTTAGAATTTATGGCGAGCCCAAAGGCGCTAAAGTTTGAAACCACATGGCGCTGACCATCTATTTCAACGAAACAAGGAACATCATTTATATGGATTCTGTCTTGCCTTAAAATTTTTACTCGATTTTTTTCGGGCTCATTAATAAAAAAATCTTGATGGGCAGTTGCTAACTTCATAGTTGCTCCTTAAAGTGAATTAATTCATCACCTTACTATCGGCAAATTAACGAAATCATTTAGGAAAATGTAAATTATGCGACCGACAATTCGACCAAGGTCGAGACCGGAATGGCTCTTAATTTACCAAATAGAATTAATAACTAAAAGGCTGAGGGCTAATGGCTTCTGGACCATGCCAATTGTCATAGTGATCGGTAGCTACGGGTAGAAGACAAAGGGTGCGGGCAATTTTTATGGCGTGCGCGACTGTTCGCTGTTGGGCCTGGCTCATTTTGCTAATTCGAGCTGGCACTACCTTGCCACCTTCCATTACGAAACGGCCTAAAGTTGTAGGATCTTTATAGTCAAATTTGAATTTTCCAGGGTATTCCTGGCGGTATTTTAAGCGTACACCTGATTTCTTGTTATCTTTTGCGATGGTAGACATAGTACTCCTTGAAAAAGCCCTTAAAAAAACACAGCCAAATACGACAAAATTCGATTGCCAACAAGCGTCTGTTTCACCTATATCTACCATTTGCGCTTTTATTTCAATAGTTTTATTGGATTACAGCTGCATTTACCACAGCACTACACCGGAGGATTTTAATGGCCAAATGCGAACTATCAGGGCGCGGACCGACAGTAAAGAATCTAGTCAGCCATTCCAACATCAAAACTAAGTCCACGGCATTTCCAAATATTCAAAAAAAGAGCATTTTTAGTAGATCATTAGGATCTTCGGTAAAGCTTTCAATCTCAACTGCCACGCTGAAGAGCATTGAGCATTGTGGGGGGTTAGATAAGTTTATTCTTTCTCAGCCCGACATTAAACTTTCAAAAAGAGCCAAAACCGTCAGACAGCGAATTCGCAAAGTTCTTAACAGAAAAAGCAAAGGGAAGGCAAAATGAGCCGAAAATTTCCAAAATTGAAAATAAAAAAAGGTGCTACGGTTAAAGTCATTGCGGGCAGTGATCGGGGTCGCGAAGGTGCGGTACTAGAGATCAATCGCGATAAAATGAGAATTAAAGTCCAGGGAGTCGCCGTGAAGACTCACTTTGACAAAAAAGATGGAATGAAAAAGCTTGAAGGTATGATTTCTTATTCAAATGTTGTCCTTGTAAAACAGGCAGAAAAGAAGGCGCCAGGTACTAAAAAGGGGCCCAAAGAGCCAAAGGCAACTAAAGGTAAGAAAAGTCAGGCTCAACCCTCAACCTATAACCGCTAGATTGAGCGCAAACTTGTTAAATAAATCCCTTTTTTATTTCATTATTGCCGTTGCCCCATTGGCTTTAGCCGAGGTCGCTGCAGCAAATGTTATTGTTTGCAAAAATCAAAAAATAGTACGCACCATTCGGGTCATTAAAGTGGATGACGAGGCCAAAGAAAATAAGTGTGTCACCATGTATTCAAAAGGCGGCATTGATAAAATTGTGGGGGGCGGCAGAAGTCTTGTCACTTGCACGAGTGTAGCGGCCAACATCCGTATCAATCTCGAAAAGGCCGCTTGGCAATGTAAAGATATGGTTCCTGCGGGCATTGAGTCCCATTATAAGTTTGAATAAATCACCATGAACCCCACACTAAACGTCGTTGTCCTCCAAATGACTTCAGGGGACATCGTTGAAAAAAATATTGAGCAAGCCCTTAGTGTGTTGGGCCAGCCCTCCCTAAACAAAGTTGACCTTATCTCGTTACCAGAGAACTGTTTATTTTTAAGGGTCGAGGGTGAGGATAAAGTCAAAGGTTGGGACGCTACTTCGCCTTACTTTGAGCCTTTTAAAGACTTTGCTAAAAAAAACAATCTGTTTATTCACTTGGGTTCTATTCCCCTCAACAGAAATTCTCAAATCTATAATTCGAGTATTATCATTGAGCCGACTGGTAATCTTGTTGCTGACTATTCAAAGATTCATTTATTTGATGTGGACGTGGACGGTGAGCGAAGTCACCGAGAGTCTATGACATTTGCGCACGGCGAACTCCCGACAGTAGTCGATATTAGAGGATGGAAGGTCGGCCTCACCATTTGTTATGATTTAAGGTTTAGTGAGTTATTCTTGCATTACGCGAAACAACCTGTGGATTTAATTTTAGTTCCTGCCGCGTTTACGGTACCTACAGGGCAGGCTCATTGGGAAATACTTTTAAGAGCCCGCGCTATCGAAGCGCAATGCTATGTTGCTGCAGCAGCCCAATCAGGAACACATGTGGGGCACAAAGGTGGAAAACGACAAACCTACGGTCATTCGGTAATAATTGACCCCTGGGGCACAAAATTGGTTGAAGCGCATGAGGGTTTAGGGATAATTAAAGCTGGGCTTGAAAAATCTGAGATTGAAAAAGTTCGTCGGCAGATTCCGATGAAGAATCACCGCCGGCTTTAGTGAGACTAGTTAGATAATGATTAGGTAGAAAATGATTAGGCAGATAAGGCAAATATTGGATAAAAATATGAAAAAAGATATGAAAAAAAATCTATGTTTATTTTATTTATTGATGACTTTGATTTCTCCCATTTCAAGTGCAGCCACCGAGGACGCCGAGGATATTGATGCCGATCTATTAGTTCAGCCGGAATTACTCATTTTAAAGGATGAAGATCCCCTAAGGGTTAATCCGAACCTTAGTGCCCCCGAAAAGATTGTGAATTTGCGAGCCGTACAAAAAGAAGTTTTAAGTATCGCCTTGCCCGAAGAGTCACCCGAAGAAACCGAAGAACGCGCGCCGGTCGAAGAATAAAATATGCCCCAATTTATCGCCTTTACTGCCGAGGGTCTTGATGGTGTTTTAGAAAAAGAACTCCTGGACCTAGGTATTGTAGTTGTTCGAAAAATTACGGGCGGTGTCGTATTTGAGGGAGCTTGGGAAGACTGTTACCGAGCGAACCTTAATCTTCGCACAGCCTCAAGAGTCGCTCTCCCGGTGTTGGAATTTGAAGCCAGATCCCCAGAAGAGCTTTACGAGGGGGTTAAAAAGCACGACTTTACCCAGTACATAGAAGTGACAGGAACCGTGGCTGTGGACGCCTCAGTGCAAGAGAGCGTATTTCATGATCAAAGATTTTTTGCTCTCAAAATTAAAGATGCCATTGTTGATCAGTTTCGCGAAAAGTTTAACGAGCGGCCAAATGTCGAAAAAGACACACCTGATTTACGAATTATGGCTAAGGCCATAGGTAACAGAATGTTCCTGAGCATTGATACCTCGGGCGACCCACTATTTAAACGGGGTTACCGAAAAGAATCAACCGAAGCGCCTCTCAAAGAAACTCTGGCCGCCGGGTTAATAAAACTTTCTGGCTGGGATGGCGTTACCAACATTATTGATCCGATGTGTGGATCGGGCACATTCTTAATTGAGGCAGCTTTGATGGCGACAAGTGTGGCGCCAGGTACATTGAGAAAGCGTTTTGCTTTTCAAAAGTTTAAGAATTTTGATAAAAATGTTTGGTCCCATTTGGTTCAGGCAGCTATGGACTTGGAAAAAGAAGAGATCACCGCGCAGTTTTTTGGTTATGACATTAACTCGAAAGCCATTAGTATCGCAAAGGCCACAGCTCGAGAAGCCGGGGTTGATCACCTCATTAAGTTTAGCCGCATAGATGCAAGAATGTTAACGCCCCCCATCGATAAGGGAATAATTATCGTCAATCCGCCATTTGGCGAGAGAATGGGACTTTCGGAACAACTTAAAGATGTCTACCGGGACCTGGGGCATACCTTAAGAACGAACTTTAAAGGCTGGGAATGTTTTTTACTCTCCGGAAATGCAGAGCTTACACAAGAGCTAAAGTTAAAGGCCAACGAAAAACACAGAGTCATGAATGGGCCCATTCAGTGTCGATTTCTTAAATACCATATCAACTGATTCCGAAACGGCCCGCTGAGCTATAGATAATATTAATACATTCAAAAACACAAACTAAGTGCTGTCCCGCATTTAATAATTAAGTCTAGTTTTTTCTGACTGCACTCGCTATATTTATTTGTGAGTGGCACAAAAAAATCTCGAAGCGTAAGCTGGTAAAGAAGAAAAAGAATAGGAGGTACAATGAATATATTTAGAATCATTTTAATTACCCTGTTGGCGTTGCCGGTTTCAGCCAAAGTGGATTCGGTTGGCTACTATATCATTGAAAAACAATTTCTGGTACTTGTACCTAATGCCAAAAACAAAGTGATCGAAGAGCTGGGCACAAAAGTTGTTGTTAAATTATCCGCCGATGAACGTGACAATCTTGTTGAAAAAATTCACGACGTTTCTAAGTTTTGCGGTGGAGTCATTGACGTTACCGAAGACTATAGTAAAAAACCCAAAGGATTTTTAAAAGAGTATACGAAGGCAGCGCCCGTGCGCTTATTCAAAGAAACCTACTCAATAAATTTTGATAAACAAGTCAAAACGATTCTAGGAACCGTAAGTTCAGACCGTTTTGATCAGTATATTCGAAAGTTCATTGCCTTTCCAGATCGCTATAGCAACTCTGAAAACGGCAAAAAGGCTCACGAGTTTTTACGGGACAGTATGAAAGAGATTGCTAAAAATCACAATCGTAGTGATGTGACCGTGATTGAAGTGGAGACAGGCACTGGCTATACACAAAACTCTATCGTCGTAAAAGTACCAGGTAAAAATAGCAGTTTGCCAGCCGTACTAATTGGTGGCCACATGGACACGTTGAGAAATAATAAACCCGGCGCCGACGACGATGCCTCCGGCACTGTGGCTGTTGCCGAGATTTACCAAAGCGTCCTTGACACCGGTTTAAAGTTTAATCGCGATATTTACTTTGTATATTACGCTGCCGAAGAAGTGGGTCTAGTTGGTTCTTCCTATGTGGCAAAAAAATTCCAAAAAGAGAATATCGAGCTCAGGGGAGTTCTGCAATTCGATATGATTGGATATAAATCTGAAGACGAAACAAACACCATTAGTTTTGTCGAGGATAACGTTGATGACTCATTGACTGATTTTGTAAAAAGCTTGGCTACCCATTATTTGGGCATTAATAAAAATGAAATGGGTAAGACCCTTTGTAATTACGAGTGTAGCGATCATGCTTCGTGGAACCGTTTAGGTTATGCCACAGCCTTTCCATTTGAAGCAGGAATGGATACTATGAACCGTGACCTCCACACCGCGCGCGATACCATGGAAAAAGTGGATTTGAATCATGCTATCAAATTCATTAAACTCGGTGCCGCTTTTGTTGTTGAAATGGCAGAGCCAGTAAATTAGCTAAGCTCGTAAAGAAGTTACCAGTGAATGTTAAAGTTCCAAATAATATTACAAAATCCTTTAAGTTAGCACTAGGGGCGCAGGCGAAAGCTTACTGCCCCTATTCGCGCTATAGTGTTGGTGCCGCAGTTGTTAGTCATAAGGGCAAGGTTTTTGTGGGCTGCAATGTTGAGAACGCCAGTTTTGGGGGAACCGTATGTGCCGAGCGGGTCGCCGTATTTAAGGCTGTCAGTGAGGGCCATGTTTGTTTAAAAGATGTGGTGGTGATCACAAACGAGAAAAAGCCAGCACCTCCCTGCGCACTGTGTTTACAAGTTCTGGCCGAGTTTTGTGGACCAGACACCAAAGTGTGGTTGGCTAACAAAAAGGGGATTGCCAAAGTTTTTACATTTAATGAACTCCTTCCCCATCCATTTGGACCCAGAAAGTTTAAGTAATGGATATATTTAGACTTGGATAGTTTAAGCGATTGGCTGCGCATGATTTATGGCCTACTTATGGGGACTTCAACGCCACTTATTCAGCCTGAAGAACGCGGCCTGGTAAAATTAGAGAAAATTAAAATTGATAATAATATGTGGGTTTTTAAAGGTGGCAGTGGCAATGGCTGTGTTTTGCGGTCTGGGTCAGAGTTATTGCTTGTAAATACAAACAGGGGCTCTGCCGCTGAAGAAATATATCATTTTTTACGTTCGGAATTCCCGGGATGTCAGGTTTCAAAAATAATTAACACCCAATGCGGCGCTAATTTTTCCGGTGGTAACGACTTTTTTCCCGATTGTAAAGATATTACGGTGGGTGAGTATTCGCGCAGTTTTTTGGTGAATGAAATGGGCGACCGCAAGTTGCCAACGGATGTGGTAACCGTCAGAAAACAAATTAGTTTTGGCGATGAGTTTTTGCATTTGATCCCACTCGGGGGTGGACCTCTTCTCGTTTTTTTGGTGAGTCGTAATATTTTATTAGGTGCTGACCCGAGGTTTGCGGATAAAATAAAAATTTTTATTAGTGAGATGAATCCTGTGGGGATTTATTAGTTACTACTGAATCCTCGGAAACAAGGCCTCGGCTTTTCCCACAGCCGTACCCGGAGTCAGACGTGGCCAACCTTTAGCGCCATCCAATGTAATGGGCTCACTCCAGCCTACAGATTCCAATAGCGACTGCATTTTTAGCGGCATAACAGGTGAAAGTAAAATTCCCGCAATACGAAGACATTCTAAAGAGGTGGCGAGAGACTCTCCAGCCGACTGTAAATCAGTCTTGGCTGCCTTCCAGGGCGCCATTTCTTCAAGATATTTATTGGCATCATTTAACATATCAATCACGTGCCCAATCGCGCGTTGAGGGGCCATGTTTAAAATTTCATCCTTCAGCTTATCTGCGACAAGCAGAGCGGTGGTTTTTAATTTTTTGGTTTCACTGTGAGAGAAATCTGACGCCGGGATTTTTCCGTCAAAGTATTTGGCGACCAGGTTAGTGCTGCGGCTTAAAAGATTTCCTAAATTATTTGCAAGTTCTGAGTTTATACGACTCACAACGAGTTCTTGCGAAAACTGCGCATCATTGCCAAGATTGACGTCGCGAGTGAGGTAGTACCTGAGCGGCTCAACCCCAACAATAGCTTTGACATCGAGCGGGCGAACGACTGGCCCTGCCGATTTACTTATTTTTTCGTTACTTTCTGTCAGCCACCAGCCATGGGCAAAGATCATTTTTGGCAGCGGTATTTTAAGAGCTAAAAGCATTGTGGACCAATACACCGCGTGGGTAGTTAAAATATCCTTTCCCAAAAAGTGAATGGCCCCTGCGTCACACCACCATTTTTTAAAAAATTCTTCTTTGCCCTTTTGTTTAAAGCCCACACCTGTGGCGTAATTTAGTAAAGCATCAAACCAAACATAGGTCACATAATCTTTGTCGAATGGAATTTCAACTCCCCAAGTAAGTCGTGATTTGGGTCGACTTATGCAAAGATCGTTGAGAGGCTGGCGCAAAAAACCCATGACCTCATTTTTTTTTGAATCAGGCTGAATAAATTTTGGATTTTTTTCGATATGATCAATCAGTTCCAGATGATATTTTGACATCTTAAAAAAATAATTTTTTTCTTTTAGTTTTACTACTTCGCGGCCGGTAGGACTTTTGCCATTTACTAAGTCTTTTTCTTGATAATAAATTTCATCAGAAACACAATACCAACCTTCATAGTCCTGCGAGTAGATTTCGCCCTTATCAAAAAGCTCCTGCAGACTGTCCTGCACCGCCTTTTTATGAAAGGCATCGGAAGTTCTAAAAAAAATGTCGTAACTGATTTCAAGTTCCTCCCAAATTCGCTTATAATTTTTTGACATTTCATCACAATGAACCTGGGGATCAATCCCGCGTTTTTTTGCGGCCTCAAAAACTTTCTGGCCGTGTTCATCGGTGCCTGTTAAAAACAAAGTATCGTGACCAAAAAGTTTATGATAGCGAATCAGCACATCGGCAATAATTGTAGCGTAGGCGTGGCCAATGTGGGGCGTGTCGTTTACATAGTAGAGGGGGGTCGTCAGGTAAAATTTCAATTGGGACCCTCTTTATGAACTTCATCAGGAAAAATCTTTTTCAAAAGCTTCATAATGTTTTTTTGCATTTCCGCGAGGTGGGGAGTCGTCAGGAGGTTTCGCATATAGGTTTGCATGGGGACTAAGGGGTAGCCCCCAAATTGACCGGGCTGGTGGTGACTTTGTCCAACCGTTGAGTGAGCAGCAATAGTGACATTGTCACTGACTTGTAGGTGGCCCGCAATTGTCGTTCTGCCGCCACAGACAAAGTTGTCACCGACCCTGATGGACCCTGCCGAAACAAAGCCTGCGGTAATCAAACAGTTTTTACCAAAGGTCGCGTTGTGGCCGAAGTGACAAAGATTATCAATCTTGGTGCCGTCACCGAAATTTGAGTCGTCAATAGTGCCTCGATCGATCATCGTGCCAGCGCCAACTTCTACACGTTCACCCAATATCACGCGGCCCAAGTGGGGTTTATGAATGTGACCGGCTTTATCGTGAGCGTAGCCAAACCCTTGGCTACCGATAGCCACGTGGGCTTGAATCACGCAGTCACGTCCAACCACGCAATTCATTCCGACAAAAACAAAGGGGTATAATTTGCTATGGGCGCCAACTTTTGCGTCATTTTCAATCACACAATTTGACGAGATTTGGGCTCCCTCGCCTATTACGACATTTTCGCCAATAAATGAAAATGGGCCAATAGAAACGTTTTTTGAAATTTTTGCCGTCGAAGAAATATGCGCCCTTTCACTAATCGTGCCATTGCATGAACCCATTAATTTAGGCGCAAAATATTCTCTTGAGATAAGCGCCATAGCCATTTCTGGATTAGGACTTAAGAGAAAAGTTTTTTTACTAGAAGGTGGCAGTTGGCTTTTGCAGTCGGATGGCACAACAATTGTCTGAGCTAAAGCGGCGTAAGCATCAGGCAACGCGGCAACTTTAAAAATAAAAAGGATATCATTGAGTTGGGACTGCTGCAGGGAACCAATACCCGCTATGGTCGCATCAATATTTCCGATAACATCCAATATTAAATCAGGAAATTTTTCTCGTATTTCACGAACGCGTAATGCCACCTGGGCCTCACTCTTATTTCAATGTCTGCACAGTTGATTCTAGTAAACAACAACTCTATCAGTTTTGCGAGCGACCAGTGAATAGCGCCATGCGCTAAGGCGTCCAAATCTTTAAAATTGCAATCCTTAAGTTGTTGTTATAATTTGCTATTGCACAAAAGGGAGAAAATGCTTATGAAAAAGGCAGTCAAAAAGAAGAAGATTTCGGTATCAGCTAGTACTGAGGTTATTAAAATAGAGCCCGTTTTGAAACCAAAAGTTAAGAAAGTAAGTCCGAAGGTAAGCAGAATTGGCCCCGACGGTTTAAAGTTGACCAAACCTTCAGTGTCCGCTGAAGAGCAAAAGCTTATTAATAAATGGACGCAACTTTTTGAAAAGGCGAAAGAAGAGAGCCCCGCCGCCTATGACATGACTCGTGATTTTCCTCCTAAGTCGGCGCTAAAGCATAAAATTCTCGGCTGGGGATATGTGCTTTCTAGTCATAACAATCGTATCGAAGTTTTATTTGAAAACGGCATTAAAACCCTCATTTCCAATTATAAGGAATAATTAATGTCAAAAGAAGATCTGGCACAATTAGATGGAAAAGTAATGGATGCTTTAGCCGGAGGAATTTATAAAATTAAGCTTGATAATGGAATTGAGATTACCGCCAAATTGTGCGGTAAGATGCGACGATTTAATATACGGGTCGTCCTGGGCGATAAGGTGACCGTGGGGGTTTCTCCGTATGATCCCACACATGGGCTAATCATGTACCGACACAAATAATATTTTTTATATGCTAGAACTAAAATTCCAAGAATTTTCGAAAAAGTTTCTACCGGCCCTAAAGGCAAAATCAATTGCTTCAGTTTTGGATTTGGTAAAAGAAGGTGCGACCGTCCCCTTTATCGCTCGCTATCGAAAAGAAAAAACAGGAAATCTCGATGAAGTAAACATTCGTAGTATCCTAAAGGCGCATGAGAATTTTGAAGAACTCGAAAAAAGAAGAAGCCATATTTTAAAAGAGATAGAAGAGCAGGGAAATCTCACTGCGGAGCTTAAGAAAAGTATTTTAACGACGGACGATCTCATAGAGCTCGATGAAATCTATCGACCTTTCAAGCGAAAAAAGAAGACAAAAGCTACTTTGGCCCGCGAAGCCGGACTTTTGGAACTCGCAGATTGGCTTTGGGAGTTGGGACATGGTGGGACTGACAACACTGCCATTGAAGTTAAAGCAAAACAATATCTTAACGCTGCGGCGGGAATTGTAACCTACGAGTTGGCACTTAAAGGTGCTCAAGACATTATTACCGAAAGGGCCACGAATGACCCGGGTCTACGAGCACTGGTACGTGAGCACCTATCTGAAAAAGGAAAGATATTTTCTAAAAAAACTAAAAAATTTAAACCGCATTCTAAATTCTCTATGTACGCCGAGTTTAGCGATTCGGTTAAAAACCTACAAAATGAAAAAGCCTCGCATCGATATTTGGCACTCAGAAGAGGATGGCATGAGGGCGAACTCACCGTAACACTCGAAGGTAACAGCGACTTCATGCTCGGGGAGTTTAACAAGTTTATTTGCCCTAAACCAACGGCTACCATTGAACCTCTTTTGCATGAAGCGGCAAAGTTGTCGTTGACGGCTCATGTGGCTCCTTCAATTGTAAATCAAATTCATGGTCATTTAAAAGAAGTTGCTGATGATCACGCCATTCAAGTATTTTCTGAAAACCTACGTAAACTTTTAATGGCGAGTCCCTTTGGTAATCGCTGTGTTTTAGGCGTTGATCCCGGATTTAGAACAGGCTGTAAAATCGCGCTAATTGATCCGCAAGGAAACTATATTTCACACACTATACTTCATACTGTCGGTGCCGACGCTGAGGATAAAGCAAAGGCATTACTGCAAGATGTCTTAAAGCAAATTAAAATAGAAGCCTTGGCCGTCGGTAATGGTACCGGCGGACGTGAAGCCGAAATTTTCTTTCGAAAAATACTAAAGGATTTGAATTCTGAGGTTCCCGTAGTTTTGGTCAGTGAAGCGGGGGCAAGTATTTACTCGGCAAGTGAAATTGCCCGTGAGGAATTTCCAAATCTTGACGTGAGTGTCCGGGGAGCGGTGTCAATTGCGCGAAGACTTCAGGATCCTCTTGCTGAACTCGTCAAAATTGATCCTAAAAGTATTGGTGTGGGCCAGTATCAGCATGATGTTAGCCAAAACGAACTTAAAAAAACTCTGCATGGCGTAGTGGAGTCGAGCGTTAACCAAGTGGGTGTCAATCTTAATACCGCGTCAGCGGCGCTACTAAGCTATGTTGCGGGAATTGGCCCGGCTATTGCGCAAAATGTGGTACAGTTTAGAAAAGAGCATGGGCCATTTTCAGAACGAACTGATCTCCAAAAAGTACCGCAGTTTAGCTCTAAAACTTTTGAACAATCTGCTGGATTCTTAAGAATTTTTGGCGGGAAAATTTTTCTCGACGCCACAGGTATCCATCCTGAGCGCTATTCGGTTGTTCGCGACATGGCGAGCGACGTGAACTTAACTCCTACCCAATTGGTGGGAGAAAAAACGCTAGGCCTTGTTGAAAAAAGAGATAAATGGATTGGTCTCATTGGTGAATTTACCTTTGATGATATCGTTAATGAATTAAAGAAACCTGGTCGCGATCCCCGTCCTGAGTTTAAAACCGTGGCGTTTAGAGAAGATATTCACGAAGTGAAGGATTTAAAACCCGGCATGCTTTGTCCGGGTGTTGTGACCAACGTTACTAACTTTGGTGCGTTTGTGGACGTGGGTGTAAGGCAAGATGGTTTGGTGCATATTTCAGAAATCAGCCATCAGTTTGTCAACGACCCGCGAAAATTTTTAAGCCCTGGCGACGTGGTGAAAGTAAAAGTACTGTCCATTGACCTAGATAAGCCACAAATTTCGCTCACCATGAAACTGGAACCAATGCCACAGGTGCAACAACCACCGCGCCAAGAGCGCCCTCGTGCTCCACGGCCCCAACCACCACCACAACAATCGCGGCCGCAAGGACCACAACAGCGTCCGCAGGGGCCACGACCGCAAGGTGATGGTGGTGGTAGACCTACCCAAAAATTTTCTAGAAATAATGATAGGAATGGTCCGCGTCGCGATAATCGTCAAGATTCGCGCCGACCTCCGCCAAGGCCGGCTCAACCCAAGATGATCTTGAATAATCCCTTTGCGGAATTGGCTGCACTTAGAGATAAACTTAAAAAGTAGTTTGTGTAGGTAAGTCGAGATACCGACGCAACTAAAACCCACAACGCATATTCGCCATTAAATTTTGAACAGCAGTAAGTTTGTCATTTAACGACTCATTTAAATAATACTCTAAACAGGTAGTAAGATTCTGACAGGTTTTAGCCTTAATCTCTACCGGGGATAATATAATTTTCTCAAACGTGGCAGGAATAGTTTTAGTGCCTTGAACTAGAGTTGTTCCTTGATAGTCAAAGTTGCCCCTACGGCAGAAGGATCTTTCTGAAAGGATTTTGCAACTAGTGTAACCCTTTGCATAACAAAAATTTAATGCTTCCTTATGTTCATATGCACAGTGAACCGGGACATCCTTAGTTATAATTATCTCTTCTGAAATCTTGATGGTCTCAACTGCTTCGGGTGCAAATTTACAATTTCCGTTTAAATCGATCACTCCAAATCGATCGTTACTATATGCATTGGGTGGTATTAGGAATACCATACAAATCAGTGCGACACTGTTTATTAATAATAATGCTTTCATGTTAATCTCCTTTTAAAAATTAATTGTAACGGTTCGTCTACTTGTTCAGCTCGCGGCTGTGGCCGGTACTTTCTAAAGTTGGCACTGAATTTTCACGCTCGCCGAAACATAGGTTTCACGTTGGTATTTAAGGCTATCAACGTATAAACATCTGGATGAACCTTTAATTTCCGCACACGCTGCTTCTGCATCATCTATGGCTCGATTAGCCGAAAATCGCAAGAAGCACTCCGGACTCTCAAAGCACTCAATCATTAAATCAAGGCCAGGCTTAAAATACGTTTCACCCGACACATCCTTTATGTTACTCGATCCTGCAGGGATTTCATGACAATAGTCAATAGCATGAGCCGTGCTATTTAAAATTATCAACCCCAAAAAAAAGACAGTAGACGAACTTAAAACGCGAGTGAAGCTAGATACTTTTACAAAGTTTTTCATAATTATTCCTTTCGTTGTTTGTTACAGCTCTATTTTTACAATAGTTGATAACGTAGGACAACTTACTTCAAATTACTTGTGTGGGCCTATAGGGTTGTGACAGGTCTTTTGGGCGTATAGTTTTGCAGCCACACAGGCCTCGTCGGCCGTCAGCCTTTCCGAGTCAAAGATGAAGGGGGGACTTTAAATTGTTTCTTAAAGGCTCGCGAAAATGCCGCGAAATCCGCGTACCCAACGAGAATCGCCACATCACTCACCTGTTAATCACCTGACTTGAGGAGACGATAAGCTTCGTCCAAGCGCCGCCTTTTGATAAAAGCATAGGGGCTACATTTGTAGGATTTTCTGAAACTGACCCAAGACCTGCTCGACGGAAAACCCGCCTATACGCCAGTAGAATTTAAAAAATCAATGCTCCCTGAGGGTTAGATTCGATGATGTAAGATGAATTTAACCAAAGCTGACGTTGGGCGAGAGAAATTGAAAACTGTCTAAAAAATGGGATAGGGTCACCGTCACTGTCAGTGGCAAAAACTCCGCCGGGAGCGAGAGAGTGAAAGTGCACGTTAAGATTACGCTCCCACCAAATCTTTGAATGGCGGTAACGGCGGCGCAGTTTATTTTGCCGCTGATTTCATTTGTTCTCGCCTGCGCGATATAGAATCCATCAATGACTCGTAAATAGATCTGATGGCTTTTAGTAATATGCTTGGGGTTTTTGGCAAGGATAAACCGAATCGGAAACGGAAAGCTCAAAACCCACTGCCTGATTGGGAGTTTTGGGAGGACGTGGTCGACTAAGAACACGGCGGTTTCGTTCATCCGGCGCCCCATACAGGCGGGGCAAAACCCACGGCCTCGGCATGCGAAGGCCACAAGTTTTTCGTCGTGGCATTTCGTGCACGCAACTCTTAAAAATTCTTTTACGACGTGCGCGGGTAAGGGTTTATCTTGCAGCTCAATAATCTTGAGAAATGTGTTGAGGTTATCCTGAACCACTTTGTAGAGGACGGTGTGATCCGAAGCCGCCCAAAAGGGGGACCTTGCCGGCCACGAGGCAAATGCTGGTTACTTTTCCTGTGGTTAGGTGGGCAAGCGGAGGCAACCTAACCAGTATTACTTTGCCGTAGGGGTGAGGCTAGTCCCATCAATCTCGTATTGAGGTGCCGGAGGACTATTAGGTCTTTGAGCCGGATCAATTACATTTGAAATAGCTTCTGTGTTGTGTTTTGAACCTGAATTATTACAGGTGGCCTTCTGAATTTGCAATTCCTTTTTTAGGTCACTAATCTTTGATACAAGCTTTTTTCTTTCAGTTGAGTTTTTCGAAATCTTTACTATAAGCTTTCGACGAGTTTCTGCATTAATTTCTCCAGCAGGTTCTCTACACAGGGTATCTATTTCCTGTGTGCTAAATCTATATTTTTTTAATTTAGACTTATCTTCTTTTGTACAATTTCCTTCATTTTCATTTCGGTCAGATTCAAGTTTGCATAAATCACTTATTGCCGTTGCCGAAAACCCCTCGTCCAACAGGTCCCTAATTTCATCGCCGCTGCAGGACCCGATATCCGCATATAGCTCTCCCGAGAAAAATATAAAGAATAGAACAGGAAGATACCTCATCATGATTTCTTTTTCGTCTTTTGCCTTACAATTCTTTAATGAGTCTCTATTTACGCTAGGCTAATGTCGTGTCTTCAATGTGGCCGCGAGCCAAATCCTTGTAACATGCCACCAGATCAATTTTATGAGGACTTGTGTTGGTAAAAACTCTTCAGTCCTAGAAGGCTCAAAATAATGGCTTTTTGGATTAATTTGGAAAATTCTTGAGAAGCAAAACATGGCCATAAAGCCCTTCCCCCGAATATCAGGCCAGAGTAGTAGCAAGATTTTTACGGGAGAAGTCACACGCTTTGGCCACTATCGCGGGCCTTAAATGTCAAAAGGCAAACCGAGGTTGGTTTGCCTTTGCGATGCTACTTAGATTTTAGCCGTTTTTGAAGTGACTTATGGCCGAAAAATCCTGCGACAACTAAGAGCCTAATTTAACTTGAAAAGTAATTTCGACTACGATTCAAGATTTTTTAGTCTGAAACTTAAGAAAAATAGTGGAACGATCCATTACATTGGGGTGTTTTGAAGTCCACTCATTATTTGATAGTCTCCCCCCCTTTCATAGGCGGATTCGATGAGTGATCGTTTCATTTCGTAAATCTTTCCATCAATTGATTTGAAAAGAAATCCATCCTTGGTTTTAGAAATCTTAGCAACCATGTTAATATCATCTCTTTTCAACCGAATATTAAATTGAATAAAGTCATTGGGGTTTTCTGCTGTCAACAAATCGAGTCTTATTAGAAAGTTACTATAAACAAGGGGTATCCTCTTCTCTGGATGAATATTCGTATTGAACAGCACAATATGGGAGATATTTATTTTCGAATTTGTAATAGTGCGTATTCCACTTTCAGTTAGAATAGTCATCGAATCGTAGTCCTGTTTTAAAATGATACCCTCAACCAATTGCTCTCCATTTTCTTTTGAGGCAAGCTTAATAGAAATGCCCCTCCCTTCCTGCACATTGAGAGCGTCAATATCCAACAACTTAGAAACAAACATAACGCTTGAACATTGACTAAAAAAACAAAACTTTCCCGATTCTACAGGCGTTTGTCTTTCAATATTTGAAAACGAATCAGAACAGGTAAGTGCCGCAACTTGTGACCCAGTGGCTAATATATATACAATTATTATCAATATACGCATAACGTCTCCATACGGTGGGAGAAAATGCAAATACTATGCCTAAAGTTCGTCCCGAATTGCTTTATTGAAAATCGTCCAATAAGGAAATCTCCATGAGACTAATTCAGCTCAATTTTACGCTGGGTTATGGCGATAATAAGGCCCCTGTCCTAGATAAGTGCGCTTTAATGGTTTTTAAGAGTAAGCGAGATTTGAGTGATCGGTGGCTATAACCAAAACCGCAAAAAGCTAACGCTGAGAATTCGGTTTATTTTGCATTGTATTGTGCAATTCTGTAAGCAAAATAGATAGTACGATCTTTAAATGCAAAAGCCCCAGAAGGATTTGATTCTAAGTGTTTGATGAAATTTAGTTCGGAAGAAACGACCGATGAATATTTGAGTTTCCACCCAATCCATCACGAAGAAATTCAACGACTTCAGGGTCGAAGTCAAGATCTCTTAGCCCCCCTTGAATAAGACGCTCAACGGGCATATCATTTACTGAGCGCCACATAAAAAATTCCATTCGAGCAACGTATAAGCGCAAAAGTTCCAAGACAATCTCTCGGCTGCGCGCTAAAGGGTGGAGAGTTTTAGTAGGCACCTGGTCCAAATCCTGTTTGGGACCAAAAAGCTCAGGGAAATCAGAACGCACTCCTGCAGAAAAAAGATTAGTAAGATAACTTGCATACTCTACTGGTGAAAGCTTCAATGTTTGTACCAGCTCTAAGAGAGTTACAGAAAAGTGAGTCGGTGATTCTCGCCACATTCGATCAAGACCATGCCCTTTTGATTTTTCCAGCAACATATAAAAATAATTGTCACCACCAGTGAAATGACGATTATTAATCTTTTCATTGGTTTTGGTCACTCCACCGCCAAAATCAACTAAAAAGTGGGAATAATTTGTAGCCAATTTTTCAGCGTGAGCTAGGAGTGCATCTTCCGATAGTTGATCAATGACAAATTTATAGCCTGCAAAACTCTTAGGATTTCCCGATAATTTTTTTGGTGTCAGTAAAAAATTTAGTATTTCTGATTTTTTAGCGAGATTGCCAGTAGAAAGAAACTCAGCGAAAAAATTTGCTCTTAATAAATTTTTTCCTTCCACCAATGGGTGTTTGATGCTATCGATTCCTTTTCTGAGAGAAATCATATAGTCCGGATTATTTAAAAAAGATACAAAGTGAAATAAGTCATGTGAATCTCTGGTTAAAGGGAACCGACCTCTTCCCATTTCTGGAATGACATACCTTCCAAGAGCTTGGCTGTCCCCCCATAATTGGTAATCAGCTGGCCACTCATCCACCCCAGGAGTGATAAGGCGCACATCAAGTTGTCCCTTCTCGTTAATCGCGTGAAGAGCCAATGCCGGCAAAATGGCTTCGTCTAAGGCGATATTGCGTTTTTTAATTTCGCTTAAATAATTTTTAACGAATTCTCTGTAGGTGGGAGCACTAACTTTTCCGTGTTCGAAACTAAAACCAAGTACGTTCAGTGCCGAGATTTTCTCGCTTCCCAGTGATGGATCAGTCTGAATTTTTATCCACTCTTTTTGAAGGGCGTCGCTCCAACGCTCTTGGGCCTTAGAATCATATCTGTCAAATTCCTTTATAAATTTAGTACTGGAATTAAAAATGTCGGCACACGTAAACGCTTTCCCAGAAACGCTTAAGAAAACCGTGGTTAAAATGAAAAAGAGGTTTACCAAAGACATATAGGCCTTATTACAATTATCGGGCCACTTAAAAGGCTATTCTAATCGATATAATCTAGCCAAACTGTCTAATTTTCAAACGAATGGACTCGTTTACAGCGTGTAAGCCTTAAAACACTTCAAAATAAATTGGGGACATCGGCGGGTATTTTTGAGTATCTCGCTGTACTGACTTGGATTTTAGTACTGGTATGGGCTTCGCAGTGGAGAAAAGAGAGACA